>DATBKP010000185.1:0-27935 GCA_036555785.1 Steroidobacteraceae bacterium
AGAAACGAGACCGCGACCGTGCCGTAGGAGAACAGCTTGAGCACGTCGCCCATCGGATCGGCGATGAACATCCCGTCGAGCGCCGTGACCCGGGACTGCACGCCGTAACGCACCGTCATGTACGCGGCGCCGGCGAGCGTCAGCAGCGACAGCACGTACGTGACCCAGCGCGAGCGTTCGGTCAGGAACACGTCGACGACCAGGATGACGCACACGGCCGCGAGCACGAAGATCTCCGCCGCCGCGACCTGCCCGCCCATTTCCGCCCAGCTGCTCATAGTTTCGACGCCGTGATCTGCTGCACCAGGTTCTCGACCGTCGGCCGCATGACTTCCAGCAGCGGCGCCGGCCACAGGCCGAGCGCGAGCACCGCGAGCGCCAGCACGCCGAGCACGACGAACTCGCGCACGTTCACGTCGCTGAGCGCGGCGACGTGCTCGTTGGCGACCGCGCCGAAGATCACGCGCTTCACCATCCACAACGTGTAGGCCGCGCCGAGGATCAGCGTCAGGCCTGCCAGGAACGCGTACCAGAAATCGGCGCGGAAGCTGGCGATGATCACCAGGAATTCGCCGACGAAGCCCGAGGTCGCGGGCAGACCGGAATTCGCGAGCGCGAACAACACTGCGAACGTCGCGAAGATCGGCATGGTGTTGACGACGCCGCCGTAGGCGTTGATCTCGCGGCTATGCACGCGGTCGTACAGCACGCCGACGCAGAAGAACAGCGCGCCGGAGATCAGGCCGTGCGAGATCATCTGCACCATGGCGCCGTCGATGCCCATCGCCGCGCCGGTCACGTCCCCGCCCCGGGTGTCGCGCAGCCCGAACGCCAGGAAGCAGCCGAGCGTGACGAAGCCCATGTGGGCGATCGAGGAGTATGCAATCAGCTTCTTCATGTCCTGCTGCACGAGCGCGACGAAGCCGATGTACACGACCGCGATCAAGGACAGCGAGATCACCAGCCAGTCGAGCGTGTCTGCAGCATCCGGTGTGATGGGCAGGGAAAATCGCAGGAAGCCGTAGCCGCCCATCTTCAGCATGATCGCCGCCAGGATCACCGAGCCGCCGGTCGGCGCCTCGACGTGCGCGTCCGGCAGCCAGGTGTGCACCGGCCACATCGGCACCTTGACCGCGAACGCCACCAGGAACGCGATGAAGATCAGGATCTGCTCGTTCAGGTCGAGCGGCAGCCGCTGGAAATCGGCGATCAGGTAGCTGCACTGCCCGGCGTCGCAGGTCTGCTGGTACAGATAGATCAGCGACACCAGCATCAGCACCGAGCCGAGGAACGTGTACAGGAAGAACTTGACCGTCGCATACACGCGCCGCGGGCCGCCCCAGATGCCGATGATGATGAACATCGGGATCAGCATTGCTTCCCACAGCACGTAGAACAGCAGCGCGTCGAGCGCCGCGAACACGCCGATCATCAGGCCTTCGAGAATCAGGAACGCAGCGTAGTACTGCGCCGGCTTCTTCTCGATCACGGTCCAGCTGGCGATCACGACCAGCGGCGTGATGAAGGTCGTCAGCAGGATCAGCGGCATCGCGATGCCGTCGATGCCGAGCGAGTACGTCGAGACCAGCGTGCCCGGGATGTCGATCCAGGTGCGCTCCTCGGTGAACTGCATCAGCGCCGTGCTGCTGTCGAAATGCACCCACAGGAGCGTGGAGATGCCGAACGTCGCTGCGGTCGTGAGCAGCGCGACCCAGCGGCCGAGCACGACGCCGCGCTCGCCGAGCGCGAGCATGACAACGCCGCCGGCGATCGGCAGCCAGATGAGTACGCTGAGTATCGGCCAGTCCAGCATAGGGTTCGATTCTTGTTACCGCAGCACGTACCACGCCAGCAGCGCGGACAACCCGATGATCATCGCGAAGGCGTAGTGATAGAGGTAGCCCGATTGCAGGTGGCGCAGCAGGCCCGACAACCAACCGACCACGCGCGCGGAACCGTTCACCATGGCGCCGTCGATCAGCGCGACGTCGCCGACGCGCCACAGCGCAGTACCGACACCGCGGCTGCCACCGGCGAACACCGCCTGGTAGATCTCGTCGAAATAGAACTTGTTCGCGAGCAGCTTGTAGAGCGCCGAGAGGCGGGTCGCGATCTGGCCCGGCAGGTCCGGCCGCTTGATGTAGAGGTACCACGCGGCGAGCACACCCAGCGCCGCCAGATACACCGGTGCGTGCATGAATGCCTCGAGCACGAACCGCGCCGGACCGTGGAATTCCTCTTTCATGTGACCGAGGACGTCGTGCGCCGGCAGCACCGAAATCGCGCCGCCGAAGTAGTCGCCGAACAGCACCGGCTGAATCGTGAGCCAGCCGATCAGCAGCGACGGGATCGCCAGCAGGATCAGCGGCACCGTGACCACCCACGGACTCTCGTGCGGCTGGTGGTGCTCGTCCGCATGAAAGCGCTCCTCGCCGTGGAACGTCATGAACACCAGGCGGAAGCTGTAGAACGCCGTGACGAACACTCCCAGCAGCACGCACCAGTAGGCGTACGGCGCCATCTGCAGATGCGACTCGTGCACGGCGTCGATGAGTGCGTCCTTGGAGAAGAAGCCGGACGTGCCCGGCACCGCGATCAGCGCCACTGTGCCGATGAGCGCGGTCCAGTAGGTGATCGGCATGTACTTCTTCAGCCCGCCCATCTTGCGCATGTCCTGCTCGTGATGCATGCCGATGATCACCGAGCCGGCCGCGAGGAACAGCAGCGCCTTGAAGAACGCGTGCGTCATCAGGTGGAAGATCGCACCGGAATACGCCGAGACGCCGAGGCCCACCGTCATGTAGCCGAGCTGCGAGAGCGTCGAATATGCGACCACGCGTTTGATGTCGTTGTTGACGATGCCGAGTAAACCCATGAAGAACGCGGTGGTCGCGCCGATGAACAGCACGAAGTTGAGCGCCGTCTCCGACAGCTCGAACAGCGGCGACATGCGCGCCACCATGAAGATGCCCGCGGTCACCATCGTCGCGGCGTGGATCAGCGCCGAGATCGGCGTCGGGCCTTCCATCGAGTCCGGCAGCCACACGTGCAGCGGCACCTGCGCCGACTTGCCCATCGCGCCGACGAACAGGCAGATGCACACGACCGTCATCGCATGCCAGTCGACGCCGGGGAAGATCTGCAGCGTGTCCGCGGCGATCACTTCGCGCGCTCCGAACACGGTGGAGTAGTCGAGCGAGCCCGTGTAGTAGACGACGCCCGCGATGCCGAGCACGAAGCCGAAATCGCCGACGCGGTTCACCAGGAACGCCTTGAGGTTCGCGAAGATCGCCGACGGGCGCGTGTACCAGAAGCCGATCAGCAGGTAGGACACGACGCCGACCGCTTCCCAGCCGAAGAACAGCTGCAGGAAGTTGTTGGACATCACCAGCATCAGCATCGAGAAGGTGAACAGCGAGATGTACGAGAAGAAGCGCTGGTAGCCGGGATCGTCGTGCATGTAGCCGATGGTGTAGACGTGCACGCACAGCGACACGAACGTCACGACCACCATCATGAGCGCGGACAGCCGATCGATCAGGAAGCCGACTTCCATGCGGATGCCGTCGCTGACCAGCCACGTATAGACGCTGCCGTCGAACGCCGGCGCGCCGTCGAGCAGCTGCTTGAGGACGTACACCGAAAGCGCGAACGACAGCGCCACGCCGGCAATCGTCACGCTATGTGCGCCGATGCGACCGACGACGCGGCCGGCCAGGCCGGCGACGATCGCCGCCAGGAGCGGTGCGAGCACGATCGTGATCAGTACGTTGTCCTGGATCATGCTCATCCTTTCATCGTATCCAGCTCTTCGACGTCGATGCTGCGCCGCTCGCGGAACAGCACGACCAGGATCGCCAGGCCGATCGCCGACTCCGCGGCCGCGACCGTCATGATGAAGAACACGAAGATCTGTCCGTGCAGATCGCCGAGCTGGTGCGCGAACGCGACGAAGTTGAAGTTCACCGCGAGCAGCATCAGCTCGATGCACATCAGCAGCAGGATGACGTTCTTGCGGTTCAGGAAAATCCCGGCGACGCTCAGGGCGAACAGCAGCCCGGCGAGCAGCAGTACGCTGTGCAGCGGGATCATCGCTCGGTCTCCGCCGGCATCTTGACGACACGGATGCGGTCCCTGGCGCGCACCGACACCTGGCCGGCGATGTCCTGCGCCTTCATGCCCACCCGATGTCGCATGGTGAGCGCGATCGCGGCGACGATCGCAACCAGCAGCAGCACTGCCGCCAGCTCGAATGGATACAGGTACTTCGTGTACAGCAGCTCACCGAGCGCGCGCGTGTTGCTGTAGCCGGCTGCGGCAGCGTTTGCCGTAGCCTCGGGCGCCGCGCCACCCAGGCTCTTGACCCACACGACGCTGCCGATCTCCACGACTACCAGCGCAGCGACCAGGATGCCGAGCGGTGCGTAACGCGTGAAGCCCTCGCGCAGCTTGGCGACGTTGACGTCCAGCATCATCACTACGAACAGCCATAGCACCATCACGGCCCCGACGTAGACGAGCATCAGCACGATGGCGAGGAACTCGGCCTCCAGCAGCAGCCAGATCACGGCGCTGTTGAAGAACGCGAGCACCAGGAACAACGCGCAGTGCACGGGATTGCGCGCCGTGATGACGCCCACCGCTGCTGCGACCAGCACCAGCGAGAAGAAATAGAACAGCAGTTCGACGATGCTCATGGGCGTCGCTCTAGCGGTAGCGGGCGTCCGCGGCCTTGTCCGCCGCGATCATCGCTTCGTAGCGCTCGCCGATCGCGAGCAGCTTGTCCTTGGTCATGATGTTCTCGCCGCGGTTCTCCATGTGGTACTCGTGGATGCGCGTCTCGACGATGGCGTCGACCGGGCATGCTTCCTCGCAGAAGCCGCAGTAGATGCACTTGAACAGGTCGATGTCGTAGCGGGTCGTGCGCCGGGTGCCGTCGGCCGCGACATCCGATTCGATGGTGATCGCGAGCGCCGGACACACCGCCTCGCACAGCTTGCAGGCGATGCAGCGCTCCTGGCCGTTCGGGTAACGCCGCTGCGCGTGCAGGCCGCGATACCGCGGCGACTGCGGCGTCTTCTCTTCCGGATACTGCACCGTGATGTTCGGCCGCGCGGCGAACTGGCGCAGCGTGACCCACAAGCCGAGGATCAGCTCGGTGAGGAAGAACGTCTTGAAGAAGCTCGCGGGTGTCTTCATGTCATTTCGACCACGGGCCGAGCCCGTACCACTTGAGCACGCCCTCGAAGGTGATCCACACCAGCGTCACCGGAATGAACACTTTCCAGCCGAGCCGCATGATCTGGTCGTAGCGGTAGCGCGGGAACGTGGCGCGGAACCACAGGAAGCAGAACAGGAAGAACGAGATCTTGAGGAACAGCCAGATGAAGCTCGACGCGCCGAGCCACGCCAGCCAGCCCGGCAGCGCCCAGCCTTCGAACGGCGACAGCCAGCCGCCGAAGAAGAACACCGAGGTCAGCGCCGAGATCAGGATCATGTTGACGTACTCGGCCACGAAGAACACCGCGAACGCCATGCCGGAGTACTCGACGTGGAAGCCCGCGACGATCTCCGATTCGCCTTCGACGACGTCGAACGGCGCGCGATTGGTCTCCGCCAGGCCGGAGATGAAGTACACGACGAACAGCGGAATCAGCCACCAGAAGAAATAGCTGAAGTGGCCGCCGCGCTGCGCGTCGATGATCTCGCCGAGATTCAGCGAGCCTGACGCCATCACGACGCCGACCAGCGCGAAGCCCATCGCGATCTCGTACGCGACCATCTGCGCCGCGCCGCGCATCGCGCCGAGCAGCGCGTATTTCGAGTTCGCCGCCCAGCCCGCGAGGATGATGCCGTACACGCCGGTGGAGGTGAGCGCCAGGATGTAGAGCAGTCCGGCATTGACGTTCGCGACCGTGAAGCCCGGCCACAGCGGCATGACGGCCCAGGTGCACAGCGCCGGGATCAGTGCGAGCAGCGGCGCCAGCACGAACAGGAACTTGTTCGAGCTGGACGGAATGACGATTTCCTTCACCAGCAGCTTCAGCACGTCGGCGAACGGCTGGCCGATGCCCATCGGTCCGACCCGGTTCGGGCCGATGCGCGCCTGGATCGAACCGATCACGCGCCGCTCCGCCAGCGTCAGGAACGCCATGGTCAGGATCACGGTGATGAACAGCACCAGCGCGATCACGCCGTACCAGATCACTGCCTGCATCCACACCGGGAACACAGCAAGCAGCTGCGAGACGAATTCCGGTACGCCGCTCACGAGTTGCGACCTCGCGGCGCGCGGCGCGCTTCGTCCGTCGCCTGCAGCGCGCTCGAACGGCGCACCAGTGCGTCGACGGAATAGATCGGCACGTCACGTGATGCGCCACCCTCGCCCGCCGCAGCACCCAGCGCCAGCTTCGATTGCAGCGTGCGTGCCGACGCCTTCAATGCGAATGCCGGCGCCGCCTCCAGCTGCTTGCGCACCTCCTCGGTGATCTGGTCCGAGCTGGTGTAATCGAAGCCCGGCAGGTTCAGCAGATTGCCGAGAACGCGCAGCACCTTCCATGCGGGACGCGCTTCGCCGACCGGCGACGCCGCACCCGGCACGCTCTGCCAGCGGCCTTCGAGATTGACGTAGGTGCCGGACGTTTCCGCAAACGTGCCGATCGGCAGGATCACGTGCGCGAAGTCCTTCGCGGTTCCGTACGGCGTGAGCGCGACCACGCACTCCGCGGCCTTCAACGCTTCCAGCGCTGCCGGCGACGCGATGTCGAGCGCAGGCTCGATCGCGCCGAGCAGCAGGTAGCTCTTCAGGCGCCCTGCGAACATGTCTGCGACGTTCAGCCCCACAGGCTGTGCAGCCCGGCCGCCGAGCGTTCGATGCGGCAGCACGCCGGCGAGCGACGCCGCGACCGAATTGCCTCCGTCGGGAAGATATCCGAGCGTGGCGCCCGTCAGCTCCGCGAGCGCAGTTGCCACAAGTCGCAGGTCCGCGAAGGCGGGATCGCGCTGCGCGAGCGCCCCCAGCAGGATGTGCCGCCGCGCACCGTCGCCGAGTTGCTGCGCAATCGCGCGATGCGCGTCGGTCGGTTGCGCCGCGGCGACCAGCGCGGCAATCGACTCGGGCGCGCTCTTGCCGCTCGCCGCGCTCGCAGCGGCCGCGATCGCGACCAGGTGACCGAACATGTCCAGGCCATTCGCTGCCAGATAGCCAGCGACCGGGAACAGGTACTCGTAGCGCTGCGGGTTGACGAAGGAAATCCTCGCGCCGCGCAGCGCGGCCTTGCGCAAGCGATGCGCGAGCAACGGAACTTCCTTGCGGAGGTTCGAGCCGACGAGCAGCGCGCCGCTCACCTGCTCCAGCTCCGCGATCGTGCAGCCGAGCGCCGGATACAGCGGATCGTTCGCCTCGTCGCGAAAATCGGTGCGGCGCAGGCGGTGATCGAGATTGCTGCTGCCGAGGCCGCGCGCAATGCGCGCCAGCAGATGAAATTCTTCCAGCGTCGCAGTCGGCGCCGCGAGCGCGCCGAGCTGAGCACCGCCGTGCTGCTTGACGACTTTGCCGAGTCGCTCTGCGACCGCGTTGAGCGCGGTCTCCCAATCCGTCTCCTGCCACATGCCGTTGTCGCGCAGCATCGGCTTGAGCACGCGGTCTTCGCTGTAGATGCCCTGGTAGCTGAAGCGGTCGCGATCCGCGATCCAGGTCTCGTTCACGGCTTCGTTCGGTCGCGGCACGATGCGCATCACGCGACCGCGCAACACGTGGGCAAAGAGATTCGTGCCGACGCAGTCGTGCGGCGACACCAGCGGGTGCTGCGTCATCTCCCACGCCCGCGCGCGGTAGCGGTACGGCTTGTTGTTGAGCGCGCCGACCGGGCACAAGTCGATGATGTTCGCCGAGAGCTCGTGATCGACGCTGCGCTCGATGAAGGTGCCGATCTCGGTGTTCTCGCCGCGACCGACGGTGCCCAGCTCCTGGAAGCCCTGGATCTCCTGCGTGAACCGCACGCAGCGCGTGCAGTGGATGCAGCGGGTCATGTCGGTCGAGACCAGCGGACCCAGGTTCTTGTCCTTCACGACGCGCTTGCGCTCGTGGTAGCGCGAGATGTCGCGGCCGAAGCCCATCGCCAGGTCCTGCAGCTCGCACTCGCCGCCCTGGTCGCAGATCGGGCAGTCGAGCGGATGATTGATCAGCAGGAACTCCATGGTCGCGCGCTGCGCGGCGATCGCCTTCGGGGACCTGGTGAAGTCCTTCATGCCCTCGGCGACCGGCGTCGCGCAGGCCGGCATCGGCTTCGGCGCCTTTTCGACTTCCACCAGGCACATGCGGCAGTTGGCAGCGACCGTCAGCTTGTCGTGGTAACAGAAGCGCGGGATGTACACGTCCCCCGCATCCGTTACCTGCATGATCATCTGGCCCTTGCGCGCCTTCATCGGCACGCCGTTGACCTCGATGTTGACCGTATCGTCTGCCATCACGCCGCCCGCCGTTCCTGGGTCACGATGCTGCGGCCGCCGTGCTCGATCATGTACTCGAACTCGTGGCGGAAGTGCTTCATGAAGCTCTGCACCGGCCACGCGGAGGCGTCGCCGAAGGCGCAGATCGTGTGACCTTCGATCTTGTTGGCGACGTCGACCAGCATGTCGAGATCGGCCTTCTGGCCCTGCCCCGCCAGGATGCGGCGCACGACGCGGTTCATCCAGCCGGTGCCTTCGCGGCACGGCGTGCACTGGCCGCAGGACTCGGCGAAGTAGAAGCGCGTGATGCGCTCCAGCGTCTTCACCATGCAGGTGGTCTCGTCCATCACGATCAGCGAGCCGGTGCCGAGCGCCGAGCCGGACTTGCGGCACGAGTCGTAGTCGAGGTTCGTGTTCATCATCACGTCGCCCGGCACCACCGGCACCGAGACACCGCCCGGGATCACGGCCTTGAGCTTGCGCCCGTGGCGCACGCCGCCGCAGATCTCGAGCAGATCCTTGAACGGAATACCCAGCGGCAGCTCGATGTTCTGCGGCCTGGCCACGTGGCCGGACACCGAGAAGATCATCGTGCCGGCGGAATTCGCTGGCCCAAGGTCGACGAACCACTTCGCGCCCTTGCGCAGGATCGTCGGCACCGAAGCGTAGCTCTGGGTGTTGTTGATGGTGGTGGGCTTGCCGTACAGGCCGAAGTTCGCGGGGAACGGCGGCTTGAAACGCGGCCGGCCCTGCTTGCCCTCGAGCGATTCGAGCAGCGCGGTCTCTTCGCCGCAGATGTAGGCGCCGGCGCCGACGAACGTGTACAGGTCGAAGTCGACGCCCGAGCCCAGGATGTTCTTGCCGAGCAGCCCGGCGCTGTACGCTTCTTTCAGGGCTTCTTCGAAGCGCGGCACCGGCTCGTCGAGGAACTCGCCGCGGATGTAGTTGTAGCCGACGGTGCCGCCCATCGCGTAACCGCCGATCGCCATGCCTTCGATGAGCGCATGCGGGTTGTAGCGCAGGATGTCGCGATCGTGGCAGGTGCCCGGTTCGCTCTCGTCGGAATTGCACACCACGTATTTCTGCGGCGCCTTGCTCGGCAGCATGAAGCTCCACTTCATGCCGGTCGGAAAGCCCGCGCCGCCGCGGCCGCGCAGCCCGGAAGCTTTCACCTCTTCGATGATCTTCTCCGGCGCCGGCTTCTCGCGCAGGATCTTCTCCCACGCCTCGTAGCCGCCGATCTTGCGGTACGTTTCCAGCGTCCACGAGCGCTCCAGGCCGAGCGGCTCGAAGCAGACGAGATTCTTTGGATGATCCGGCATCGCAGTTACTTGTGACGATCCAGAATCTCGTCGACCTTCTCGGGCGTGAGATTCTCGTAGTACACGTGGTCGACCATCATCATCGGCGCGTTGTTGCACGCGGCGAGACATTCCTCTTCGCGCTTCAGGTAGAAGCGCCCGTCGGCGGTGCTCTCGCCGACCTTGATGCCGAGGCGCTTCTCGACGTGCGCCAGCAGCTCGTCGCCGCCGCACAGCATGCAACTGATGTTGGTGCACACCGAGATGAAGTGGCGCCCGACCGGCTTGGTCTCGAACATCGAGTAGAAGGTCGCGACCTCGTAGACCTGGATCGGCGGCAGGCCGAGGTACGCGGCGACCGCATCCATGGTCTCGCGCGTCAGGTAGCCGGCGTCGTGTTGCACGGCGCGCAGCGCGGCGAGCACCGCGGAGCGCTTGCGATCCGGCGGAAACTTCGCCACCCACTGATCGATCTCGTGGCGCACGTGCTCGGAAAGGGCTGTCTCGCTCACCGGTCGATTTCCCCGAAGACGATGTCCTGCGTGCCGATCACCGCCACCACGTCCGCCAGCAGGTGGCCCTTCACCATCTCCTCGAGCGCAGCGAGATGCGGGAAACCGGGCGCGCGGCAATGCAGGCGATACGGCTTGTTCGCGCCGTCCGACACCAGGTAGATGCCGAACTCGCCTTTCGGCGCCTCGACGGCGGCGTAGGTCTCGCCGGCGGGCACGCAGTAGCCCTCCGTGAACAGCTTGAAGTGATGAATGAGCGATTCCATGTCGCCCTTCATGTCCTCGCGGCTCGGCGCTGCGACCTTGTGATCGGAGCTCATGACCGGACCGGGGTTCGCCTTCAGCCACTCGACGCACTGGCGGACGATGCGGTTGGACTGCCGCATCTCCTCGACGCGCACCAGGTAGCGGTCGTAGCAGTCGCCGTTGACGCCGACCGGGATGTCGAAATCCATCTTCTCGTACATCTCGTACGGCTGCTTCTTGCGCAGATCCCAGGCAATGCCCGAGCCGCGCAGCATCGGGCCGGTGAAGCCCAGGTTCAGCGCGCGCTCCGGCGTCACTACGCCGATGTTGACCGTGCGCTGTTTCCAGATGCGATTGTCGGTCAGCAGCGTCTCGTATTCGTCGACGGCCGCCGGGAAGCGCTCGGTGAAGTCCCAGATGAAGTCGAGCATGCTGCCGGTGCGCCGCTCGTTGAGCTTGTCGACGTCCTTCTGCGTGCGCCACTTCGAGGCCTGATACTTCGGCATCGAGTCCGGCAGGTCGCGGTACACGCCGCCCGGCCGGTAGTAGGTCGCGTGCATGCGCGTGCCCGAGACCGCCTCGTAGCAGTCCATCAGGTCTTCGCGCTCGCGGAAGCAGTACAGGAACACCGTCATGGCGCCGATGTCGAGACCGTGCGCGCCGAGCCACATCAGGTGATTCAGGATGCGCGTGATCTCGTCGAACATCGTGCGGATGTACTGCGCGCGCGGCGGCGGCGCGATGCCGAGCAGCTTCTCGATCGCCATCACGTACGCGTGCTCGTTGCACATCATCGAGACGTAGTCGAGCCGGTCCATGTAGCCGATCGACTGGTTGAACGGCTTGGACTCGGCCAGCTTCTCGGTCGCCCGGTGCAGCAGCCCGACGTGCGGGTCCGCTTTCTGGATGACTTCGCCTTCCAGCTCCAGCACCAGTCGCAGCACGCCGTGCGCGGCCGGATGCTGCGGGCCGAAGTTCAGGGTGAAGTTGCGGATCTCGGCCACGTCAGGCCCCTCCGACCGAGCCTGGCGGCGCGTCTTTCAGCGCGCCTTCATAGCGGTTGTCCTCGCGGATCACGCGCGGCACCAGCGTGCGCGGCTCGATGCTCACCGGCTGATACACGACGCGGCCCTTCGCCACGTCGTACTTCACCTCGACGTTGCCGATCAGCGGGAAGTCCTTGCGGAACGGATGGCCGATGAAGCCGTAGTCGGTCAGCAGGCGGCGCAGGTCCGGATGATCCTTGAACAGGATGCCGTACAGGTCGAAGGTCTCGCGCTCGTACCAGTTCGCCGACGCCCAGATGTCGACGACCGAGTCGATGACCGGCGGCTCGCCTTCGCTGGCGAAGCTGCGCAGCCGCAGGCGCCAGTTGTTGGCAACCGACAGCAGCTGGTAAGTCACGGCGAAGCGTCCGGGCCGCTGCTCGCCGACCGTCTCGCGGATGCGATTCACGCCGCGGCTGAAACCGGTCGCGGTCGAGCCGAGCGTGCTCCATTCGTCGCGGCCGTAGTCGAGGTAGTCGACGCCGGACAGATTGATGAGCTGCTCGAAGCCGAACTGCGCATCGTCACGCAGTGCTCGGCAGACGGTGCGCAGGTCGGCCGCTGCAACTTCGAATGCGACGTCGCCGGCGACGGCGGGCAATGCGCGCAGCTGCCCTGCGAAGCGCGCCGCAACTCTCGAGGCCAATGTCTCGGTGCGTGAGCTCATGTGCGAGGGTCAGCGGGCGATCGTGCTCGTGCGGCGGATCTTGTTCTGCAACTGCAGGATCCCGTAGAGCAGGGCCTCGGCCGTCGGCGGACAGCCGGGAACGTACACGTCGACGGGCACGATGCGATCGCAGCCGCGCACGACGGCATAGGAGTAGTGGTAGTAGCCGCCGCCGTTGGCGCACGAGCCCATCGAGATCACCCAGCGCGGCTCCGGCATCTGGTCGTAGACCTTGCGCAGCGCGGGCGCCATCTTGTTGACCAGCGTGCCGGCGACGATCATCACGTCCGACTGGCGCGGGCTCGGGCGGAACACCACGCCGAAGCGGTCGAGGTCGTAGCGCGCGGCGCCTGCATGCATCATCTCGACCGCGCAGCACGCGAGGCCGAAGGTCATGGGCCACATCGAGCCGGTGCGCGCCCAGTTCACGACGGTATCGAGCGTCGTGGTCATGAAGCCGCGTTGCGCGACGACGCTGTCAGGCGTTTCGGCAGTCGGGGCGGTCAGTCCCATTCCAGCGCCCCTTTCTTCCACTCGTAGACGAAGCCGACCACCAGGATCGCGAGGAAGATGCCCATTGCAACCAGCCCGACCTTGCCGATCGTGCCGAGCGCGACCGCCCACGGAAACAGGAAGGCGATCTCCAGATCGAAGACGATGAACAGGATCGCGACCAGGTAGTAGCGCACGTCGAACTTCATGCGCGAGTCCGAGAAGGCCTCGAAGCCGCACTCGTAGGCGGAGAGCTTCTCCGCATCCGGACGGCGCGGGCCGAGAAACCAGCCCAGTCCGATCAGCAGCGAGCCGAGCACGACGGCCACGCCCAGGAATATCAGGATGGGAACGTAGTTCTGCAGCATTGACCTGGAAGCTTCGATTCGCACCGCCGTTGGCGGGCGCGAATTGTATCAGGAAGGAAATGGTGCGGCTGGTCGGACTCGAACCGACACGGATTTCTCCACTAACCCCTCAAGCTAGCGTGTCTACCAGTTCCACCACAGCCGCATGCAATAAAACCGCAAAATCCTGCGCCACCGCCGTCACTGCTGCGGGGGCTGGCCCGTCTGATCGTCACCCGACTGCTGCGCGGGTGCCTCGACCGGCTGGTCCGCCGGCGCGGGCGCCGTCGTCTGCGCAGGCGGTGCGCCTGGTGCCGGCGTGGTCGGCACACCGACGCGATCGATGACGCTCTTGGGCGCCTCGGGCTTGCGTCCGCCCAGATACGCGAGCGTGAGGCTCGTCGCGAAGAACAACGCCACCAGCGTTGCTGTCATGCGAGACAGGAACGAGGCCGAGCCGCGCGCGCCGAACACGGTTCCCGATGCGCCCGCGCCGAAGCCGGCGCCCGCATCGGCGCCCTTGCCCCGCTGCAGCAGCACGAGACCGACGATCGCTGCAGCGATCGCGACGTGAAGAAAGAGGGTCGCAGTGTGTAACAGGTTCATGGCAGAGTCAGTGAGACCAATTAATCTCTCTGGGCCGAAGCGCAGATCTTCAGGAATTCATCGGCCTTCAGCGACGCGCCGCCGACCAGGCCGCCGTCGACATCGGGCATCGCGAACAGCTCGTGAGCGTTCGCGGCCTTGACGCTGCCGCCGTACAGGATGCGCACGTCGGCGGCAATCTTAGCATCCCGGCCCGCAATCGCGGTCCGGATGTGTGCGTGAACCTCCTGCGCCTGGTCCGGCGTGGCGTTCTTGCCGGTGCCGATCGCCCACACCGGCTCATACGCAAGCACCGCGTTGCGCAGGGCCGCTGCGCCGGCGAGGTCGAGCACAGCGGTGAGCTGCCGCGACACCACTTGCATCGTCTGGCCGCGCTCGCGCTCTTCGAGCGTCTCGCCGACACACAGGATCGGAATCAACCCCTGCGACTGCGCCGCGAGAAACTTGCGCGCCACCAGCGCGTCGTCTTCCTTATATAAGGCGCGACGCTCGGAGTGGCCGACGATGACGTAGCGGCAGCCGACGTCCTTGAGCATGGTCGCCGACACTTCGCCGGTGAATGCGCCCAGGGTTTCCGCGCACACGTTCTGCGCGCCGAGCGCGATGCTCGAGGACTTGAGCAGCCGGCCGGTCTCCCAGAGGTAGACGACGGGCGGGCACACGGCGATCTCGACCGGCGTCTGGGCGGGCAGCCCGAGCAGCAGCGCTTCGATCAGCTCGGCGTTTTCTGCACGCGATCCGTGCATTTTCCAGTTTCCGGCGATCAGCGGCCGCCGCATCGCATTACCTCAGAAGGAACGGGCTCGTCAGTTACTTGGGCCCCGCGAAGGGCGCGGAAGCTTAGCGGCGGTACGGCGAGTATTCAAGCCGCCTTGGCGGCCAGCGCGACCGAGGCCGCCAGCTCCTTGGCGATCTCCCGCACCAGCTTGTCGTCGCTTCCTTCGACCATCACGCGGATGACCGGTTCGGTGCCCGACGGGCGCAACACGATCCGGCCGCTCTGGCCGAGGCGACCCTCGGCCCGGGCCACGGCTTCCTGGATCTGCGGCGACTTGGCGGGGTCGATGCGCGTTGCGACCCGGACGTTCTCCAGCACCTGCGGATACTTCGGCATCGGCGCCGCGAGCTCCGCGAGGCTGCGGCCGCTCTCCTTCATGATCGCCAGCACCTGCAGCGCACTGATCAGCGCGTCGCCGGTCGTGGTTCGATCCAGGCACAGCAGATGGCCCGAGGTCTCGCCGCCGAGCACGCCGCCCAGCTCCTTCAGCATCTCGAGCACGTAGCGATCGCCGACCTTGGCGCGACGGAACTCGATGCCCTCCTTCGCCAGCGCGTGCTCCAGTCCGAGGTTGCTCATTACCGTGCCGACCACCGGTCCGACCAGCGCTTTCCGCTGATGGCGCGCGCGCGCAATGATGTACAGCAGCTGGTCGCCGTCGACCAACCGGCCGAGATGATCGACCATCACCAGGCGATCGCCGTCGCCGTCGAGCGCGATGCCGGCCTGGGCCTGCACGCCGGGCACCGTGAGCTGCAGCAGTTCCGGCGCGGTCGAGCCGCAGCTCAGATTGATGTTGCGACCGTTCGGTGAGCAGCCGATCGGCACGATCTCCGCGCCGAGATCCGCGAGGATGCGCGGCCCGACCTTGTAGCCGGCGCCGTTGGCGCAATCGATCACGACCTTCATGCCCGTCAGGTCCAGGCCCGGCACCGTGGACATGCAGAATTCCTGGTAGCGCGTGCGCGACTTGTCGACGCGCGTCGCACGCCCGAGCTTGCTGGAAACGCTGGTCACCGGCGGCTCGTCGAGATGCTGCTCGATGCGCGCTTCGACCTCGTCCGAGAGCTTGGCGCCCTCGCTGTCGAAGAACTTGATGCCGTTGTCGTCGTACAAGTTGTGCGAGGCGCTGATGACGACGCCGAAGTCGCACTCGAAGCGCTTGGTCATGTACGCGATGCCCGGCGTCGGCAACGGACCGATCAGCATGACATTGACGCCGGCTGCGACGAAGCCCGCTTCGAGCGCGGCCTCGAACATGTAGCCGGAGAGCCGCGTGTCCTTGCCGACCAGCACCGTGCCGCCCTCGGGCGCCAGCACGCGCGCTGCCGAGCTTGCCAGCCGCAGCGCGAAGTCGACCGTCAGTGGGTGCTCGCCGACGCGGCCGCGCACGCCGTCTGTGCCGAAGTATTTACGTCCCACGATTCAGTTCCCCTCTGGCTCCGGCCTACAACCTACAGCCTTCCCCGCCTCTTTCAGCGCCACTGCAACTTTAACTGCGTCCACTGTCGCTGCGACGTCATGCGTGCGCAGTATTCTCGCGCCGCCGAGCACAGCCGCTGTCGCCATCGCAACGCCTCCGGCGACTCGTTCGTCGACGGCCCGCCCCAGCAACGCACTGAACATCGACTTGCGCGATACGCCGATCAGCACCGGCCAGCCCAGCCCGGCGAGCGCCGGAATGTGGGCCAGCAAGGCGAGATTATGCTCAAGACGTTTGCCGAAGCCGATACCCGGGTCGATCACGAGCCGGTCCGGCGCGATTCCGCCCGCCACGCATGCCTGGGCGCGCTCGCGCAGGAAGTCGCGCACTTCGGCGACTACGTCGTCATAGCGGGGATCGGCCTGCATGGTCCGCGGCTCGCCCTGCATGTGCATCAGGCAGATCGCCGCTCCGCTTCCCGCAGCAGCTTCGAGAGCACCCAGCTCGCGCAGTGCGCGCACGTCGTTGATCAGGGTCGCACCCGCTCGAACCGCCGCGGTCATCACGGCGGGCTTGCTGGTATCGATGGAGATGGGGACACTCGTGCGTGCTGCGAGCGCTTCGATGACTGGAACGACACGGTGGATCTCTTCCTCAGCCGTGACCGCCTGCGCACCCGGCCGCGTCGACTCGCCGCCGACGTCGATGAGCGCCGCGCCCTCCTCGACCATTCGCAGTGCGTGTCCCACTGCAGCTTTCCGGTCCGCGAACCGACCGCCGTCGGAAAACGAATCGGGCGTGACGTTGAGCACGCCCATGACGAGGGGAGTGGCGAGATCGAGCGTGTGAGGGCCGCAACGAAGCATGAAAGCCGAAGAGCGGCCACCGGGGCCGCTCTTCGTTAGCGATCAATCACCGAACACTTCTCAATGCTGACTGGCCGGCTTGCCGATCGGCGCTTCGGGCTTGTCGCGATCGCGCGCCTTGGCGCCGCCCGACGGGCTCGTCGGCGTCTCGTCCCAGTCCGCCGGCGGCTTCGGATCGCGGCCTTCCATGATGTCCTTGAGCTGCGATTCGTCGATCGTCTCGTACTTGATGAGCGCCTCGGCCATCTTGTGCAGCTTGTCGAGATTGGTCTCGAGGACCTGCTTGGCGCGCGCGTAGTTCGAGTCGATCAGCCGGCGCACTTCCTCGTCGATCACGTGCGCGGTGACGTCGGAGACCTGCTTGTGCTGCGTCACGGAGCGGCCAAGGAACACCTCGCCCTGGTCCTCGCTGTACGTCAGCGGGCCGAGCTTGTCGGAGAGGCCCCACTTCGTGACCATGTTGCGCGCGATCTCGGTCGCGCGCTCGATGTCGTTGGACGCGCCGGTCGTCACCGACTCGACGCCGAAGATGATCTCTTCCGCGAGGCGTCCGCCGAACAGCGTCGCGATCTTGCTCTCGAGCCGCCGCTTGCTGATGCTGTAACGGTCGGTCTCGGGCAGGAACATCGTCACGCCGAGCGCGCGGCCGCGCGGAATGATCGTCACCTTGTAGACCGGATCGTGCTCGGGCACGGACAGGCCGACGATCGCATGACCGGCTTCGTGATACGCAGTCAGGCGCTTCTCCTGCTCGTCCATCACCATCGAGCGCCGCTCGGCGCCCATCATGATCTTGTCCTTCGCGCGCTCGAACTCGTCCATCGTCACCGTGCGGCGATTGGCGCGCGCCGCGAACAGCGCGGCTTCGTTGACCAGGTTCGCGAGGTCCGCGCCGGAGAAGCCCGGCGTGCCGCGCGCGATGATCTGCGGCTTGACGTCTTCGGCGAGCGGCAGCTTGCGCATGTGCACTTTCAGGATCTGCTCGCGGCCGCGCACGTCCGGCAGCGGCACGACCACCTGGCGATCGAAGCGGCCGGGACGCAGCAGCGCCGGGTCGAGCACGTCCGGGCGGTTGGTCGCGGCGATCACGATCACGCCTTCGGTGCCTTCGAAGCCGTCCATCTCGACCAGCAGCTGGTTCAGCGTCTGCTCGCGCTCGTCGTGACCGCCGCCCAGGCCGGCGCCGCGATGGCGGCCGACCGCGTCGATTTCATCGATGAAGATGATGCACGGCGCGTGCTTCTTGGCCTGGTCGAACATGTCGCGCACGCGCGAGGCGCCGACGCCGACGAACATCTCGACGAAGTCGGAGCCGGAAATCGTGAAGAACGGCACCTTCGCCTCGCCGGCGATGGCGCGGGCCAGCAGCGTCTTGCCGGTGCCGGGCGAGCCGACCATCAGCACGCCACGCGGAATCTTGCCGCCGAGGCGCTGGAACTTGCCGGGGTCCTTGAGGAACTCGACGATCTCGACGACCTCTTCCTTCGCTTCGTCGACCCCGGCGACGTCGGCGAACGTCACCTGCACCTGGTCCTCGCCGAGCAGCCGCGCGCGGCTCTTGCCGAACGACATGGCGCCGCGGCCGCCCGCCCCGCCCTGCATCTGGCGCATGAAGTACACCCACACGGCGATCAGCAGCAGGATCGGGAACGAGGAAATGAACAGCTGCATCAGGAACGACTGCCGCTCCGGCGCCGTGCCGTCGAACTTGACGCCGGACTTCTCCAGCAGGCCGATCAACGCGTCGTTGTCCGTCTCCGGGCTGTAGACGATGAACGGCTCGCCGTTGCTGCGCGTGCCTTTGATCACGTCGGTGTGCTTGTTGACCTTCACCTCGGCGATCCCGCCCTCCTTCACCTGCTCGAGGAACGTCGAATACGGGATGTCCTGGACCGCGCCGGAACGCGCGCTGAAATTGCTGACGACCGTGGCGACGACCACGGCAATCACGATCCACAGGACGATGTTCTTGGCTAGGTCGTTCAAAGGCGCTTTCCTCAGGCGGGCCGGATCGTGGGCCGTAAGGGGGGTCGTCCCGACACTACTACATCCCGGTCGGGCTTTGCCATAACCGGCTCCCTGCATTGGTCAATACGTACGGAACCCGGGACCATGGCCATGACATGGGGAACACTCATCCTGAATTAAAGGTGCGCGCCAGCAGATAAAGTTCCGGGGAGCGCTGCCGCGAGGCTGGCGGCTTGCGCACTTTCACGGTGCCGAACCGCTCCCGCAGCTGGCGGACGAACGGCTGGAAGTCCCTGCCCTGGAACACTTTCACGAGGAAGTCGCCGCCCGGCGCTAACACCTTGCCGGCGAAGTCGAGCGCGAGCTCCGCCAGGTACATCGAGCGGTCCTGGTCGACCGTTGCGATCCCGGTGGTGTTCGGCGCCATGTCGGACATGACCAGTTGCGGCCGGTCCGCTCCGAGCAAGCCGAGCAACTGTTCCAGCACAGCGTCGCTCGTGAAGTCGCCCTGGATGAATTCGACGCCATTGATGGCGTCCATCGGCAGGATGTCGAGCGCGACGATGCGGCCGCGTCCCTGCAGCACCTTGGCCGCGTATTGACTCCAGCCGCCCGGCGCCGCGCCGAGATCGACGACGCTCATGCCGGGCTTCAAGATCCGGTCGCTGCGCTGCATGTCCTCGAGCTTGAACAGCGCGCGCGAGCGGTAGCCGGCTTCGCGGGCGCGCTTCACGAACACGTCGCTCTCGTGTTCCTGCAGCCAGCGCCGGCTCGATTTGGTACGTTTAGGCATGCAACCCAATCCGACTCGGAACAGCCTGACCGAGAAACAGAAGAAGCATCTGCGCGGCCTCGCCCACGCGCGCGATCCCGTCGTGCTGATCGGCCAGGGCGGCCTGACGCCGGCCGTCAGCGCCGAGGCCGAGACCGCGCTCGGCGCTCACGAGCTGGTGAAGATCCGCGCCCGTGTCGGCGATCGCGACCAGCGCGACAGCATCTTCGCCGAGCTCGCGCAAAGCACCGGCAGCGTGCTCGTCCAGCGTATCGGCAACGTCGGCGTCTTCTACCGTGCCCGCAAGGACAAGCCGCGCATCATCCTGCCGGCCGATTGAATCGCAGCACCAGCGCCAACGCGGCGAGCGCAGCTGCGACGAACAGCGCCGCCGAGATACCGTGCAGCAGACCGAAGCGCGCCATGTCGTTGGCGGCGCGCGCGGCATCCATCATCGGTGACAACAGGAACTCGCTCAGCATCGGCGCGGCAGCAGTCCCGGCGATGAGCCAAGGCGGCCCGACGCGCGCAGCGAGCGGCTTGCGTACGACCGCTGCTGCAAACAGCAGCAGCGCGCAGACCACGCCGATCCAGGTTTCGATCTTGAACAATGCAGCCGCCACCCGGCCGGCAGCGTGACGATCGTCGAGCACGGCGAAGGCGACGGGCGCAGCGACCCCGCACACCGTCCAGAGGCTCCCGGCCCACAGGGCCAGGACCACGGCGGCGACTCTGCTCACACGTATTTCACGGCGACGATCTCGTACGTGCGCGTGCCGCTCGGGGCCACCACGTCGACGACGTCGCCCTGCGACTTGCCGACCAGTGCGCGCGCGATCGGCGAGGACACCGAGATCCGCCCGTCCTTGATGTCGGCCTCGGCGTCGCCGACGATCTGGTAGACGACTTCGTTGCCGTCCTCCTGGTCTTCGAGATCGATGGTCGCGCCGAACACGACCTTGCCGGTCGCCGGCAGCCGCGTGACGTCGATGATCTCCGAGTTCGACAGGTGCGCTTCGATATCCTTGATGCGCCCTTCGCAAAAACTCTGCTGCTCGCGCGCCGCGTGATACTCGGCGTTCTCACTCAGGTCGCCGTGACTGCGCGCCTCGGCGATCGCCTGGATGATGCGCGGCCGCTCCTCGGTCTTGAGCCGCTTCAGCTCGCTGCGCAGGCGCTCGGCGCCCTGCAGTGTCAGAGGGGTCCGTTTCATGACGCGCCACTCGAAGCCAGCGCCGGCGGCAGCCCCGGCAACGTTGCCGTGTCGGTGCCGACGGACTGGTGCAGGTCCTGCAGCCGGTTCACGTCCACGTCGTTCATGTGTGCAATCGCGTCGCAGGTCGCGAGCCCGGCGGCAACGGTGGTGTAGTAGGTGACGCGCTTGTGCACCGCCTCGCGGCGGATCGAGCGCGACTCGAAGATCGCCTGCTTGCCTTCGGTGGTGTTCACGATCAGCGAGATCTCGTCGTTCTTGATCATGTCGACGATGTGCGGGCGGCCTTCGCGCACCTTGTTGGCGCGCCGGCACTCGATGCCCGCATCCATGATCGCCTGCGCCGTGCCCGAGGTCGCGACGATCTCGAAGCCCTGCGCGACCAGTCGGCGCGCCAGCAGCACTGCGGCGGGCTTGTCACGGTCGCGAACGCTGAGCAGGCACACGCCGCGTGTCGGCAGCACCACGCCGGAAGCCAGCTGCGCCTTGGCGTACGCTTCGCCGAACGAGCGGCCGGTGCCCATGACTTCGCCGGTCGACTTCATCTCCGGGCCGAGGATCGGATCGGCCTCCGGGAACTTCGCGAACGGGAACACCGATTCCTTCACCGCGAAGAACTGCGGCACGCGCTCGATCGTCAGGCCGAGATCCTTGAGCTTGGCGCCGGTCATGACGCGCGCGGCCATTTTCGCCAGCGGCACGCCGGTCGCCTTGGAGACGAACGGCACGGTGCGCGAGGCGCGCGGATTCACCTCGAGGATGTAGACGATGCCGTTCTGGATCGCGAACTGGATGTTCATGAGCCCGACGACCTTGAGCGCGCGCGCCAGCTTGCGGGTCTGCTCTTTCAGGTCGGTCTGCGTTTCCGCGCTGAGGCTGTTCGGCGGCAGCGAGCAACCGGAATCGCCGGAGTGCACGCCTGCCTGCTCGACGTGCTCCATGATGCCGCCGATGTAGACGTCCTCGCCGTCGCAGATCGCATCGACGTCGACTTCGATCGCAAGATCGAGGAAGCGGTCGAGCAGCACCGGGCTGTCGTTCGACACCTTGACCGCGTCCGTCATGTAGGTCTTGAGATCTTCCTCGTTGAACACGACCTCCATCGCGCGGCCGCCGAGTACGTACGAGGGCCGGACGATCAGCGGAAAGCCGACCGTCTTCGACATCGACAGCGCCTGCTCCTCGGTGCGCGCGGTGCAGTTCGGCGGCTGCTTCAGGCCCAGCGTCTGCACCAGCTGCTGGAAGCGCTCGCGGTCCTCCGCGATGTCGATCGAATCCGGCGTCGTGCCGATGATCGGCGCGCCGGCCGCCTCGAGCGCGCGGCACAGCTTCAGCGGCGTCTGGCCGCCGTACTGCACGATCACGCCGGCCGGCTTCTCCTTGTCGATGATCTCCATGACGTCTTCGAACGTGAGCGGCTCGAAGTACAGGCGATCGGAAGTGTCGTAGTCGGTCGAGACGGTCTCGGGATTGCAGTTGACCATGATGGTCTCGAATCCCGCCTCGCGCAGCGCCAGCGCGGCGTGCACGCAGCAGTAATCGAACTCGATGCCCTGCCCGATGCGGTTCGGTCCGCCGCCGAGGATCATGATCTTCCTGCGATCGGTCGGCGCCGCCTCGCACTCCTCGTCGTAGGTCGAATACATGTACGCGGTCGAGGTGGCGAACTCCGCGGCGCAGGTGTCGACGCGCTTGTAGACCGGCCGGATGCCCATCGTGATGCGGCGGCGGCGCACGCTGTTCTCGTCGATCCCGAGCAGCGTCGCGAGCCGGCGGTCGGAGAAGCCTTTGCGCTTGAGGGCCCGCACGCGATCGCGCTCGAAAGCCTCGAGGCCCTGCGACTGCACAGTGTTCTCTTCGCGGACGAGATCCTCGATCTGCGCGAGGAACCACGGATCGATGCGCGACAGCGCATGCACTTCCTCGAGCGGCATCCCGGCGCGGAATGCGTCGCCGACATAGCGGATGCGATTCGGACCCGGCATGCGCAGCTCTTCGCGCAGCCGCAGCTGCTCGCTCTCGGCGAGCGGCAGCTTGAGCAGCGGATCCAGGCCGTCGGTGCCCACTTCCAGGCTGCGCAGCGCCTTCTGCAGCGACTCCTGGAAGGTGCGGCCGATCGCCATTGCCTCGCCGACCGACTTCATCTGCGTCGTCAGGCGGTCGTTGGCGCCCGGGAACTTCTCGAACGTGAAGCGCGGGATCTTGGTCACGACATAGTCGATCGTCGGCTCGAACGACGCCGGGGTCGCGCCGCCGGTGATGTCGTTCTTCAGCTCATCGAGCGTGTAGCCGACGGCGAGCTTGGCCGCGACCTTGGCGATCGGGAAGCCGGTCGCCTTCGAGGCGAGCGCGGAGGAGCGCGAGACGCGCGGATTCATCTCGATGATCAGCATGCGTCCGTCGGTCGGGCTCAGCGCGAACTGCACGTTCGAGCCGCCGCACTCGACGCCGATCTTGCGCAGCACGGCGATCGATGCATCGCGCATGCGCTGGTATTCCTTGTCCGTCAGCGTCTGCGCCGGCGCGACGGTGATCGAGTCGCCCGTGTGCACGCCCATCGGGTCGAGGTTCTCGATCGAGCAGATGATGATGCAGTTGTCGTGGCGATCGCGCACGACCTCCATCTCGTACTCTTTCCAGCCGAGCACCGATTCTTCGAGCAGCACTTCGGAGGTCGGCGAGGCATCGAGCCCGCGCTCGACGATCTCCTCGAACTCCTCGCGGTTGTAAGCGATCCCGCCGCCGGAGCCGCCGAGCGTGAACGACGGGCGGATCACCGTCGGAAAGCCGATCTCGGCCTGCACGGCCAGCGCTTCTTCCATGCTGTGCGCGATGCGCGAGCGCGGCGATTCGAGGCCGATCTCGCGCATGGCGTTGCGGAAGCGCTCGCGGTCTTCCGCCATGTCGATCGCTTCGCGCGATGCGGCGATCAGCTCGACGCCGTGCTTCTCCAGCACGCCCTCACGCACCAGGTCGAGCGCGCAGTTGAGCGCGGTCTGTCCGCCCATCGTCGGCAGCAGCGCGTTCGGCTTCTCCTTGGCGATGATGCGCTCCACCGTGCGCCAGTTGACCGGCTCGATGTAGATCGCGTCCGCGATCTCGGGATCGGTCATGATGGTCGCGGGATTGGAGTTCACCAGGATGACGCGATAGCCCTCCTCCTTGAGCGCCTTGCAGGCCTGCGCGCCGGAATAGTCGAACTCGCACGCCTGACCGATCACGATCGGGCCGGCGCCGATGATCAGCACGCTCTGGATGTCGGTTCGCTTGGGCATCCGCCGTCAACCCTCTGCCACTTTCTTGCCGGCTTCGCGCGCTGCGCTCTGCGCATTCAGCCGGTCGTGAATCAGCGCGATGAAGCGGCCGAACGAGCTGCGCACCTCGTGCGGTCCCGGGCTCGCCTCGGGATGCCCCTGGAAGCTGAAGGCCGGCCGGTCGGTGCGCTCGATACCCTGCAGCGAGCCGTCGAACAGCGACTTATGCGTCACCTTCACGTTCGCGCCGAGCGTGGTCTCGTCGACTGCAAAGCCGTGGTTCTGCGACGAGATCAGCACGCGCCCGCTGGCAATGTCGAGCACCGGGTGGTTCGCGCCGTGGTGACCGAACTTCATCTTCACGGTCTTGGCGTCGCTCGCCAGGCCGAGCAGCTGGTGACCGAGGCAGATGCCGAAGATCGGGATGTCGGTTTCGAGCAGCCGCTTGATCGCCTCGATCGCGTAGGTGCACGGCTCCGGGTCGCCCGGACCGTTCGACAGGAACACGCCCTCGGGATTGAGCGCGAGCACCTGCTCCGCCGGCGTCTGCGCAGGCACGACCGTGACGCGGCAGCCGTGATCGGCGAGGCAGCGCAGGATGTTGCGCTTGATGCCGAAGTCGTAGGCGACCACGTGCAGGCGCTGACCCGGACGCGCCTTGGGTCCCTGCTCGATCTGCCAGTTCGTGCCCTCGTTCCACTGGTAGACGCGCTTGGTGGACACGACCTTCGCCAGGTCCATGCCTTTCAGGCCGGGGAACTTGCGCGCGGCATGCACCGCCGCCGTCGCCGCCGCCTTTTCGCCCGTCATGATGCAGCCGGCGAGCGCGCCTTTCTCGCGCAGGATCCGCGTCAGCTTGCGCGTGTCGATGTCGGCGATCGCGACCACCTTGCCTCGCTGCAGAAAAGCCTCCAGCGATTCGGCTGCGCGCCAGTTCGAGTACACCGCCGGCAGGTCGCGAATGATCAGGCCGGCGGCGTAGACCGCGGCGGCTTCGAGGTCTTCGGGATTGGTGCCGGTGTTGCCGATGTGCGGATACGTGAGGGTGACGATCTGCCGGCAGTACGAGGGGTCGGTGAGGATTTCCTGGTAGCCGGTCATGGCGGTGTTGAACACCACCTCGCCGGTCGTGTTGCCCTTGGCGCCGATGGAACGGCCGTGAAACACGGTGCCGTCTTCGAGTGCGAGTACAGCAGCCATGTTGTCTACCTGGGTCACTTCGGCGCCCCCGTCGTCAGCGATTTCAGACACGCACGATGACGGCGGAATGGGCTTTCAGGCCGATCCCGCAGACAGAAATTTCGCCGCGTGCTGAGGGACGGGAGTTTACAGATCGGACGCATCGATGACTAGAGAAATGGGGACATTCCCCATTTCTTCCAGAAACGGGGAATGTCCCCATTTCTCACACAAGTCCCAACACGTCCTGCATGGAGTAGAGGCCGGGCGGGCGGCCGACGAGCCAGCGCGCTGCCTGCACGGCGCCGCGGGCGAAGGCGAGCCGGTCGCTCGCACGGTGCGTCAGCTCGATGCGTTCGCCGGCGCCCGCGAACGTGACGGTGTGGTCCCCGACGACGTCGCCGCCGCGGAAAACAGAGAACCCGATCGCACCGGGCCGTCGCGGTTCGCCGGCGCCGTGACGCGCGTAGTCGGCGACGTCAGTCAACTTCGCGCCGCGAGCTGCTGCCGCCTTGGCGCCGAGCGCCAGTGCGGTGCCCGAAGGCGCGTCTTTTTTGTTGCGGTGGTGCGCCTCGAAGACCTCGATGTCGTAGCCGACATCGAGCTTTCCTGCAGTCAACTCAACGAGCTTCAGCAACAGGTTCACGCCGAGACTCATGTTCGGCGCCATCACGATCGCGATCTGCCCGGCCGCAGCGGCGATCTGCGCCCGCTGCGCGTCATCGTGGCCGGTCGTGCCGATCACGATCGGTTTGCGCGCCGCGACGCAGGCGGCGAGATTGCGGGTGGTCGCCTGGGGCAGCGCGAACTCGATGGCGACGTCGGCGCCGCGCAGGGCGGCAGCCGGGTCGCTGGACGAGGTGGTCGTGGCGTTCACAGCGGCGCCGGGAGACTCCGCCACGGCGGCAATCACGGCGCGCCCCATTCGCCCGGAAGCGCCGAAGACGGCCACTTGGAGCTCGCGGGCACTCATGCGGCTCAGCTGCGCATCGCCTCGAAGAAGCGCTTCACGCCATCCAGCCACGAATGCTGCCGCGGACTGTGATTGCGCGTGCTCGAACGCATGGATTCCTCCAGCTTGCGCAACAGCGACTTCTGGTCGTCGGTGAGATTCACCGGCGTCTCGACCACCACGCGGCAGAACAGGTCGCCGGTCGGACCGCCTCGCACCGGCTTCACGCCTTTCTCGCGCAGGCGGAACACGCGGCCCGACTGCGTCTCGCCCGGCACCTTGAGGTCGACGTTGCCGCCGAGCGTGGGCACCTCGACGGTTCCACCGAGCGTCGCGGTCGCAAAGCTCACCGGCACCTCGCACGACAGGTGGCTGCCGTCGCGCTCGAAGATCGGATGCTCGCGCACCCGGATCTCGACGTAGAGATCGCCCGGCGGACCGCCGTTGCGGCCGGCTTCGCCTTCGCCGGCGAGCCGGATGCGGTCGCCGTTGTCGACGCCGGCCGGCACCTTGACCGCGAGGCTCTTCTTCTTGCGGCTGCGGCCCTGGCCGAGACAGCTGTCGCACGGCTCCGTGATCACCTGGCCGCGGCCCTTGCAGCGCGGGCAGGTCTGCTGGACCGCGAAGATGCCCTGTTGCATGCGGACCTGGCCGGAGCCGTGGCAGGTCTCGCAGGCGACCACCTTCGACTTCGGCGCGGCGCCGCTGCCCTTGCAGGCGTCGCACTCGCCGAGCGTCGTGAATTCGATTTCCGACTCGTGCCCGAACACCGCCTGCTCGAGCTCGAGCTCCAGGTCGTAGCGCAGGTCGGCGCCGCGAAAGACCTGGCGCCCGCCGCGCCGGCCGCCGCCGAAGATGTCGCCGAATACGTCGCCGAAGATATCGCTGAAGGCGTCAGCCGCGCTGAAGCCCGCCCCGCCGCCGCGCGCCGCGAGTCCTTCGTGGCCGTGCTGGTCGTAGATCGCGCGCTTGTGGCCGTCGCTCAGGACCTCGTAGGCCTCCTTGCACTCCTTGAACTTGTCCTCGGCCTCGTGATCGTCGGGATTGCGATCCGGGTGATATTTCATCGCCAGGCGGCGATAGGCTTTCTTGATCTCGACTTCCGTCGCGGTCCGCGCGACGTCGAGCACCTTGTAGTAGTCCCGCTTGGCCATTTGTTATCTGTCGGGTGGATGAAAACAGACCCACGAGGTGGCGGTCCTCGTGGGTCCCATGAGCTGAGAGCTTAGCCCTTCTTGCGGTCTTTGACTTCCTCGAACTCGGCATCGAGCACGTCGTCCTTGCCGCCGGTTGCGCCACCGCCGCCCGCCGCATTGCCGCCGTCGCCCGGTGCGCCGCCCTCGCCCGCCGGCCCCGTCTGTGCGTAGGCCTGCTGCGCTATCGCGGCGGAAGCCTGCGCGAGCGCGTTCGCCTTGGTCTCGATGACGTTCTTGTCGTCATCGCCGATGACGCGCTTCAGATCGGCCATCGCCGACTCGACGTTGGCGCGATCGGACGGCGACACTTTCTCGCCGAGATCCTTGAGCGCCTTCTCCGTCTGGTGCAACAGCGCGTCCGCCTTGTTGCGCGCCTCGACCAGCTCGCGGAACTTGCGGTCTTCCTCGGCGTGCGACTCGGCGTCCTTCACCATCCGCTTGATCTCGTCCTCGTTCAGGCCGCTCGAGGCCTTGATGACGATCTTCTGCTCCTTGCCGGTGGCCTTGTCCTTCGCCGACACGTTCAGGATGCCGTTGGCATCGATGTCGAACGTGACTTCGATCTGCGGCATGCCGCGCGGCGCCGGCGGAATGCCCTCGAGGTTGAACTGGCCGAGCGACTTGTTATCGCCCGCGCGCTGACGCTCGCCCTGCAGGACGTGGATC
>DATBKP010000186.1:0-72273 GCA_036555785.1 Steroidobacteraceae bacterium
GAAGGCGACGCTGAACGATCTCGGCGAGGCGAAGAAGATCGTCGTCGAGAAGGAGAACACCACGATCATCGACGGCAAGGGCAAGAACTCCGACATCAAGGCGCGGGTCGAGCAGATCCGCAAGCAGGTCGAGGAAGCCACTTCCGACTACGACAAGGAGAAGTTGCAGGAGCGCGTCGCCAAGCTCTCCGGCGGCGTCGCCGTGATCAAGGTCGGCGCTGCGACCGAGGTCGAGATGAAGGAGAAGAAGGCCCGCGTCGAGGACGCGCTGCACGCGACGCGCGCGGCGGTCGAAGAGGGCGTGGTTCCCGGCGGCGGCGTGGCGCTGATTCGCGCGCAGAAGGCCGTCGAGAAGCTGCAGGGCAAGAACGAGGACCAGAACTTCGGCATCAAGATCCTGGCGCGCTCGATCGAAGAGCCGCTGCGGCAGATCGTCGCCAACGCGGGTGAAGACGCCGCGGTGGTGCTGGCGAAGGTGAAGGAAGGCAAGGGCACGTTCGGCTATAACGCCGCCAGCGGCGACTACGGCGACATGCTCGAGCTCGGCATCCTGGATCCGACCAAGGTCACGCGCCTGGCGCTGCAGAACGCGGCTTCGGTCGCCGGCCTGCTGCTGACGACGGAAGTGATGGTCGCCGAGGCCCCGAAGGAAGAGGCTGACCACGCTCACGGCGCCCCGGGAATGGGCGGCATGGGCGGCATGGACATGTAAAGGTTGTAGGTCGGGATTCAGCCCGACTCCGCAAGGACCGAAAAGCCCCGCTCCCGGCGGGGCTTTTCTTTTGGCGCGACGGCAATGCGAATAAATAGCCAATAAATAGCCGGGCCGTTTCTAGGATGTCTCCCACACCAAGCAACGCGGCCCCGGTTCGAAAATCCCCCAGTCGAACCACCCCATTCGACCACCTCCTGCGTCGAACCGGGGCCGCCAGGAGACATTCGTGGACACTGAAGTACTGATCGTAGGCGCCGGCCCGACCGGCCTGATGCTCGCCAACCAGCTGGCGCGGCGCGGCCTGCGCCCGCTCATCATCGACCGCCACCCCGGCCCGGCAATGCAGACCCGCGCGCTCGGCGTGCAGGCGCGCACGCTGGAGATCTACGCCAAGATGGGATTGGCCGAGCAAGCCATCGCGCTCGGCAAGCGCGGCAACGGCGCGCACATGTGGGCCGAAGGGCGTAGCATGGCCCACGTCTCGCTCAGCGACGCCGGCAGCCAGCAGACGCCGTATCCCTACATCCTCGTGCTCGGTCAGGACGACAACGAACGCATCATGGGCGAGAAGCTGCGCGAGCTCGGCGTCGACGTGCAGTGGAACACCGAGCTGCTCGCTCTGGAACAGCATCCGTCCCACGTCATCGCGAAGCTGAAGCAAGCGAACGGCGAGATCCGCACCGTCGAGGCAAGCTGGGTCGCCGGTTGTGACGGCGCACGCAGCGCGGTGCGCACCTTGAGCGGCATCGACTTTCCCGGCGCGCCGTACGAGCACGTGTTCTTTGTCGCTGACGTCGCAGCAACCGGCAACATGGTGCCTGATGAAGTGAACGTCTACTTGTGGCGTGCGGGCTTCCACCTGTTTTTCCCGATGCGCGGCCAGGATCACTGGCGCATCGTCGGCATCGTGCCGCCGCAGCTGCGCGACCAGCCCGGGCTCGACATCGCGGCGGTCATGCCGTCACTGCGCGGCGAGGCGGGGACGAGCCTGTCGATCAAGGGCTGCTCGTGGTTCTCGACGTACCGCATCCATCATCGCGCCGCGGCCCGCTTTCGGCAGGGCCGCTGCTTCCTGCTCGGCGATGCCGCACACGTGCACAGTCCTGTCGGCGCGCAAGGGATGAACACGGGTCTGCAGGACGCCTACAACCTCGCGTGGAAGCTCGCGCTCGTCACCGAAGGCAGGGCGGACGCCTCGCTGCTCGACTCGTACGAGGCCGAGCGTCATCCGGTTGCGCAGCGACTTCTCGACACGACCGATCGTGGCTTTCGCCTTATCGTCTCGGACAGCTGGCTGGCAGGGCTCTTTCGCACGAAGATCCTGGCGCGCATCGCGGCCTTCGCAACCAATACCCGCCGCGTGCAGCGCGCTGCTTTTCGCACCGTCTCGCAAACCGGTATTCACTATCGTAAGAGTCCGCTATCTGTCGCCTGCGCCCAGCTGCCGAAGGATGCTCCGCAGGCGGGCGATCGCTTTCCGTGGATGCATCTGCAGCTCGAATCGGGCGGCCCGGTGCAGGATCTGTTCCAAGCGCTCGACGACACTCGCTTCAATCTGCTCGTCTTCGGCGGAGCAGCCGCGCAGACGCTGCCCGAGCTCGACGGCCTGCTGCGCGTTCACGCGATTCCGATCACCGCCGGTAATGAGGCGGAACAGGCACGCGCGCACGTGCCGCGCTCGGCGTTCTACTTGCTGCGTCCGGACGGCCATGTCGCCCTGTGCGGCGAAACGCTCGATGCCGCGGCCCTGCGGCGCTACCTGACCACGAAACTTGCGCTCTCAGGCGCGCCCAAGCACCGGCGAATTGCGGCCGGCGACCGGCCAACTACTGCGGTCGCGTCCGTTGTGAAGGAGGGTGCCTGCTAAAATACGCCCCGACATTGCGGTCTGCTCGGACGAGGAGGGTGCGATGGCCTGGTGGGCGTGGTTCGTGCTGGCGGCGGGGCTGCTTTCGGTGGAATTGTTCGTCATCGACGCGCAGTTCTACCTGGTGTTTCTCGGTGTTTCAGCGGCGCTCGTTGGACTGCTCGACCTCGCCGATGCCACGATGGTCGCGTGGCAGCAGTGGCTCGCCTTCGCCGTGCTGTCGCTCGTCACGATGGTTGCTTTCCGGGAGCGTGTCTACAAGCTCGTGCGCAGCCGCACCGGCCACGTCGAGCAGCCGTTGACGCTCGGCGACCGCGTCGTGATCCCCGTGCGCCTGGAGCCCGGTCAGACCTGCCGTACCCAGTATCGCGGCTCCTCCTGGACCGCCCGTAACGTCGACCAGCAAGCGATCGATGCCGGCCGGGAGGCCGTCATCTCGCATGTCGACGGCCTCACACTGCATGTTCGCGCCGCTTAGGAGAGTAGCTGCATGACCACCATGTACGTCGTCCTGGCCATCGTCGTGCTGGTCTTCATCGTGCTGATGAGGACCGCGATCGTGGTGCCGCAGCAGAGCGCCTACGTCGTCGAGACGCTCGGCCGTTTCAGCCGCACGATCCAGGCGGGATTTCACATCCTGATCCCGTTCGTCGAGCGCATCGCCTACAAGCACAACCTGAAGGAAGAGGCGCTCGACATTCCCGAGCAGGTCTGCATCACCAAGGACAACGTGCAGGTCGGCGTCGACGGGGTGCTCTACATGCAGGTGCTGGATGCGCGCAGCGCTTCGTACGGCATCACCAATTACAAGTTCGCGATCATCCAGCTCGCGCAAACCACGTTGCGCAGCGAGATCGGCAAGATCGACCTGGACCGCACCTTCGAGGCGCGCGCGACCATCAACGCCAACGTGGTCAGCGAGCTCGATCACGCTTCGGCTGCATGGGGCGTGAAGGTGCTGCGCTACGAGATCAAGAACATCAACCCGCCCAAGGACGTGCTGCACGCGATGGAGAAGCAGATGCGCGCCGAGCGCGAGAAGCGCGCGGTCGTGCTGACCTCCGAAGGCGATCGCGACGCGAAGATCAATCAGGCCGAGGGCGAGAAGCAGCGCGTGATCAAGGAGTCCGAGGCGAACAAGCAGCAGCAGATCAACCAGGCCCACGGCCAGGCCGAGGCGATCCTGGCGGTTGCCACTGCGACTGCCGAGGGCCTGCGGCGCGTCGGCGATGCCCTGGCCGGGCGCGGCGGCATGGAAGCGATGCAACTGCGCGTGGCGGAAGAGTACGTGAAGCAGTTCGGCAAGCTCGCGGACGAAGCTTCGAGCACGCTGGTCGTGCCGGCCACGCTCAGCGACATCTCGTCGATGATCGCGATGGCGACCAGCGTGGTGAAGCAGCAGAACAAGAGTGCGTGAGAATCACGCGACTGCGCGCAACAGCCGGCCGACGATGCGCTCGAGGTGCGCGAGCGTGCTGCATTCCTCGACCTGGTGGCAGTACGGCGAGTAGTGACGCATCTCCGAGTCGCCGGTGTTCCACATAGTGCGCGGCTCGGGGTTGAGCCAGATCACCCGCTTGCTCCGGTCGTACAGCTCCTTGAGCACGTCGGTGCGGGCGTCGCCGTAGTTGTTGCGCGCGTCGCCGAGAATGATGACCGTCGCGCGCTTGTCGACTTCGTCGAGGCACAGGCGCCGGAAGTCGGCGAGCGCCTGCCCGTAGTCGGTCGAGCCGCTCCCGTATTGCTTGAGTGCGATGGCGATGGCCTCGTCGACCGAGGTGCGCGCGAACAGCTCGGAGACTTCGCCGAGATCCGAGGAGAACGCGAACGAGCGCACCTTCGGCAGCACCTCGTCCAGGCTGTAGAGGAACATGAGCATGAAGCGCGCGTAGGCGGAGACGGAGCCGCTGACGTCGCACACTGCGAACACCTTCGGCCGATCCACCTTCACCGACTTCCACTGCAGATCGAACACCGCGTCGTCGTATTTCATGTTCCGGCGCAAGGTGCGCGGCACGTGCAGCTGGCCGCGGCGAAAGACTTTGCGGCGACGCGAATGCTCGGAGATGAGACGGCGCGCCATGCGCAGTACCAGATCCTGAAGCATCCGGTGATGGCGCTGTTCGAGCGCCGACAAGCGCACGTCGCGCAACAAGTCTTCGCGCAGTCGCCGCCCGGTCACGTCCGCATGCAGCAGGAACTGGTGCTCGACGTAGTCGCGCACGCGTTCGCGCAGCCAGTCGCGGCGATGAGTGAGATCCACGGCGCGACGCCGCTCTGGAATCGCGGCGCTGTCGGTGAGTCGCGCGATTTCCTGCTGCAGCTCGACGTGACCCATCGCATCCATGATCCGGCGGGTGTACACGCCCTTCTGCGTGAACACTTCGATTTCATGCACGTTCACTTGCCGGCCGGCGGCGTTGATCGCGATCGTGATCTCCATTTGATTGCCGCGGACCAGGAGTTGCCCGAGCTGCGACTGCGGATCCGACATCTCGCCGCCGCCGAGCGCTGCCGCTCCTGCGTCGCGCTCTGTCGTACCCGCCGTGTTGCTTTGCTGTCGAGGCGCGCCGGGCCGTGCATTGCCGGTGCGTTGATCCTGCGCGTCGCCGCCTGCACCCGCCTGACCGTTACCAGCCTGGCCCGCCGCGTCACCGCTCAGCGCCGCGTCGAAGTCCATGCTCGCGCCGGGTGGCCGCGACAGGCGCTCACCGAAAGAAAAGAACTGGTCGAAGCAGGTGTCGAACGCGGCCTTCTCGTCGAGCGTCTTCGGCAGCACTAGCGACAGGCTGTCCTTCAGCAGGCGCCGGTCGCTGTACCCGACCAGCTCGACAGTGCTCAGCGCGTCTAGCGTCTCTGCGGTGGAGATGCGGATGTCGGCGTTGCGCAGCGCGCCGATGAACTGCGTGAGCAGCTGATCCATGACTAACCTTTGGTCGCTTGCTCCGTGAGCGAGCGCAGCTCCGGCTGCACGTTGTCGATGTCTTCCTGAAATTTCAGAATGACGTTCATGGTGTTGCTCACGAGCTCGGCGTCGAGCCGGTCGGCGTGCAGCAGCAGCAGCGTGCGCGCCCAATCGATCGTCTCGCTGATCGACGGCACCTTCTTCAGATCGAGATCGCGCAAGCCGTGAATGAAGCGCACCAGCTGCGAGCGCAACTGCGGCGGGATCGACGGCACGCGCGCGTTGATGATCCGCTGCTCGAGCTCGATATCCGGGAACGGGATGTACAGGTGCAGGCAGCGGCGCTTCAGCGCATCGGAGATCTCGCGCGTGTTGTTGCTCGTCAGGAACACCAGCGGCGGCTCGCGCCGCGCGCGTACCGTGCCGATCTCCGGGATCGAGACCTGGTAGTCCGACAGGATCTCCAGCAGCAGCGACTCGAACTCGTGATCGGACTTGTCGACCTCGTCGATCAGCAGCACGCAGCCGCGCTCTTCCTGCAGCGCCTTCAGCAGCGGACGCGCTTCGAGGAATTCCGCGGAGAAGAAGATGTCGCCGAACTCGTGCAGGCGCTTCACCGATTCGGCGAAGCCCTTCGCTCCCTGCAGCACTTCATCGAGCGTCTGCTTCAGCACCTGCGTGTACAGCAGCTGCTTGCCGTATTTCCATTCGTACAGCGCCTTCGCTTCGTCGAGACCTTCGTAGCACTGCAGCCGGATCAGCGGCAGCTCGAACATCTCCGCCGTGGTCTTCGCGAGCTCGGTCTTGCCGACGCCGGGCGGGCCTTCGATCAGGACCGGCTTGCGCAGGTGATACGCGAGGTAGACCGCCGTCGCGATCTGCGCCGAGCAGATGTAGCGATGCGCCTCCAGGTGCTGCTGGAGCGAAGCGACGGACGCGGCGATCTGGGGGACATCGGCCATGTCCCCATTGTGCCACCGCTATTTGGGCAGCGCGTAGGCGATCACCCAGCCGCCGTTGTCTTTCGGCTTCGCCGCCGCGGCGCCGTGCGCTTTCGGTTCTGCTACGTGGCTCTCTTCCTCGCGCCCGATCGCCGGCACCGTGATCACGACGAATTGCCGCCCGCTCTGCGGGGCGACGTAGCTCATCGGCGTCGCCTGTGCGCTGTTCGGCAGGAAGTCGCTCCAGCGCTCGTCGCCGGTCTTTATGTCCAGCGCGCGCAGATGTCGATCCATCGTGCCGCCGAAGAAGATCAGCCCGCCTTGCGTGACGATCGTGCCGCCGCTGTACGGCACGCCCATCGGAATGCGCAGCTTCACCTTCAGGCCGAGCGGCCCCATCTCGTTGGCGGTGCCGATCGGGCGGCGCCACAGCGTCTGTCGCGAGTTGAGATCGATCGCAGCGATCTCGCCATACGGCGGCTGCTGACACGGCGCGAACAGCGGCGAGAGGAACGGCGTCGTGAACGCGGCATACGGCGTGCCGCGCTGGTAACCGCCGCCGAATCCGAGCACCGTCTGGTCGGTCACCGAGTCGCGCGGATACAGCTTCACGTGATTGCCGATGTGCAGCGCGTTCACGATCATCACGCCGTCCGGCTCGTCGATCGCAACGCTGCCCCAGTTCATGCCGCCGGCGAAGCCCGGATATTGCAGGCTGCCGCCGAGCGAAGGCGGAGTGAGCGGCCCTTCGTAGTGCAGCTTGCGGAACTGGATGCGACAGAGCATCTGGTCGATCGGCGTGATGCCCCACATCTTCGCTTCCGTCACCCGGTCGTTGCCGAACGAAGGCATGCCGGTCGAGAACGGCTGCGTCGGCGTGGTCTTCTCGTCTGGCAGGTCGGTCTGCGGCACCGGCTTCTCTTCGACGGTGGCGAGCGGCTTGCCGTCACGGCGATCGAGCAGGAACAACTCGCCGCGCTTGGTCGGCGCGACCAGTGCAGGAGTCACGCTGCCGTTCTCGCCGGGGAGATCGACGAGCACGGGTTGCGAGGGGACGTCGTAATCCCAGATGTCGTGATGCGTCGTCTGGAACGACCAGCGCACTGCGCCGCTCGCCGCGTCGAGCGCCACCACCGAGCTCGCGAAGCGCTCCGACTCGGCGCTGCGATGGCCGCCGTAGTAGTCCGGCGTCGCGTTGCCGGTCGGAATGTAGACCATGCCCAGCGCATCGTCGGCACTGAACACGCTCCACGCGTTCGGCGTGCCGCGTGTGTACGTCTGTCCTTCCGGGGGCGCAGTCAGCACGTCGGGACGCCCAAGATCCCACGCCCACAGCAAGCGGCCGCTGAGCGGATCGAAGCCGCGCACGACGCCGGACGGCTCCTGCGTCTCGACGTTGTCGGCGACCCAGCCGCCGAGGACCGCGACGCCCTTTGCCAGCGTCGGCGGCGACGTCACGTAGTAGAAGCCGGGTTTCACATCGCCCATGCCCGCGAGCAGTGTTACTTCGCCGTTGGTGCCGAAGTCCGTGCAGCGCTTGCCGGTCTTGGCGTCGACCGCAATCAGGCGCGCGTCTGTCGTTGCAGTGAGAATTCTCTCGGGACAGTCGGCGGGCGGCACGGGCGCTTTGAAATAGGTGACGCCGCGACAGGTCGTGGTGAAGCCGACCTTCGAGTCCTTCAGCTCGGGATCGAAGCGCCAGCGCTCGGCGCCGGTGTCCGCGTCGAGCGCAGCGATGATGTTGCGCGCGAGGCAGACGTACAGCGTATCGCCGATCTGCAGCGGCGTTGCCTTGAACGCGCCGCCGACACCCGTGCGATACGTCCAGGCGACTTGCAGCTTGCCGACGTTCGACGCGTTGATCTGATCGAACGGCACGTAGCGTGTGCCTGCGGCGCTGCCGCCCCAGTGCTGCCAATCGCGCGCCTCGGCCGGCGTCGCCTTCGCCGCCGCCGGGAACGGCAACGTGACGTACCGCTGGTTCATCCCGACGCAGACGCAGATCGCCGCCAACGCGGCGACCGCAAGCCATAGCGTGCGCGTCTTGAACAGCGGCCGGCTGGTTTGCAGACCGAGCGCGCGACGCGTCTTCGGACGCAGCAACAGCAGCCCCAGCACGAGAAACGGCAGGATGCGCGGCGCGAGCGCCCAGCCATCGAAGCCCGACTCGATGACGGCCCATACGACGGTGCCGACTGTCAGCAGCCAATAGACGTATGCGCCGGCTTGGCGGCCGCGCCAGAGGAGCAGGGCGGACGCAATCAGAGCGATCCCGGCGACCACGTAGTACAGCGAGCCGCCAAGCGTGGCGAGGCGCACGCCGCCGGCCGCGAGCACGAGGCCGATCAGCAACAGCACGGACGCAAAGATTCGTGGAGGACGCGGGCGGCTGTGCCCGTCCAGGCCGAGGTTCGTGTTCACGTGAGTCCCGCTGGTCGTGTTGTAGGTCTGTCGCAAGCGGATCTTACCCTCTCCTGACAGGACGCTGTCAGCAGTCGGGGCGCAGGATGCAGTCATCCCAGCACAGGAGCACGCACATGCAAGCGACGACTGCGATCACCTGGTTCGAGATTCCGGCGAAGGATCTGGAGCGCGCCGTGTGGTTCTACGAATCCGTCCTGCAGCAGGAGCTGCGGCGCGAGACGATGGGTCCGGCCGCGATGGCGGTCTTTCCGTATCAGCAGCCCGGCATCGGCGGCGCACTGACCCACGCGCCGAATCTGACGCCGGCCGTGGATGGCAGCGTGATCTACCTGCGCACGCAGCGGCTCGAAGAAACGTTGCAGCGGGTGACCCGCGCCGGCGGCCGCGTTGTCGTGGACAAGACAGCTCTGCCCGACGGGCTGGGCGCCTTCGCGCACATCGTCGACTGCGAAGGCAACCGCGTCGGATTGCACGCGCTCGACTGAGGAGGGCAGGTCGATGAGCAAACCCGAGCATGACCGCACGATCGACTACATCGAATTCGGCGCGACCGACCTCGAGGCCACCAAGCGCTTCTACGCCGCGTGCTTCGGCTGGAAGTTCACGGACTACGGGCCCGACTACGTCGCGTTCGAAGACGGCCGGCTGACCGGCGGCTTCACCACCGAGTCGAAGCCCGGCAGGGCGCCGCTGGTGGTGCTGTACTCCGGGAAGCTCGAGCAGATCTTCGCGACCGTACAGGCGCAGCGCGGTCGCATCGTGCGCGAGATCTTCAGCTTTCCGGGCGGCCGGCGCTTCCACTTTCTCGATCCGAACGGCAACGAACTGGCAATATGGGGCGAGTAGCGACGGCCCGGGTTGGCTTCGATGCGGCGTGCGGATCGGCTGTTCGAGATCGTGCAGTACTTGCGTGGCCGCCGCCTGACGACGGCCGCGCAGCTCGCGCAATGGCTCGAAGTCAGCGAGCGCACGATCTACCGCGACATCGCCGATCTCAGCGCTTCGGGCGTGCCCATCGACGGCGAGGCCGGCGTCGGCTATCGCCTGCACCCGAACTTCGATCTGCCGCCGCTCATGTTCAGCTATGAGGAGATCGACGCGCTGGTGATGGGCGCGCGCTTCGTCGAGTCGTGGGGCGGGCCGCGGCTCGCGAACGCGGCGCGGGCCGCGCTGGCCAAGATTGCTGCGGCGCTACCGGAGCAGAAGCGCGCAGCGGTGCACGAGTCGCGGCTGTTCGCGCCCGGCTTCTTCATCGATCCGCAATGGGGCGCGCGCCTCGACTCGCTGCGCACGGCCATCGTGCGCCATCGCTACGTCGAGTTCGAATACCGCGACGGCCACGCGCAGGACTCGCAGCGTCGCGTGCGGCCCTTCGCCGTGTTCTTCTGGGGCGGCACCTGGACGCTGGGCGCATGGTGCGAGCTACGACGCGACTTCCGCAACTTCCGCCTCGACCGCTTCGTCTCGCTGCAGCTGTGCGAGCAGGAATTCCCGGACGAGCCCGGCCGCCGCTTCGACGATTACATGAAGCGCATGACGGAGAGTTGACGACAGAAATGGGGACATTCCCCATTTCCGCGCGCCACGGAACTCGCGGCATGCCGTTGGGGTTACCGATCATCCTGACGTGGACTTGATCGAGGCGCGCCATGGCCATTGACCCTGCAGAGCGGCGCTCCGCGCGCCCGGACTTCGCCGCGACCCCGCGCGCCGATGCCGAGCAACAGGCGGACCAACTGTACGACGAGCAGTACTCGGACGAGCAGTATTCCGACGAGTACGACGATTGGAGCGACGAAGACGAGATCGAATGGCAGGAGGCGAACACCTCGCGCCTGCGTCCCGACGATCGTCAGCTCGGCCAGCTGCTGGGCTGGTTCAGCATCGGACTCGGACTCGCCGAATTGCTCGCGCCGCGTGCCCTCGGTCGCGCTATTGGCGTAGGCGACCAGAACGCAGCGACGCTGCGAGCGCTGGGTGCACGCGAGCTCGTCAGCGGCCTGGGTCTGCTGTCCGAACGCAAGCCGGGCACGTGGGCATGGTCTCGTGTCGCTGGCGACGCGATGGATCTCGCGTTGCTGGGCGCCGCCGCGCGCTCGCCGGATTCCGATCAGCGTCGGCTCGCGATTGCCGCCGCGGGTGTGCTGGCGGTCACGGCGCTTGACGTCTACGCGGGCCGCCGCCTGCAAGCTTCGCAGTCCGACCAGGCGCCGCAAATTGCCGTCACGCGCAGTATCACGATCAACAGCACGCCCGGCGAGCTGTATCAGTTCTGGCGCGGCCTGGAAAATCTGCCGCTGTTCATGCAGCACCTGGAGTCGGTGGCGCGAGTCAACGGCCGCGTCTCGCACTGGGTAGCCAAAGCTCCGGCCGGCACCTGCGTCGAATGGGATTCCGAGATCGTCGAGGACGAGCCCGACCGTCGCATCGGCTGGCGCACTTTGCCGGGATCGCAGGTCACGCACGAAGGCATGGTCAGCTTTGAGCCTGCCACCACGGGCCGCGGCACGAGGGTGAGGATCGAAATGCTGTACGTGCCGCCCGCCGGCAAGGTCGGCATGCACATCGCGCGGCTGTTCGGCGAGGAGCCGGCGCTGCAGATCGACGACGACCTGCGGCGTCTCAAGCAGCTGCTGGAAACCGGCGAAGTCGCGACGACCCTAGGCCAACCCACGGGCAAGCGCAGCCTGTTCGGCCGCAGCACTCTCGGAGGGCGCGTGCAATGAGAGCGGTATGCTGGCAAGGAATTCGTGAAGTCGGCGTCGAGCAGGTGCCCGATCCGACGCTGCTGAATCCGCGCGACGCGATCGTGAAGGTCACGTCGACCGCGATCTGCGGCTCGGACCTGCACCTCTACGACGGCTACATTCCTACCATGTACCGCGGCGACATCCTCGGCCACGAGTTCATGGGCGAGGTGGTCGAGGTCGGGCCGGGCGTGCGCAATCTCGCGGTCGGCGATCGCGTGGTGGTGCCGTTCCCGATCGCCTGCGGCAACTGTTTCTTCTGCGAGCGCGAGCTGTTCTCGCTGTGCGAGAACTCGAATCCGAACGCACCGCTCGCCGAGAAGATGTGGGGTCATTCGCCGGCCGGCATCTTCGGCTACTCGCACATGCTCGGCGGCTACGCCGGCGGCCAGGCCGAATACGTGCGCGTGCCGTTCGCCGACGTCGGCCCATTGAAAGTTCCGGCGGCGCTGAGCGACGAGCAGGTGCTGTTCCTCTCCGACATCCTGCCGACCGGTTACATGGCCGCGGAGAACTGCAACATCCAGCAGGGCGACACGATCGCGGTCTGGGGCTGCGGACCCGTCGGCTTGTTCGCGATCCGCAGCGCGCAGTTGCTCGGTGCCGAGCGGGTCGTCGCCATCGATCGATTCCCGGAGCGCCTGCGCAAGGCCGAATCGATCGGCGCCGAGACGGTCAACTACGAGTCCGCGGAGGTGCAGGAAGCATTGAAATCCATGACCGGCGGCCGCGGACCGGACGCGTGCATCGACGCGGTCGGCATGGAAGCGCACATGCATGGCGTCGTCGGCGCTTACGATCGCGCGAAGCAGGCGCTGCGCCTGGCGACGGAGCGGCCGGGCGTGCTGCGACAGGCGATCCTGGCGTGTCGCAAAGGCGGCACGGTTTCCGTGCCCGGCGTGTATGGCGGGTTCGTCGACAAGCTGCCGTTCGGTTCCGTCGTCAACAAGGCGATCACGATCAAGAGCGGGCAGACGCACGTGCAGCGCTACATGCGGCCGTTGCTGGAGCGCATCGAGCGCGGCGAGCTCGATCCGTCATTCGTCGTCTCGCACCGGCTGAGCCTCGACGAAGCGCCGCGTGCCTACGAGATGTTCAAGCACAAGGAAGGGGAGTGCACGAAGGTCGTGCTCAAGCCTTGAGGTCCGCGTTCGACCTATACTAGCGCCCGTGGCAGCACGGGGAGCCAAGCCGAGAAGTTTCGCGTCGCGCGCGCAGTTGCGCGCCTGGCTGCAACGCAACCACGCGAGCGTGGCGGAGCTGAACCTGCGTCTGTTCAAGGTGCATGCGCGCGAGCGCGGCGTAACCTATCGCGAGGCGCTCGACGAGGCGCTGTGCTTCGGCTGGATCGACGGCGTGCGCCGTGCATTCGACCAGGACAGCTTCACGCAGCGCTTCTCGCCGCGCCGTGCCGGCAGCAAGTGGAGCGTCGTGAACCGCCGCCGCATGCGCGAGCTGCAAGCGGAGGGGCTGGTTGCCAAACCAGGGCTCGAGGCGTGGCAAGCCGCCAGCAAGCAACCCGCGGGCTACTCGTTCGAATGCAGGCCCAAAGCGCTCGCGAAGCCATATCTGCAGCGGCTCGCCGCAAATGAAAAGGCCCATGCGTATTTCCAGCGCGAGGCGCCCTGGTATCGACGCACGACCAGCTTCTACGTCATGAGCGCCAAGCAGGAAGAGACCCGCCAGCGGCGCCTGGAGCGGCTGATCGCGTGTTGCGAGCGCCAGGAGCGCATCGGCATCCTGGCGAACAAAAAGAAGCCCAAGGCGCCCGGCTCCCTGTGATCGAGCTCGAGCACGTCAGCCATTCCTATCCTCACGTCGCGGCGCTCGACGATGTGAGCCTGCGCGTGGCAGCGGGTGAGACCGTGGCGCTCATCGGGCCCAGCGGTTGCGGCAAGTCGACGTTGCTGAAGGCGGTCATCGGGCTGGTGCGGCCGAGCCGCGGTCGCGTGGCGATCGACGGTGTCGAGCTGCATGCGAGCAATGAGCTGGAGCTGCGGCGGCGCGTCGGCTATGTGATCCAGTCGGGTGGATTGTTTCCGCACTTGAGCGCGGTCGACAACATCACGCTTGCGGCGCGTTACCTGCGGCGTGACAGGAAATCCATCGACGCACGCGTCGACGAGCTCGCGGAGCTCGTGCAGCTGCGCCGGGAAGTGCTGCGGCGATACCCCACGGATCTTTCGGGCGGGCAAAGTCAGCGCGTCAGCCTGATGCGTGCGCTGATGCTCGATCCCGCGGTGCTGTTGCTCGATGAGCCGCTGGGCGCGCTCGACCCGATGATTCGTCACGGGCTGCAGGAAGAGCTGCGTGCGCTGTTCGGGCGTCTGCGCAAGACCGTCGTGCTGGTGACGCACGACATGGCAGAAGCGGCGTTCTTCGCGCAGCGGATGGTGCTGATGCGCGCGGGCAGCATCGTACAGGAAGGGTCGTATCAGGACCTTGCGCGCGCGCCCGCGGAGGAGTTCGTCCGCGAATTCGTGCGCGCCCAGCGCGGCGTGCACGGGATGCTCGGCGATGCGTAGCGCCGTGGTCGTGCTCGTCGCCGTGCTGGTCGCGCCTTGCGCTGCGGCCGAAGTGGTGATCGGGTCGAAAGTCTTCACCGAGGGCGTCATCCTCGGCGAGATCGCCACCCAGCTGGTGCGCGACTCGGGCGAGACCGCAAAGCACCGGCGGGAGCTGGGCGGCACGCGTGTGTTGTGGAGCGCGCTGGAGCGTGGCGACATCGATTGCTATGCGGAATACACCGGCACGCTGCGCTCGGAAATTTTCTCGAAGCAGTCGATCGCGGACGACGCGCAATTGCGCGCCGCCTTGTCGCGGGCCCACGTCTGGGCGTCGCAGCCGCTGGGCTTCAACAACACGTACGTGCTCGGCATGCGTCGCTATCGCGCCTGGCAGCTCGGGCTCGAGCGGATGTCGCAGCTTGCGACGCAGCCGCGCCTGCGGCTGGGGTTCAGCAACGAGTTCCTGGAGCGAGCCGACGGCTGGCCCGGGTTGCGCAAGCGTTACCAGCTGCCGCAGGAAGACGTGCGGGGCCTCAACCACGATCTGGCGTATCGGGCGCTCGCCGACGACTCGATCGACATCACCGACCTGTATTCGACCGACGCGGAGATCGTGCAATACGATCTGATCGCGCTCGTCGACGACGCGCATTACTTTCCGGTGTACGACGCGCTGTTCGTGTGCCGCGACGACGTGACCCCCGGCGTGCGTGGCACCCTCGACCGGCTCGGCGGTCGCATCGACGCGCGCACGATGACCCGCATGAACGCGCGGGCGAAGCTGGATCGCGAGCCGGAAACGCAGATCGCCGCTGACTTCCTGCGCGAACAGCTCGGTATCACTTCGCATCCGCACGAGCGCAGTCGCAGCGAGCGCATCTGGCAGCGCACGCGCGAACACCTTGCCATGGTCGCGATCTCGCTCGCTGCTGCGATCCTGCTCGCGATCCCGCTCGGCGTGCTCGCGTTCTATCGGCGCGGCATCGGACGCGTCGTGTTTGCGATTGCGGACGTGCTGCAGACGCTGCCGGCGCTGGCGTTACTGGTGTTTCTGATCCCGTGGCTGGGAATCGGCTACGCGCCGGCGATCTTCGCGCTGTTCCTGTACAGCGTGCTGCCGATCCTGCGCAATACTCACGCCGGGCTCGCCGATATTCCGCAGGAGTTGCGCGAGTCCGCTGCCGCGCTCGGACTCACGCAGGGAGCACGGTTGCGCCACGTCGAGCTGCCGCTGGCCGCGCGCTCGATCATTGCCGGCATCAAGACCGCGGCCGTGATCAACGTCGGCACCGCGACGCTCGGTGCGCTCATCGGCGCCGGCGGCTATGGCCAGCCGATCCTCACCGGCATCCGCCTGGACGACCTCGGGCTGATCCTCGAAGGGGCCGTGCCGGCGGCCGTCCTCGCATTGCTGGTGCAGACGGGATTCAGCTTGCTCGAGCGGCTCTGGGTCAGGCATTGAGCGCGACGCGACTGGTCATCTTCGATTGCGACGGCGTGCTGGTCGACAGCGAGCCGGTTGCGAATCGCCTGCTGGCGTCGATGCTGCGCGAGCTGGGCCTCGACCTCACGCAGGAGCAGATCTTCGCGACGTTCGTCGGCTATTCGATGGCGCACGTCATGCGCACGATCGAGAGCCTGCTCGGCCGGCCACCGCCGGCGGATTTCCTGCGCGATCTGCAGGCTCGCACCTTCGCGGCATTCCGCACCGAATTGCGCGCGATGCCGGGGATCGAGGACGCGCTCGATCGGCTCGGCGTGCCGTTCTGCGTCGCCTCCAGCGGCGATCACGAGAAGATGCGCACGACGCTCGGCATCACCGGCCTGTGGCCGCGCTTTGCCGGGCGCATTTTCAGCGTCACGCAGGTCGCGCGCGGCAAGCCGGCGCCGGATGTCTACCTGTTCGCTGCGAAGGAGCTCGGCGCTGAGCCGGCGACATGCGTGGTCGTCGAGGACACGCCGCCGGGCGTGCAGGCCGGCGTGGCCGCGGGAATGACGGTGTTCGGCTTTTGCGCGCACACGCCCGAGCACGAGCTCAGGGCGGCGGGTGCGCATCTGACGTTCGACGATCTGCGTCGCTTGCCCGACCTGCTGCCCAGGTGATGCCTAGCTTGCGCATCAGCGTCTGAGCATCGACCGGCGCGCGCAGCTTCGCATCGGTATTGTCGAAGTAGCAGTAGACATCGCGAGGCTTTGCATTGCGCGGGCGATGCCACGCGCGGATGCGCTCTGCCCAACGTTCGAGTGCGCGATCGCTGTAGCCGCTCCTGTAGAGCTCCTTGTCGCCGTGCAGGCGCATGTAGACGAAGTCGGACGTGATGTCATCGGTCAGCGGCCAGCGCTTCGCGGTTTCCGCGACCACGAGTGCGATGTTGTGATCGCGCAGCAGGTCGAGGAACGCAGGGTCGAGGAAGCTCTCGTGACGGATCTCCACTGCGTGCCGCAGCGGACGCCGTGCGTCGACAGCGAGCCGCGCGCGGCCCTTCATGCGAGCGTCGCGCTTGCGCGCAAGGCGCAGCGCTGCATGCGTGTCCCGGGGCAGCAGCTCGAAGAATTTCGCCATGAGCTCGCGCTCGTAGCGGAAGTTCGGCGGAAACTGCCACAGGATCGGCCCGAGCTTGGCGCGCAACTCGAACAGGCCGGAAGCGAAGTAGTTGGCGAGCGGCGCTTCGATGTCGCGCAGCTTCTTCATGTGCGTGATGAAGCGCGAGCCCTTCAGCGCGAAGATGAAGTCCGCGGGGGTCGCGTCATGCCATTGTCGGTAATACTCGGGCCGCTGCAGCGAGTAGAACGAGCCGTTGATTTCCAGTGTCGGCAGCTTGCGCGAGGCGTATGCGAGCTCGAGGCGCTGCGGCAGGTCGCGCGGATAGAACACACCGCGCCACGGCGTGTAGCGCCAACCCGAAACACCGATGCGTATCTCCGCCATGCCTCCATCCGGCTGTCGGAGTAGAACGCCGCGAACGTCAGTCGGGGTCCACCGGTAACCAGCTCACGGGTCGTCCCGTGTCGGGATCCAGCAGCGCGGTCCAGAATCCACTGCGATGCTTCACCGGCAACCAGAGGAGCTTTTCCACCGGTAGACGCAGCCGCGCCGCCGTGCTTGCGACCAGCGGCTTTGCTTCCGGGTGTCGTTTCTCCAGCTCGCTGACGGGCGCGGCTTTCTGTTTGACCTCCAGCACGACCTGCTCATAGGGGACGTAGTAGCGCGGCAGCTGCGGGTAGTCCTTGCCGGCCATTACCGAGGACCACAGCACTTTTTGGCGCTGCTTGGGATCGGCCGGGCGCTGGATGCCGATGAGCTGCGGTCCCCACTTGGGTCGCTGGCGAAAGCCAGCCGCGCCCTGGGCAAGGTCGACGTCGTCGAGCTGGCCTGCCGACACCACCTCTATCTGGTCCACGACGAACACCAGGTAAGCGGGACGCGTGTTCGCCACCGCATACAGGCCGTAAAGGAAGGCACCGAGCTGCAGGATGCCGATGACCGTATAGTCGAACAGCAACGCCCGACGTGACTTCCTGCTGCTGTAGATGATGAAGGAGGTGAGCGGGCCGAGACCGAGATCGCAGGTGACCATGACTTCGAACAGCTTGGTCCCGCCGAGCATCTTCTGAAATGGCTCCGGGTACCAGACCAGGAACACCAGCGCGGCCGCGGCCGCGGACAAGGTCAGAGTGACCAGAAAGTGGACGGCAAAGGCGGCCGTCTTTTCGCGCCAGGCAATCACGACTCTGAACTCTCCCCCAGGCGCTGCGCGAGCAGCGCGTAATTCCGATGCAGCGTCTGGACGAAGCGCTGCAGGTCGGCAAGCGTGCCGGTATTTTCGATCACGTCGTGCGCGGCGTTCAAGCGCTCCTCGCGACTCGCCTGCGCGCTCAGGATCTCTGCGGCCTGCGCGCGGCTGGCGCGATCGCGCTTCACCAGGCGCTCGATCTGCGCTTCCTCCGGACAATCCACGACCAGCACCCGATCGTAGACATCCGCACGGCCGGTCTCCACGAGCAGCGGAATGACATGGACCTGGTAATCGCCGCCAGCGGCCGCAGAGCGCCGCGCCAGCTCTTCGCGGATCGCGGGGTGCGTGATCGCTTCCAGCTTGCGACGCTGCGTGGGATCGCTGAACACGCGCTCGCGCATGCTCGCGCGGTCGAGCCGGCCGCGCGCGTCGAGAATTTCCGTCCCGAACTCCGCGACCAGCCGCCCGAGCGCCGGCATGCCGGGCGCCACCACGTCGCGCGCGATCTGGTCGGTGTCGAGCACGGGCACGCCCAGCTTCGCAAACTCGTCAGCGACGGCGGATTTACCGCTGGCGATGCCGCCGGTGAGAGCGATCAACAGGGCAGGCGCGTGCTGCGTATCGGTCATTGCACGGATGATACGCCGGCAAAGTGCAGGTACGAGCCGACGATCTCGTGGCCCCACAGCAGCGCGATCCAGCCGGCGATCGCCAGGAACGGGCCGTAGGGCATCGGGATCTGGTGATCGCGGCCGCGGAACACGATCAGCGCGCCGCCGACGATCGAGCCGGCCAGCGCCGACAACAGGATGATCGGCAGCAGCATCTGCCAACCCAGCCAGGCGCCGAGGGCGGCGAGCAGCTTGAAATCGCCGTAACCCATGCCTTCCTTGCCGGTGAGCAGACGGAACACGTGGTAGACGGCCCACAGGCTCAGATAGCCCACTGCCGCGCCGATGATGCTCGAGCGCGGGTTGACCGGCAGGCCGATCGAAGCATCGGGCGCAACGAGGCTGAGCAGCAGTCCCGCCCACATGAGCGGCAGCGCCATGCTATCGGGCAGCAGCTGGGTATCGAAGTCGATGCAGGCCAGCGCGATGAGGACCCAGGTCAACAGCAGCGCCGCACCCGTGTACCAGCCGAAGCCGAATCTCCATGCGACCAGCGCCGACAGGATCGCGGTGCCGAGCTCCACCAGCGGATAGCGCGCGGCAATCTTCACGCCGCAGCTCGCGCATTTGCCTCCGAGCAGCAGGTAGCTGACGACCGGGATGTTCTGCATCGCCGTGATCGGCGCGCCGCACTTGGGACACGCCGACCGCGGCACCACCAGGTTGTATGGAGCCTCGGGCTGAGGATCTCCCTCCTGCTTCTCCCGCAGAATCTCCGTCGCCTGCTTCCGCCACTCGCGCTCCAGCATCACCGGGACGCGGTGAATGACGACGTTGAGGAAGCTGCCCACCAGCAGGCTGAAAACGAACACCACCGCGATCCACGCGGCGGGCAGCGTGACGAACAGGTAGGCGAGCGATGCGAGCAGGTCGTTCATAGGAAAACGCCGCGCAGGGCGCGGCGTTTTTCGTCAGCGCGGCACAGCGCGCATCAAACCACTGCGCCCAGCTTGAAGATCGGCAGGTACATGGCGATGACCAGGCCGCCGACCAGCACGCCCAGGATCGCCATGATCAGCGGCTCCAGCAAGCTGCTCATGGCGTCGACCGCGGCATCCACGTCCGCTTCGTAGAAGTCGGCGACCTTCGCCGCCATCGCGTCCAGCGAGCCGGATTCTTCGCCTACGGCGATCATCTGGATCACCATGTTCGGGAACAGGCTGGTCTGCTCCATCGAGCGCTGCAGGCGCTGACCCGTCGAGACCTCGTCCCGGATCCGCAACGTCGCCTCTTCATACACGATGTTGCCGGTGGCGCCGGCGACCGACGTGAGCGCCTCGACCAGCGGCACGCCCGCCGCGAACATCGTGGAGAGCGTGCGCGCGTAGCGTGCAATGGCCGCTTTCACCATGATCGGACCGATGACCGGCGCCTTGAGCAGCATCCGGTCGAGCGCGCGCCGCATCGGCCGCGAGCGCTTCTTGAAGTAGAAGAATGCGTAACCGCCGGCGCCGATCAGGATCGCCAGCCACCAGCCCTGGTCCTGCACGAAGCGCGACAGCGTGATCACCATCTGCGTGAACGCCGGCAGGTCGGCGCCGAAACTCTTGAACAGCGTTTCGAACTGCGGGATCACGAAAATCAGCAGCACGATGGTCACGACGATTGCCACCGCGACGACGGCGGCCGGGTAGAACAGCGCCTTCTTGATCTTCTTCTTCAGGGCTTCGGTCTTTTCCTTGTAGGTGGCGACCTTGTCGAGCAGCGTCTCGAGCGCACCGGCATGCTCACCGGCTTCCACCAGGTTGACGAACAGATCGTCGAAGTACAGCGGGTGCTTCGCGAGCGCCTCGTGCAGCGAAGTGCCCGCTTCGACGTCGGCTTTGACCGCGAGCACCAGCTTCTGCATCGAGGGCTTGTCGTGGCCGTTGCCGATGATGTCGAAGCACTGGACCATCGGAATACCGGACTGCAGCATCGTCGCGAGCTGCCGCGCGAACAGCGCAATGTCCTCCGAGGTGATCTTCTTGCCGCTCTTGAAGAGCTGCACTTCCTTGCGGACGCGCTTCGCCAGCACGCCCTGGCGGCGCAGGTCCGCTTTCACAGCGGCCTCCGAGACGCCAAGCATCTTGCCCTTGATGCGCTTGCCCTTCTTGTCAGTCCCTTCCCAGATGAACGGGACCTGCTGAGCCGGTGCCAGTTGAGCCATGATCTAGATCCTGGTTGAGTGAGTTGCCGCTACTCGACCGTACACTGATTCACTTCGTCGAGGCTGGTGATACCCGACTTCGCTTTTGCCAGGCCCGAGCGCCGCAGGTCCCAGTGGCCTTCGGCTGTTGCCTGGTCCGCAAGGTCCACCGCGTTGCCCTGCTGCAGGATGATGCGCTGGATCTCCTCGCTCACGGGCATGACCTGATAGATGCCGGTCCGGCCCTTGTAACCGTCAGTGCACGCGCCGCAACCGACCGGCTTGTAGATCTTGATGCCCTGCTCGATTTCCTCTTCCGTATAGCCTTCCTTGAGCAGCGCCTCGGCTGGCATGTCGATCGGCGCCTTGCAGTTGTTGCAGAGCTTGCGCGCCAGTCGCTGCGCAATGATCAGCGACACCGAGGTTGCGATGGCGTACGGCTTGACGCCCATGTCGATCAGACGCGTCAGGGTCTTCGGCGCGTCGTTGGTGTGCAGCGTCGACAGCACGAGGTGGCCGGTCTGTGCGGCCTTGATCGCGATCTCCGCGGTCTCGAGGTCGCGGATTTCGCCGACCATGATCACGTCCGGGTCCTGGCGCAGGAACGCGCGCAGCGCGGAGGCGAACGTCAGGCCGACCTTCGGATTCACGTTCACCTGGTTCACGCCGGGCAGGTTGATTTCCGCCGGATCCTCGGCGGTCGAGATGTTGGTGTCTTCCTTGTTGAGGATGTTGAGGCCCGTGTACAGCGACACGGTCTTGCCGCTGCCGGTGGGGCCCGTCACCAGGATCATGCCGTGCGGCTGCGCGAGCGCCTGCATGTACAAGTCACGCTGCGCCTGCTCGTAGCCGAGCGCATCGATGCCGAGCATCGCGCTGGAAGGATCGAGAATACGCGCGACGATCTTCTCGCCGAACAGCGTCGGGCAGGTGCTGACGCGGAAGTCGATGGCGCGTGTCTTGGAGATGCGCATCTTGATGCGCCCGTCCTGAGGGACGCGGCGCTCGGCGATGTCGAGCCGCGACATGACCTTGATGCGCGCGGCCAGCTTGACGGCCAGCTGCACCGGCGGATTGGCGATCTCCTTCAGGTAGCCGTCGAGACGCAGGCGGATGCGATACGACTTCTCGTACGGCTCGAAGTGGATGTCCGAGGCGCCTTTCTTGATGGCGTCGAGCAGCACCTTGTTGACGAAGCGCACGATCGGCGCGTCTTCGACGTCGTCGCGGCCGACCGTATCTTTCTCGAGGTCATCCTCGCCGCCGGTGACGTCGAGATTCTCCAGGTCGATGTCGTCGTCCGCCAGATTCGGCATCTGGGTGTCGACCTGCTCGAGCGCCTTGTTGGCGAACTTCTGCAGCTTGTCTTCTTCGACGACGACCGCCTCGATCGACAGGCCGGTCTGGAACTTGATCTCGTCGAGCGCGTGCAGATTGGTCGGATCCGAGACGGCGACGAACAGGCGCTTGCCGCGTCTCACGAGCGGCAGGACGCGATGCTTCGCGAGGAGCTTGTCGGAGACCAGCTTGACGGTCTCGAGGTCCGGCTGCACGGCGTCGAGGTCCAGCAGCGGCACGCCGAATTCCTGGGAGCCGGCAATGGCGATCTCGCGGGCGTTGGCGATCCCGTTCGCCACCAGGTGCGAGACGAGATTGGCGTTCGCCTCCTTGGCTGCCGCCATCGCCTGCGTCATCGTCTTCTCGTCGACGAGACCGTCCTGGATCAGGCGCTGTGGGAGCCCCTGGAGCACCATGCGCTGGGTGCCGAGGGCGGAGACGTTTTCAGCCATGGATTCGAGGGTTTATCCGTTGCTGCCGAGTGCCTAGTGTGCAGGCAAGCCGAGCCTGCGATCAATTGTCAAATCGCCGCCGATTGTGGGGGATAAAGCCTGAAACGCTCCGGGGCGTGCGTCACAGTTGCCCCCGATGAGGCCTGCGGCGGGCCCTGAAAAGAAAGAAGCCCCTCTTGCGAGGGGCTTCTGATCGACCATGCGATCAAACCAAGGCTATTACTTGCACTCGGTCGGAACGTAGCGCGGCTGAGCCGTGCCCGCCGTAACGGCACCCATGCCGCGCGACGTGGCCGTCGCCTTCGACGTGGACGCGCACGCCCAGTCGATGTTGCCGGTCTGGCCAGTCGCCAGGGCCGTGTTGTTGATGAACGGAGCCATGGTCAGCGTGGCACCGTTGATCTGCGGGGTCTGCGCGCTGTAGGTGATCGTGATCACGCCCGTGCCCGCGGCGACGTTCACGTTCGACACGTACTTGGTCGGCGTGAAGTTCGTGTTCCAGGCGTTCGCAGCGGCGCTGACGCCGTTCATGTCGTTCGACTGGAAGCCTTCCGACACCGACACCTTCGCCGACGACGCGAGGTTCAGACCTTCCGTCACCTTGCTGCGGACCGTGTAGTCCTGGTACGCGGGAATGGCGATGGCCGCCAGAATGCCGATGATCGCGACGACGATCATCAACTCGATCAGGGTGAAACCCTTTTGGACCTGCTTCATGTGACAACTCTCCCAGAGGATGGATACGAATCTGCGGCAAACGCCAGCACGAGGGATAGAGCAAGCCTTGTGCCAGCGCGCCGACAGGGGAGCTAAGTTACTGTTTCGAAGGGGCGAGCGCTGCGATCGGATCGTGTTTTTTCGCCTCGGTTCCGCGGCGCAATCTGACCGCTGTGGGCACAAACTGACGCGAAGTGTCACTGGCTGCCGTCATTCGCCGACGCCGCTGCGAGCCGACCTCTCGATCTTGTACAGGCGGGCGTAGGTGATGTTGTCGGCGCCGGGGAAGCGAATCTCGTCGATCAGTACATATTGCGACGGGACCCGCTCCGGCGGAGACAGCAGCAGGTCAATCGCTAATTGCGGCGTGCCGGTGAAGAAAAATGAGTAGTCATATCCTTTGCTCGGATCTTCGGCGCGGTGGATATCGAGCGCACGCACGAGCACGTACTTGACCTCGGGAGCTGCGCGCAGCGCCTGTTCGGCGCTGCCGGCGAACAGCGCCGCGACCCGGTCCATTTTCGCGAAGTCCTGCGGGGTCAGCAGGAAGTTGTCGACGATGACCGAGCAATCGCTGTAGTAGCGGATGTAGTGGCCGGCGTTGTTGTCGGCGAGCACGATGCCCGGATCCTCGGCGCACACCTTGCCCAGCGTCCCATAGATGGAGCGAGTGTCTTTGAACGTTCCGTCGTTCGCGGTGACGATCGGCGCGACCAGCTGATGCCGCAGCACCGAAATGTAGAACATGACCAGCGCGAGCGATGTCAGCAGGTAGACGAGCTTCGCGCGCTGCGGCTGCGTCCGGACGTAGTCGCTTGCCAGGACCAGCCACGGCAGATACAGCGCATAGTCGCCGAAGTAATGCATGCGTATTTGCGTGGACAACAGCGCAAGCCCCGCAGCTGCGCTGATCCAGAACAGCAGACGCTCGGACTGCCGCTCGCGCCAGGACTGCACGACGCACAGCAGGAAAGTTACTGGTGCCAGCCAGATCAGCAAGGAGTAGATCTGCGTGACGATCAATGCGCCGTCGTGCGTCAGTGCTGCGTCGACCGGCGATCTCATTTCGGCAATCGCGTCCAGCCACTTGAGCGTCCCCGCCACGAACGCGCCGGCCAGCCGCGCCTGCTCCAGAATCGGCAGCAGAGCAAGCACTCCGAGGAACGCCAGCAGCGCCAGCGTGCGCCGGCTGCGCGCAAAGAATCCGAAGAACGCGGCAACCAGCGCCGTGCAGGCTGCAATGTAGCCGTGGAACCAGGAGAGCGCGTAAAACTCGAAGCGACCTTCGCGGAATGCCAGCGACGGCAGCAGAATCGCCGTCGTGACGGCCAGCAGCACGACCGCGAAGGTGAGCAGTGAGCGACGCGCCGGTACTGGTCCTTGCAACCAGCGCACGAATAGCACGGCGAGGATCGGCACCTGCAGGATGAACAGGCCGTTGTGAATCGCGGGAGCGATGCCGAGCACCGCCGCGAGTCGCACGGGCGCCCACCGGTCGTTCGGCGCGGCGCACCAGCTCAGTCCCGCGGCCAGCGCGGCGAGCACCATGATCATCTCCGCGTAGTGATGATCGATCTGCCCGGTGCCGAACAGAAACTGGGTGGTCGGCGCCAGCGCCAGGCACAGGGCGGCCAGCGCAGTGGGCCATGTCGACAAGCCCAGCCGCCGTGCGACGACGATCAGCAGCGCGATCGCGATCGGTACCGCCGCCGTCGGTATCCAGATGAGGATTGCCATGGGGTCGCGGCTCAGGCCGAGCGCCAGTCCGACTCGGACGATGCGCGCCATCAGGTAGTCGTAGCCCCAGGGCCACGGCAGCAGACTTCCCTCGGGAGCATGGATCTTCGCGTCGAACTGATAGAACACGCTCGGGTCACGCACCGTGTCGAGGATGCGGCGCGCGTGATAGAAAGAGTCAATGCCGAGCGGCACAGATTCGCCGTTCAGCTGCGTCGCGTAGTACAAGAGGCTGCACGACAGCACGGCGATGGTGCTGACGATCAGCCAGATCACGAAACTTGCCGAGGGACGCCAGCTCTTCATCGCCGGATCTCGTATAACGCCGCATAGGGAGCATTGCCCAGCTGCGGAAATCTCACCTCGCCGAGCAGGGCGAACTGCGGCGGCACGGTTCGCGAGCTGCCAAGCAGCAGATCGTTGGCGAGCAGCGGATTCGTGATCCCGAACGTGTACCGCAGCTTGCCGTTGGGACCCGCCCCCATCCGCAGCGGACGCACCAGAACGTACCTGACGTAGGGCGCCGCCTGCGCGAGCTCGACGGCGGGCAGAGAAAGCAGCCGCTCGGCTTCATCGGCTTTCTGCATTTGCTGCCCGGTCAGCAGGAAGTTGTCGGCAATGACCGAGCATTCCGTGTAGTAGCGGATGTAGTGGCCGGAATCGGCGTCCGCAAGCACGATGCCGGGATTCGCCGCACAGGCCTGGCGCAACGGATCGAAGATCGGCCGCACGTTCTCGAACGCCATGTCGTTGGCGCGCGGTGCGGGCGCGACCATCTGGTAGCGCAACGATGGGAAGTAGACCAGCAGCAGCCCCAGGGTCGTGAGCAGCAGCACTTTCTTGCCGATGTGCGGCTGCCGGTCGGTGGACTCCTGCAGCATTGCGAGCCACGGCAGATAGAGCGCGAAGTCTCCGAAGTAGTGCAGGCGCTGCTGCATCGACAATAGCAGCAGCCCGACGACGCAGGTTATCCAGAACAGCAGGCGGGCGCTGGTGCGCTCGCGCCAGCATTGCACGACACAGAGCAGGCCAGTCAGTGGCGCGGCCCAGACGAGATAAGAGTAGAAGTGCGAGATCATCGCCGCGCTGGCCAGTTGCGCAATCCGCAGCGGCGACTGCATCTCGCCGATGATCTGCAGATGCGCCGGCGTGCCAGCGATGAACGACTGCGCGAGCGCGACCTCGCCGAGTATCGGGACCAGGACCAGCGCCACGCCAATCGACAAACCAACTACCGTGGAGGGCCTGGCCTGGAACCTGCCGAGCACGAGCACGACTGCTGCGGTGCAGCCTGCGGCGTAGAGGTGAAACCAGGAAAGCGTGTAGAACTCGAAGAGCCCCAGCCGGAATGCCAGGGACGGAATCAGCACGGCCAGAGTCGAGGCGAGCAGCGTTGCGGCGAACGCGACGCTCGATTGCGCTGGCATGCGTCTGCGCTGTAGCCATGAGGCTATCAGCGTCGCGAGCAGCGGCAGCTGCAACACGAACAGGCCGTTGTGCATGGCCGGAGCGATGCCAAGTACGAATCCCAGCAGCGCTGCACGTCGCGGTTGGTCCGGGTTACGGAGCCAGGCCAAGCCGCCGGCCAGTGCTCCGAGGACGAACAGCAGCTCAGCATAGTGATGGTCGATTTGCTCGACGCCGTGCAGCACTTGCGTCGTGGGCGCCAAGGCCATGCACAGGGCTGTGAGCGTGCTCATCCCGGTGCCGAGACCGATCTGTCTCGCGACCGACAAGATCAGTGCGATGGTGATCGACACGGCCGCGACCGGAATCCAGATCAGGATGTCGATGGGGCTGGTCGCGAGTCCCGCCGCCAGCCCGAGGCGCACGATGCAGGCCATCAGGTAGTCGTAGCCCCAGGGCCAGACCAGCAGGCTTCCCTCCGGCGCGTGAATGCGCGGATCGAATTGATAGAACGCGGACAGGTCCCGCACCGCGTCCAGGATGCGGCGCGCGTGATAGAAGGAGTCGTTGCCGACCGGAAAGTGCTCGCCTTGCCAGGTCGCGGTGGGGAAGGTGAGTGCGCACGCCAGCGTTGCCACTACGCTCACGCAAGCCCAGACGAGAACTGTGTTCCAACGTGTCGTTGCAGCGGCGGCGTGCACTTCGTTCTGCACACTGTCGGCAGCGGTCGGCGGCTCTGCGGACAATGATATCTGCGTCGGTGGCGTCATCGAGCGTTGCGCGGCTCATGCGCAGGATGCTTGCGATCCTGCCAGCTGATTGAACGATTTTGCGGAAGCTGACCGGATTGAGACCGTGCCACGCATCACGCTTTAGTATTATGTCGCAAGTTACGATGGATCGATGAGTCGCGCTGCGGATCGGCTACAGCCCTGACATGCGTACGATCGGTGTCATCCAGCCATGCTACCTGCCATGGCGCGGCTTCTTCGATTTCGTCAACGAGGTCGACGCCTTTGTGTTCCTCGACGACGTCCAATACACCGTGCGTGACTGGCGCAGTCGCAATCGCATCAGGACGCCAGGGCGCGGCGCCACGTGGTTGACGGTGCCGGTGCTCGGCGGGCGCGACCAGCTCATCAAAGACGTGCGCATAGACGGCTCGCAACCGTGGGTGCGCAAGCACCTCGGCTCCATCGCTCACAGCTACGGTCGGTCTCCCTATTTCGAGCGCTACTTCGCCACGCTCAGCACTTTGCTCAAATCAGGACATGAATTGCTCGCGGACCTCGACATCGACCTGACGCGCAGCATCTGTGCCGAGCTCGGAATCCGCACGACGCTCGTGCGGTCGTCCACCCTCGGGTGCGCAGGGACCAAGGACGACAAGCTCATCTCGATCGTGCGAGCAGTGGACGGTCAACGCTACGTTTCGGGCCCTGCCGCCAGCGCCTACCTTCAGCCTGAGAAGTGGCAGAGCGCGGGCATCGAGCTCGCGTACAAGGACTACTCCGGCTATCCGGAGTACCCGCAGATCGAAGCGCCGTTCGAGGCGTCGGTGAGCATCATCGACCTGCTGTTCGCCGTCGGCGACCGGGCAGCCGACTACATCTGGGGTGACCTGCGCGCGAGAGCTGCATCATGAACGAAGTGCAGACCAGCGGTGACTCGCCAGGACGCCAGCGGTGCGCCTTGTCCATCGTCACGATGGTGTACAAGTCGCTGCCGTACCTGGACGAGTTCGTCGCATCCGCGGCCGCAGTCGCCAGTCGGCTCGCGGGGCAGAGCTACGAGCTCATATTCGTGGTGGACGGATCGCCCGACGATTCGCTGCAGCACCTGCGCAGCAAGCAACGCGAGAATCCGCGGATCGTGATCGTCGATCTGTCGCGCAATTTCGGCCATCATCAAGCTGCGTGGTGCGGTCTGCACACTGCGCGCGGCGACCTCGTTTTCATCATCGACTGCGATCTCGAAGTATCTCCGGCAGTGCTCGAGCCCTTCGCCGAGACGATGACGAAGTCAGGGGCCGACGTCGTTTACGGATATCAGGAATCGCGACGAGGCGGCATCGCCAGCAAATACCTCGGCGATGCGTTCTGGCGGATCTTCAACCTGCTCTCCACGACGCGAGTCCCGCACAGCATCTGTACCGAGCGCTTGATGTCGCGCCGCTATGTCGACACGTTGCTGACCCTCGGCGACCGCAACCTGTTCCTGGCGGGCATGTATTTCTGGGCGGGCTTCGAGCAGGTCGGCGTGAAGATCACCAAGCAGAGCCGCAAAGGCCGTCCGGTCTACACGGTGTTCCGGCGCTTTCAGCTCATGGTGCGCGCGATCAGCGCGTTCTCGAGCCTGCCTTTGCAGATGTCGTTCTGGGTTGGGCTGGCGATCGCGTTGGGCTGTGTCGCGTACGGCATGGTCCTGCTCGTCCGCAAGATCGTCCATCCCGATGCAATCCTGAGCGGGTTCACGACGCTCGCGTTGCTGACGAGCCTCTCGGCAGGAATGATCATGATGAGCCTCGGCGTGATCGGGCTGTACATCTCGCGCATCTACAGCCAGACGCAGAATCGTCCCGTTTATCTAATACGATCGGTCTACCGCAGCGGACAGGAAGAGTCGTGAGTCACGAAAACCTCGACAACTACATCGGCGCCTACGGCGAGCGCTTTCCGTTCGCCGACGAGAATGTGCGCATGTTGCACAGCTACGCCGGCTATGTCCTCGACAGCGTCGGCGAGCGCCGACGCGTGGACATTCTGAGCCTCGGCATCGGCTATCAAACCGTGGCAACGCGCATCGTGGCGGAGCTGGGTGAGCGCCTCGGCAGCTACGTCATTCTCGAAGGGTCCGATGCCGTGATCGCCAAATTCAAGGCGGAGTGGCCGCTCGCGCGCCAACCCGATATACGCCGAACCTATTTCGAGGAATTCGCTGCGACCGAGCGCTTCGACGTCATCGAGATGGGCTTCGTGCTCGAGCACGTCGACGATCCAGCGCTGATCGTGCGGCGCTTCACGCGCTTTCTGAAGCCCGGCGGAGTGATCGGCATGGCTGTGCCGAATGCCCGCTCGCTGCATCGTGTGATCGGCCATGCGGCGGGGCTGCTGCCGGACATGTATGCGCTCAGCGAGCATGACCGCGCGCTGGGTCACAAGCGCTACTTCGACCTCGCTTCGTTCCGCGAGCTCGCGCAGGCGCAGGGTCTCGTGGTGCGACGCGCGCGCGGGATCATGCTGAAGCCGGTCACGACCTCGCAGCTCGTCGCGCTCAACCTGCCGGAGTCGGTCATGACGGCCCTGTGCAAGGTGGGAGATTCGTTGCCCGACATCGCGAACGGCATGTATATCGAGGCGGCCGTGCCGTGACCTCGAGCCTGCTGGTCGCCGGCGGCGGCTTCCAGGCCCTGCCGATGCTACGAGCTTTGCGCCGGGCGCGAGCGCGCGTGATCGTAGCCGACTGTTACGAGCAGAATCCGAATCGTTACGCCGCGGACGTCTACGCGGTCGTGCCACGCGTCGATAGCGGAGCGCCCTTCGGGAGCGCGATCCTCGCTCTGTGCGACCAGCATGACGTAAAGATCGTCTTTGCCACGACCGACCACGACGCGCTAGCAGTTGCGACGTTAGCGCCAGCGCTCCGTGCTCGCGGCATCGTCGCGGCCGTTGCGGCTGCTGCCTTGCTGCGCGCATGGGCCGACAAGGTCGTGTGCTTGCGGGATCTTGCGGCCGCGGGGCTGCCGGTATTGCCGATCACCGAACCCGGGCAAGACGGCTGTCCTTACCCCCTGATCGGCAAGCCGCGGCGCGGTTGGGGCGGACGCGGGCACGTCGTCATTCGTTCGTCCGCAGAGGCTGGCGCAGCCGGCGCGTCGGATCCCGATCACCGACTGTTCTGGCAGCCGCTGCTGGATGCGTACGACGAATGGTCCGTCGACTTCGCGGTGCGCGAGTCCGGCGAAGTCTCGCCGCTGGTCATGCGGCAGCGACTGCGCACATCCGGAGGATTCGCGGTGGTCAGCCGCGTGCGCCGCGAGCCGCCCGTTGCAACACTCGCTGCGCGCGCGGCGCAGGTGGTCGCGGAACGCGGCGGATGCGGGCCGCTGAATCTGCAGATCCTGGTCGACTCGCGCGGTTCTCAATGGCTCAACGACGTCAACCTCAGGCCAGGCACATCGGCGACTGCGGCCTTGGCCGCCGGCGTGAACTTCGCTGCATTCATGCTCAACGAGCCCGCGCGCTTCGCCGAGCGCAGCGATTTCCTCCACGTACGAACGCTGCGCGATACCAGCATTCCCCTGCCGTTCGCCGGTCCTGTCGACGCAGTGGCTTTCGACCTGGACGACTGCCTCATCGACCAGAAGGAATGGATGGACCGGAAGCTCTCGCTCGTGCTGGCCGCAATGACCGGCGGTCCGCTGCGCGAGACCGATCTTGGTCGGTTCGAGCTCGAGGCGCGCCGTGTGATCGACGAGGGACCGTGGGATCGCACGATCGACATCGCGCTGGCGCGGGCGAAGCTCGACGGTGGCCTGCGGCAGCCTCTCATCGACGCATGGCGCAGCGCTCATCCGGATCGGGTGTCCTTCTACGACGATGCGGCAGCTGCGTGGCGCTCGTTGCGGCAGGCGGGCCTGAAGCTGGCAGTCGTCACCGACAATCCAGCGGCGGGACAACGGCAGAAGCTCGCGCGCTTTCCGCACGACATGCGTCCGGACACGGTCGTCCTGACCGACGAGATCGGTCAACCCAAGCCAGCGGCTCATGGTTATCGGTTGGCCGCGGACCGTCTCGGCGTTCCCGTGCAGCGGATGATTGCTGTCGGTGACAGTCCGTGGCGCGACGCCATCGGTGCGCTCGACGCCGGGTACGCCGGCGCCGTGATCACGCCGCGACGCGGCGCCATGGGCAATCCGGATCGCGACAGGTTCGAGCGTGCGTATCCGGCTCAAGCGCGCGGGACTCATTGGCTGGCAGATCTGTGGGCGCTGTCGGCAATGCTGCCTGCGGGTCGCACCTAGCGATGCGGTTACAGTCGCAAATCGCCGCCGCCTTGCGCGTCGTTGCTTGCGTCGTGCTGTTGATCCTGGCAGCGCGTCAGGTCGACGTCGGCGAAGTACTGGCGCGCGCGGACACTCGCCTGCTGTGGGCGGTGGTGCTTGGCGGAGTGCTGATAGCGGCGTCAGCGTGGCCTCAGGCAGCGCGCTGGCGGCTGATCGCGGACATGCTCCGCGTGCGTCTCGATCGCTTGCTCGCGTTGCGGGCTACGCTCATCAGTTTCTTCCTGCTGGCGGTGACGCCGTCCACCGTCGCCGCCGACGGTGCGCGTGCAATCGCGCTGCGCGGCAGCGGCTCCGATTGGACCCGCGCCATCCATTCAGTGCTCGTCGACCGCCTGCTGGGGCTCGCGACGCTGCTGCTGCTTGCGTTTGCGGGAATGCCGCTGTTGTTCGCGGCAGCGCCGCCCTTGCGCAACGTCATCGGCTGGCCGCTGTTCGTTGCCATGATTGCAGCGGCAAGCGGCATCGCCTTGCTTGCGCGGCGCCTGCCGCGCAGGTGGCTCCGATTCCGCAGCGTGCGCGAGTGGGCCAGGCTGGTGCGGACTCTGCGCACGGTTCTGACCGATCGGCGGTTCCTGTTCGGCGCATCGCTGAGCTCACTGATCATCATGGCGCTGTCGATGACTGCCTTCTCGTTGATTGCGGCAGCCGCCGGAGCTCGCGCCGATCTCGCCACCGTTCTCGGTATCTTCCCGATCGTACTGCTCGCCTCTGTCCTGCCCATCAGCGTCGGCGGCTGGGGTTCGCGTGAGCTGGGCCTGGTCGCAATCTATCCGTACTTCGGCACCGAGCGACCGATCGCGATGGCCGTTTCGGTGGCCTTCGGTCTCGCTACCCTGGGCGCAGGCGTGATCTGCATCGTCGCTTCATATTGGATTCGCCCCCGCAGCCCTGCACCCGCAAACGTGCCGACGAGCGTCGAACGAAAATGACGAACGAGACTCCCCGCGTGCTGACGCTGGCCAACTCGCGCCTCTATGCATTCGCGCTGCTGCTATCGATCGTGCCGCTGTGGCTGACGCACTATCTGCCGATGGTCGACCTGCCCGGGCACGCCGCGCTCATGACGAGCCTGAGGCAGCTCGCACAGGGCAACCCGATCTTCAGCGCGGAATTCCGCGCCAACTGGTTCACTCCGTACGTGCTTGGCTATGGGCTTCTGTACGCGGTCTCGTTACTCGTCCCGGTTGCGGTGGCGGCCAAGGTCGTCGTATCCGTTTCGATCGTCTACACGTCGTTTCTCGTCGGCGTGCTGCTGCGGGAAGCCGCTGCGGATGAACGCTGGAAATGGCTCGCGATTCCCTGCAGCTACAGCCTGGCGTTCTATTGGGGTTTCCTGTCGTTCATTGTCGCAATCCCCATCGCTCTGCTGCTCCTGATCCACACGATACGCTTCGACCGCGATCCCTCGCTGCGCAGAGCGATGATCGTCGCTGCACTCGCCGTGCTGGCGTTTTTCAGCCATGTCATCGCCATGGGGCTGGGCTGTCTGTGCGCACTCGCGTACATCGCGGGGGCGCGCTATCGAGACCCGCTTGGACTCATGCGCCGTGCGCTGCCCTACACGGCACCGATCCCATTGATCGTCGTGTGGTTTACTCAGACAGCAAGCAACGTGGCCGGCGTAGCCCATGCGCCACTCGTGTATGGACCGATGCGCGCGCGCCTCGCGTATCTCATCAGCCAACCTTCGGGCTCCGACGATCTGTCGTACCTGGCCATCGTAGTCACGACAGCCATCGTGCTGCTGCCCCTGCTTTGCGGGTCACGCTTCACGTCGCGGCCGGCACGCTGGCTGCCGTTGGTGGCCGTGGTCGTGACGTACTTTGCAATGCCGTCGTACGCATTCCTCTCCGGTTTTCTCTACGAACGCCTGGGGCTGTTCTTCGTCCCCACGTGGCTGCTGGTTTTCGACCGTCCCACAGGCCCCCGACCAAGGCTCGAATGGCTGGCCATGGCCGTCGTTCTGGCCTGGGTCGGCAGCAACACGTGGAGATTCGCAGCGTTTGGCGCGGAGACGCGGCCTTTCGGCGCAGTGCTCCAGCACATGGAAGAAGGTCGCCGGGTCGCCGGGCTGATGATCAGCAACACTTCGACGCATTTCGCCACTCCCGTGTACCTTCATTTCGCGAACTGGTACCAGGTGGAGCGGCGAGGTGTCGTCGATTTCAATTTCGCGGACTTCCAGATGATCGTGCAGAGGCGCGCGATCGACCGGCCTCGCGTGGACGAGGGGTTGGCGGTGCGTCCGGTCCTGTTCGACTGGCAACACAATGGCGGCTCGAGCTACGACTACTTCCTGGTGAGAGCGCCTGCCGATTTCAGCGCAACGCTGTTCAAGGAGCATGCGGCCGATGTCGAACTGGTGGGCACGGCGGGAATGTGGTGGTTATATCGGAATCACGCAGCGGTCGCGGCAACCGCGCAATCAGCGGTCCAGTAGAAACCTGCCGATCTCGTCTACAACCGCGGCAATGTCTTCCTCGCTCATGCCGTTGTAGAACGGCAGGCGCAACAGTCGATCGCTGAGCGCCTCCGTGATCGGCAGCATTCCCTCGCGATGACCGAAGCGAACGCCGACTGGCGAGGTGTGCAGCGGCACGTAGTGGAAGGTCGCCAGAATGCCGGCGCGCTTGAGGTGATCGAGCAGCGCCGTTCGGGTATCCAGATCGGCGACCAGCACGTGGAACAGATGATGGTTGGTGCCGCAGTCCGGTGGCACGACCGGCAGCGTGAGCAAGCCGCGATCTGCTAGCGGCTGCAGTCCGGCGTAGTAGCGCTCGTAGATGTGCCGGCGCAGGCGCGCGATCTCCGACCGGTGCTCGAGTTGCGCGCAGAGGAACGCGGCGAGGATCTCCGAGGGCAGATAGGACGAACCGACGTCCACCCAGGTGTACTTGTCGACCTGCCCGCGAAAGAACTGACTGCGATTCGTGCCTTTCTCGCGCACGATCTCCGCGCGCTCGAAATCGCGCCGGCTGGCCGCCAGGAAGGCGCCGCCTTCGCCGCAGACGAAATTCTTCGTTTCGTGAAAGCTGTAGGCGGCGAAGTCGCCGAGCGTGCCGAGGAACTCACCCTTGTAGGTCGCGCCGACCGCCTGCGCCGCGTCTTCGACGACGCGCAAGCCGCGTCGCGCCGCGATCTCCGTGATGGCATCCATCTCGCAGCCGACGCCTGCGTAGTGCACCGGGGCGATCACGCGTGTGCGCGGCGTAATCGCCTGCTCGATCAGCTTCTCATCGATATTCAGCGTGTCCGGCCGGATGTCCACGAATACCGGCTTCGCGCCGCGCAGCACGAAGGCGTTGGCCGTCGACACGAACGTGAAGGACGGCAGGATGACTTCGTCGCCGGGCTCGATGTCGCACAGCAGAGCAGCCATTTCCAGCGCCGACGTGCAAGAGGTCGTGAGCAGCACGTGCGGTGCTCGAAAGCTCTCCTGCAGCAGCTTGTGGCACCGCTGCGTGAAGGGACCGTCGCCCGAGAGCCTCGCGGCCGCGAGGCACTGCGCGATGTAGCCGATCTCGGTGCCGATGACGTACGGTTTGTTGAAGGGGATCCGATAGGTCATGGAGATCTCAGGCGGCTGACGCTCATGCGGGCGGCACCAGATCGGCCAGGTAGCGACCGTATTCGGAGCGCGCCAGCGCTGCAGCTCGCGCACGCACTTGCGCCGGCGTGAGCCAGCCGTGCTCGAGCGCGATCTCTTCGAGACACGCGATCTTCATGCCCTGCCGGCGCTGGATCGTCTGCACGAACTGGCTGGCTTCGAGCAGGCTTTCGTGCGTGCCGGTGTCGAGCCAGGCGAAGCCGCGCCCGAGCAGCTGCACGTGCAGGCTGCGCCGCTCCAGGTAGGCTCGATTGACGTCAGTGATCTCCAGCTCGCCGCGCAGCGAGGGTTGGAGCCTGCGTGCAATCTCGATCGCCCGCTGGTCGTAGAAGTACAGCCCGGTGACGGCCCAGTCCGAGCGCGGCGTGCGCGGCTTCTCCGCGAGCGACACAGCGCGCAGGTTCTTGTCGAATTCGATGACCCCGAAGCGCTCCGGATCGCTCACCTTGTACGCGAAGACAGTAGCGCCGTGCTCGACCGCTGCCGCCGCCGTCAGCTTCTCGACGAAGCCCTGCCCGTAGAAAAGATTGTCGCCGAGGATCAGGCACACGCGCTCGCCGCCGACGAAATCCGCGCCGATCGTCAAAGCCTGCGCGATGCCGCGCGGCTCCGCCTGCTCCGCGTATTGCAGCTCGATGCCGAGCTGGCTGCCGTCGCCCAGCAGCTCGCGGAAGCGCGGCAGATCGAGCGGCGTCGAAATGATGAGAATCTCGCGGATGCCCGCCAGCATCAGCACCGACAGCGGGTAGTAGACCATCGGCTTGTCGTACACCGGCAGCAGCTGCTTCGAGATGCATTGCGTGACTGGATGCAGGCGCGTGCCCGAGCCGCCGGCGAGAACGATGCCCTTCATGACGTCTTCCGCAGCCGGTGCGAATACTGTTGCTCGTAGAAGCGCAGATAGTCGCCGCTGCGGATTCCGGCCACCCAATCGGCGTGAGCCAGATACCAGTCGACGAGCTCCGGGAGCGAAGCCATCAGATCGAAGCGCGGCGACCAGCCGAGCTCGCGGCGCACCTTGCCACTATCGATGGCGTAGCGCCGGTCGTGGCCCGGCCGATCCTCGACGTGCCGGATCAAGCGCCGCGCCGCGCGCGGCGCCTGGCCCAGGCGCTCGGAAACCAGATCGCAGATCGAGCTTACGACCTGCAGGTTCGTATGCTGTTGGCCGCCGCCGATGCAGTAAGTAGCGCCGACCGTGCCGCGCTCGAGCACCACGCGCAACGCGTCGCAGTGATCTGCTACGTGCAGCCAATCCCGCACCTGCAGGCCGTCGCCGTAAACCGGCAGCTCGCGCCCCTCGATCGCATTCAGGATCATCAGCGGGATGAGTTTCTCCGGAAACTGCCACGGACCGTAGTTGTTCGAGCAGTTGGTGATGATGGCCGGAAAACCGTAGGTGTGGTGCCAGGCGCGCACCAGATGATCGGATGCGGCTTTCGAAGCGGCATACGGACTGTTGGGGGCGTACGGCGTGCTCTCGTTGAAGGGCGGCTCGGTGGCCGCGAGCGTGCCGAACACCTCGTCCGTGGAAATGTGCAGGAACAGACGCTGCGCGAAATTGCCCTGCCAGCGATCGCGGGCCGCGGCGAGCAGGTTGAGCGTGCCGACGACGTTGGTCTCGACGAAGGCGCGCGGTCCGAGGATGGAGCGATCGACATGACTTTCGGCGGCGAAGTGCACGACACGCTGAAAGTCGTGGCGCGCGAACAGCTCGGTCAGCGTGTCCGGGTCGCGGATGTCCGCGTGCACGAACTGGATCCGGCGCGCCTCGATCAGCTCGGCGATGCTCGCCAGGTTGCCGGAGTATGTGAGCGCATCGAGCACGACGATCGGCGCCGGCGCATCCGCCGCCACGGCGCGCACGAAATTGCTGCCTATGAAGCCGGCACCGCCCGTGATCAGCCAAGCGCTCATTTGCCGTAATCTACCGACTACTTGCGCGCCAGCACCAGCAGATTCTTGCCAAACCAGCGCTGCGTCACACTGTCGAGGGCACGGCTGAGCGGAAAGACCGCACGGTCGTACAGCTTCAGGGCGCTGCGGTTCACGCTGCCGTCCTGGTTGCCGACCGCCTTGAAGACCAGCGTGGCGAAGAAGCCCAGGCAGTCGACATAGGCAGCCCGCTCGACGCGGAAGCCGGCGGCGGTCAGTGCTGCGCTGAGTGTCTTGCGGGTGTAGCGCCGCACGTGTCCGACCTTGTGGTCCATGCTCGTGTAGAGCACGGGAAACGCCGGCACGTACGCCAGCAGCCGGCCGCCGGTCACGAGCTTCGCGCGGACCTGCCGCAATGCACCGACGTCGTCGTTGATGTGTTCCAGGACGTTGAGGGTGTAGACGTAGTCGAGCGACTCGTCCTGGAGCTCTTCGCAGCCGGCGACGGTGCGAAGGCCCTTGCGTGCGAGCAGCTCGCGCAGCCCGCGATCGGGCTCGAGCGCCGTGACTGCGTAACCGAGCGCGGCCACCGGACCCGCAAACTGCCCGTTGCCTGCACCGAAATCGAGAGTGCGAGCCCGCTGCGGCGCGTGGCGGTGTACCAGATCGAGCAGGTAGCGGTTGTAGTTCGCCGCCTCCTGCATGATCTCCAGGTTGTCGACACCGCTGTACGCCTGGTTGCTTTCCATGAACGTTCAGTCCGGCTGAAGTTGCGCTGCGCGCCGGCGGTACAGCAGCAGGTTGTTGGCGGCAAAGTTGCAGCCGAGAGCCACACCCGCACCCATCGCGAGCGGGATCACCGGAACGGCGGCGAGACGCGGAAACATCGCGAGGCAAGCGCCGAACACGGCCAGATTGATCAGTGCGCCGCAGACCTGGATGGCGCCGTACAGCAGCGCTTCGACGGAGCGGCGCTCCAGGCCGCGACCGCGAAACGTGTGCGTCCGATTCAGTATCCAGGTGACCAGCACCGCGGTCAGGAACGAAGGGACTCGCGCATGCCACGGCGTCCAGCCGGCCAGCTGTGTCAGCGCCGTCAGGATCGAGGCGTCGATGAGGAAACCGATCGCGCCGATGATCGCGAAATTGCGCAGCGTCCGCGTCAAGGGCTGCGGCGCCGTTCGCGGAACGTGGGCCCCTGCAGGCTCAGGTAGTGCAGGCGCTTCATCTCGCGCCGGCCGACGGTGACCGTATCCAGAATGAGACCGGCAACGAAGCTGACCGCGGCCATGATCATCAGGCCGGTCGCCAGGATCGCGGTAGGCAGGCGCGGCACCAGGCCCGTGCGTATGAACTCCGCGACCACCGGTGTGCCGAGCACCAGCGATGCGACGACCAGTGCGGCGGCGAGACCGGAAAAGAACTGCAGCGGCCGCTCCTCCTTCACGAGAAAGAAGATGGTGCGCAGGATGCGCAAACCGTCGCGATAGGTCCGCAGCTTGCTGGTCGACCCCGCGGGACGATCGCGATACGGCGTCTGTACCTCGCCAATCGGCAATCGCAGCTCGAGCGCATGCACGGTGAGCTCGGTTTCCGTCTCGAACCCTGCAGCGAGCGCGGGGAACGACTTCACGAAGCGGCGCGACAGCACGCGATAGCCCGACAGCATGTCCTTGAGCCGGTCGCCGAAGATCAGCGCGACCGTACCTGTGAGCATGCGATTGCCCAACACGTGGCCGGGACGGAACGCCGCGGCCGCGACCGGCACGCGCGCGCCATTCACCATGTCGAGCGATTGTTCGAGCAGCCGATCGACCATGCCACGTGCGCTCGCCGCGTCGTAGGTGCCGTCGCCGTCGACCAGCACGTACACTTCCGCTTCGACGTCGGCGAACATGCGGCGCACGACGTTGCCCTTGCCCTGGAAGGTCTCGGTGCGAACGATGGCGCCCGCTCCGGCAGCAATCTCGCGCGTGCGATCGCGCGAGTTGTTGTCGTACACGAAGATCGTCGCTTCGGGCAACGCGGCAGCGAAATCGCGCACGACGCCCGCGATCGCTTCCGCCTCGTTGTAGCAGGGGATCAGCACGGCAATGCGCGGCGGTGCGAGGTTCACGGCCTCGAACCGTCCCGTCAGCCGTTGATCGTGCGTCGTCATTCGATGCCGAGCTTCTTGATGCGGTAACGCAGCGAGCGGAACGTCATGCCGAGCAGCTGCGCGGCCTTGGTCTTGTTGTAGCGGGTCTGTTCCAGCGCTCGCACGATCGCGTCGCGTTCGATGTCTTCGAGCGCGTCACCGAGCTTCTCGCCCGGCGCGACCGTATTGGGAATCGGCACCTCGGTGTTCGCGACTTTCGGACGCAGCTGCAGGTCGCCGGCATCGATGACGCCGTTCGAGCACAGCGTCGCAGCGCGCTCCAGTACGTTTTCGAGTTCGCGCACGTTGCCGGGGAAGTGATACTCGCGCAGCGTGGCGAGCGCGGCTTCGGTCACCTTCAGCGAGCGGTTGCCGATCTGCCGGCCGAGGCGGCCGATGATGGACTCGACCAGCTCCTCGATGTCTTCGAGGCGCTCGCGCAGCGGCGGCACGCGGATCTCGATGACGTTCACGCGGTAGAACAGGTCCTCGCGGAACTTGGCTTCCGCAACCAGCGCCGCCAGATTCCTGTGGGTCGCCGACAAGATGCGTACGTCGATCGGCGTCTCCTTCGACTCGCCGACCGGCCGGACGCTCTTCTCCTGGATCACGCGCAGGAGCTTCACTTGCATGTGCAGCGGCAGGTCCGCGATCTCGTCGAGAAACAGCGTGCCGCCCTCGGCGGACTGGATCAGACCTTCCTTGTCCGCGATCGCCCCCGTGAAACTGCCCTTCTTGTGGCCGAACAGCTCGCTCTCCATCAGCTCGGTGGGAATCGCGCCGCAGTTCACCGGCACGAACGGCCCGTCGCGCCGCGCCCCGGCATCGTGGATCAGGTGCGCGACCAGCTCCTTGCCGGTGCCGGACTCGCCATAGATATGTACCGGGGCCTGGCTGCGGGCGACGCGCTCGATCATCTCGCGCAACTGCTCCATCGCGGGCGATCGGCCCAGCAGCTTGATCTGCGGCAGCTGCAGCGTGCTCTCGGCCGCGCCGCCGAGCTTCAGTGTTGCGGCGATCAGCTTGCGCAGCGCCGCGACGTCGAGCGGCTTGGAGATGAAATCGAATGCGCCGAGCTTGAGCGCGCGCACCGCGGTCTCGACATTGCCGTGCGCCGTGATGACGGCGACCGGCGTCTGTGGCTTGTGCGTCTGGATCCACTCGACGATGTCCAGGCCGTCGCCGTCCGGCAGCCGCATATCGGTCAGGCACAGGTCGAAGGCGCCGCCGCGCAGCTCGCGCGTCGCCGCGCCGATGGTGTCGGCCGTCGTCACGTCGAGATTCATGCGCTCGAGCGTGATGCCGAGCAGCTCGCGGATATCCGGCTCATCGTCGACCACGAGCGCACGCGGTTTCGTCACAGGGTTTCCCAGCGTTGAGGATCGGCGAACACTACGCGAAAAATACTACCACCACCCGTGCGCGGCTCGTAGATGAGGGCGGCGCGATTGCACTGTGCGAGCTCCCGCGCGATGAACAGGCCGAGGCCGGTGCCGCCCTTCGAGCCGGTGAAGAACGGCTCGAAGATGCGCTCCGCGTCCGCCAGCGCGATGCCGGGACCGTGGTCCACGATCTCGAGGAACGGCCGGTCCGAGGTATGGATGCGGCCGGTACGCAGCTCGACGGGCGCGTCGTTGTCGTCGCGGCGACCGTACTTGAGCGCGTTCTCGCACAGGTTCCACAGCAGCTGATACAGGTGCGAAGGATCGACGCGCACGTCGAGCTCGCCCGCCTGCTCGATGAAGCGGATCTCGCGCTCGTCGACCTCGGAGGTCTGGCGGAACTCGGCCAGGAATTCGCCGAGCCAGGCGTTGAGCTCGATGCGCTCCGGCCGCGTGGTATCCCGCCGCGACAGCTGCAGCACGTTATTGATGATCGTGCTGACGCGCTCACCGTTGTTGGTAATGATGTCGGTGAGGCGCCGCTCCTGGGTCGAGAGCGAGGGCGCCTCCGCCAGCAGCTGCGCCGCGTGGCTCATGGCGCCGACGGGATTGCGGATCTCGTGCGCAATGCTGGCGCTCAGCCGCCCGAGTGCCGCCAGCTTCGACTGCTGGACGCGCTCGACGATCAGCGTCGTGTCTTCGAGGAAGACCAATGTCGGTCCCTTGCCGCTGCTGTCGAGCGAGACGAAGTGCGGCTGCACCAGCGTGCCGCCGTCCGAAGCAAGCATGGTCAGCGTCGTGAGCTGCCAGTCGTCGGAGCGGCGCCGCCACGTTTCCAGCAGGAACAGCAGCCGCGGCGAGACTTCGCCGAGCGGCGTGCCCTGCGGGACGTTGGTGCCGTGGAGCAGCTGGGCGGCCGATTCGTTGATGAGGCGGATCGTGTCGTTCGCATCCACCACCAGGATGCTCTCGCGCAGATGCTGCACGATGAACTGGTTGAGCTCCGCCAGGTTGGCGACGTCGACCTCGCGCTGGCGCACGCGCTCCTCGCTCTCGCGCAGGTTGCGCGCGAGCGGGCCTATGCCGACGGTGACGATGAAGATGAGGGCGCCGATGATGCCGGCGGAAGCGAAATCGCCTGGGTCGCCCGGCGTCGCCAGCGCTGTCATCGTTTGTTGCACCAGCACGGCGAGAGTCGCGATGGCCGCAAACATCAGCGCCAGCCGCTGCCGCACCAGGAACGACATCGCGCCGATCGGCAGCACCATGAGCGAGGCAAGACCGCTGGTCGTGCCGCCACTGGCATAGGTCAGCGCCGCAATCGCGACCACGTCGACGCACAGCCCGGTCATGGTCTGGATGTTGACCTCCGGCCAGCGCCTCTTGACCGTCGCAATCGACAGCAGCGCGTAGGCGAAATAAGCAGCGGTGGTGCCGACGAACAGGCCGGGATAGGCCTGGCCGACGCGCGTCGGCGTGATCGTCAGGAACATCACCGTCAGCAGCAGCGCGACCAGCAACCGAAACAGGTTGACGAGCGTGAGCACTCGCCAGGCGAGATGGCTCGAATCGGAAGCGGCGGTTGAGCTGAGCAGCTGTTTCATGCGCTTTGCATCGGCGGCGAATTCCCTCAGAATACGCGGCCTTTGTCCTGTCCTCCTCGCATCTTATGAACCTGCACGAGTACCAGTCCAAGCAGCTGTTCGCAAAATACGGCATCCTGGTGCCCACCGGCTACGTCGCAGCGAGTGCCGAGGAGGCCGTAGCGGCCGCGCGGCGCATCGGCGGCGCGAAGTGGGTCGTCAAGGCTCAGGTGCACGCGGGCGGCCGCGGCAAGGGTGGCGGCGTCAAGCTCGTCGACTCGCCCGAGGCCGCAGGCACCGCGACGGCCGCGATGCTCGGGACGCGCCTCAAGACCCACCAGACCGGCCCCGAGGGCCTGCCGGTCCACCAGGTGTTCGTCGAGGAGGGCTCGAAGATCGCGCGCGAGCTGTACCTGAGCCTGGTCCTGAACCGCGACAAGGGTCACATCGCCTTCATCGCCTCGGCCGCGGGCGGCATGGACATCGAGGAAGTCGCCGCGCACACGCCGGAGAAGATCATCCGCGTGAACGTGCATCCCGCCGCCGGGCTGCAGCCTTCGGAGTGCCGTGTCCTTGCCTACGGGCTCGGGCTCAAGGGCAAGCAGGTCGAGCAGTTCGCCACGATCGCGCAGGCGCTGTATCGCATGTACCTGGAGAAGGATGCGAGCCTGATCGAGATCAACCCGCTGATCGTCACCGGCGACGGCAAGCTCGTCGCGCTCGACGCCAAGATCAACATCGAGGACAACGCGCTGTTCCGGCAGAAGGAGCTGGCGGGGTGGCGTGACGCCAGCCAGGAAGATGAGATGGAGCGCGCTGCCGCCGAGCACGAGCTCAACTACGTCTCGCTCGACGGCGATATCGCCTGCATGGTCAATGGCGCCGGTCTCGCGATGGCGACCATGGATCTGATCAAGCTGCACGGCGGCGCACCTGCCAACTTCCTCGACGTGGGCGGTGGCGCGACGCGTGAGCGTGTGACTGAAGCGTTCAACCTGATCCTATCGAACAAGAACGTGCGCGCGATCCTGGTGAACATCTTCGGCGGCATCGTCCGCTGCGACATGATCGCCGAGGGCATCATCCATGCCGTGCAGGACGTCGGCGTGCGTGTGCCGGTCGTCGTGCGCATCGAAGGCACGAATGCGGAGCAGGGGCGAGCGCTGCTCGCGAAGAGCGGGCTGGCGATCATCGCCGCGACTGATCTGACCGATGCGGCGAAGAAGGTCGTCGCGGCCGCGAAGGGCAAGAAGTAATGAGCATCCTGGTCAACAAGAACACGCGCGTCATTTGCCAGGGCTTCACCGGCAAGCAGGGCACGTTCCATTCCGAGCAGTGCATCGCGTACGGCACCAAGATGGTCGGCGGTGTTACGCCGGGCCGCGGTGGTGAGAAGCATCTGAACCTGCCCGTGTTCGATACTGCGCGTGAAGCAGTGAAAGAGACGGGCGCGACGGTCAGCATGATCTACGTACCGGCGCCGTATGCCGCCGATGCGATCCTCGAAGCGGCGGACGCCGGTATCGAGCTGATCGTGTGCATCACCGAGGGCATCCCGGTGAACGACATGGTGAAAGTGAAGGCTTCGCTGTCGAGCTACGGCAGCCTGCTGATTGGTCCGAATTGCCCGGGCATCATCACGCCGGGCGCGTGCAAGATCGGCATCATGCCCGGCTTCATTCACAAGCCCGGCCGCGTCGGCATCGTGTCGCGCTCCGGCACGCTGACGTACGAAGCGGTGTTCCAGACGACCAACGCCGGGCTCGGCCAGAGCACCTGCGTCGGCATTGGCGGCGATCCGGTGCGCGGCATGAACTTCATCGACGTGCTGGCGCGCTTCGAGGACGATCCGCAGACCGAGGGCATCATCATGGTCGGCGAGATCGGCGGCTCGGACGAAGAGGCCGCGGCGGAGTTCATTCGGGAGAATGTTACGAAGCCGGTGGTTGCCTACATCGCGGGCGTCACCGCGCCGGCGGGCAAGCGCATGGGTCATGCGGGTGCGATCGTGTCCGGCGGCAAGGGCACGGCGGCGGACAAGTTCAAGGCGCTGGAGCGGGCGGGTGTGCGGACGGTGAAGAGCCCGGCGGACCTGGGTAAGGCGATTGCAGAGAAGCTGGGGAAGAAGAGCAAGAAGAAAACCGTTGTCGCCAAGGGCGCCAAGAAGGGAAAGAGCGCCAAGAAGAGCAAGAAGAAGGCGGTCAAGAGGAAGAAGTAGGCGGGCAGCGGCGAGGGGCGGATCGGCATAGAATTGAGCTATGTCGCTTCGCATTGCGCTCGCTCAGCTGAATTTCTTCGTCGGCGACGTCGGCGGCAATACTCAGCGTGTGATTGATACAGCCGCGGAGGCGCGGGATCGGCTGAAGGCTGACCTCGTGCTGTTTCCGGAGTTGGCGCTGTCCGGGTATCCGCCCGAGGACCTGCTATTCCATAAGGGCATGCGGCGCCAGGTTGCGGCTGCGCTCGAGCGCGTGCGCAGCGAAGTGAAAGGTGTGGCGATGATGGTCGGGTATCCCGACTACACCGACGACGCGATCTACAACGCGACTGTGCTGATTCGCGACGGCAAGGTTCTCGCGAACTACCACAAGCAGGAGCTGCCGAACTATCTGGTCTTCGACGAGAAGCGCTATTTCAAGAACGGTGACGCGAGCCGGATCGTCGAGCTGAATGGCATCCGCGTCGGCTTGCTCATCTGCGAAGACGTGTGGGAGCCGAATCCCGCGCGCAAGGCGTGCTCGGATGGCGCGCAGTTGCTCGTAGTGATCAACGGCTCGCCGTATTCGCTGCAATACCAGCGTCGTCGCGAAGACATCGTACGTGCTCGCGTCAAGGACACCGGGCTGCCGGTCGTGTACGTAAACATGATCGGTGGTCAGGACGAGCTGATCTTCGACGGCGGCTCGTTCGTCATGAACGCCGCTGGCGAAGTCGTGCAGCGCGCTGCGCCGTTCAAAGAAATGCTCTATGCGGTCGACATCGATCTGATCGACGGCAAAGCCGTGCCGCGTGCGGGACACGTCGAGCCGGAGCTGTCGGAAGAAGCGAGCGTCTACAACGCGCTCGTGCTCGGCGTGCGCGACTACGTCAGCAAGCATCGATTCCCAGGTGTCGTGCTCGGATTGTCGGGTGGTATCGATTCCGCGCTGACGCTCGCGATTGCTGTCGATGCACTCGGCGCCGATCGCGTGCACGCGGTGATGATGCCGTCGCGATACACGTCGCAGATGAGTCTCGACGATGCCGCACAGGAAGCGCGCACGCTCGGCGTGGGCTACGACATCATCTCCATCGAAGGAATGTTCGAATCGGCGCTCGGCGCATTGAAAGAAGTGTTCGCGGGGCGCGATCCGGACACGACTGAGGAAAACATCCAGGCGCGCTGCCGCGGTCTGCTGCTGATGGCGATCTCGAACAAGACCGGCCGCATGGTGCTGACGACCGGCAACAAGAGCGAGATGGCGGTGGGCTACGCCACGCTCTACGGCGACATGGCCGGCGGGTTCGCGCCGATCAAAGACTGCAGCAAGATGCTCGTGTATCGCCTCGCGCGCTATCGCAACTCAATCGCGCAGGTGATTCCGGCGCGTGTCATCGAGCGTGCGCCGTCTGCTGAGCTGCGCCACGATCAGAAGGATTCGGATTCGCTGCCGCCGTACGAAGTGCTCGATGCGATCCTGGAGTTGTTCATCGAAGACAATCTGTCGGTCGATGAAATCTCCGCGCGTGGGTTCGATCGCGCGACTGTCGGCCGCGTGCTCGAGATGGTGAAGCGCAACGAATACAAGCGAAGACAAGCGCCGCCTGGTGTAAGAATCAGCGACCGTGCGTTTGGGAGAGATTGGAGATATCCGATCACGTCCGGATATCGCACGCGTTGAAGTAGCAGCTGCTGGCTGCGATTACTTCGCCGCCTTGATCAGCTCAATATCCCGCTTCAGCAGCTCGTTGACGAGCTGATTGATCTCGATCCCCTTGGCTTTGGCACATGCGGCCAAGTATTCGCGCACTTCGGGATCGAGATAGATCGGCAACTCCAGTACTGCGTCCTTGCGATAGAACTTGCCGCGCTCAGCGTTGGAAAAGTCGTATTCGTTCTGCATGTTCGTTGCCGAAGGTGCGAAGGTTGTTAGCCGCTCTCGTACTGTCGTCGCTCGGATGCCGTAGCATAGCGAGCTGAGATGATCCGTATCCGTGCGTCGCCAGGTAGCTCCTCGAATGTGTGGACTACGACTACGAGCTGCCCAGTCCCGGCCAAGCCGAGTGTAACCCAACGTTCCTCGCTCTGGCTGTGTTCGGAATCATAGCGAGTCAAGGCGAGCGGGTCGCCAAAGACGGTGGCTGCCATCTCGAAGCTCATACCGTGCTTGTGCCAGTTGGCGAGCGCCTTGTCGATGTCCCAGTCGAACCGATATGTGAAGCGCTCAATCATGAGACTTGTGCGCTTCACTGTCGGGCGAAAGACTATCAGTCGCTCGTCCCTGTAGCATCTCGATTCCCTTCCCGCACGTCTGTCAGTGTCGGACAGGGTAGGAGACGCACGCCCTCTCAACTCGTCACAAAACTCGTAGCTGATCGACTTTGTGGATCGGCGGGATCGTCGAGTGAACCTATTGGTGTTAGGTCGCGCTTCAGCGCGACTCTGAATCTCAAAAACACTCTTCCCCGATTGACGTTGTCACGATCCGCGACGTAGCTTCGTCACGCCTCGAATTAGAACTACGTCAGCTCAGGGATGGCAAAACGCACGCTCTCCCTGACTGCGACCGAACAGGCGGGTGGTACAGGGAAGCATGAGCTGACGTATCCCGGGACCGTTGTCCCGAGCCAGGTAACGGTCACCGACCCTCTCTCGCAGCAGCGGACATACGACTTCTCGACGGTCACGCACGGCATGCCGAGATTGCTAAGCGTCAGCCGAGCGGGAGGCGGCAGTGTTGCGACGACGTACGACAGCAACGCCAATGTCGCGTCCAAGGCCGACTTCAACGGCAACAAGACCTGCTACGCGTACGACACGTCACGCAACCTCGAGACGGTCCGCCTGGAGGGGTTGGCGTCGGGACTGAGCTGTCCTTCGAACCTTGCGAGCTACACGCCGACCTCAGGCACTCGCCAGCGCAAGACCTCGACGCAGTGGCACTCGACGTATCGCCTGCCGACGCAGATTGACGAACCCGGCAAACGCACGACGTTCACACATGACACCAGCGGCAACGTCCTGACGAAAACCGTGCTGGACACGACCACGAGCGAATCCCGCACCTGGACCTACACCTACAACAGCTTCGGCCAGGTTCTAACCGCGAACGGCCCGCGCACCGACGTCTCGGACGTCACGGCGTACACCTACTACAGCTGCACGACCGGCTACGAATGCGGCCAGCTGCACACGGTCACGAACGCGCTCGGCCACGTCACCACCTACAACACCTACAACGCCCACGGCCAGCCGCTCACGATCACCGATCCGAACGGCCTCGTGACGACGCTGACCTATGACCTGCGCCAGCGCCTGACCTCGCGGACGGTCGGAAGTGAACAGACCACCTTCACCTACTGGCCGACGGGACTTCTGAAGAAGACGACGCTCCCCGACGGCAGCTTCCTCGAGTACACCTATGACGGCGCACACCGCCTCACCGAGATCGAGGACTCCGAGGGCAACCGCATCGTCTACACGCTCGACAACATGGGCAATCGCACGGCGGAGAATTTCTACGATCCTTCGAACGCCCTGACTCAGACCCGCACCCGGGTGTTCAACACGCTCAATCAGCTGTGGAAGGAGATCGGCGCGGCCGGCACGTCGGCTGTCACGACCACCTTTAGCTACGACGACAACGGCAACCAGACCGGCATCGCCGCACCGCTGAGCCGCAATACGAGCCAGGATTGCGACGAGCTCAACCGCCTGACGCAGGTCACCGATCCGCTCTCCGGCGTTACCCAGTACGGCTACAACGCCCTCGATCAGTTGATCTCGGTGACCGACCCCAGAAGCAAGGTCACGAGCAACAGCTACAACGCGTTGGGGGATCTCACGCAGCATGTGAGCCCCGACACCGGCACGACCACGAACACGTATGACTCAGGGGGCAACGTCGCCACCAGCACGGATGCGAGATCGAAGACCGGCACCTACGCCTACGACGCCCTGAATCGCGTCACGAGCCTGACGTATTCGGACCAGACGATCAGCTACACCTACGACGGCGGCACGAACCAGAAGGGCCGACTCACTCAGGTCAGCGATGCCTCGGGCTCGACCAGCTGGACCTACGACACGCACGGCCGAGTGCTCTCGCGCCAGCAGAGCATGGGAGTCACGAAGACCGTCAGCTATGCGTACGACAGCGACGGCCGGCCGCAAACGCTGACGCTGCCCTCGGGCAACACCATCACCTACGGCTACACGGACGGGAAGATCACGAGCCTGATCCTGAATGGCACGACCACGATCCTCTCGAACGTGCTGTATCAGCCGTTCGGACCAACGCGTGGCTGGACCTGGGGCAACTCGACACTTGCAATCCGCGAGTACGACACGGACGGCAAGATCACGGACATCGACAGCGCAGGGCTCAAGACCTACAGCTACGACGATGCGTTCCGGATCACCGGCATCACCGATGCGGCGAACTCGAGTCTGAGCCAAAGCTACGGCTACGACCTGCAGGATCGGCTCACAAGCGCTACGGGCACGAGCCTCAATCAAGCCTGGACCTACGATGCTAACGGCAATCGCCTGACGCAGACCGGCAGCGCCGCTTCGACGTTCACCGTCAGCGCCACGAGCAATCGACTGAGCAGTGTCTCGGGCGCGCTGACTCGCACTTACGGCTACGACAACGCCGGCAACACGACGAGCGATGGCACCACGACGTTCACGTACAACGATGCCGGAAGAATGGTCAGTGCCACGAAGGCAGGCGTGACGACGTCGTACGCACTCAACGCCCTTGGGGAGAGGATAAAGAAAACGACGTCCAGTTCTTCGACGTATTTCGTCTATGACGAAAGTGGGCAAGTCATCGGAGAATATGACAACTCGGGAAACCTCGTGCAGGAGACAGTGTGGCTCGACGACATCCCCGTTGCGACTCTCAGACCGAACGGCGCAGGTGTGAATCTGTTTTACGTTCACACAGATCATCTGAACACGCCCAGGAGGATTAGTCGGCCGAGTGACAACGTTGTGGTTTGGCGTTGGGACTCGGATCCGTTCGGGACCACGGCAGCGAATCAGGATCCGGACGTGGATTCAACTCTGTTCGCATACAACCTTCGCTTTGCGGGACAGTATTTCGACCCAGAAACTGGGCTGGATTACAACATCATGCGGGACTACGACGCAGTGGTTGGCAGGTATGTCGAAGCAGATCCGATGGGGTTGACAGGTGGTCCGAACCTATACGGATACGTGAGTGGAAACCCAGTCGTTGCCATCGACCAGCTTGGACTCTACGAAGGCAGCAAGGTGCCAAAATGCGTGGAGCTACTGAACAACATCGAGACGCGCAGACGCGACTGGATGAAACAGAAGAGAGATTGGGAAAGGACAATTGCCGTTCGTTACATGCACGTAGAAGGAAGCGCAGGGCCCGTAAGTTCCAAGGACCCGCGGCCTGGACCGAGCGTGGGCGTCAAGCTCGATCTTTATTGGAGGGAGCGGGAAATTCTGACAGTTTGGAATGGACATACCATTACTACCCTCCGCAATCGCACTGTACGTTGCGAAGCACAGTGGACCGACGAATGCGGCGAGGTCCAGCACGCCGTCACCTGGCACAGGTATGAGGATATTCTGGGTGTGCACGCCTACTGGGGCGTGCCAACCGAATACAAGTATGACTGGGAGTGGGGAGCATTCATCGGACAGATGACAATTCCGCCGATGTAGGACTAGCACGAGGAGCCGGGGGCGCGATGATCGTTAGACGTCATATCCACTATTTGAGTTGCTTGGCACTCGCAGCGCTGGCGTGCGGCTGCGACCGGCCCGCTGGCGTCGCTCAGGAAGGGGGTAGTGGGGCAAATCGAGGACAGCAGAGTTCCGTCCAGGTCGCAAACCTTCCAGGTGTATTCGTCAACGGCACCGAAGAGGAAATTGTCCGCGCCATTCAGGACGGAACCAATTTCGCTGGGACCCCGGACATGAAATGGTTTTCGATCCTGTCAGATGTCTGGTATGAGCGCGAGACCAGCCATCCTAATTTCAAGTGGAGCGTGCTCAAGGGCCCGCGTATAAAGATCGAAACAGCCAGCCAATTGGCTCAGGCGTACCGTAACCAGCTCATCCCGTTGAACACAGATGATCTGAGAAAGTTTGCATTAGAGAACTATACGAGTGCGGACAACCGAGTGGCGCGCCCCTCAGTTGTTCTGATCGGGGAGTTGGGTGATGCGCGAGATATCGATCTCTTGGCCCAGCTAGCGCGATCCGGCGCAGGCGGTCGACACCTGTTTAAGGAGAGCGTGACTGCATTGAGCTACATGTGCAGTTCGAAAGCGACGGAGGTAATCGAGGCTCTTTTACCTGAAGCGAGTGCTGACGATCAGTCGTTTGCGAGAGCGTTGCTGAGCAATCGGGAACATGTACTGCAGAGTTGGTGCCATTAATGGTGGACTTTGGTGTTCGATAATGCTTCCCCGCACATGCCGCCGTGCGGGGAAGGAGACGCAGTCCTTCATGTCATGGACAAAACTCGCGATTCATCGACTCTGTCATCAGTCGCGAGTGAATCGAGCAGCGGTGAAATGCGCACCAGCTCCTCCGCGCTCTTGTCGATAAGATCACGCGCGACGTAGGCTGCCTGCGCATACGAAACCGCTTGTTCGCCTTCCGCATGCAGTAGCGCTTCGTACAAGCAGGTGAGCACGCCGTGCGCCTGCAGCAGGTGCTCGCGTTGCTGGTAGATGGTTCTTCCAACTGATTGAGAGCCGTCAACGTATCCATGTCACTCTCCTTACTAGGGTGGCTGGTTAGACGCTCGGCGGTGTTATCAGCACCGTCGGGCGTCGCTTCTCGACACGGATGATCGTAACGCGGGGCGTGCGTCTGGATATCTTCACAGGGTCGACGTTTCAGCAGAAACGTTGAGGAGAAGAGTCAGGCTGAAGCCTGACCCACAGCACTCACCAGATCTTCCACCAGTGCTTCTTCTCTTCCGCGCCAACCTTGTCGACGTTGGCGTAGTTCTCTTTCAGCACTTTCTCTGAATCCGCGGCCAGATCGTTCATCCCGAGCTTGCGATACGACTGCGCCATGATCTCGAGCGCACGCTTGACCTGCGGCGCGCCGTCGTAGTTCTCGATCACGTACTTGGAGCGGTTGATCGCGCCGACCCAGGCGCCGCGCTTCAGGTAGTAGTTCGCGACGTAGATCTCGTAGTTCGCCAGCCGGTTGCGCAGGAAGATCATGCGCCGGCGCGAGTCCTCGGCGTACTCGCTGTTCGGGAAGCGCTCGACCAGCGTCTGGAACGCCTGGAACGACTTGCGCGCGTCGATCGGCGGGCGCTCGGTCAGGTCGGCGTTGAACCAGCGCTCGAGGAAGTTCGGGTTGCGCTCGAACTGCACCAGCCCCTTGATGTAGTAGGCGTAGTCGATGCGCGGATGGGCCGGGTTCTCGCGGATGAACTGGTCGGCCTGGTCGATCGCCGATTCCGGCTCGCGGTTCTTGTAGTAGGCCCACATCAGGTCGAGCTGGCCCTGGCGCGCCTCGTTGCTGAACGGATAGCGGGCTTCGAGGTTCTCGTAATAGGCGATGCAGTCCTTGTAGTTGGCGTTTTCGCAGGCGCGCTTGGCCGAGTCGTAGAGCTTTTCGGCGTTGCCGGCCGGGCGCGCCTTGTTGCCGCCGCAGCCCGACAGCGCCAGCAACAGGGCCACCGTGGTCAAAACGAGGATGCGCATGCGAGAATTCGTCGCCATTTTTCTCAGGTCCGGGCGTCAGGCAAGGCGGGCGAGTATAGCCGGGTCCTTTCTTTGTCGGCAGGCTCGTCCTTAAGTTCCTCTACCCCCATGTCCGAACCGAACATGTCTGAACAGATCAGGCGCACGCTCACCGTTCCCGTCGAATATGCCGGCCAGCGCCTGGACCAGGCGCTGGCGGAGCTGTTGAGCGACTTTTCCCGGACCCGCATCAAGGAGTGGATCGAGGCCGGGCAGGTGCTCGTCGACGGTGAGAAGCTCCGGCCCAAGGACAAGGTTCTAGGCGGGGAGCAGGTTCGGGTCAGCGCGGTGGTCGAGGCGGAGGGCGACGTCGAACCTGAACAGATCGAGCTGGATATCGTCCACCAGGACCGCCATGTCCTGGTCCTCAACAAGCCCGCCGGGCTGGTCGTGCATCCCGGCGCGGGCAACGCCGCCGGCACGTTGCAGAACGCGCTGCTGCACCTGGATCCGAAGCTCGCACAGGTGCCGCGGGCCGGCATCGTGCATCGGCTCGACAAGGACACGAGCGGGTTGATGGTCGTTGCGCGGACGCTCGAAGCACACACCGCGCTCGTGCGTGCGATCGAAGCGCGCGAGGTCGAGCGTGAGTATGAAGCGGTGTGTACAGGAGTGATGACGGGCGGCGGTGTGGTCGACGCGCCGATCGGTCGCCATCCGGTCGATCGCGTGCGCATGTCGATTCGCGAGGATGGGCGTGAGGCGGTGACACACTATCGAGTGGTTCATCGCTATCGCGCACATACGCACGTGCGATTGAAACTGGAATCGGGACGCACGCATCAGATCCGCGTGCACATGGCGCACATCCGGTACCCGATCGTTGGCGATCGGGTATATGGCGGGCGGTTGTTGTTGCCGAAGGGAGCGACGCCGCAACTCATCGAAGCGTTGCGCGGTTTTCGTCGGCAGGCGCTGCATGCTGCGAGTCTCGCGTTCGCGCATCCGGTGAGCGAGAAGCCGATCCGCTGTGACGCTGAGTTGCCGGACGACATGAAGGCGCTGCTGCGCGTGCTTGCCGCAGATCAGAAAGCGAAATGACTGGATTGCAACTCATCGAAGCGGACTGGCCGGCGCCGGCGAACGTGCGCGCGGTTGCGACGACGCGCGTGGGCGGAGTCAGCGTCGGGTCGTACGCGAGCTTGAATCTCGGCGCGCATGTCGGAGATGAGCCGCCTGTGGTCATGGAAAATCGGGTGAGGTTGCGCACGTCGCTCGATTTGTCGCGCGAGCCGCTGTGGTTGAATCAGGTTCACGGCAACGCAGTCGTCGAAGCGGGGCCGCATGAACCGGTGCCGACGGCAGACGCTTCGTTCGCGCGCATCGCGGGCCAGGCTTGTGCGGTGCTGACTGCAGATTGTTTGCCGGTGCTCTTCTGCGATAGCGATGGCACTCGCGTCGCTGCCGCTCACGCCGGATGGCGCGGGCTGGCGGGCGGAGTCCTCGCGAGCGCGCTGAACGCGATGAATGTCGCGTCTGATCGCGTGCTGGCGTGGCTGGGGCCCGCGATCGAGCAGGACGCCTATGAAGTCGGGCCCGAGGTTCGCCAGCAATTCCTCGCGCGCTCCACTGACAATGAGAATGCGTTCAAGCCTAACGCGCGCGGCCGCTGGCAAGCCGATATGTACGATCTCGCCCGGCGCGAGCTCGCGCGGCTCGGCGTCACTCGAGTCTTCGGGGGCGGATTCCGCTGTTACGCGGATCGCGATCGGTTCTTTTCCTATCGTCGCGACGGGACGACCGGTCGCATGGCGACGCTGGTCTGGATGAAATAAGAATGCACCTGCTCGCCTGGATCGTGCTCTTTACCGCGCTTGGCGGCGCACTTAGCGCGCTCGCGGCGTCGCTGTTTCTGATCGCGCCGGAAACCTTGCGGGCGCGGGTGTTGCCGCATCTCGTGAGCTTCGCGACCGGTGCGTTGCTGGGCGCCGCGCTGCTCGGGTTGTTGCCGCACGCGGTCGAGGCTGCGGGAATCTCCGGCACGCATAACGTCGGGCTGACGCTGCTCGCGGGGCTGCTGATGTTCTTCGTGCTGGAGAAGATGGTGCTGTGGCGGCATTGCCATTCGGAAGTGTGCGAAGGCCACGTGCCGCACGCACACGGTCATGCGACGGACGCGCATCGCGACGCTGCGTCCGCCTCGCTGATCCTGATCGGCGACGGCTTCCACAACGTCCTCGACGGCGTGCTGATCGCGGCTGCGTTCATGACCGACGTGCACCTCGGCGTCGTCACGGCGCTCGCCGTCATCGCGCACGAAATCCCGCAGGAGGTCGGCGATCTTGCGATCCTGCTCCACGGCGGCATGTCGCGCATGCGCGCGCTGACGCTGAACCTGCTGACCAGCCTCACATCCGTCGTCGGCGGCGTCGCGGCCTACTTCGCCCTCGGCCCGGTCCAGCAGGTTCTGCCCTACGCAATCTCGCTCGCAGCGGCCAGCTTCCTCTACATCGCGGTCGCGGACCTGATCCCGGGCCTGCACCGCCGGGTCGACCCGGGCTCCGGCGTCCGCCAGTTCGTCTTCATCGTCCTGGGCGTGGCGGTGATCTACGTGAGCCATTCGTTGGCGCATTAACGGCGCATTAACGGTGCCGGGAGAGAAAAACAGGGGAAACTCAGCAGCGCAACAAATGCTGCAGCGCTGAGTTTCCCCCCTTTTTTTCTCCCGGCACCGCCCCTACATTTCCCGCCATGCGGATGGACAAACTCACAAGTAAGTTCCAGCTGGCGCTGGCGGATGCCCAGTCCCTCGCAGTTGGCCGCGACCACCAGTACATCGAGCCGTTACACGTGATGACGGCCTTGCTGGATCAGCAGGGCGGCTCGGTGCGGCACCTGCTGGACAAGGCCGGCACCAATGTCAACCTGCTGCGCTCGCAGCTGGGCGAGGCGCTCGACCGCCTGCCGAAAGTCGAGGGCTCGAGCGGCGAGGTGCACATCTCGAACGAGCTGAACCGCGTCCTCAATGTCACGGACAAGATCGCGCAGCAGCGCGGCGACCAGTACATCTCCAGCGAGCTGTTCGTGCTCGCCGGGCTCGAAGACAAGGGACCGCTCGGCACGATCCTGCGCAACGCCGGCGCGGTGAAAGGCTCGATCGAAAAAGCGATCGAGGAAGTGCGCGGCGGTGAGAAGGTCACCGACCCGAACGCCGAGGAGAACCGCCAGGCGCTCGAGAAGTACACCGTCGACCTCACCGAGCGCGCCGAGCAGGCCAAGCTCGACCCCGTCATCGGCCGCGACGACGAGATCCGCCGCACCGTGCAGGTGCTGCAGCGTCGCACCAAGAACAACCCGGTGCTGATCGGCGAGCCCGGCGTCGGCAAGACCGCGATCGTCGAAGGTCTCGCGCAGCGTATCGTCAACGGCGAAGTCCCGGAAGGCCTCCGTAACAAGCGCATCCTCGCGCTCGACATGGGCGCGTTGATCGCCGGCGCGAAGTATCGCGGCGAGTTCGAGGAGCGCCTCAAGGCCGTCCTCAACGATCTCGCGAAGCAGGAAGGCCAGGTCATCCTCTTCATCGACGAGCTGCACACGATGGTCGGCGCCGGCAAAGCCGAGGGCGCGATGGACGCCGGCAACATGCTCAAGCCCGCGCTCGCTCGCGGCGAGCTGCATTGCGTCGGCGCGACCACGCTCGACGAATATCGCAAGTACATCGAGAAGGACGCTGCCCTCGAACGCCGCTTCCAGAAAGTGCTCGTGGACGAGCCGTCGGTCGAGGACACGATCGCGATCCTGCGCGGCCTGAAAGAGCGCTACGAAGTTCACCACGGCGTCAGCATCACCGATCCCGCAATCGTCGCGGCCGCCACGCTTTCGCATCGCTACATCACCGACCGCCAGCTGCCGGACAAGGCGATCGACCTGATCGACGAAGCGGCGTCGCGCATCCGCATGGAGATCGACTCCAAGCCGGAAGCGATGGACCGGCTCGAGCGCCGCATCATCCAGCTCAAGATCGAGCAGGAAGCGCTGAAGAAGGAATCGGACGAAGCGTCCAAGAAGCGCCGCAGCGCGCTCGCCGACCAGATCAAGACGCTCGAAAAGGAATACGCGGATCTCGAAGAAGTCTGGAAGGCCGAGAAGGCTTCCGTGCAGAGCGCCGCGCACATCAACCAGGAGCTCGAGCGCGCGCGTGTCGAGTTGGAGACTGCGCGTCGTGCGCAGGATCTCGCGCGCATGTCGGAGCTCTCGTACGGCAAGATCCCCGAGCTCGAGCGGCGTCTAGCTGCGGCGAGCAGCACCGAACAGGCGCCGACCAAACTCCTGCGCAACAAAGTCACTGACGAGGAAGTCGCCGAGGTCGTCTCGAAGTGGACCGGCATCCCGGTCTCGAAGATGCTCGAAGGCGAGAAGGACAAGCTGCTGCGGATGGAGGAGTCCATCGGCAAGCGCGTCGTCGGTCAGCAGGAAGCAGTGCGCGCGGTGTCGGACGCGATCCGCCGTTCGCGCGCCGGTCTCTCCGATCCGAACCGGCCGAACGGCTCGTTCCTGTTCCTCGGTCCGACCGGCGTCGGCAAGACCGAGCTGTGCAAGGCGCTCGCCGAGTTCCTCTTCGATACCGAAGAGGCGATGGTGCGCATCGACATGTCCGAGTTCATGGAGAAGCACTCGGTCGCACGTCTGATCGGCGCGCCGCCGGGCTACGTCGGTTACGAGGAGGGCGGTTATCTGACCGAGGCCGTGCGTCGACGGCCGTACTCCGTGCTGCTGCTCGATGAAGTCGAGAAGGCGCACCCGGACGTGTTCAACGTGCTGCTGCAGGTCCTCGACGACGGCCGCCTCACCGACGGTCAGGGCCGCACTGTCGACTTCCGCAACACCGTGATCATCATGACCTCGAATCTCGGCTCGCACGTGATCCAGGAGCTGGCCGGCGAGGCGAACTACGCGAAGATGAAGCAGGCGGTGCTGGAGATCGTGCAGCAGCACTTCCGGCCGGAGTTCATCAACCGCGTCGACGACATCGTGGTATTCCACCCGCTCGGCCGCGACCAGCTGCGCTCGATCGTGGATATCCAGCTGGGCTATCTGCGCCGGCGCCTGGCCGATCGGGACATCGAGCTGACGCTGAACGACGGCGCCCGCGACCTGCTCGGCGAAGCCGGTTTCGACCCCGTGTACGGCGCCCGCCCGCTGAAGCGCGCGATCCAGCAGCAGGTGGAGAATCCGCTGGCCCAGCGGATCCTGAAAGGCGAGTTCGGCCCGGGCGCGAAGATCAAAGTGACGGCCAAGGGCGGCCAGCTGCTGTTCGAGAAAGGCTAATTTCCCTATCATGCCCGGCGGTTTTGTCGCCGCCGGGAATCCGTCCAATGCCGTTCTACGAATACGAATGCACGAACTGCAAGTTCTACGTCGAAGCCCTGCAGAAAATCTCCGAGCCGCCGCTCGCCAAATGCCCCAGCTGCAAGAAGCAGACGCTGAAGCGGCTGGTATCGGCGCCGAACTTTCGCCTGAAGGGCGGCGGCTGGTACGAGACCGACTTCAAATCGGACAAGGAAGGCCAGCGCAACCTCGCCAAGGGCGAGGAGGCCGAGGCAACCCCAGCCGCGGACAAGACCGACAAGCCTGCCGACGACAAGGCCAAGGCCGATAAGCCGGCCGAAGCGGCGAAGGAATCCAAGAAGCCCGCTGCCGAAACCAGGCGCTCCCCGGCCCGCAAGGCCGCGAAGCCCGCCGCCAAAGCCAAGAGCAAGGCGAAAGCCAAACCCAAGCCCGCCAGGCGCCGCCGCTGAGGAAATGGGGACATTCCCCATTTCCTGCAGTCCGGCAAATGAGGAATGTCCCCATTTCCTTGCACGGGTAGGGGGGCGTCCGTAACATCGCGCGCTCCCGTCCCCGAGCCCTGCTTCTCATGCGTTCGCACTATTGCGGTCAGGTCAACGAGTCCCTCATCGGCCAGACGATCGATGTCGCCGGCTGGGTGCATCGCCGGCGCGATCACGGCGGGGTGATCTTCGTCGACCTGCGCGACCGCGAAGGCCTGCTGCAGATCGTCTTCGACCCGGACGCCAAGGCGATCTTTGCCGACGCCGAGCGGCTGCGCGGCGAGTTCTGCCTGCACGTGCGCGGCCTGGTGCGCGCGCGGCCGGCGGGCACTGCGAACGAGTCGCTCGCATCCGGCAAGGTGGAGGTCCTGGCGCGGGAGCTGGAGATCCTCAGCCGCTCCGAAGTTCCGCCGTTCCATCACGACGAGGTGACGAACGAGGAGCTGCGGCTCAAGTACCGTTACCTCGACCTGCGCCGCGACGTGATGCAGAAGCGCCTGCGACTGCGGCACGCGGTGACGCGCGCAATGCGCTCCTGGCTCGACGACAACGGCTTCATCGACGTCGAGACGCCGATGCTCACGAAGGCGACGCCCGAAGGTGCGCGCGACTATCTGGTGCCGAGCCGCACGCACCCCGGTCACTTCTTCGCGCTGCCGCAATCGCCGCAGATCTTCAAGCAGCTGCTCATGATGAGCGGCTTCGATCGCTACTATCAGATCGTGCGCTGCTTCCGCGACGAAGACCTGCGCGCCGAGCGCCAGCCGGAGTTCACGCAGCTCGACATCGAGACCTCGTTCCTGAACCAGGAACAGATCATCCAGATGATGGAAGAGCTGCTCCGCCACCTGTTCAAGACGGTGCTCGGCGATGAGCTGCCGCAGCCGTTCCCGCGACTCACGTACGCGGAAGCAATGCGTCGTTACGGCTCGGACAAGCCGGACCTGCGCGTGCCGCTCGAATTCGTCGACATCGCCGACCTGGTGCGCGACTCGCAGTTCAAGGTGTTCGCCGGCCCGGCCGCGAACCCGAACGGCCGCGTGGTCGCGCTGCGCGTGCCCGAAGGCGGCACGAAGATGACGCGCAAGGAAATCGACGACTGCACGCCATTCGTCGCGCGCTATGGCGCGAAAGGTCTCGCGTACATCAAGGTCAACGAGAAGGCGAAGGGCCGCGACGGCCTGCAGGCGCCGATCTTGAAGTTCCTCAGCGACGAGGCGATCAACGGCATCCTGTCGCGTACCGGCGCGGTCGACGGCGACCTGATCTTCTTCGGCGCGGACACCGCGAAGGTCGTCAACGATTCGATCGGCGCGCTGCGCCTCAAGCTCGGCCACGATCTTGGCCTGGCGCAGACCGGCTGGCGGCCGCTGTGGGTCGTCGACTTCCCAATGTTCGAGTACGACGCACAGGCCAAGCGCTGGGGCGCGATGCATCATCCGTTCACTTCGCCGCGCGATCCGGACCCCGCAGCGCTGCGCGCAGATCCGGCGAACTCGCTCGCGAACGCTTACGACATCGTGCTCAACGGCTCGGAGATCGGCGGCGGCTCGGTGCGTATCCATCGCCAGGAAATGCAGTCGACGGTGTTCGACCTGCTTGGCATCAGCGCGGAGGAAGCGCAGAAGAAGTTCGGTTTCCTGCTCGAAGCGCTGAAGTTCGGCACGCCGCCGCACGGCGGCATCGCCTTCGGCCTCGACCGCATCGTGATGTTCATGGCGGGCACCGACAGCATCCGCGACGTGATCGCGTTCCCGAAGACGCAGACGGCCGCGGACCTGATGACCGATGCGCCGACCACGGTGCCGGAAGAGCAGCTCAAGGAGCTGCATGTCCGGGTGAAGCTGCCGGTGAAAGAATAGGGCGTCAGGCCAGGCCCAGCTTCTCCAACACTTCTTTCGTCGGTCCCTCGAACGTCGCAGTCGCGACGTTGCCGACGAACTTCAGATCGCGAGTGCCGATTGGCGTCGTGTAGAAGCCGCCAGCAGTCAATTCGCGATAGCGGACGAAGTACGGCTCTTTCACGACCGCATCGGCGATCGTGCTCATCTGCGCCGACGTCAGCTTGGCGAAAGACATCTCGAACCGCCGTTGCGCTTCGCCTTCGATCGCAGTGAGGCCGTCGAGCACGGTCTTGCGGTCTCCGGCGTGTTCGGGGTAGGGCGCACTGATCCACTCGTCAATGAAATCGACCACGCCGACCTTGGACGCGGCCGGCGAATGCTCATCCTCGGGGATGATCAAATCGCACCACGCCGCTGCCGTCGTGCGCTGGTCTTTAGTGAGCGTGAGCGGCCAGAGATCGCCGGCGCTGTACTTCTTCAGCAGGTTCGGATCCTTGCCGTAGCCCTTGCCCGTCGGCGCGGCAGCCGCCGCCGCGTCGAAGGATACGTTCGGCAGGCGGAGCGCCGCGCTCGCTGCCAAGACCCACTTGATCGCCGTACGTCGATCGAGCTCGTACATCTCAAAGCTCCCGCCGCTTCATTGCCTGCAGCATGTAGTCCGCCGAGCGCCACGCCAGCGCCATGATCGTCAGCGTCGGGTTCTTGTCCGCGTTGGACGGGAACGGTGCGCCGTCGGTGATGAACAGGTTCTTCACGTCCCAGCTCTGCAGCCACTGGTTGACGACCGAGGTCTTCGGATCCGCGCCCATGATGGCGCCGCCGATTTCGTGGATGATGAAGCCGCCCGGTGCGATCGCCTTGCGCCCTTCGAGCTCCGGCCCGCCCTGCACCTTGCCGCCCATCGCCTCGATGATGTCGGTGAAGGTCTTCTGCATGTGCGCGGCCTGCCGCGTCTCGTGCTCCGACCACTTCCAGTGGAAGCGCAGCGTCGGAATGCCCCATTTGTCCTTCGCGGCCGGATCGATCTCGCAGTACGAATCCTCGTTCGGGATCATCTCGCCGCGGCCGGCCATGCCGACGAACGAGCCGTAGTAACGCCGCATGTCCTCCTTGAGCTTGCGGCCGTAACCGCCGGCGAAGCTCGCCATCGAGCCCATCGAGCCGACGCTCGGCATGCGACGACCGGTGCCGATCTCGATGTGATAGCCGCGCGCGAAGCCGAGCTGCGCGGCGTCCTTGTACAGCCACCACGGCGAGTAGACGTGAATGCCGCCTGCGCCGTCCTCGTTGTGCGGCGGCAGGTTCTCCAGCGCCGGAACCTGGCCGGTCACCGGCGAGCCAACCGTGTCCATCAGGTACTTGCCGACCTTGCCGCTCGAGTTCGCGAGACCGTGCGGGAACTGCGTCGATTTCGAGTTGAGCAGGATTCGCACGCTCTCGCAGGCGCTCGCGGCGAGCACGACGACGCGCGCCTTGGCGCGATGCTCCTTGCCGCTGGTCTTGTCGATGAATACGACGCCGGTGGCGAGGCCGCGCTTGTCGAGCTCGACTTCGCGCACCATTGCTTGCGTCAGGATATCGAGGTTGCCGGTCGCCATCGCGGGCGGCAAATGCACCGTCGTCGATTGGTACGTGGCCTTGATCGAGCAGCCGCGGCCGCAATCGGTCGCCCAGAAGCACGCCGCGCGGCTGCGCATGCTCTCTGCGAGAATTTTCTGCGCGCGCTCGTTGCCCGGATGCAGCAGCGCCGGCAGGCGTTTGTGATCGAGCTGCTGCGTGAGCACGGCGCGATGCGCAGCGATGACCGGCACGCCGAGCTTCTTCGCGTGCTTGCGGATCAGCAGCTCGCCGGCGCGTGGCTTCGGCGGCGGCAACAGGCAGCCGGGCGACGAGTTCGGCGTGTTCTCCATGCCGTCGTTGTCGCCGTACACGCCGATCAGCATCTCCACTTTGTCGTAGTAGGGCGCGACGTCGTCATAGCCGATCGGCCAGTCGAAGCCGAGCCCGTCGCGGGTGTGCGGCTTGAAATCGTACGGACCGTTGCGCAGCGAGATGCGGCCCCAGTGATTGGTGCGCCCGCCGAGCATGCGCGCGCGCCACCACCAGAAGCGCTGCGCCGGATCGGCTGACGCGCTCGAATACGGCTCGCCCGGCATTTCCCAGCCGCCGTCGATCGTGGAATCGTAGAAGCCGAATTCCTTGTCCGGCGTCGAGGTCCCGCGCAGCGGCGCCTGGTCCGGCGTGTTGAACATCGGCGTCTCGGTCTCGGGCACGTAGTTGCGGCCCGCTTCCAGCATCAACACCTTCGCGCCGTCCATCGTCAACGTGTACGCCGTCTGGCCGCCGGCTGCGCCGGAGCCGACCACGATCACGTCGTACTCCTTCTGCAGATCTTTGGTTTGAATCAACGCCATGGTGTTTCTCGGTGCCGGGAGAGAAAAAGAGGGGAAACTAAGCAGCGCAGCATTAGTTGCGTCCTGCTACATTCTTCGTGTCTTTCGTGATGCTGCATTGCTCAGTTTCCCCTGTTTTTCTCTCCCGGCACCGTTATTCGGCACCGTTATTTCAGTTTCTTCACGCTGATATCGCGGAACAGCACCACGTCTTTGTCGTTGTGGTTCTGCAGGCCGATGTAGCCGGCCGCCGCGCGCTTGCCGCGATCGGGTTCCGACGACGCCTTCTTCTCCGGGACCGGGTCGCCTTCCTTGTAGTCGGTGATCTTCTCGCCGTTCAGCGTCACGACCGTGCGATCGTCGGTCAGCGTGATCTCCATCGTGTTCCATTCCTTCGGCTCCGGCTTCGCCATGGCCTTGGTGAGCGAATACAACACGCCGGTGCGGTGATAGTCGTTCTCGCTGAAATCGATCTGCACTTCGTAGCCCTTGTTCACCGGCATCCACGGCTCGGTCGGCTCGGTCGGAATGCGGATGAAGATGCCGGAGTTGCCGCCCTTGATCGGCTCGGGCACGCGGAACACGACGCGCACCACGGAATTGCTGATCTTCTCTTTCGTGTACCACAGCAGGCCCATGCCGCCCGAGGTCTTGAGCATCCCGTTCTCGATCACGAACTCGCCCGGCCCGACGTGCTGCCAGCCGTCGAGGTTCTTGCCGTTGAACAACGGTGTCCATTGACCGTAGTCCTTCGCATCGCTGGTCATGGCGGCAAACCCGGCGAGCGCTACCGCGCCACCCAGAAAAATCGATCGCAGGGACATGGTCGACTCCTCATGCTGTTTACAATTTCATCCACGCCGCATCCTGGCGGCTCGATTCCACCGCGGCCTGCACGAACTGCACGCCGCGCAAACCGTCCTGCGCCGTGGGCACCAGCAGCGCGCCGGGCGGCGGCGAAGTTTTCGCATCATACGCTGCGATCAGGTCCGCGATGTCGCGGTACACCTGCGCGAAACCTTCCAGGTAGCCTTCCGGATGGCCGGCGGGAATTCGCGCGGCGTCGGCAGCGATCGGCGACAGGCCGGGCCCGCCGCGCGCGATGATGCGCGGCTGCTGACCGTACGGCGCGTACCGCATGTGATTCGGTTCTTCCTGCGACCACTCGAGTCCACCCTTGGATCCGTAGACGCGCAGGCGCAGGCCGTTCTCGTTGCCGGGCGCGACCTGGCTGACCCACAGCGCCCCACGCGCGCCGTTCGCGAATCGCAGCAGCATCTGCGCGTTGTCATCGAGCTTGCGTCCCGCGACGTGCGTTGAGAGATCCGCCGCAAGCTGCGCGACGCGCAGTCCACTGACGAATTCGGCGAGATGGAACGCGTGCGTGCCGATGTCACCCACCGCCGCTGCCGCTCCAGCCTTCTGCGGGTCCGCGCGCCACGACGCCTGCTTCTGGCCTTCTGCTTCCAGCAAAGTCGTGAGCCAGTCCTGTGCGTATTCGATCTGCACGAGTCGCAGCTCGCCGAGCTCACCGGCCGCGATCATCTGCTTCGCCTGTCGCACCAGCGGATAGCCGCTGTAGTTGTACGTGACCGCGAGAACTCGCTGCGCGCGCTCGGCTGCACCGACGAGGTCGTTCGCATCCGCCACGCTCGTCGTCATCGGCTTGTCGCAGATCACGTGACAGCCGGCCTCGAGAAATTTCTTCGCCCCAGCGTGATGCAGGTGATTCGGCGTGACGATCGTGACGACGTCGATGCGATCCGGTCGCGCGCTTTCCGCCTGGATCATCGCGTCGACGGACTCATAACTGCGACCGGCATCGAGCAGCAGCTCCGCGCCGCTCTCGCGCGAGCGTTGCGGATCGGCAGAGAACACGCCGGCGACGAGCTCGTAACGATCGTCGAGGCGCGCGGCCATGCGATGCACGGCGCCGATGAATGCGCCGCGGCCGCCACCGACCATGCCCAGGCGCAGGCGCCGGGTCATTGCAAGCCCAGCATCCGGCGATTGGCGGCAGCGTCCGCTCCGGAGGCAGCGAAATCGTCGAAGGCGTGCTCGGCGACGCGAATGATGTGACGCTGGATGAACTGCGCGCCTTCCGCGGCGCCCTGTTCCGGATGCTTGATGCAGCACTCCCATTCGAGCACGGCCCAGCCTTCGTAGTCGTACTGCGTGAGCTTGGAGAAGATGCCGTCGAAATCCACCTGGCCGTCGCCGAGCGAGCGGAAGCGCCCGGCGCGATCGATCCACGGCTGGTAGCCCGAGTAGACGCCTTGCTTCGCCGTCGGATTGAACTCGGCGTCCTTGACGTGAAACATCTTGATGCGCTCGTGATATGCGTCGATGAAGCCGAGATAGTCGAGCTGCTGCAGCACCATGTGACTCGGGTCGAACAGCATGTTACAGCGAGGGTGATTGTCGACCAGCGCGAGGAAGCGCTCGAACGTCACGCCGTCGAACAGATCCTCGCTCGGGTGGATCTCGTAGCACAGGTCCACGCCGGCGGCATCGAACGCATCGAGGATCGGCCGCCAGCGCCGCGCGAGCTCGTCGAACGCAGCCTCGATCAGGCCGGCGGGGCGTTGCGGCCACGGATAGAAATAAGGCCAGGCGAGCGAGCCGGGAAATGTCACGTGCGCCTCGAGCCCGAGATTCTGCGAGGCGCGCGCGCCTTTCAACACCTGCTCGACTGCCCACTTCTGCCGCGCCTGCGGGTTGCGGCGCAGATTCGCCGGCGCGAAGCCGTCGAAGGCTTCGTCATAGGCCGGATGCACCGCGACCAGCTGTCCCTGCAGATGCGTCGAGAGCTCGGTGATCTGCAGGCCTTCCTCGGCGAGCACACCCTTGACCTCGTCGCAATACGTTTTGCTCTGCGCGGCCCGCTCGAGATCGAACAGACGCGCATCCGAGGTCGGGATCTGCACGCCCTTGAAGCCGAGGCCGGCGGCCCATTTGCCGATGGAGCGCAGCGTATTGAACGGCGGCGTGTCGCTCGCGAACTGGGCGAGAAAGATCGCCGGGCCCTTGATCGTGCGCATCTCAGCGCCCCTTCGCCCCGAGGTCGCGCAGGTAGTCGAAGCTGATCTTCACGGATTCCAGCGGCAGGCGCTCGAAGTTTTCCTGCTCGACGAAGTAGTGCAGCAGGCGCTTGCGATTCGCCGCCTTGAAGATCTTCTTCCAGTCGATCTGGCCGCTGCCGACTTCGGTGGTTTGCGCCTGCAGGCGATCGGCAGCCACGCGCAAATCCTTGACGACATCCTTCACGTGCAGCATCGAGATGCGGTCGTCGTGCTTCTTCAGGTACTTGACCGGGTCGGCGCCGGCGGTGACGACCCAGCCGATATCCATCTCCATCGTGACCAGCGCCGGATCGGTCAGGCGCAGCAGCTCGTCGTAGGCGATGACGCCGTTGTACGAGCGGAACTCCATGTTGTGGTTGTGATAGCCGGCGCGCAGCCCGACCTGGCTGGCGGCCGCGCCGATCTTGTTGAGCTGCTCTGCGTTCCACTTCCAGTCGTCGAGTGTGATGCCCGAGGCCAGCGACACGACTGCGTGGCCGGGGTTGTCGCGGAAGCGCGAGTCCGCGGTCCAGGGGAACGCGCACACGAGGTATTCGCAGCCGACGCCCTTCGCGTAGTCGAGGCGCTGCTGCAGCCCATCCTGTAAATCCGCCATGCTGGCGTGCATGCTCGGCGCGGTCAGGCCGTTGTCGCTCAGCATGGTGCGCAGCTCGCTCGCGGTGGTCCCCACGGGGATCCCGGCGAGCTCGACCTCGCGATAGCCGATCGCGGCGATTGCGCGCAGCGTTCCGGCCAGATCTTTCGCCGCCGCTTCGCGCACCGTGTACAGCTGGATGCCGATGGGGCGGCCCAATGGACCATTCAGGGGGCCCGTCTGCGCTTCGGCGGCGCGCGCCGCGTGCAGGCTCATGGCGGCCAATGCCAGGGATCCGCGTTCAAGAAAGGCGCGCCTCGACAGCATGGCATCTCCTCATCCCCCGTTTGCGCCGAGTATATTGAAGTCCGGATGAATTCGAACCCATCGAATCCGGACGGGGGCGCCGCCGCCCTGGTGATCCTGGTTCACGGCCTGTGGCAGTCAGGCCTCGAGCTGTTCGTGATGAGGCGCCGCCTGCAGGCGGACGGCTCATTGCGCGCGCTGTTCTTTTCGTACCCGACCATCGTCGGCACGATGAGCAATCACGTGCGCCGGCTGATCGACTGTGCCCGCGCTCACCAGGCCGAGCGGCTGCACTTCGTCGGACACAGCCTCGGCGGCCTGGTGGTCCTGCGCGCGCTGGAGGTTACCGACGATCTGCCGCCCGGCCGGGCAGTGCTGCTCGGGTCGCCGCTGCAAGGTTCGCGTACGGCGCAGAGCCTGGCGAAGCTGCCGTTCGGGCGCGCATTGCTCGGTGGGGCGCTCTCGGCAGAGTGCGTCGACTGGTCGCCGCGCGAGTGGTCCGGTCGGCGGGAGGTCGGCGTGATCGCGGGGTCGATGGGGTTCGGCGTCGGGCGTCTGCTCGCGAACCTCGACGAGGCGCATGACGGCACCGTGCTGGTCGAGGAAACGCGCCTGCCGGGCGCCAAGGATCACCTCGTCGTCGCGGCTTCGCACACCGGCTTGCTGGTGTCGCCGAAGGTCGCGGCCCAGACGCGACATTTCCTCGAACACGGCGCGTTCCAGCGCGACGACTAGACACTCAAGTCGGCACTCGTCCCACCCACGGCCGATGCACGCGGTACTCGGGCACGGCCGTTGCCGCATCCTTGCGCATCGTGATCAGCTTGCGCCGCTTGAGCAGCGCGACGCCGCGCTGCGCGCTCGCCTTCGACAATCCCGTGTCGGCGGCCATGGTGGTGTAGCTGAGTTGCACCTTGCCGCGCGCGGCCGCCTGGCGCCACAGGTAGAGATATATGAGAAAGGCGGCTGGTGAGTGGTCGTGACCGACCAGGTCCGGCAGCAGCACGTCCACGACGTAGTGGTCGACGGTGAGGTTGCTCATAGCATAAATACTATAGTCGTTATGAGCTCAGCGGCCAGCGCGGCTGTGTCACCATGCTGCCCATCGTTCAGTCACAGCGCGGAGCCGCCCATGATCACGCACCTGAAGTTCGCGAGCATCCCGGTCAGCGACCAGGCCCGCGCACTGGAGTTCTACACGCAGAAGCTCGGTTTCCGCGTCGTCACCGACCAGCAGTTCGACGAGAAGCAGCGCTGGATCGAGCTGCGCATCGGCAATTCGCAGACGCGCCTGGTGCTGTTCACGCCGGAAGGGCAGGAGGATCGCATCGGCAGCTTCTTCCCCGGCTCGCTCGCCTGCGACGACGTCGAGGCGACTTATCGGCAGCTGCGTCAGCGCGGCGTCGAGTTCCTGTCGGAGCCGAAGCAGGAGCCGTGGGGCACGTTCGTGATCATGAAGGATCCCGACGGCAATCAGTTCGTGGTCGGGTCTGCGTGACGACTGAATCTAGCGATTGCGATCGAGCAGGCGCTTGAGCTCGTAGAGCGCATCCTGCGCCTGGCGCGGCGTCATCGCATCGACATCCAGACTTTGCAGCACGCCGACGACCGGGTGTTCCCGCGGCTCGTCCGGTACCTCCAGCAGCAGCTCCTGCTGCGGACGCGGCTCGTGAGCCTCCGCGGAGCGACGTTCCAGCTCGCGTAAGTAACGACGTGCCGCAGTGATGACCTTCTGCGGCACGCCGGCGAGTGCCGCGACCTGCAGACCGTAGCTCTGATTCGCGGGACCTTCCTTGACCGTGTGCAGGAAGATCAGCTTGTCACCGTGCTCGGTCGCGTCGAGATGCACGTTCGCGCAGCCTTCGAGCTCGGCTGCGAGCGAGGTCAGCTCGAAGTAGTGCGTCGCGAACAGAGTGAAGGCGCGCGTGTTGCGAGCGAGATGCTGAGCGCACGCCCACGCCAGCGACAAGCCATCGTAGGTGCTGGTGCCGCGACCGATCTCGTCCATCAGCACCAGGCTCTGCGCGGTGGCGTTGTTCAGGATGTTCGCGGCTTCGGTCATTTCCAGCATGAACGTCGAGCGGCCGCCGGCCAGATCGTCCGAGGCGCCGATGCGCGTGAACACGCGATCGATCGGACCGATGCGCGCCGCGCGCGCCGGCACGTAGCTGCCCATGCGCGCGAGGATTGCGATCAGCGCGGCCTGCCGCATGTAGGTCGACTTGCCGCCCATGTTCGGGCCGGTGATGACGAGGATGCGTCGCGCATCGTGCAGCTGCAGATCGTTCGGCACGAACGGTTGATCGATGAACTGCTCGACGACCGGGTGCCGGCCCTCGGTGATCTCGACGACCGGATCGTCGGTGAGCTCGGGGGCCGTGTAGTGCAGCGTCACCGCGCGTTCGGCGAGATTCGCGAGCACGTCGAGCGCGGCGAGCGCGGCGGCCGTGGCTTGCAACTCCGCTAGTCGGCCGATGAGCTGGTCGAGCAGCTCGTCGTACAGTTGTTTCTCGCGGGCCAGCGCGCGGTCGCGGGCGCTCAGCACCTTGTCCTCGAACTCTTTCAGCTCGGGCGTAATGTAGCGCTCCGAGTTTTTCACCGTCTGCCGGCGGTGATAGTCGGGCGGCACGCGATCGGCGAGGCTGCGGTTGATCTCGATGTAGTAGCCCTGCACGCGGTTGTAGCCGAGCCGCAGATTCGCGATGCCGCTGCGCTGGCGCTCGCGCGCTTCCAGGTCGAGCAGGTACTGATCGCTGTGCTCGCTGATGCGCTTCAACTCGTCGAGCTCGGCGTCGTAGCCGGTCGCGATGACGCCACCTTCGCGCAGGATCGGCGGCGGCAGCTCGACGATCGCCCGCAGCAGCAGCGCATGAATGTCCGGATAGGTGCCGGCGCGTGCAGCCAGATCCTGCAACGCCGGCGAATCGATACCCGCAAGCAGGCGCTGCAGCTCCGGCAAGCGGGCGAGTGCTTCGCGCAGCTGCGCGAGGTCGCGCGGCCGTGCGGTCTTCAGTGCGACGCGCGCCAGCCCGCGTTCCACGTCGCCGACATGTGCAAGCACATCATGCAGCGGGCCGTGCAGCCCTTTGTCGATCAGCGCACCGATTGCCTGCAATCGCAGCTCGACCGGTCGGCGATCGCGCAGCGGTCGATGCAGCCAGCGGCGCAGCTCGCGTCCGCCCATCGCCGTCGCCGTTCGATCCAACACGGCGGCGACGGTGCAATCCGGACGATCCGCGAGGCTGGTGGAGAGCTCGAGATTGCGGCGTGTGGCTGCATCGAGCAGCACCGCTTCACCTCTTTCCTCCGTACGCAGCCCGCGCAAGTGCGGCAGCGAGGCCTTCTGAGTATCGCGTACATATTGCAAGAGACAGCCGGCGGCGGAGATCGCCAGCGCGCGCTCGGCGCAACCGAAGCCGGCCAGATCGCGCGTCTGGAATTGCTCACACAGCGCTCGCGTCGCGGTCTGGAGGTCGAAATGCCACGGCGGCCGCTCGCGGACGAAGGTCGGGACGCCGGCGGACGCCGCATGCTCGGGGATGAGCAGCTCTGCAGGCCGCAGACGCTCGATCTCGCTCGCCAGCGCTTCGCTGCCCTCGGCTTCCAGGACGGTGAAACGGCCGCTCGACAGCTCGAGCCATGCCAGACCGAAGCGCTCGCCGTCGCGGAACAGCGCCGCTAGCAGCGTGTCGCGCCGCTCCTCGAGAAATGCTTCGTCCGTCACCGTGCCGGGCGTCACGACGCGCACGACCTGACGCTCGACCGGCCCCTTCGACTTCGACGGATCGCCGATCTGCTCGCAGATCGCGACCGATTCGCCGCGGCGCACGAGCTTTGCCAGGTAGCTTTCGACGCTGTGGAACGGCACGCCCGCCATCGGAATCGGCTGGCCGGCCGATTGGCCGCGCGCGGTCAAAGTGATGTCGAGCAGGCGCGCCGCGCGCTTCGCGTCGTCGTAGAACAGCTCGTAGAAGTCCCCCATGCGATAGAACAGCAGCACGTCCGGGTACTGCGCCTTCAGGCGCAGGTACTGCTGCATCACGGGAGTGTGGGTTTCGAGCGCGGCGGACATGAAGAAAGGCTGCAGACCGTAGGCCGTAGGCTGTAGCCAGAGAAGAAGGCTCTCGTTCCGGTTCTGGCTACGGCCTACAGCCTACAGCCTAGAGCCTTCTCTCTCACGTCTTGACGTCGGGCGCGCGCGGCACTAAAGCGTGTGTCCATGACGCACGTTCGCACTGGTGACACGGATCTGCTGCGCCTGGCGACCAAGGTCGGCGCGTTGCTGCTCGACGACGAGCGGCGGCTCGTGACCGCGGAGTCCTGCACCGGCGGCTGGATCGCGAAAGTGCTGACCGACGTGCCGGGCAGCTCGAACTGGTTTCTCGGCGGCGTGGTCGCTTACAGCAACACTCTCAAGCAGTCTCTGCTCGGCGTGCTGCCGTCGACGCTGCACTCGCACGGCGCCGTCAGCGAGGCGACAGCGCGCGAGATGGCGATCGGTGCGCTGGAAACGCTCGGCGGTCAGATAGCCGTCGCGGTGACGGGGATCGCCGGACCGGACGGCGGGCAACCGGGCAAGCCGGTCGGCACGGTCTGGTTCGGCTGGGCATGGCGTGCCGACGGCGAGATCGAGACGCGAGTGGCGCTCGAAACGTTCTCGGGCGACCGCGAAGGGGTGCGCCGCCAGACCGTCGCCCGGGCGCTCGATGAGATCCTGCGACTCGGCGGTTGACTGGCGTGAATCGCCGCCTGTTCTTTGCGCTGTGGCCGACGGATGCGGTCCGCGCGCAGCTGGCCGCGGCCGCGGACGCACATGCCTCGCTTGGACGAGTGATCGCAGCACGCAATCTGCACGTCACCGTCGTTTTTCTCGGCGCCGTCGCGGCAGATCGAGTGCCGCGCGCGCTCGAAGCAGCCGGCTCGGCGCAGAAGCTGACATTCGGTGGCAAGTTTCTACTGCATCTTAGTGCCGTCGAGTTCTGGCGGCGCTCGAGCCTGATCTGCCTGACCGCAGCTCATGCACCGCCGGAGCTGCTGGCGATCGTCGAGCGCCTGCGCACCGGGCTGCGGGAATGCGGTTTCGAAGTGCGCGAGCACGAGACGTTCCGTCCGCACGTCACGCTGGTTCGCGACGTCGCGCGCGCGCCCGCGAAGGCGAGCGCGGCGCCGATCGAGTGGCCAATCGATTCGTTCGCGCTGGTCGAATCGAAGGTCGGACAGCGCGGCTCCGAGTACACGGTGCTCGAAGAGTGGCGCCTGGCGTGAAGAAAAAACCGCGCAGCGATTGAATTACTGTGTAAATGTACAGATAATCAAGTCTTGCACCAGCATTCGTCCGTTACATACTGAACACATCGCCCTCCACCCACCTCAAGGCCGCCACGATGGAAGAAAATCGCAAGAAGGCACTCGCCGCCGCCCTCGGGCAGATCGAAAAGCAATTCGGCAAGGGCTCGGTCATGCGCCTGGGGGAAGCCACCGAGAACTACGACATCGAGGCGGTTTCCACCGGCTCGCTCGGGCTGGACATCGCGCTTGGTGTCGGCGGCTTGCCGCGCGGCCGCGTCGTCGAGATCTACGGGCCGGAGTCCTCGGGCAAAACCACGCTGACGCTGCAGGTCATCGCCGAAGCGCAGCGCATGGGCGGCACTGCGGCGTTCGTGGATGCGGAGCACGCGCTCGATCCGGTCTACGCCGCGAAGCTCGGCGTGAACGTGCAGGACCTGCTGGTCTCGCAGCCGGACACGGGCGAGCAGGCGCTCGAAATCACGGACATGCTGGTGCGCTCCGGCGCGGTCGACATCGTGGTCGTCGACTCGGTCGCGGCGCTCACGCCCAAGGCCGAGATCGAAGGCGAAATGGGCGATGCGCACGTCGGCCTGCAGGCGCGCCTCATGTCGCAGGCGCTGCGCAAGCTCACCGGCAACATCAAGCGCTCGAACACCATCGTCATCTTCATCAACCAGATCCGCATGAAGATCGGCGTGATGTTCGGCAATCCCGAGACGACCACCGGCGGCAACGCGCTCAAGTTCTACGCCTCAGTGCGGCTGGACATTCGCCGTATCGGCGCGCTGAAGAACGGCGAGGAAGTCATCGGCAACCAGACCCGCGTCAAGGTCGTGAAGAACAAGGTGGCGCCGCCGTTCCGCGAGGCGGAGTTCGAGATCCTGTACGGCGCCGGCATCTCCCGCAACGGCGAGGTCATCGACATCGGCGTGGCGCAGGGATTCGTCGAGAAATCCGGCTCCTGGTTCAGCTACAACGGCGAGCGCATCGGCCAGGGCAAGGAGAACGCGCGTACCTTCCTCGATCAGCATCCGGAAATCGCCCGGGAGATCGAGGGCAAGATCCGCGAGAAGCTGCTGCCCGGCAAGGAGGAGGCAGTGAAGGGTGAGGCGACCGTCGA
>DATBKP010000187.1:0-5678 GCA_036555785.1 Steroidobacteraceae bacterium
CGCTACTTCGAGCAGCGCGGCAAGGGCGAGCTCGCGGCCGCAGCCGACACGCTCAAGACGGTTCTGAAAAGCGATCCGCGCGCCGACTGGGCCTACAACGAGCTCATCGAGCTGCTGTATGCGATGGGACGTCACGACGACGCCCAGACGCTGGCGCGCACGGCATTGCGCGTCAATCCGCTCAACGCGCAGGCTCACAACCTGTACGGAACGATCCTTTCCCAGCTCAACGATCTGCCGCCCGGCGAATGGCACTTCCGCCGCGCCATCGAGCTCGGCGGCGAGCAGGCGCCGTTCCTCGCCAACCTCGCGCTCAATCTGCTGCAGCAGGGCCGCACGGACGAGGCGGAGACCAGCTTCGCGCGGGCGCACGAGCTCGCACCGGACGACTTTCGCACGCTGGCGTATTGGTCGAAGCTGCGCGAGGTGCGCGGCGACCACGCCGGAGCATGGGACCTGCTGGAACGTTCGGCGCGCGCCGGCGGCGGCAGCAACGTCGACCTGTTGCGCGCCAACCATCTCGCGCGGACCGGCAGGGTTCAGGAAGCACTCGCGATCATCGATGCCGCACCGAAGCTCAACGGCGACGGACGGCTCGAGCGCGGCCGATTGCTCGATCGCCTCGGTCGCTACGACGAAGCGTGGCGCGATCTCATCGAGGGCAAGCGTCTGCTCGCCAGCGAGCGCGGCGGGCTCACGTACAACGCGCAGGCGGTCGATGCATTCTTCGCACGCCTGAAGCGTTTCTTCGTCCGCGCCAACGTCGCGCTGCTGCCGCAGGCGCGCATGCGCAGCGACGTGCCGCAGCCGATCTTCATCGTGGGATTTCCGCGCTCCGGCACGACGCTGATCGAGCAGGTGCTCGCCAGCCACTCCGCGGTGCGCGCGGGCGGCGAGTTGTCGTTCATGACGGAGCTGCGGCAATTCTCGCTGCAGCAGTTGGCCGGACCCGAGCCGTTCCCGGAAAACCTGGCGCGCACCTGGACAGCCGACAATCGCTGGGCGGCCACGGCTTTTCGCGACTACTACTTCGCGCGCGCCGAGCAGTACGGGTTGCTCGCTCCCGGCAAGCGCTATTTCACCGACAAGATGCCGTTCAACGAGGTCTGGCTGCCGCTGCTGCGCATGGCGTTTCCGCAGGCGAAGATCGTGCGGGTGCTGCGTCATCCGCTGGACGTGTGCGTCTCCATGCTCGCCAACAACATGACGCACGGCTTCAACTGCGGCTATCGGATCGAGGATATCGTGCATCATCTGTTGGCGGTATCCGATCTGGACGCGCACTACGCGCGCGAGCTCGCTGCCGACGAGCTCAAGCTGCACTACGAGCGCTTCATCGCGGAGCAACGCGGCGAGACGGTGCGGCTGCTGGATCATCTCGGCCTCGATCTCGAGCCCGCATGCCTGAGCTTCCACGAGAACCCGCGCTATGCGCCGACGCCGAGTTATGCGCAGGTGACGCAGCAGCTCAACGACCGCTCCATCGGCCGCCACCGCCACTACGCGCAGCAGCTGCAGCCGTTTCAGTCGCAGCTGCAGCCCCTCGTCGCAGCGAGGGGCTACCAGTGACTGCTCAGAACTTCAGCCGCACGCCGCCGTAGTACACGCGGCCGTTCTCATACAGAGCGCGCGGCCGCAGCTCGGTGCCTGCGAACTGCTTGGTCTGCTCGTCCGTGATGTTGAGCGCGTCGAAAGTCACCGCGACGTTCGGCAGCACGTTGACCACGACCGACGCGTCGAGCGAGGACAGCGCGTCCTGGTTCAGCGGCGTGGACCGGTCGAAGGTCACGAACCACGACGAGCGCCAGGTGTACGCGAGCCGGGCGCTGACGCGCTCGTTCTCGAAGTAGCCTGCGATGTTGTACGTATTCTTCGAGTTGCCCGGCAACGGGTCGCCGCTGTCGGTGCTCGCGTCGGAGTAAGTGTAGTTGGCCGTCGCCCCGAAACCGCCCCACAGCGGCTGCGTCGCGGTGAACTCGAAGCCTTTCACTTCGCCGCCGCCGCCGTTGCTGCGGCGATTGATCGAGAACGGACAGTTGAAGATGTTCGTATCGACCTGCGTGCACTGCAGGGATGGCGAGGTCGCCGACTGCACGTCGAAGAACTCGGTGCCCGGCCGGTCGGTGATGAACGACTTGATGTCCTTGTAGTAGAGGGCCAGTGCGAGCACCGCATCCTGGCTCGAATACCACTCGAGGGACAGATCCCACTGGTTCGCACGGTACGGATCGAGGTTCGGATTGCCGCCGGTGCCCGTCAGTGCGCCCGGGTTCAGGCTGACACGGGGCGCGACGTCGGTGTAATCCGGCCGCGCCATGACGCGCGCCATGGCGGCACGCAGCACGATCTGGTCGGTCAGATCGAATGCGAAGTTCGCCGACGGCAGCCAGTCGTTGTAGGTGCGGTCGACGCTGAGCGGCGTATAGCAGCCGAACGGATTCGGCGTGCAGCCGGCGGCGCCGATCTGATTACCCCGCGACGTCTGGTCGGTCTGGACGAAGCGCACGCCGACGTTGCCGCGCCACTGGTCGCCGCTCAGGTTGCCCATGAAGTAACCGGCGGTGGCGTTCTCCGACACCGAGAAACTCTGCTGCGGATAGTAGGTGCGCGGCGCAGTCAGGTTGGCGAACAGGATGTCGTTCACCGCCTGCTTGTTGATCTGCCAGTACGCATCCAGCGTGCCCGGCGCGGCGACGTGGTTGAGGAAGTCGCCGGGCGTCTGCGCGCCTGCGAAGTCCGACGCCGAGTGGAAATTGATCGGCACATGGAAGCCGCCGTACGTGGTCGCGTTGAAGCGCAGGTCGCGGTCGTGATCGGTGCGCTTGACACCGAACTTGATCGCCTTGAACGCGCCGGCATCGATGTCGTGCGTGGCGTCGATGTACGCGTACTTCTCCTCGTCGTCGTTCAGGATCTGGTGCAGCGAGGAGAAGATGAACTGCATGTCGGCCGGATCGGTCGGGTCGATGCTGAAGCTGACCTGCGGCGACTTGCCGCGCAGGTCGTAGGTGAAGCTGCCCGGCGCGCCGAACTCGACGAACGGCTGGGCGTCGGTGTTGCCTTCGGCGTCGGTGTAGCCGACCTTGAAGTGCAGGTCCCAGCCGTCGGCCGGCTGGAAGTGCAGGTCGGCGTCGATCGAGCGCGTCTCCGCCGAGGCGAAGCGGTTGATCGCGTCGTAAACGACGGCGAAATCCTGCGTGCCGTTGTTCAGCGAGGAGATCGTGCCGGCGACCGCCGTGCCATCCTCCACCGTCGCGTTGGTCAGCGTGCCGCCGTTGTTGATGGCGCGCGAGCCCCAGGCGAGGAAGTTCTCGTTGGTGTTGTCGCCATCGAACTTGGAGTACAGGCCTTCGACGGTGACGTCGAAGTTGTCGGCGGCTTGCCATTGCACGGCGAAGTTCGCGCCTTTGCGCACGCGCTCCTGGGTGAACAGCGCCGAGCCGATCAGGCCGGGGACCAGCACGTCCTCGCCACCGACATTGCGCGTGTCGTAGGTCAGCGTCTCGACGCCGTCGCGGCGGATGTTCCGCTTCTGGTAGATCGCCGCGATCATCGCGCCGAAGTTGCCGTCGTTATTCTTCCAGCTGAACAAGCCGGAGAATTGCGGATCGTACTTGTCCGCCAGGTCCGTGTAGGCCATCTGCGCCGACAGGAACGTCTGCATCGAGTCCATCTCGAGCGGCTTGCGCGTGATGACGTCGATGGTGCCGCCGATGCCGCCTTCCTCGAAGTCCGCCTGCGGCGACTTGAAGACCTTGACCTGGCCGATCACGTCGGCGGGCAGCATCAGGTAGTTGAAGCTGCGCGTGGTGTTGAGCTGGTCGAGGATGAACCAGTCAGCCGTCGCCAGCGAATGGCCGTTGAGCAGTGTGCGCGTCAGCGTGGACGACAAGCCGCGCAGATTGACGCGCTCGCCCTCGCCGAAGTCGCGGCTGATCACGATGCCGGGCACGCGTTGCAGCGCTTCGGCCAGGTTCTTGTCCGGGAACTTGCCGACGTCCTCGGCATTGAGCGCGTCGACCACGCCGACCGCTTCGCGCTTGGTTTGCAGGGATTCGCGCAAGCTGCCGCGAATGCCGGTGACGACCACTTCTTCGATCTGGCCCGCGTTCGTCGATTGCGCCGCGAAGACGGGCGCCGCCGTTCCGGACAATGCCAGCGTGACTGCCGCCGCGAGCAGGGTCGATCTCTGTGTGCTCATAAGCCCCATACCCCTTGTGCTTTGTGATGATCAGACCAATATGGGGCCAATATAGTACCAGTCGCACGAAAAAGCCAAGCCTGTTGCATACCATTTGTTTGCGATTCTGATTTTTCCAACTGAAATAATCGATTAACGCATACAAAGACGCGCTCTCGGCCTGCATTGGTATTGCATTGGTAATATGACGGTGGCATCGTGAGCGCCAAAGACCACGCCGCGTGCAGCGCGACGCATGCGGCACCCAGGAGAGCAGGTTTGGCAACCTTGTCCCAGTATTTGCGGCCACTCGACGACGAGCACGCCCTGCCGCTCTACCAGCAACTGCAGCGCCGACTGCGCGACGCCATCGAAAATCGCATCCTCGGTCCGGACGACGCGCTGCCGCCGGAGCGCGATCTCGCCGAAGAGCTCGCGGTGTCGCGCATCACGGTGCGCAAGGCGATCGACGGTCTCGTCGAGGAAGGCCTGCTGGTGCGCCGCCAGGGCTCCGGCACGTTCGTCAGCAATCGCGTCGAGAAAAATTTCTCGAAGCTCACGTCGTTCTCGGAAGACATGCGCGCGCGCGGCCGCAAGCCGCGCAGCGTCTGGCTCAATCGTGCGCCGGGCACGGTGACTCCCGAAGAATCGCTGCCGCTGCGTTCCAGTCCCGGCACGCCGGTGTATCGCTTCAATCGTATCCGCTACGCCGACGAAGTGCCGATGGCGCTCGAATACGCAACGGTGCTCGCGTTCTGCCTGCCTTCGATCGAAGCGGTCGAATCCTCGTTGTACGAAGCGCTCGAGCGCACCGGCAACCGGCCAGTGCGCGCGTTGCAACGGCTGCGCGCGGTGCTGTTCACCGGCGAGCAGGCGAAATTGCTGAAAGCACAGGAGCGCGATGCGGGCCTGCTGGTGGAAAGGCTCGGCTTCCTCAAGGACGGCCGCGCGGTGGAGTTCTCGCAGTCGTACTACCGCGGCGATATCTACGACTTCGTCGCCGAGCTCAGCGCAACAACCTCATGAGCCGCTCGAGCCGCATGCATGTCGAGGCCGCGCAGGCGCCCGGCGCCGTGCGCGAGCAGCTCGAGACGAATGCAACCGGTGTCGCACGCATCGGTGCGCTGCTGCGAGACATGCGGCCGCACGCCGTCGTGACTTGTGCGCGCGGCAGCTCGGACAACGCAGCGACGTTCGCGAAGTATCTGATCGAGTCGCGCGCCAAAGTCCTCACCTCCTCCGCTGCGCCGTCGATGAGCTCGCTGTATGAAGCACAGCCGGACCTGCGCGGCGTCGTGTTCATCGCGATCTCGCAATCGGGCAAGAGTCCCGACCTGCTCGCATCGACGGAAGCCGCAAAGCGGGGTGGCGCGCTCGTGATCGCGCTGTGCAATTCGACCGGCTCGCCGCTCGCGACATTGGCGGATCACCTCGTGCCGCTGTGTGCCGGCGTCGAGACCAGCGTCGCGGCGACGAAGTCGTACATCGGATCGCTGAC
>DATBKP010000188.1:0-29961 GCA_036555785.1 Steroidobacteraceae bacterium
TCGAAGCCTTCGTCGATCAGGTTGACGTCGCGGTCGGCCAGCACGAAGTCGATCTCCACCTGTGGATAGCGCCGCACATAGCGCGCGAGCAGCGGTGCAAGCATGTGAGCGCCGAGCGAGACCGGCGCGTGTACTCTCAGCAATCCGCGCGGCTCGCCGGCCATTTCTTCCGCAGCCGACGCAGCAACCGCGGCCAGCGCTTGCCGCGAACGCTCCAGGTAAAGCTTGCCGACCTCAGTCAGGCCTGGCGGCGCGTCGTGCGCACGATCAGCGGCGTCGCGAGGCGTTTCTCCAGCATGCGGATGTGCTTGCCGACCATCGTGGCGGAGCTGGCCAGCGCAGACGCAGCGGCGGTAAAGCTGCCGGTCTCGGCAACGCAGACGAAGACGGCGGCCATGCCGGCGCCGCGATGGTCGCGGAGATGCGGCCGTGCGCAATTCGCTGGTCGTCGTGCAGGAGGTCTTTGCGCAGGGTGCGGCAGCGAGGATCGGCAGCTGATCGAGATGCTCGAGCAAGCTGCCGATCTCGTTCCGCTTCGTGGCTACTTCTTCAAGTCAGCGGACTGCAGCAGCGATTCGCGCAGCTTGATCAACGCATCCTGCGAGGCGCGTTGACCGGCGAGCGAGAAATTCTGCATCAGCTCGCTCGAGCTCGCCTTGCCGGTGCCGACCGAGGACACGGTCGTGACGGTCTGCCCGCTGGCGTCGCTGATCTTGCACTGGAGCTGCACTTCGAAATCGGTCGCCATCCAGGTGAAGAATCCCGACGACGAGGAGGTCGTGGAGATCTCCGGCTCGATGACGTACGCGACCGAGTGCTTCGCGATCGAGTCTGCGTCCGTCCCCGGCAGGATCGAGACGTCCTGGAACACGTCACCCAGCACCTTGTACAGGCCGGGCTCGATGTCCCCGTAAGGCACATATCTGACTTTGTCGCCGCCGCCGCCGGGCGTCGTCACCTCTTTGGTGCGGTTCGCAGCCGAAATGTACAGCCCGACTTTCTTCTGAATGCGCTCGGCGTTGGTCGTGGTCGAGAGCGCTTCCATCTCGGGCTTGATGATCATCGGGTGCGCGCAGCCGGCCAGCACTGCGAGCGCGAGCCAGAGCGAAGCGAGTCGCAAGGTTTTCATTGTCGTGTCTCCGTGAACTGCCTTACTTCAGTGCCTGCAGGAAAGCCGGGTCCGCGTACAGCGCGGCCAATAACTTCTGCACCATCACCGGATATCGTTGCTGGGCCCGCGGAATGGCGATGTTGCCCATGAACGACGAGTCCCACTCGTCATGGATGGACTTGACCTGGTCATAGCGCACCTCACCGCCACGCTTCACGACGAAGCGGGCCTCCATGTCACCGGAGGCCGTGCCGACGGCGGCGTTGATGTCGTTCTTCTGCAGCGCGCCGCTGACTTGAACCTGCGCGTCGGCCGCGAGCTTGCCCGACATCGACAACTCCTGTTTGAGCGCCTCGGCCAGGTAGTTCGCATACGAGCCATCGTACGGCGAGCTCAGCGACGAGCCGCGAATCGAGATGGATTTGGCGTTGCCCTTGCCGGGCGTGGATTCGAAGGTGCCGACGCTCGCGGTCTGCGCGCCGGAATCCTTCAGCTTCTGCACGTTCTCGAGCGAAGGTGAATATTTGGGCGCCACCATGGAGCACCCGCTGCTCAGGGCGGCAGCCACCAGGGCGATCGACAACAGAATAGTGCGACTCATCATGTTCTCCCGTCCGTTGTAGTTAGTTGTGGATCGGATGATGCCGCAGCACCGAAGCGCGCTGTCGCTTCGGCACCCGGGAGCCCGCGAACATGAAGGGCGCAGATCGATTTCGTTCGTATTGATCCGCCCACCCGAGACCGCGGCTACGATACCGACCGGCCGCGGCTCAAGTCAATTGATGAGAGGGCTGACGAAATCAGCTCCTTGCGGCACAGTCGCTGTTGCGAGATGCCCGATGCTGTAAGCGCGGCCGACAGCCGCGGCAACCTTCCACGCTCGCGGACACTCGTGTCGCGAATGGCGAAAACTTCTCGACGCCGGTGGAAACTTCTCCCCGCTGTGCATACTTGGACCTCATGACGGATAGGACGGCGAAAGGGGGATTCATGCGCTCGGCAATGTTGATCGGACTCGTGGCGACTGTGCTGCTCGCCGCGTGCAGCAAGGAATCTGCACCACCCGCCACCGCTGCGGCGCCGCCGAAGCCGGCCTACGGCACTTTCGGTGTCGATCTCGCTGCGATGGATAGGAGCGTCAAGCCGGGCGCGGACTTCTACCGCTACGTGAACGGCAAGTGGCTCGATAGTTTTCAGATTCCCGCCGACCGCGCGGGCTACGGGACCGGTACCGTCGTTTTCGAGAAGACCGAGGCCGATCTGCACGCCATCCTCGATGAGCTTGCGGCCAGCAAGCCGGCGCCAGGTAGCGTGGAGCAGAAGGTTGCCGATCTGTATGCCGGCTGGATGGACCAGGCCGCAATCGAGGCGCGCGGCACCGAGCCGCTGCAGCCGTTCCTGGCGCAGATCGATGCCGTCAAGGACCAGGCCGGCTTGATGCGGCTCGTGGGCTCGGTCGATTTCCAGGCGCCGTTCGGCGTATCCATCAACCCGGACACCGCTGACCCGACGCGATACACGGTGTGGGTCGGTCAGGCGGGCCTGGGCATGCCCAATCGCGATTACTACCTCAAGAAGGGCGACAAGTTCGACGACTATCGCGCGGCCTACGCCGCGTACGTCACCAAGATCTTCGAGCTGCTCGGCAACAAGGATCCGTCCGGCTCGGCCAAACAAGTGATCGGCATCGAAAACAAGATTGCAGCCGTCGCCTGGCCGCCGGAACGGCAGCGCAAGGTCAGTGAGGTCAACAATCCGATGGATCTTGCCGGACTGAAGAAGCTGGTGCCGAACGTCGACTGGAAGATCGTGCTCGCCGGCGTCGGTCTGGAAGATGCGCAGCACTTCATCGTCAACGAGACCACCGCGATTCGCGACGGCGCGAAGCTGCTCGACAGCGAGCCGCTCGCCGCCTGGAAGTCGTACATGACCTTTCACTTCGTCAACTCGTACGCGAGCGATTTGCCGCAAGCGTTCGACGAGGCGCAGTTCCAATTCAACTCGAAGGCGCTGCGCGGCGTGCAGCAGCAGCGCGATCGCTGGAAGCGCGGCATCACGCTGGTGGACGCAGCCATCGGCGAAGGACTCGGCGAGATCTACGTGCGCAAGCATTTCCCGCCCGAGACCAAAGCCAAGATGGACACGCTGGTCGCGAACCTGCGCGCAGCCCTCAAGACGCGGCTCGAGAAACTCTCCTGGATGGATGACGCGACGCGAGCGCAGGCGCTGCAGAAGCTGGCTGCTTTCGAGCCGCGCATCGGCTACCCGGCCAAGTGGCGCGACTACTCTGCGCTCAGCATCGAGCGTGGCAAGCACTTCGAGAACTCGCGCAACGCGCGGGTGTTCGAGTGGGAGCGCAACGTCAAACGGCGTCACCAGCCGGTCGATCGCGGCGAGTGGTTCATGACGCCGCAGACCGTCGATGCCTACTACGATCCGTCCAAGAATCAGATCACGTTCCCGGCGGGCATCCTGCAGCCGCCGTTCTTCGATCCGCACGCCGATCCGGCGGTGAACTACGGCGCGATCGGCGCGATCATCGGGCACGAGATCGGTCACGGCTTCGACGACGAGGGCCGCGAGTTCGACGGCGCAGGCAAGGTCCGCAACTGGTGGACGCCCGAGACCAACGCTCGTTTCCTCGAGGCGACGAAGAAGCTCGGCGCTCAGTACTCGGCTTTTTGCCCGCTCGAAGGCGCGTGCGTGAATGGCGACCTCACGATGGGCGAAAACATCGGCGATCTCGGCGGTCTCGAGATGGCGTACACCGCGTACCAGCTGTCGCTCAATGGACAGGCGGCGCCGGTGCTGGACGGCTTCACTGGCGACCAGCGCTTTTTCCTGTCGTTCGCGCAAGCCTGGCGCGGCAAGGTACGCGATGACGCGCTACGTGCGCAGATGCTCACGGATCCGCACTCGCCGCGTGACGCGCGTGGCACATTCCCGGAACGGAATATGGACGCGTGGTACGCGGCGTTCGACGTCAAGCCGGGCGAGAAGCTCTATCTGGATCCGCAGGACCGAGTGCGGATCTGGTGACACTCGCGGCTTAGAAGCCCATTCCGGCGCCGGTGCGCGTGCCACTCAGCAGAGCTGCGGCCAGCGAATGAGCGTCGGCAGGCATCTGGTCCTGCGCAGCTTCCCGAACCGCAGACGGCATCGTCGCTTGAAGTGCGATGCGATGGCCGCTCAGCAGGGCTGCAGCGCTCGCCTGTGCATCGATGTACGTCTCGGACACCGACGACGTGCGCTCCACTTTCATAGTTGCGGGCGCGTCCGGCCGGCTGAGCAATGCAGCCGCGCGGGTGTGTGCATCCACAGGCGAATCGGCAAGTGCTGCAGTCGTGACAAAGATCGCGGGGATCAGAAGCAGACGCAATTTCATGGGAGTCCTCGTGGCGGGTCGGAGGGATCGATGTGTCATCGTTGCGACGGAGTAGTAGTTGCAATGCGTGTGCCACGAGTACTCGAGTGCGAAAACGGCGGGTAGTGCAGTCTTTCCGGTGCAGGGACCGCAACGGAGTCGCCACGGCTTTGAGATGCTGCGGCTGACCGCGAGATATTGTGGAAGGTGCTATGCGCGGTCGGGTGACGCGCTACACGCTGTTCCTGCGCTCGCCGTGCGTAACCGCGTCACGACTCGCATGCGAATGCGACAGCCGCCTCAGCATGAATTCTGGTCGTATCGAACAACGGAACATCGACATCGCGCTGTTCGATCAAGAGGGGGATCTCCGTGCAGCCGAGGACAATTCCTTCCGCGCCCCGGTCGATGAGTTCCTGCATCACGCGCAGATATCGCGACTTGGTATCTTCTCGCAGGACACCGCGGCCTAGCTCTTCCTTGAGAGTGTGCTGAATGTAGTCTCTGGTCTCAACGGTCTCTGGCACGAGAGTCTTGATACCGGCGGCAGCCAAGCCATCGACGAAGAATGAGCTCTCCATCGTGACCTTGGTACCGAGTAAGCCAACGGTGCGTAACTGCTGCGCCTCGATGACTGCGGCGGTTGCTTCGACGATATGGAGCAAAGGAATGCGCAAGGCCGCACGCAGCTCATCGGCAAAACGATGCGCGGTGTTGGCACATAAAACGATCGCGTCTGCCCCGCCCTGTTCGAGAGTCTGCGCCGCGCGCAACAACAGCGGCCCCGCATCGTTCCACCCCGCCCTCTGCACATCGCCGAAATTCAGCGAATAGATCAGACACTCGGCAAAGTCCAATCCACCCAGCCGTCGGTTGATCCCTTCATTGATGTAGCGGTAGTAATCGAGGGTCGACACCCAGCTGATCCCACCGACGAGTCCGATCTTCTTCATGGATTCATGAGGCCGCCCTTGGTCGGGTGACAGGATTTGTTGCGCAAGTTTGCGCATAGGCGACTGAACATTCAAATCGTCGAGGTCTTGGCTCGACATGCCCGCTGGGATCTATCGACACCAGTCCGAACAGCAGAGGCCGTAGCCAGGACGAACGCCAACTGCGGATCGTCGTGCCGCAACAGCAACCAAGGCCGGAGTGCTGCTGCTCCCCGTGGTTTTCCACAGCTTCCGAAGAAATGGGCGTGGCGCACGATTGCGCGGCCGGCACCGCCGCGCGCGAGTGCCGCAGTACAGCACAGTGCGGGTCAGCGACGATAAGAATTCGGTCCGCCGTGACGGATACGGCGAAGACCGCATGGCGATGCCATGAGGACAGATTTCGACAGAATGCTGCTGGAGGAATCTCCGGACGCGATCGTCGCGACGTCGCACGACGATGTCGTGCTGTATTGGAACCAGGCAGCCGAGCGAATCTTCGGCTACTCCAGCCAGGAAGTGCTGGGACGGACGCTGTACGAGACGATCGTGCCGGAAGAGCGCAGCCCCGAGGAGCGGCGCATCGTCGATGAGGCAGTGTCCGCCGGCACGGCAACGTACGAGTCGTTTCGCCGCTGCAAGGACGGCTCGCTGGTCTACGTGGACGTCACCAGCAAGGCAATTCGCGACGACGCCGGCAACCTCGCGTACATCCTCTCCAGCCAGAAAGACGTCACGCAGCTCAAGGTCCAGCGCGACGCCAAGCTGGTCGAAGCGCGATTCGGCGACCTGTTGACCTCGACCCCCGACGGGATCGTGATCGTCGGTCCGAGCGGACGCATCGTGCTCGCCAATCCTCAGGCGGAATCGCTGTTCGGCTACAGCCGCGGCGAGCTGCGCGGCCGGCTCGTCGAGATGCTGCTGCCGCAGCGCTATCGCGGCGGCCACGTCGGGCATCGCTCCAAGTTCTTCTCTCAGCCGCGGACGCGCGCCATGGGCGTGGGCCTCGAGCTGCACGGCCTGCGCAAGGACGACACCGAGTTCCCGGTCGAGATCAGCCTCAGCCCGCTCGAGACGGACGAAGGACTGCTCGTCATGAGCGCCATCCGCGACATCAGCGACCGCAAGAAGGCGGAGCAGAAATTCCGCGGCTTGCTGGAGTCGGCGCCCGATGCGATCGTCATCGTCGATCGTGACGGCGAGATCGTGCTGGTGAACTCGCAGGCGGTGAATCTGTTCGGCTACCGCCGCGAAGAGCTGTTGGGCCAGCCGATCGAGATGCTGGTGCCGTCGCGATTTCGCGAGCGGCATCCGAAGCATCGCACGCGCTTTTTCTCGGACCCGAACGTGCGGCCGATGGGCGCCGGCCTGGAGCTGTTCGGGCAGCGCAAGGACGGCAGCGAGTTCCCCGTCGAAATCAGCCTGAGCCCGCTGGAAACGCAGGAGGGGACACTGGTGTCGAGCGCCATTCGCGACATCACGGACCGCAAGCGCTTCGAGCAGGCGCTGCAAGAGAAGAACGTCGAGCTGGAGAACGCCAGTCAGGCCAAGGACCGCTTTCTCGCGACCATGAGTCATGAGCTGCGCACGCCGCTCAATGCAATCATCGGTTTCACCGGCACGCTGCTCATGAGGCTCGCCGGCCCGCTGACCGCCGCCCAGGAGAAGCAGCTGCGCACCGTGCAGGCCAGCGGCAGGCATCTGTTGACACTGATCAACGATCTGCTGGATCTCGCGAAAATCGAGGCTGGCAAGGTGGATCTGCATCCCGAGCATACCGCCTGCCAGAGCGTCATCGAGGAAGTCGTCGCGGAGCTGCAGCTGCAGGCGCAGGAGAAGGGGCTGGCGCTACGCACGACGCTGCCCGACGAGCCGCTGGTCGTCGAGACCGACCGGCGCGCGCTGCGCCAGATCGTGATCAACCTGACGAACAATGCCATCAAGTTCACGGAGCAAGGCAGCGTGCATCTGCAGCTGAGTCGGCGCGACGAGCGACATGTCGCCATCGCCGTCGAGGATACCGGCATCGGCATCCAGGCCGAGAACCAGGCGAAGCTGTTCCAGGCTTTTTCGCAACTCGACCCGCTCAGCCGTCGCCGCCACGAGGGCACCGGCCTCGGGCTGCACTTGAGTCAGAAGCTCGCAACGCTGCTGGGCGGCCGGATTACCTTCACCAGCGAACACGGACGCGGCAGCTGCTTCGTGCTGCTGCTGCCACAGGGATGAGGTCGATGGCGGCGCGCATTCTCATCGTCGAGGACAACCCCGCGAATCTCGAGCTCATGGGGTTCCTGCTGCGCGCGCACGGCCACACTGTGCTCGATGCATTGGACGGCGAGCGCGGCGTCCAGCTCGCGCGCACGCACGGGCCCGACCTGATCCTGTGCGACATCCAGCTGCCGCGTCTGGACGGCTACGGTGTGATTCGGCAGCTCAGGAGCGACGCGGCGTGGCGCCCATGCCCGGTGCTGGCAGTCACGGCGTTTGCCATGGTCGGGGACCGCGAGAAGATGCTGGCGGCCGGCTTCGACGGCTACCTGCCCAAACCGATCGCACCCGAGACCTTCGTTCGCGAAGTCGAGACCTCGCTGCCGCCGCAACTGCGATCATGCTCATGACTACGATACTGATCGTGGACGACGAAGCCCCGAACCGCGAGTTCTTGACGGCACTGCTCGCGCACAAGGGCTTCTGCTTGCTGGAGGCTCGCGATGGCGCCGAGGCGCTCGCACTCGCGGGCGCCGAGCGGCCGGATCTGATCATCGCCGACATCCTGATGCCGACCATGGACGGCTACGAGTTCGTGCGGCAGCTGCGACTCGACGCGCAACTCGCGAGCACAGTCGTGATCTTCTGCACCGCCGACTACCGCGATCGCGACGCGGAGAGACTCGCGCGAGCCTGCGGGGTTACGCATCTGCTGTTCAAGCCGTGCGAGCCGGAGTTGGTGCTGCGCACGGTCGAAGCCGCACTGGGGCTCGCCACGCAGACTCCGGTTCGCGTGGCGGCTGCGCAGTTCGATCGCGATCATCTGCGTCTGTTGACCGACAAACTCTCGCGCAAGGCCGCCGAGCTGGAGGCGGTGAACGATCGCCTCTCGGCGCTGGTTCACATCTGCCTGGAGATCGCCGCCGAACCTGACGCGCCGCGGCTGCTGGAGAACGTCTGTCGCGCGTCGCGCAAGCTGATCGATGCGCGCTACTGCGTGCTCGCAGCGGCGCCCGAAGCCGCGGCCGGCGCGCCTGCTTTGGTCTTCGCGAGCGGCATCGCTCTCGACCCACAAGCGGGCGTACCCGCGATAGGTCACGGATGGCTCGGGACGGTCCTGACGCAACGCTCGGCGCGGCGGCTCGACGATCTGGAAGGCATCTGGTCGCAGGTCGGGCTGCCTGCGCAGTTTCCGCGTGCGCGCTGCCTGCTCGCAGTGCCGATCAGCTCGATGGAGCGGTCGTATGGCTGGCTCTGCTTCGGCGACAAGGCGAACGGGGCGCCCTTCAGCGACGAGGACGAGCGGCTCGCGACCATACTCGGCGCACAGGTCGGGCGGCGGTACGAGAATCTCGCGCTGTACGCCGAGGCGAGACAGGCGCAGAGCAAGCTGCAAGCCCAGGTGGCCCGACTCGACTTGTTGCAGCGGATCACGCGGGCCATCGGCGAGCGCCAGGATCTGCCGAGCATTCTGCAGGTCGTGATCCGCAGCCTCGAGGACGACTTGCCGATCGACTTCGGGTGCATTTGCCTGCACGAGCAAGGCGAGCTCGTCTTGACCGTAACCGCCATCGGCACGCGCAGCAGATCGTTAGCGCAGGACCTGGATCTGGCCGAACAGGCGCAGATTCGTATCGACGGCAATGGCCTGTCGCGCTGCGTACGCGGTGAAGTCGTCTACGAGCCCGATACCGGACGTGTGTCGCTGCCGTTCACGCGACGCCTGGCGGGCGCCGGGTTGCGCGCCGTGGTTGCCGCACCGCTGCTCGCCGAGCGCAGGGTGTTCGGGGTGCTGATCGCGGCGCGGCGCGCGGCGGAAAGCTTCAGCAGCAGCGATTGCGAATTTCTCCGCCAACTGAGCGAACACGTGGCGCTGGCAGCCCATCAGGCGCAGTTGTATCGAGCGCTGCAGGGAGCCTACGACGATCTGCGCGAGAGTCAGCAGGCGGTCATGGAGCAGGAGCGGCTGCGAGCGCTCGGGCAGATGGCCAGCGGAGTAGCGCACGACATCAACAATGCGATCTCTCCCGCCTCCCTCTACACGGAATCGCTGCTCGAGCTCGAGGGCAATCTCAGCGAGCGTGCCCGCCGCTACCTGGGATCGATTCAGCACGCGATCCACGACGTTGCCCAGACCGTGGCGCGGATGCGCGAGTTCAGCCGGCCCAGCGGACCGGAAGCGACCTCGACGAGCGTGAATCTCAACCGGCTCGTCGGCCAGGTCGTAGAGTTCACCCGAATCAGGTGGCGCGACGTACCGCAACAGCACGGTGCAGTGATCGACGTGCGGCAAGATCTGGCGGATGGCCTGCCGGACGTCGTGGGCGTCGAAAGCGAGATCCGCGATGCGTTGACCAATCTGATCTTCAATGCCGTCGATGCCATGCCTGAGGGTGGCACGCTCAGCATTCGCACGCGGGTCGACGGAGAGGCGTTCGTGCCCGCATCGCGGACGGTGCAACTGGAAGTGGCCGATACCGGTGTCGGCATGGACGACGACACCCGGCGGCGTTGCCTGGAACCGTTCTTCACGACCAAGGGCGAACGCGGCACCGGACTGGGCCTCGCTATGGTGTATGGCATGGCGCAGCGGCACGGCGCCGAGTTGATGATCGAGAGCGCGCGCGGCAAGGGCACCACGCTGCGGCTGGTCTTTTCGGCGACCTCGGCGGCGTCCGCGACCGCCGCGCACGAGTCGCTGGCAGCGGCGCGCCGCCCCGTGCGCATTCTGGCCGTCGACGACGACCCGCTGATTCTCGAATCGATGCAGGCGACATTGCAGAGCGACGGCCACAGCGTCGTGACCGCCGACGGCGGCCATCTTGGCATCGAGAAGTTCGAAGCGGCCTTGCAAAGCGGCGAGCCGTTCGAGGTCGTCATCACGGACTTGGGAATGCCGCACATGGATGGACGCAGCGTGGCGGCCGCGATCAAAGGCCTGGCGCCGTCGACGACGGTGATGCTCCTCACCGGCTGGGGGCGTCGCATGAGCGCCGACGACGCCGTGCCGCCGCACGTCGATCGCGTGCTCGCCAAGCCGCCGAGCCTCGGCGAGCTGCGTCGCGCGCTCGAGCACGTGTGCTCCGCGAGGTGAACCGCGTCTCACTTCCGGCGGCGCTCGCGCGGCGTCGTATGGCCCCTTCATCCTGCAACTGATGCCAGCACGCTACGCCGTGCGCGCATCCTTCTTGCCGGCAACGAAGGGAGAGGTCCATGAGGCGCAATGTCAATGCAGATCTGCAGAGCAAGTTCGCGCGCCCCGACCTGCGAGCCTGGCAGGCGGTCGCTCGCGCCCGCGCCGAACCGCCACCGCGCCCGGACTTGTCGAGTGCGAACTGGCGCAGAGCGCGCGCGCTACGCGGAAGTACCTAGAAGTTCCGGTACCGCACATCGAGTGCACAGTCGCGGATTGTGCGGATCCCACGCGGTCGTCGTAGCCGCAGGACTGGTCAGGCCTTTGCCCTCGCTTGCGGCGCCAGCACGCTGACTTCCTCAGAGAGGATCGACGCACCGAGGTTGCGCAGCCGCTCGAGGAAGGGCGGCGACACCTCGAAGCCCCGCGCGATGAGGAGCGTGCCCAGGTGCGTTCGTACGTCCTCCATGATGGTCATGCCGGGCTGAACCCTGTGCAGCGGTATCTTGAGGATCTCGCGCGTTCCCGTCGCAGCGCCGACGTGCGTGGCGAACTTGTCGATGAGGCTGCGTCCGTAGCGGGATTCCTTGCCGAGGAGGGTCTGGATCGCAACGTTGCCGTCCTGCCCGTGTGCGATCTGCGTATCGTAGTCCAGCGCCAGCAACAGAATGCGTGCGCCGAGGCCGATCGTGCCGTCACCAAGCCTCTGCAGCTGCTCATCGGAAGCGCGTACGGCATCGAGGATCTGCATCACCGGCTCCAATCGAGGCACGTTCAGCAGAAGCTTGCTGGCCACTTCCGGCACGCCTAGGGCGAGCACCTGCTCCTCAGGCGTCAACCGCTCGCCGTAGTACATTTTCTCCACGAGTTCGACCGGCAGCGACACGTAGCCGATCTGGGACAGCATCGCAGCCGCTTCGAGCTGCCAGAAGCCGGTACAGCCGAGCGACTCGGCGAACTGCATGGCCAGTCGCTTGATGCGGCTGGCGCGCCCGAAAGCGATCGGGTTGACGATGGCCAGCACGTCGACGAGCGCCTGAATGCAGCCGATCACGGTTTCCTGCAACAGCATGCGCTCTGCGTTCACCAGTCTGTGCTGGATCACCGCCGCGTCCACTGCGGCCTTCAGCTGATCAGGCGGGCACGGCTTCGTCAGGAAGCGATAGATCTGCCCCTCGTTGACGGCGCGTACGGCAGCGTCTCGTGCCGCTTCGCCGGTCAACAGGATCCTGGTCGAGTCCGGGTACGTGTGCATGACGCGCTTCAGGAACGCTGCACCATCCATTCCCGGCATGCGCATGTCCGAGATCACCACGGCAACACCGCCGAGTTCCTTGAGCTTCTGCAAACCTTCCTCGCCGCCGAGCGCGGTATGCACCTCGTAATCCCGGCGCAAGTGCAGCTTCAAGCCCTCCACGACGCGGGCTTCGTCATCCACGCACAATACGTGCACGCGTTTTACGTTCGACATCAATGCAACTCTCCATTCGTCGCGCAGACCCTTTGCCGCGCCGCCGCCCAGTCGAAGGGCGCCTGCAGTGCCTGCAGGTAGCGCGCGTCAACGACCATTTCACAACTTTCCGACACTCCCCTCAGCAGTGGCTCGTTCGCGGCTTGCAGGGACTGCGCCGTGACCAGCGCAGCCAGCACATCGAACTGGGTCTGCGCGACGCGTTGCGGACAGTGCTGGAAGGCAACCGCCTCGATCACTGGATAGGGCAGACCCCAAATGCCGAGAAGATAGGCGCCGACCGCTGCATGGGATGCGCCGATCACGTCTTGCTCGGCGGTGTGCAGGGGAATGCCGTGCGACTTTGCGAGATCGATCGCGCGCTTCAGTTGCTGTGGACATTCCTTCAACAGCACCCAGTGGCCGATGTTATGGAGGAGTCCTGCCATCAGAGCATCGTCTGCGAATCCCGTGCCATGAGCCAGCGCTCGCGTGGCAGCGGCGACGCTTTGCGCCGCCTTCTGCAGGCGCGCGGGGGTCAGCTCGCACGCGTCAGCATCGTTGCGCCACGCCGAGAACACTTCTACAGCCATGACCAGCGTGCGGATCGCGTTCAAGCCGAGGTAAGTGACCGCCTGCTCGATACTCGTGATCCGACGCGCCAGCCGAAAGAACGCGGAGTTGACCAGCTGCAGCACTTTAGCCGCGACCGCGGGATCTTCGCAGATGATACGTGCGATCTCGCGGACCGATACCGCTGGATCCGCCATGGCGGCGCGCAGGTTGGTGCAGGTCCGCGGCATCGCGGGCAGGTGTCCGATCCGCCCGACTAGCGCCTGCAGGCGCGGTTCGTTCAGCACGTCGCGCAGCTGCATGCACCGGCCAATCACGTTTTCCAGATGATCGACTTCACACGGCTTGCTGATGTACTGATGCACCACAGACAGGAGCCGGCCGGATTGCTCTTCCCCGGCGCAACCGGACAGAACGATGCGGATCGCGTCCGGCCAACGATTGCGAACGATCTCGAGCAGCTCGACGCCGTCCATGGCGGGCATGCGTACGTCCGCCACGATGGCATCGACCGGACGTTGTTCCAGCTCCGTGACGGCGCGCGGGCCATTCTCGACGAAGACCATTTCCCATTGCGAACGCAGGGCGTGCAGCCGCGCGCGCAGCCCGTCGAGCAGCGATGTGTCATCGTCGACGAACAGGACGCGTTTCATTCAGCCTCCGCGCCGGCCCGGCCGTGCACTGGCAAGCGAACTACGAAGCGCGTACCCATGCCGAGCGCCGTCTCCAGATCCAGCCGGCCGCCGTGCCGGTCCTGGACGATGGAGCGCGCTATCGCGAGTCCCTGCCCGGTGCCGCGCCCGACGGCCTTGGTCGTAAAGAACGGGTCGAAGATCTTCTCCAGGTTCTCCGGCGCGATGCCGCAACCATTGTCGGCGATCGTGATCTCGGCCCAGTGCGCCGTTGCTTGCGTCGTGATGCTGATGCGGCCGCTCGTTGCATCCTTGCCGGCGTCCTGGATCGCGTGGGCTGCGTTCACGATGAGGTTGAGAAATACCTGGTTCAGCTCCCCGACGTTGCACACGACGGGCGGCAGCTCACCGAACTGCGTCTCGATGCTGGCGGCATGCTTGTACTCGTTGCGGGCGACTGTAAGCGTTGTGTTGAGAGCGTGATTCAGATCTGCCGGGCTCTGCTCGACAGCGTCTGGATAGGCGAATTCCTTCATCGCGCGCACGATGGCGGCAACGCGGTCCGCACCGTCCAGCGTTCGATCGATGGCGTGGGGGATTTCTTCGCGCAGAAAGTCGAGATCGGCAGCGCGTTCGAGTTGCTCGAGCGATGCGAGGGTTGCGGCAGCGCCGGACGCGAGCGCGGTTTGTTTGAGCGCGGCGCGATGCGACTCGAGCAAGGCGCTCAGGTCGCCAAAGGCGGCACGCAAAAAGTGCACGCTGTCGCCCACATACTGAATCGGTGTGTTGATCTCGTGCGCGAGGCCAGCGGCCAGTCGCCCGACCGACTCGAGCTTATGGGCGAGCCGCAACTCGATTGCCAGCCGCTCGCGTTCACGCATCTGCTCGTAGAGTTGCGCCTGGAGCTGCTGCTTCTTGCTCTCCGCTTCGCGTCGAGCAGTGATATCCGCACCGAGTGTGACGTAGTGCGTGACTTCGCCGAGCTCGTTGCGCAACGGTGAGGTTGAGAAACCGGCGATGAACCTGTGGCCGTCGCGTCGCGTGATCTCCATCTCGACCCGCGCGGTTTCGCCATTGGCGAGTGCCGCATAGTACTGCTCACGGTCGCGTTCGCTGAGATAGGTTGCGGAGAACACGGATACGTCTTGACCGATCAGCTCTTCCGGACCGTCGTAGCCGTGATCGGTCGCAAGTACCCGATTGACGTAGACGATGGGATAGTTGGGCGATCGCGCTTCGACGATCATGAAGTGCGTCGCTGCCGTATCGAGCGCTGCGTTGCGCAAGCGCAGCTCGTTCTCTACCCGCTGCCGCTCGACAACTGCCCGTGCGAGGGCCTCGCGCAGCTCCTTCGCCTCGCGTCGCACTGCCTCAATGCCGTCCGGCAAGCGAGCCGGCGAGGTGCCCTCACACGCAGTCACTGGTCCTCCGCCGGCGTGCAGCCGGGAGTAAATGCAAGTCGCGTCCTTACCAGTGCAAATCGGCAGCGGCGCATCTGCCTTGATTGAGGCGTGTGCTGAGTGAGGCGTCGGACGGCTGCGCTGCCGGGTGAGGTGGCGGATCCCCCGCGGGCCAGTACGTAGGGACTACGTGACCGCCACCGCAGACGGACCCTGATTGCGCGACAACGAGCTCAAGGGCGCGGAGCTGGCACCGATGCCCCGATACGAGAGGAGTTTCATCATGACGCACCTGTTCAGTTCCTGTCCCCACGACAACATGCACGACCCCGAGAAGTGGGTGGCCCTCACGCAGCATGTCGCGCGGGCCTGTAGCTTGGACCTCGGCTACGAGCGATTCTCCGACTTCCAGCTGTTCGAGCAGAACTTCAATCGCTTCGATCTGGTCTACGCTCACCCGCTGCACGCTTCGCGCCTGGCTACGCGACGGAATTTCGTGCCGCTGACGAAGTTCGACGCTACGTTCGACGAGGCCATCATCATCGCCGCCAAAACGGTGAAGTCGCCGCAGCTGGCCGACTTCGCGACGCGCCCGGTTGCCTATGTCGACGGCACACCATCGCACGCCGCCTACCTCATTGCGGCGCATCGCCAGCGCTGGCCGGATATCGCTGTGCCGGTGGTCAAGACCAACTATCCCGACGTGATGATGGCCGTCGTCCAGGGGGAGGCGAGCTACGGCATCATCCTGAAGAGCGTGTGGGATGGCATGACTGCGCTCAAGGACCGAGTAACGCCGTTCACGATCACCAAGACGCGCGAACTCGTCCATGTCTTTCTCGTGAGCCCGCGGTTGCGCGACCAGGGCGCGACGATTGCCGACGCGCTGGTCGCACTCGGCGCGCACGAGGAAGGCCAAGCGATCCTGCGGCGGCTCGGCTGTCCGAGCATCGTGCCGTTCTCCGACGTCAACCTGCAGGAACTGCGTGCCTCGATTGCAGTGTGCAGGTTTCCCGAGTAGCTCTGCGCATGGAAGAGCACCTCGACCCGGCCGGGCTCTCGGCGGCACTCGACGAAGGGGTGCTGCGCCTCATCGTCGACCGCGACGGCAACGTGCGGTCGGTCAACCGCCGCTTGAGCGACCTGCTCGGGTTCTCGCCGCAGCAGTGGCGAGCGGCGAACCTCCTTTCGCTGGTCAGGGCTTCGCAAGGCGACTTTTTCGCGGACGAGATCTCCGAGGCGTTGGCGCAGTCGCGCGCCTGGCGCGGTGAGATCAACATCGCGAGCCACAGCGGATTCAGCATCTGGATGGAAGGGGAGCTGTTCCCGCTCGCGCAGTCGCCGCAGGGGCTTTTCGTCTTCATCGGCTTCAACATCAGCGACCGCAAGCTTACCGAGCGAGCGTTGGCCGAAGTCGAGGCGAACCTGCGCATCGCCAAGGATGCCGCCGAACAGGCGGCGCGGGCCAAGAGCGAATTCCTCGCCAACATGAGCCACGAGATCAGGACGCCCATGAACGGCGTGATCGGCATGACGGAGTTGCTGCTCGACACGCCGTTGAATGCCGTCCAGCGTGACTACACGGAGACCATCCGTGACAGCGGCGCTGCGCTGCTCACCATCATCAACGACATTCTCGACTTCTCCAAGGTCGAGGCCGGCAAGCTCGAGCTGGATCTGCGCGACATGGACCTGCGCGATACGGTCGAGGACGTGGCGCGTCTCGTCTCCGTCCAGGCCCACGCCAAGGGACTCGAACTGACCGTGCAGATCGCTCCTGAGCTCGCCGATTCGGTGAAGGGCGACGCCGGGCGCGTGCGGCAGGTCTTGCTGAATCTCGTCGGCAATGCCATCAAGTTCACTCAGCGCGGCGAGGTGTCGATCGAGATGCGGGTGATCGAAAGCGGCGGACGCGGCACGCGCGTGCGTTGCGAGGTGCGCGATACCGGTATCGGCATTCCCGCCAGCCGTCTGCGCACGCTGTTCACGCCCTTTACACAGGTCGATGCCTCGACGACGCGCAAGTACGGAGGCACCGGCCTTGGCCTCTCGATCGCGCGGCGCTTGGTGGAACTAATGCACGGGGAAGCCGGTGTCGAAAGCGTCGAAGGCGTGGGGTCGACCTTCTGGTTCACGGCTTGGTTCGCGCCGGCCGCACACGGTGGTGCGACATGCGATCCTCCGCCGGCCTCGATCGTGGGCAAGCGTGTGCTGGTGGTGGATGACAACGCGACCAACCGCAAGGTCCTGATGGGCCAGCTTCGCCAGTGCGGCGTGGAGCCACTGTCGGTCAGCTCCGCAGACGAGGCGCTCATGGTTCTGAGGCAGGCTCGTGCTGCCGGTCGGGCGTTCGATGCGGCGCTGCTCGATCACCAGATGCCGGACTGCGATGGCTCCGACTTGGGACGCACTGTCAATGGCGACGAACTCCTGAATGCAACGCGGCTGATTCTGCTGACGTCCTCCGGACAACGCGGCGACGGCGAGAGATTCGCCGCGCTCGGTTTCGCAGGCTATCTCTTGAAGCCCGTCATCCAGCGCGATCTCATCGCCTGTCTGATGCTGGTGCTGGCGAAGAATGCCGAAGCCTGGCACCTGAGAAGCCAGCCGCTCGTTACACGCCACCAATTGCAGGAACAGCGCAGACATGGTCGCAACCGCATCCTCCTCGCGGAAGACAATCCAGTGAATCAGAAGGTGGCGCAGCGCCTGCTGGAACGACTCCACTATCGGGTGGACGTCGTGGCGAACGGGCGAGCCGCAGTCGAGGCCTGGCTCAGCGGCCGCTACGATCTCATCCTCATGGACTGCCAGATGCCGGAACTGGATGGCTACGAGGCGGCTCGCAAGATCCGAGAGCTCGAGAACGGGCAACAGCACATTCCGATCGTTGCTCTGACTGCAAACGCGATGAAGGGCGATGACGAGAAATGCACGGCAGCCGGGATGGACGGGTATTTGTCCAAACCGGTCGATCGGACGCTGCTGGAGAACAGCCTGCGGGGGTTCCTGAGCGAGGCGAGCGATGTGCAGTGAGCGCTGAGGCGACCGAATCCCGATCGTGCGCGTTGCTGGACGTCAGGGGAACTGTGAAGTCCCAAGACTAAGGTGACATTCTGGCTCTTCTCCACCTGAGGTGAGCCCATGAACAAGAACGAACAGAATCGAGTGGTTGCCTGGCGTCTGAAGCTCTTGAGACAAGCTGACGAAATGCCTAGGAGCGTCGCCCAGACCTGCCGTCACTTCGGTCTCTCTCGCAAAACCTTTTACAAATGGAGAGCCAGATACAAGAGCCATGGTGAGGCCGGCTTATGCGATCGTCCGCGAGTGCCGCAGCGATTTCCGAACGCCACGCCTCGAGAGGTGGTCTCGAAGATCCTGTATCTGCGTGATCGATATCATTTTGGACCCGGCAGGGCCGCCGCCTACTTAAAGCGCTTTCATCATCTGACTGTGGCCCGCTCAACGATCCATCGCATTCTGATCCGTTACGGCGTGAACCGGCTGCCGGCCAATCAGAAGCGTCGGCCAGTAAATCGCCCTTGGAAGCGATACGAGAAGCCACAGCCCGGGCACCGCGTACAAATAGATGTGAAGTTCCTCGAGCGGATCCCGGGCTCGAGAAAGCGCCTATATCAGTTCACAGCTATCGATGACTGCACGCGCATTCGAGTGCTCAAGATCTACGACGCTTGCAACCAATCTTCCGCCATTCGCTTTGTTGACGAGGTCATCCGACGACTTCCGTTTCGAGTGCTTCTCGTTCAGACGGACAATGGCTCCGAGTTCCAATCTAACTTTCACTGGCACCTGGAAGAAAATGACATTCGCCATGTGTACATCCGGCCTCGGACGCCGCATCTGAACGGCAAGGTTGAGCGCTCACACCGAGTGGACCAACAAGAGTTCTACCAGCTGTTGGACAAAGACGGCATCACTGACGATATCCGCTTGTTCAATGACAAGCTTCGCGAATGGGAGGACTACTACAATTACGATCGGCCGCATGGAGGTCTGAAAGGGCAAACGCCCTACGAACGACTCTTGGCAAAGAAACACCCAGCTAGGGTGTCACCGAAGTCCTGAGACCTTACAAGGATCAGATGGTCGGGGTGACAGGATTTGAACCTGCGACCTATACGTCCCGAACGTAGCGCTCTACCAGGCTGAGCTACACCCCGAAGCATTCGCGCGAGCCGAACGCTCAGTAGTTGCGTTCGACGGCGAAATCTGCGAGTTCGCGCAAGGCTTGCTTGTACGCCGACTCGGGCAGTTCGGCGAGGGCCTCGACGGCTAGTGCGGCCTCCTGCCGCGCGAGGCGCGCAGTGTACGCAAGGCCCCCCGTCGATTCAATTGCAGCGGTGACGGTTGCCAGCTCGGCCGCGCTGCCCTGCTCGATGCTGCGCCGGATGACGCTGCGCTGCTGATCGTTGCCGGTGCGCAGTGCATATATAAGTGGCAGCGTCGGCTTGCCTTCAGCGAGGTCGTCGCCCAGGTTCTTGCCGAGCTGCCCCTTGTCGGAGTGGTAATCCAGCACGTCATCGATCAGCTGGAATGCGGTGCCGAGATGACGGCCGTAGCGCGCCATCGCGCCTTCGATCGTCAGCGGCGCGCCGGCCAGGATCGCGGCGATCTGCGCGCCGGACTCGAACAACTTCGCGGTTTTGCGGTAGATGACCTCGAAGTAGCGCTCCTGCGTGGTGTCGGGGTCGTTCGCGTTCAGCAGCTGCAGGACCTCGCCTTCGGCGATCTTGTTGGTGGCGCTGGCCATCACGTCCATCACGCGCATGCTGCCGAGCGCCACCATCATTTCGAACGCGCGCGAGTAGACGTAATCGCCGACCAGGACGCTTGCCTCGTTGCCCCAGACCTGGTTCGCTGTCTCCCGGCCGCGGCGCAAAGTCGAGCCATCGACGACGTCGTCGTGCAGCAGCGTGGCGGTATGGATGAACTCGATGATCGCAGCCGCCTCGGCATGCCGCCCGTCGCTGCTGCCGCAGGCACGGCCGGCGACGACCACGACCAGCGGCCGTAGGCGTTTTCCCCCGCCGCTGACGATGTACTCGGCGATCTGGTTGATCAGCACGACGTCGCTGGCGAGGCGAGTGCGAATGACGCTGTCGACCTCTCGCAGGTCGTCGTCGACCAGGGCTTTGACGGAAGCGAAACTCATGCGCAAACACGGCCAAACGGGGAGACGGGAAATGGTAGCCGAAGCGTGGGGCGCGCTGCCCGGTAACCTCCGTCCGCTTCCCGTGAAACGAATGAAGCCGCGGAAGTCACTGAAATCCTCGAAAATTGGCCGCCAGGGAGGGGGTGTGTGCCAGGAGTTGCCAGTGACCCCGGCTGTCCGTACACTTCACGCCCTTTTCTGGCCGGGGTTCCCCGGCCCGTCCGGAGCTCGACCAGGTCATGTACGCCGTAATTTCGACGGGTGGCAAGCAGTATCGCGTCAGTGAAGGCTCGGTCCTTCGCGTGGAAAAGCTCACGGCGGACGCCGGCGCGAACGTCGAGTTCGACAAGGTGCTGCTGGTCGGCCAGGGCGACAGCGTCAAGATCGGCTCGCCGTTCCTGAGCGGCGGCAAGGTCGTCGCCACCGTGCAGGGCCACGGCAAGGGCGACAAGGTGCGCATCGTCAAATTCCGCCGCCGCAAGCACTACCTGCGGCAGGGCACGCACCGCCAGCCCTATACGGAAGTGAAGGTCACGAGCATCGTCGGCTGACGCCGGCGGCATCATTTTTTAGCGAGAACGCGTCATGGCACACAAAAAGGCGGGCGGCAGTACCAAGAACGGCCGCGAATCCGAGTCGAAACGGCTCGGCATCAAGAAGTTCGGCGGCGAGCACGTGCTGGCCGGGAATATCCTGGTTCGGCAGCGCGGCACCGTCTATCGGGCCGGCGACAACGTCGGCACGGGCACCGACTACACGCTGTTTGCCAAGGTCACGGGCCGTGTGCAGTATCGGAAGAAAGGCGTCGAGCAGCACACCTTCGTGAGCGTCCTCACCGAGTAAAGGTTCGAGCCATCTCCATGGCATAAAGAGCCCCGGTCCGTCCGGGGCTTTTTTTATCCCGGTGCACCCGCATGCGATTCGTCGACGAAGCCACCATTGCAGTCCAGGCCGGCCACGGCGGTCGCGGCGCCGTGAGCTTTCGGCGCGAGAAGTTCATCCCGTTCGGCGGCCCGGACGGCGGCGACGGCGGGCATGGCGCAGACATCTACCTGGTCGGCACCGCGGGCATCAACACGCTTGCCGACTTCCGCTATCACCGGACATTCCGCGCGCCCAACGGAACGCCTGGAAGCAGCCAGGACTGCACCGGTGCTGGCGGCGCAGATCTGGACGTTCCGGTCCCGATCGGTACCGTCGTCGTCGACGTCGACACCGAGGAGCAGCTCGGAGACGTCATCGGCCTCGGCCAGCGCCTGCTGGTCGCCAAGGGAGGCAAGGGCGGCTGGGGCAATACCAAGTTCAAGAGCAGCACGAACCGGACGCCACGCAAGGCGATGCAGGGGCTGCCGGGTGAAAAGCGCCAGCTGCGCCTCGAGATGAAGGTGATGGCCGATGTCGGCCTGCTGGGATTGCCGAACGCCGGCAAATCGACGTTGATCCGCGCCGTTTCGGCGGCGAAGCCGAAAGTTGCCGATTACCCGTTCACGACGCTGCACCCGAATCTGGGAGTGGTCGCCGTCGGCACGCATCGCAGCTTCGTCATGGCCGACATCCCGGGTCTGATCGAAGGGGCCGCGGAAGGGGCAGGCCTGGGTATCCGCTTCCTCAAGCACCTGCAGCGCACGCGCGTGCTGCTGCACCTCATCGACATCGCGCCGCCGGATCCGGACGGCGACCCAGTGGCCGATGCGCGCGCGATCATTGCCGAATTGAAGAAGTTCAGCGCCGAACTCGCCAGGAAAGAACGCTGGCTGGTGCTGAACAAGCTGGATCTGCTGCCGCCCGATGAGGCGGAGCGGCGTTGCAAAGACATCGTGCGCCGGTTGCGCTGGAAGGGACCGGTCTATCGGATCTCAGGGTTGGCGCGGCAAGGCACGGAGCCGCTGTGCCGCGACATCATGAAGCGGCTGGAGGAGCTCTCAGCCGGCTGACATTTCCTTGATGCGGGCGTTCAGGTGGCTCTTGTGGCGCGACGCCTTGTTGCGATGGATGACGCCCTTGTTGACCGCCGAGTCGATGATCGGACCGGCCTCTTTCAGCTTGGCAGCCGCTTCTTCCTTGTTGCCCGCGTTGACGGCGTTGACGACGCTCTTGATCGCGGTGCGCAGCTTGGACCGGGCCGCTACATTGCGCGCACGGCGCTTGACGGTCTGACGGGCTCGCTTCTCGGCTGACTTGATATTGGCCACGGGCGGGGGGACTCCAAAAAAGAGCGCGAATTCTGCCGATGCGGCCGGTCGGAGGCAAGGGGATGCCACAGTTCCGCGGCAATATGCCCGGAATCCGCCACTGTGGCTCTGTACCATGGCCGCCCCATGAGATCCCCAGCGTTCCGCGGCCGCCGATGAACCGCGGCTTCTTCCGCAGCACCGCCGTAGTCGGAGTCACCACGCTGCTGTCCCGGATCACGGGGCTGGCTCGTGAGATGGTGTTCACGGCCGTCATTCCCGCCGTGTACCTCGAGGTCTACGTCCTCGCGAACCAGATCCCGAACCTGCTGCGGCGCCTGTTTGCCGAGGGGGCTTTTTCGCAGGCGTTCGTGCCGGTGGTGGCGGAATACCGCGCCAAGCGCACGCACGAGGAAGTGCGCGAGCTGGTCGACTCGGTCGCCGGCACGCTCGGCGGCATCCTCGCGCTCGTCTCGATCCTCGGCGTCATCGTCGCGCCGATCGTCGTGTACATCTGCGCGCCCGGCTTTGCTTCGAAGCAGGCCGGCCAGTTCGACCTGGCAGTGGAGGCGCTGCGCTGGACGTTCCCGTATCTGCTGTTCGTATCGCTCACGGCGCTCGCCGGCGGCGTGCTGAACAGTTACGACAAGTTCGCGCTGCCCGCGTTTGCGTCGGTGGTGCTGAACGTCGTCATGATCGCGTTCGCAGCCTGGGTTTCCCCGCATTTCGATGAGCCGGTGATCGCGCTCGCCGTCGGCGTATTCGTCGGCGGCATCTGCCAGGTGGTGATGCAGGTGCCGGCGCTGTTGCGCTTACGGTTGGTGCGCTGGCCGCGCTGGAATCTGCAACACGAGGCCGTCCGCCGTATCGCGCAGCTGATGGGGCCGGCGATCATCGGCTCTTCGATGGGACAGCTGAGCGTCATGCTGAGCACGGCGATCGCTTCGCTGCTCGCGGATGGCAGCATGGCCTGGCTGTTCTTCGCGGACCGCCTGGTCGAGTTTCCGCTCGGCGTTTTCAGCATCGCGCTGGCGACCGTGATCCTGCCCAGCCTGTCGGCGCATCACGCCCGCGAGACGCCGGAGGAGTTTTCCGAGACGCTGGCCTGGGCGCTGCGCCTCGTGTGCCTGATCGTGATTCCGGCGTCGGTGGCGATGCTGGCGCTGGCGGGGCCGCTGACCGTGGTGATCTATCACCGCGGCAAGTTCACGGGATTCGACGTCGACATGACCCAGCGCGCGCTGATGGCGTTCTCGCTGGCGCTGCTGGGCTGGAGCCTGATCAAGGTGCTGGCGACGGGCTATTACGCACGGCAGGACACCAAGGGGCCGGTACGCGTCGCCATGCGTGCGCTGGGCCTGACGATGGTGCTGAACATGCTCGTGCTCGGCGTGCTCTGGCTCACGGGCCACCTCAAGTCGCCGGGTGCGCACACGCTGCTGGCCCTGACGAATGGCGTCGGGGCGATGCTCAATGCCGGGCTGCTGTATGTCGGCCTGGCCCGCAAGGGAATCATCCATCCGGGTCACGTCATGCGTGGACTGCTCGCTCGCATCGTCATTGCCAGCTCGGTCATGGCGGCTGTGCTGCTCTGGCTCGGGGGCGATCTCGCGTTCTGGCTGAGCACCCACACGCTGGGCCGCGTGCTACGGCTGAGCGGACTGATCGTGGTGGGCATCGTCGTCTACTTCGGCGTGCTGTGGCTGCTGGGCGTGCGGGCAGGGCAGTTCCGGCTGCTGGCCCCGAAAACGGGCACGCTCCAGCCGGGCCGCACCTCGGGCTGATTCGGGCCTGATTTCCGGCGATTCGCCCCTATAATGAAGCTCTTCCGGTGAACGATTGGGAGCGCGAGCCACGATGGAGCTCGTTCGGGGCTTGCACAACGTGGATCGGGCATCGCGCGGCTGCGTGCTCACGATCGGCGCCTTCGACGGGATCCACCGCGGTCACCAGGAAATGATCCGGGTGCTGCGGACGATCGCGGCGGCGCAGGGGCTGCCCGCGACGCTGCTGTCCTTCGAGCCGACGCCGCGCGAATTCTTCGCCAAGGCGGCGCCGCCGGCGCGGCTGACGCGCTTTCGCGAGAAGTACGAGGCGCTGCGGCAGTACGGCGTCGAGCGCTTCGTGTGCCTGCGGTTCGATGCCGCGCTGCGCTCGATGAGCCCCGATCAGTTCATCGGCGACGTGCTGGTGAGCGCGCTCGGCGCGCGCCACGTCATCGTCGGGCACGATTTCAAGTTCGCGCGCAACCTCGCGGGCAACGTCGAGACGCTGCGCGCGGCCGGACCCGCCGCAGGCTTCGCGGTCACAGAAGTACCGCCGTTCGAGATCAACGGGGAGCGCGTCAGCAGTTCGCTGATCCGCGCGGCGCTGGATGCGGGCGACATGGAGCGCGCAGCGCTGCTGCTCGGTCGGCCGTATCGGATGACGGGCAAGGTCGTGGAGGGCGCGAAGCTCGGCCGCAAGCTCGGGTTCCCGACCGCGAATCTGCGGCCGCAGCGGCGGGCGACGCCGCTGGCGGGCGTGTTCGCGATCCGCGTTTCGGGCTGCGGTTTGCAGAACGCGCCGGGAGTTGCGAGTCTCGGTACGCGCCCGGCGGTGAACGGCAAGGAGCTGCTGCTGGAAGCGCACGTGTTCGACTTCGACGGCGATCTCTACCGTCAGTCGCTGCACGTCGACTTCATCGCGCGGTTGCGCGACGAGTTGTGGTTCCCGGACATGGAGCAGCTGGTGGAGCAGATGAAGAAGGATGCGGCGAGCGCACGCGAGATTCTGAGTCGTTAACTATGGCCATGGACTACAAGCACACTCTCAACCTGCCGGAGACCGCCTTTGCGATGAAGGCCGATCTCGCGCGTCGCGAGCCCGAGGTGCAGAAGTTCTGGGAGCAGCAGAACATCTACGGGAAGCTGCGCGAGGTCGCACGCGGCCGTCCGACCTTCATCCTGCATGACGGTCCGCCGTACGCGAACGGCACGATCCATCTCGGTCACTCCATCAACAAGGTGCTGAAGGACGTGGTGGTGAAGTCGCGCACGCTCGACGGCTACGACGCGCCGTACGTGCCGGGCTGGGACTGCCACGGCTTGCCGATCGAGCACCAGATCGAGAAGGCGCGCGGCAAGGAAGTGAAAGCGCTCGGGCCGCGCGAGTTCCGCCAGGCCTGCCGCGAGTATGCGATGTCGCAGGTCGAAGTGCAGCGCGTCGACTTCAAGCGGCTCGGCGTGATGGGCGACTGGGATCGCCCGTACATGACGATGCAGCCGTTCTACGAAGCGGAGCAGCTGCGCGCGTTCGCGCAGATCCTGCGCAACGGCCACGTTTACAAGGGACTCAAGCCGGTGCACTGGTGCCTCGACTGCCGCTCGGCGCTCGCCGAAGCGGAAGTCGAATACGAGGACCGGGTTTCGCCCGCGATCGACGTGCGCTTCGCGGTGCGTGACGTCGCCGATCTCGCGCAGCGATTCGGCGTCGGCGGGCTCACTGCGCCGGCAAGCGTCGTGATCTGGACCACCACGCCGTGGACGCTGCCGGCCAATCAGGCCGTGGCGGCCGGACCTGAGATTCGTTACGAGCTGATCGATACCGGCGCGGAGTTGCTGGTGCTCGCCAAGGATCTGGTGGCAGCGGTGCTCGCGCGCGTGGGCGTCAAGGACTTCAAGCGCGTCGGCGAAGTCGCCGGCGCCGCGCTCGAAGGTCTGCAGCTCGCCCATCCGTTCTACGACCGCACGGTGCCTGTCGTGCTCGGCGATCATGTGACGCTGGATGACGGCACCGGCCTCGTGCACACGGCGCCCGGCCACGGTCTCGAGGACTATGAGCTCGGGCTGAAATACAAGCTGCCGATCTACAACCCGGTCGGCAGCGACGGTCGCTACGTCGAGGGCACGCCGCTGTTCGCGGGCGAGCACGTCTTCGAAGCGAACAAGCACGTCATTGCGTTGCTCGAGGAGCGCGCTGCGCTGTTACACGAGCAGACCCTCAAGCACCGCTATCCGCTGTGCTGGCGCCACAAGACGCCGGTGATTTTCCGCGCAACCACGCAGTGGTTCATCAGCATGGAACAGGCGGGATTGCGCCAGGGCGCGCTGCGCGAGATCGCCAAGGTGAAGTGGATGCCGGCGTGGGGCGAGAGCCGCATCGGCAACATGATCGCGGACCGGCCGGACTGGTGCATTTCGCGCCAGCGCGTATGGGGTGTGCCGCTCGCGCTGTTCGCGCATCGCGCCACCGGCGAGCCGCATCCGCGTTCCGCCGAGCTGCTCGAGCGGGTCGCCGATCACGTCGAGAAGGGCGGCATCGATGCCTGGTACGACCTGGATCCCGTGACCGTGCTCGGCGACGAAGCGAAGCAGTACGAGAAAGTCACCGACATTCTCGACGTGTGGTTCGACTCGGGCGTGTCGCACACCTGCGTGTCGAAGCATTGGCCCGAAGTCACGACGCCCGCGGATCTCTACCTCGAAGGCTCCGATCAGCATCGCGGCTGGTTCCACAGCGCGCTGCTGACCTCGGTCGCGATGTACGATCGCGCGCCGTATCGTGCCGTGCTGACGCACGGATTCACGGTCGACGAGAAGGGCCGGAAGATGTCGAAGTCGCTCGGCAACGTCATCCTGCCGCAGAAGGTCATCGGCACGCTCGGCGCGGACGTCTTGCGCCTGTGGATCGCCGCGACCGACTACGCGAACGAGATGAGCCTGTCGGACGAGATCCTGAAGCGGATTGCGGAGTCCTACCGGCGGATCCGCAACACCGCGCGCTTCCTGCTCGGCAATCTCGCGGGCTTCGATCCGGCACACGACCAGGTGCCGCCGGAGCAACTCGTCGCGCTCGACCGCTGGGCACTATGGCGCACGCAGCAGCTGCAGGAGGAAGTCGTCGCTGCCTATCGCAACTACGAGTTCCACCTCGTCTATCACAAGGTCCATAACTTCTGCAGCGTCGATCTCGGCGGCTTCTACCTCGACGTGCTGAAGGATCGTCTGTACACGATGCCGGCGCAGAGCCAGGCGCGGCGCTCGGCGCAGACCGCGATGGCGCTGATCGTGGATGCGATGGTGCGCTGGCTGGCGCCGATCCTGTCGTTCACCGCCGAGGAGATCTGGAAATACATGCCGGGCCCGCGTAACGAATCGGTGTTCTTCAACACCTGGGTTGCGCTGCCCCGGGGCGCAGCGACGCGCCCGCAGTTCGATTGGGACGTGCTGCTGCGCGTGCGCAGCGGTGTGATGCGCGAGCTGGAGAAATTGCGCAGCGCGGCCGCGATCGGCGCGCCGCTCGATGCCGAAGTCGATGTCTATTGCGCTCCGCACGTGCTGCAGGTCCTGCAGCCTGTCGGCGACGAGCTGCGGTTTGCGTTCATAACCTCCGCGGCGCGTGTGCATCGCGCGGACGCGCGTCCGGCCGAGGCGGCCGCGGCGGAGGAGGGGAACGAAGACTTCGCGTGGATCGTTGCGCGTCCGTCGGCTGCAAAGAAGTGCGTGCGCTGCTGGCACAAGCGCGAGGACGTGGGCAGCGCTGCGAATCATCCGGAGTTGTGCGGCCGCTGCGCCACGAACATCGACGGGCCGGGCGAGCAGCGACGCTTCATTTAAAGAGAGCTCATGGGCAGCAATCCGCTTTCGAAGGTCTGGTTCACGCCCACGCGCGGCGCCAGCAACTGGCTGTGGCTGTCGTTCTTCGTCGTGCTGCTGGATCAGACGACCAAGGCGCTGGTCATCGGCACCGTCAAGGTGCAGGACACGATTGCGCTGCTGCCGTTCCTCGACGTCGTCTACCTGGAGAACACCGGTGCGGCCTTCAGCATTTTCGCGCAGGCCTCCGGCTGGCAACGCTGGTTCTTCATCGGCCTGGCACTGGTGGTGAGCCTGGTGCTCATGCTGTGGCTGCGGCGGATCCGCGCCGACCAGACGCTGCTCGCGATCGGCCTGGCGCTGGTGCTGGGCGGCGCACTCGGCAACGTCATCGATCGCGTGATGCACGGCTACGTCGTCGACTTCATCTACTTCAACTGGCGCAGCTGGGATTTCCCCGCCTTCAACATCGCCGACACGGCGATCTCGATCGGCGCCGGCTGCCTGTTGCTCGACGCGTTCCGCGAGCGCGGCCACGGCAAGGAACCGGCCGGCGAGCGGCGCGCCGGGACCGAATAACCGCATGCAGATCCTGCTCGCCAATCCCCGCGGCTTCTGCGCCGGCGTCGACCGGGCGATCGACATCGTCGAGCGCGCGATCGAGCTGTTCGGCGCGCCGATCTACGTGCGCCACGAAGTGGTGCACAACCGCTACGTGGTCGAGCGGCTGCGCAGCCTCGGCGCCGTTTTCGTCGAAGAGCTCGACGAAGTGCCGGACGACGCGACGGTGATCTTCAGCGCGCACGGCGTCTCGCGCGCCGTGCAGGACGAAGCGCGGCGCCGCGCGTTGAAGGTTTTCGACGCGACCTGTCCGCTCGTAACCAAGGTCCACATGGAAGTGGCGCGCTACGCGCGCGAAGGCCGTGAGGTGATCCTGATCGGCCACGCCGGTCATCCGGAAGTGGAAGGCACGATGGGCCAGTTCGACACTGCATTCGGCGGACGCATCCTGCTGGTGGAAACGCCGGAAGACGTGCAGCGCTTGCACGTCAGCGATCCGGCACGGCTCGCCTTCGTGACGCAGACGACGCTGTCAGTGGATGACACGCAGCGCATCGTCGACGCGCTGCGCACGCGGTTCCCGACGCTGTCCAGCCCGCGCAAGGAAGACATCTGCTACGCGACTCAGAACCGGCAGGATGCGGTAAAGCGGCTGGCCGAGCGCTGCGACCTCATCCTCGTCGTCGGCTCGCCCAGCAGTTCGAACTCCAATCGACTGCGCGAGATCGCGGAGAAGGCCGGCATCCCCGGTTACCTGATCGACGGGCCCGAGGATCTGCGGCGCGAATGGTTCGAAGGCAAGCAGGTGGTCGGCGTGACCGCCGGAGCCTCGGCGCCGGAAGTCCTGGTCGCGCGCGTGGTCGCGCGCATCCGCGAGTGGGGCGGCGCCGCACCCGTCGACGTAATCGGTCAGCCCGAGAACGTCGTCTTCAGCCTGCCGCGCGAGCTACGCGTCCCGGTGCCGGGAGAAAAAAACAGGGAAAACTGAGCGGCGCAACAAGGATTGCTGCACAGCTCAGTTTCCCCCGTTCTTCTCTCCCGGCACCGACACCCGGATCACATACGACGCGGTGCCGCCGGCCGGTGTCGACCAGCTCACTGCGATCACGTACGTCGGCGGCGTCGTCAGCGCGTCACGCGTGATCGCGCCCGATCCGCTCGGCAGCGTGTGCTCGACCTCGTCCTCCCAGCACGCTGCCTCGCGCGCCGCGATGTCCTGCGGCAGCTTGAGCTTGGCTTGCTGGTCGCACAGGACACCGATTGTCGTGGCGAAGCCGGCATGGCCTTCCTTGGTGCTCCGAATGCGCTCCGCAATGTGTTCCGCGAGCTCCGCCGCTTCGCGATGCAGCTGTGCATCCGGGTCGGTCTGCACCTGGTCCGAATACAGCGCCGCGATGCCGATGATGCCGACCGCCATGACCAGCAGTGCAGCGAGCACTTCGACGATCGTGAAGCCCTGTGCGCGGCGAAAGACTGTGCGGACGACCATGGGCGGTGATCATCGCTATCCCGATGCGCAGCGTAAAGGTTTACCCGCGGCGTCGCGCTTGGCGACGCGCGGCCGGCCAGTGTGGCTGATGATGATCGCGCGCGCGTCCGCCGAGCCGCGCACGTCGCAAAAGACGATGGTGCCGTTGATCACGGCTTGCGTGACCGGCCGGAACGAGTAGGCGGGCC
>DATBKP010000189.1:0-66280 GCA_036555785.1 Steroidobacteraceae bacterium
GACGGCCGGAATCAATTCGCGCGGGAAGCGCTCTTCCTCGAAGCACTCGCCGATGATCGGAATGACCTTGTCGTCGACGAACTTGCCGACGGAGTCCTGCACCAGGCGCTCCTCCTCGCTGAGCATGCTGCGGACGTTGTAGAGGTCGAGCGTGGACACCTATTCGCCTCGTCCTTTCAGCAGCTCCCGGCCGATGATCAGCTTCTGCACCTCCGTCGCCCCCTCGTAGATTCTCAGCGCACGGATCTCGCGGTACAGGCGCTCGACGGGCTCACCGCAAGTGACGCCTCGTCCACCCAACAGCTGGACGGCACGGTCTATCACGCGCTGCGCGCTCTCTGTCGCGGTCATCTTCGCCATTGCGGCTTCCTTGGTCACGACCTGCCGCTGGTCGCGCATCCATGCCGCGCGGTAGACGAGGAGCGCTGCTGCGTCGATCTCGGTGGCCATGTCCGCCAGCGCAGCCTGAGTGAGTTGCAGATCGGCAAGGGTCTTGCCGAACATCTGGCGTGACTTCACGTGCGCCAATGCCTCGCGAAAGGCTCGACGCGCGAAGCCCAGGGCGGCCGCGGCGACGGATGTGCGAAACACGTCGAGGGTGCGCATCGCGATCTTGAATCCTTCGCCTTCCGCGCCGAGACGCTGCTCGAGGCCGATGCGACAATTGCGGAACCGCAGCGTCGCCAGTGGGTGCGGCGCGATGACGTCGATACGCTTCTCGATCTCGAGCCCTGGCGTGTCGGCGGCCACTACGAACGCGCTGATTCCCTGCGCCACGGCCGAGCCATCGGCGCGGCGCTGCATGGGCGTGGTGCGTGCGAAGACGCAGTAGAAATCCGCGATACCGCCATTCGAGATCCAGGTCTTCGCGCCGTTCAGAACATAGTCGTTCCCATCGCGCAACGCCGCGCAACTCATCGCGGCCACGTCGGATCCCGCATCGGGCTCCGACAGGGCAAACGCCGCGACCGCACGTCCGGCAGCCACCTGCGGTAGCCATCGCTGGCGCAGCGTCTCCGATCCGGCGAGCGAGATGGCTCCGCTTCCCAAGCCCTGCATCGCAAACGCGAAGTCGGCAAGACCGTCGTGCTCCGCCAGGATTTCCCGCAGCAAGCAGATGGCGCGCGCGTCGAAATCGACCGCGGTTCCACCATACGCCTGCGGCACGCAGTGCCTGATGAATCCGGCCTTGCCCAGTGCGGCGACGAGCTCGCGGCAAGCCGCATCGGTCGCGGCTCGCGACGAGTCCTCGTGCTCGCGCAGGTTCTGCCGCGCCCACGCACGCGCCTGGCGCGCGAGCTCGGCATGCGAGGGGTCGAAAAACGGCCACGACAGCGATCCGGTCGGGTCGGGTTCACTCGAGGAAGTAGTGCTCATATCGTGCGCAATGCGTGACGCTGGACCTTGCCACTGGGGGTTCTCGGCAGCTCAGGAATGTAACCGATCGCGCGCGGATATTTGTAGGGAGCGATGCTCGACTTGACGAAGTCCTGCAGGACGCGAGTCATCGACGCGTCGGCGCTCGCCCCCCGGTGCAACACGACGAACGCCTTGACGATCTGGCCGCGGGCGGCGTCCGGCACACCGATGACGGCACACTCCTTCACGGCCGGGTGCAACGCCAGCGCAGCTTCCACTTCGGGTCCGGCGATGTTGTAGCCAGATGACACGATCATGTCGTCGGTCCGGCACTGGAACCAGAAATAGCCGTCACGATCGACGTGATAGATGTCGCCGGTGACATTCCAGCCGTTCACCACATAGTCGCGCTGGCGTGGATCGTCGAGATAGCGACAGCCCGTCGGTCCCTTGACCGCCAGGCGGCCCGTGCTCCCGTTCGGCAACGCAGTGCCGTTGGCATCGAGAACACATGCCTGATACCCGGCCAGCGGCTTGCCTGTCGCGCCGGGTCGCACGTCCGTTCCGGTGCTGCCGATGAAGATATGGATCATCTCCGTCGCACCGATACCGTCGGTGAGGCGGATGCCGGTCGCAGCGTGCCATTCATCGGAGGTGCTGCGCGGCAGCGGTTCGCCGGCCGAAACGCAGGTACGCAGGCTGGACAAGTCGTACTGGTCGGCGATCAATGTGAGCTGTCGATACATCGTCGGTGCAGTGAACAGAGTAGTCGCCCGGTGTTCCTGCACGCCGCGCAGCAGCAACTCCGGCGTGGGCCGCTCGATCATTACGCCGCAACCGCGAAAGCGCAGTGGCAAGACCAGCAGTGCGCCCAATCCGAAGGTGAAGCCGAGCGGGGGACTGCCGGCGTAGATATCGCCGGGGCGCGTCCCGAGGAAACGCCCGCCGACCGTGTCCGCCATCGCCAGCACATCGCGATGGAAATGCATCGTGGCCTTGGGAACTCCGGTCGTGCCGGACGTGAACGCCAGCAGACACACGTCATCGACTGCAGTATCGACGGCCGCGAAGTGGGTGGACTGCATGGCCATGAGGTGCTCCAGCTCCCCGCCGTCCCAGGAGCGAATGCGACGCAGCCAGCCGTTGGCAGAGGCAGCTTGCAGCTCACCTCTCAAGTCGTGCTGGCACAGTGCATGATCGATGCGCGCCCGCTCGGCAATCGCAGCGAGCTCCTTCGAGCGCAACATCGGCATCGTCGTGACGGCGATAGCTCCCGCCTTGACTACTGCAAGCCAGGCGCACACCAGCATGGGCGAGTTGCGGGCGCGCAGCAGCACGCGATTGCCCGGAACGACACCGAGATCGCGCACCAGCACGTTCGCAAGGCGATTCGTCTCTTCGGCCAGCTGCGCATAGCTCCAGTCGTCGTCTTCCCCGCGCAGCGCGATGCGCGCGGCGCATCCATCGTTGATGGCATCGTCGAGCAGAACACGCGCGCAATTGGTGCGCGCGGGATAGTTGAACTCCGGCAGATCGAAGCGGAACTCCGGCCACAGCTCGCGCGGCGGCAACCGGTCGCGCGCAAACGTATCCACATGCGCCGTGTAGTCTTGCATCGGGCGATGCTGGCACGGCAGGGCAGGAGGTTCGTTGCGTTTACTTCATCAGTCGATGGCCGCATTTCATATGCGCGGCGCAGGCCTACTTGCCGCTGGATGCCCAGTCCATGCCGGCGACGACGCTGCAGAAGAAATCGTGGAACTGCTTCATCGCAGTCGAGAACTCGCGAGTCGGGTGCGACACCAGCGCGAGCTCCGAAGTCACGATCGGCTGCTCGATGATCCGCACCTGGATGTCGTACAGCTGCATGGCCGCGCTGACCCAGAGAGGCAGCACCGCGATACCGAGCCCCGCGACGACCATGCTGACCGCGGTCGTAGCGTGATACACCTCATAGGCGGGTGTCGCTGTCTGGCCGAGCTGACCGAACGTGTGATCGAGCAGCCTTCGCACTGTGTGATCGCGGGCGATCATCACCATCGGAAACGGCGGCAGATCGCTCCACGTGATCTGCTCGCGCAAGGCCAGCGGATGATCAGCCATACAGACGACCGCGAACGGCTGGCTTGCGAGCACCGTGCGCCGCAGCGGCTCCGCAGTCTGGTCGAAGGATCCCAGTCCGTAGTCGATCTCGCCGTTGGCGGCGGCGGCCGCGATCTCGTCCGGGCGCATGTCGTGGACTGCGACTGTGATCTCCGGGTGGCTGAGCCGCAGTTTGGCAATGATCTGTGCGATGAACGTTGCTCCGGCCAGCGGCGGCACGCCGATCGAAACCTGACCTTGCTGACGCTGCACGACCGAGCGCGCATCGCGAACGGCACATTCGAGATCGGTGAGCATGCGCATGGCCGGCTTGAGGAACTCACGTCCGGCTGCCGTGAGCGCGACTGCGCGCGTAGTGCGGTCGAGCAGCTTGATGCCGACGTCGTACTCGAGCTCGCGGATGAGCACGGACAGTGCGGACTGCGTGACGCTGAGCCGCTCGGCGGCGCGGGTGAAGCTGGCGGCTTCGGCGATGGCAACGAAGGCGCGCAGTTGTTTAATGGTGACGTTCATGACGCTTGCCGGGGTGCGCCTCGCATCATAGAGCATGAAGAGCGGGTCATGGGTCGATGAAAAGGTTTCATTCGACCGAGACGCGTTTCCCTATACAAAGCCCTCACTGCCAGGGGTGGGGGGATCGATATGACCGCTCGACATCAGGATCCGACGAAGCCGGGGCGCTCTTGGGCGATACGATCTGTTGCGGCACTCGTGACCGTCGAAGCGGTCGTGCCGATTGCACGGGCGCAAGACGCTGCCGCCCCGGGCCTCGAAGAAGTCGTGGTCACCGCGCGACGTGTAGAAGAAAGTCTGCAGTCCACGCCGGTCGCCGTCACCGCGCTGTCGGCGCAAGTGCTCGAACAGCGCAACATGACCGATGTGCGCGAGCTGGCAATGGCAGTGCCGAATCTGGTGCTGCAGACATCGGGCGCCAACGGCGGCTCGCAGGTGCCGGCGATTTTCATTCGTGGACTCGGCCAGGCGGACGTCGTGCTCACTGCCGACCCGGCTGTCGGTCTGTACGTGGATGGCGTGTACATCGCTCGCAACAGCGGCAACATTCTCAGCCTGCTCGACCTGGAGCGCGTCGAAGTGTTGCGCGGGCCGCAAGGGACGCTGTTCGGCAAGAACACGATCGGCGGCGCGATCAACCTGGTCAGCGCCAAGCCCAACGCCGACTTCGACATGGCCGCCGAGCTGACGGCCGGAAGCTACGACCGCAAGGCCGCCAAGTTCTCGATCAACCTGCCGCTGACAGACTCGCTGTTCCTCAAGCTGGCTACGCTCGGCGAGCAGCGCGACGGCTACATGGAGCTCAGCAACTATCCGGGCAAGGCGCTCGGCGACAGCGAAAACTGGGCAGCACGCGGCGCCTTGCGCTGGCTGCCGAGCGGCGACGTCACCGTCGATCTGGTGACGGACTTCTCGAGCACGCGCGATGTCGGTCCGCCGTATCGGCTCATCGAGACGTTCCCGAACGCCGCGTCTGCCGGACTCTACAATGCGCTGCTCAGCGGCAACCCCGCTGCGTGTCTTTCGCCTGCCGGGCAGGCGTCGAATCCTGCGTGCTACGGCCCGGTGCAGCTGCCGGCGAACAACCATACGTCGAACATCATCCTGTACGACCGCAATCTCGAGAAGATCGATCCGGACAACGACTTCGATACGTTCGGAGCAGCGCTCACAGTCAGCTGGGAACTGCCATTCGGCACGCTGCGCTCGATCTCGGCGTACCGCAACCTGCGTAGCGGCTTCAACTTCGACGGCGACTACAGCGCGACGATGCTGATCGGCGGTTATGCGCGGCGGCAGAAATCCGACCAGTACAGCGAAGAGCTGCAACTGTTCGGCACCGCCGCCGCCGAGCGCCTGAAGTGGCTGATCGGCGGCTACTACTTCGATGAAGACACGTTCGGTCAGGTCGAAGTGCTCTCGGTGTTCGCGCTGCCTGCCGGCCGCTATCCGCTGCTCACGGACAACTATGGACCGACGGATACTAAGAACTATGCGGCGTTCGGCCAGGCGACGTATGACCTCACGGCTCGTGTGCACCTCACGGCCGGCGCGCGCTGGACCAAGGAAGACAAGAGCGCGATTCTTTATACGTTGCCGCAACAGCCGCAGGGCCTGCCGGGCGACCTGGAAGTTGACGAGTGGACGCCCATGCTTTCGGTCGGCGTGGACCTCGCCGAGCATGCGCTCGCTTATGCATCCTTCGCGCAGGGCTTTCGCAGCGGCGGCTTCCCGCCCCGCGTGATCGGACAGGTGAGCGAGATTCCCACGTACGGCCCGGAGACCTCGACGACCTACGAGGTCGGTCTCAAGGCCGAGTGGCTCGATCAGCGGCTGCGCACCAACCTGGCGCTGTTCACCAATGATTTCGAGGACTTTCAGGCGGGAGGTCTCGCGCCCGGCATCACGCCGCCGTTGCCGACAGTGATCAATGCAGGCAATGCCCGCATCAAGGGCGCGGAACTGGAGATTGCAGCCGCACCGATTCAGGCGGTGCGCATCGATGCTGCCTTGTCGTATCTGACGAACGAGCTCACCGACGTCAACCCGACGACCAACGACTCCGGCGTCCAGGTCACGCGCGACAACAAGCTACCGTACTCACCGGAGTGGAAAGCTTCACTCGGCGTCTCGTGGCGTCTGCCGCTGCCGACCCGCGGCGATCTGGTCGCGCGAGTCGACGGGGCCTACACCGGCAAGATGTTCTTCAGCCTGGGCAACCTTCCCGAAGCGAGCCAGGACAGCGTCACATTGCTGGACGGAAGCTTTGCCTACACGACTGCCGACCGGCGATGGGAGTTCGTGATCGGCGGCAAGAATCTCACGGACCGCGACTACTACACCTCCAAGGCAACGGACCGCGTCAGCGCCGGTTTCGCTGCAGGCACCTATGGCGTGGTGGCGCCGCCGCGGACCTACTTCGGCACCGTGCGCTGGCACTACTAGAACAGGGCTGGCGGCATGCGCGACGAGGTCGTCATCACCACGCAAAGCGGCAGGGTACGCGGCGCCCGCGTCGACTCCGTCGTGTGTTTCAAAGGCATTCCGTATGCAGAGCCGCCGGTCGGCAGCCGCCGCTTCCGCTCTCCAACACGCGCTCGGTCGTGGGTCGGAATCCGCGATGCGCTGCAGTTCGGTCCCGCACCGATTCAGGAGCCGACGCTCCGCCGGGCCTATCCTTTCGGCGCAATCGACTCGACGAGCGAGGACTGCCTGACGCTCAACGTCTGGACGCCGGTCGATGCCGTGCAGCTGCCGGTCATAGTCTGGATCCACGGCGGCGGCTTTCGCACGGGCGCGGGCTCGATGCCCGCGTACGACGGCGTCAACTACGCGGCGACCGGCCGTGTCGTGTTCGTTTCGATCAACTACCGGCTCGGTGCGCTGGGATTCCTGGCGCACGAGTCGCTGCGCGATCCGGACACCGGCGCGTTCGCCAACTGGGCGATTCAGGACCAGGTTCTGGCGCTGCGCTGGGTGCAGGAGAACATCGCGGCGTTCGGCGGGGATCCTCGCCAGGTGACCGTCATGGGCGAGTCCGGAGGTGCCATCAACGCGATCATGATCGCGCACGGTACGCAGGGGCGCTCGCTGCTGCAGCGGATCATCGCAATGAGTCCGCCTTATATCTGTCCCCCTGCCACGATGGATATCAATGACTGGCATCTGGCGGCCGAGTCTGTCGCCAGGGAGCTGGGTACGACCGTGCCGGGCTTGCGAGATGTGCCGGCAGAGGCCGTGCACGCCGCTGAGTGGCGGCAGTACGTGCAGGGCGCACTGAAGACGCGAAGCGGGCGCGCGTATCGCGGAACAGCCGTCGACGGCGTCGTTCTCGATGCATGGCCCATCCAGCATTCGTTGCCGCTCGTACCGATGATCATCGGCTGCACGGCTGCCGAGGGCGCAATGGGCTACGAGTGCTATCACCCCATCAGCAAAGAGCCGATCTCGCGCAGTCGAGTGACGAACGACGCGCTCGCTGCGAGAGCGGAGGCGCGCGCACTCTTGAACAGGCTCTACTACATCGAAGGCGACGAGGACGCTGCCGACGAGGTCGTCGCGCACTATCTCGCTCGTGCGAAAACCGAAGGCCGTCGCGACGACATGATCCGCATGCTGGTCGAGTTGAACGGCGACACCATGATCCGGCACTACTGCGTGCGCCAGGCAGAGCAGGCCGCTCGTTCGGGCCGCACGGACATTTTCTTCTATCACTATGGCCTGCCGGTCGCAGCGCCCAATCATGAGCCGCCCCACGCCTGGGAGCTGCCGGTCGCCTTCGGCACTCATCGCAATCCGGTCATTGCTCCGTGGGTTGGCAACGGGCCGCTGCACGATGCAGTGGCCACGGCGATGATCGAAGCCTTCTCGACGTTCGCAGCCAGCGGTCGTCCAGGCGCTGCAGAGCTTCCCGACTGGCCGGCGTTCCGCGCGCCCGGGTCAGGCGTCATGCTGCTCGGCGAGGGCGACACAGTTGGCCGCGTGGCGGAGTTGCCGAAGTATGCACAACTTCGCGTCCTCGACAGTCTTGCAGCGCGACGACCGTGAGACAGCGCACCCTGTTCCTTTGTCTTGCGCTGCTGGCTATCGGCCTGCAACCGCGAACGAGCGCGGCTCGCGAGACGGCCGACTGTGTGCTCCAGCACGGTCGAATCGTCACGGTCGATCCGGGTTTCCGCATTCTGCAAGCAATCGCCATCCGGAGGAAGCGGATTCTCGCAGTGGGAAGCGACCGGGAAATCGCCGGGCTGGTCGATGGACACACGCAGGTCATCGATCTCAAGGGCAGAACCGTGATTCCGGGCCTGGTCGACAGCCACCTGCATGCCACATTCGGTGCGGCCAACGAGTTCGCACTATCACTCAATGGCGTCACTTCGATCGCCGACATCCAGGCGCGCATCGCCGACCGTGTCGCCGGGCTGCGGCACGATGAGTGGATTGCGGCCAGCGGCGACTGGCACGAGAGTCAGATCAAGCAGGGCAGGCTGCCGACGCGCTACGAGATCGACGCAGTCTCGCCGCACAATCCAGTGTTCATTCCGCGCGGAGGTCACGTTGCCGTGGCCAACTCACGCGCGCTCGAACTGGCCGGCGTGACCCGGAATACTCGCGATCCCGAAGGCGGAGTCATCGTTCGGGACCCGGCAGGCGAGCCGACCGGCGTGCTCGTCGAAGGCTCCGCGACCGGGCTCGTCCGGCGCCTCGTGCCTGTGCTCACGCAGGCGCAGCGAGTGCACGGGCTCGAGGTCTACACGACAAAACTTCTGCGCGCAGGCGTCACTTCCATCGTGGATCCTGGTATGTCGCCACCCGACCTCGCGGCCTACGACGCGTTGCGCCGGGCGGGGAAACTGAAACTCAGAGTCAGCGCTCTGCTGTTCGCGCGCTCGCTTGCCGAAATGCGGACACTGGCGCCAGTAATCGCGTCGTTCTCGAATGATGACCAGCTGAGGGTCGCCGGATTCAAAACCGGCCTGGACGGCGGAGTCGAAGCTGCCTACCTGTACGCGCCGTACAAGATCGTTCCTGGCGAGCAGGACGATCCGAAATTTGTCGGCAAGCTGCTGCTCCCACCGGGTGGTGTCCCGGAACTCGAGGACATGCTGCGGTTCGCAGGCCATAGCAAGTTGCAGGTGCAGGTTCACGTAGTCGGCGACGCTGCGCTCGATCAGCTGCTCGACGCGGTAGGCAAGGTGGCCGCTGATGTCTCCCCGCGGGAGTTGCGTTGGGTTGCGGTGCACGCCTTTCTGCCGAGTGCGGCTGCCATTCAGCGATCAAGCAGCTTGGGATGTACGTCACCATGCAGGATCACCCGGTTGCGCTCGGACGCAACATGCTTCGCTATTGGGGTGAGGAGCGGGCCGCGCGAGCGATTCCGCTGCGCTCGATGCTGGCGGCGCAGATTCCCGTCGGCGGAGGAACCGACGCGCCGATCGTAGATCCGAATCCGTTTCTCTCACTATGGTGGATGGTCACGCGGGGCACGCTGCCGGACGGCGCTGCGCTGGGTGCGGAAGAAGCGATCAGTCGCAAGGATGCGCTGAGCACCTACACCATGGGTAGCGCGCGCATCGAGCGGATGGAAGACCGCATCGGCTCTCTCGAGCCCGGCAAGCTCGCCGATCTCGTCGTACTCTCCGACGACTTGCTGAACGTGCCGCCGCCGCAGATCCGGAAAATTCGCAGCGTGCTGACGATGGTGGATGGCGCTGTCGTGCACGATGAGTTGCACTGACTCGCGACTGAAGGGTGGCCAATGAACGTACCAGGTATTCACGCGCTGATCGTGATGGGTGTAGCTGGCATCACCGCGGCATCGCCGACGTTCGCTCAGATACCGAAGTTCAAAGAGGTGCCGGTTCCGCGCTCCACCGAAAGTCCGCCAGGCATGCGCGTCGTGAAGCCACAGCCGGACGACTACGTGGCGGAGTACACGCCGAATGTCGAGTATGTGCGCCGTGGCGACCTCGCATTGCGCCTGCAGATTCTCGCACCTCGTGGCGGACCGCCACGCCTTCCCGGTTCGGCCCAACCGGAGCCGCCGCCGTTGAAGCGACCCCTGGTCGTCTTCGTGCAAGGGTCCGGCTGGGGGCCGCAGAACCTGTACTCGGCCATTCCGCAACTCTCCGACGTGGCGCACCACGGCTATGTCGTCGCGAGCGTGGAGTATCGACCCTCGACAGTCGCAATCGCGCCCGCCCAGATCCAGGATGTGAAGACCGCGATTCGCTATATGCGTGCCAATGCGGCCCGGTACGGAATCGATCCGCAGCGCGTGGCCATCTGGGGCGATTCATCGGGCGGTCACATGGCCGCGCTGGTCGCGACAACAGTGGGGGTTGCCGAGTTCGCGACCTCGGACTACGCGGATCAGTCCGATGCGGTGCAAGCGGTGATCGATTTCTACGGGGTCAGCGACCTGACGACGCTGGGCCGATTCCCCAGCTGGCTCGAGCACGATGCCGAAGGATCGCCGGGCTCGCTCATGCTCGGTGGGTCCGCCCTCACGCATCGCGACAAGGCATTGGCGCACAGTCCGGTAACCTACATCACTGCCGATCGCAAGCTTCCGCCCTTTCTTCTGTTCCATGGGGACCGTGACGTAATCGTGCCGTTCGACCAGAGCGTTGTGCTGTATGACGCGCTACGCGCCGCGGGGAAGCACGTCGTCTTCTACAAAGTGGAGGATGGGAATCATGGGTGGCAGTTCTGGTCGCCGCGCCTGATGCAGATCGTCGTGGGTTTTCTGGACGAGACGCTGTGAGCCACGAGACGAAATAGCAGCTAATTATTCCCATCACATGGGTAGTGCGCCTATCCGCGTACTGATCATGTACACCCTGCTGCCCATGACCACAGCGTCGACGTCGTCGAAAGCCTGGCGTGAATCCCTCTCTCGCACGTGCATGAGAAGGTAGTTTGCGCCGAGCTTGTGCCGCCTGGCCCCACGCTGTTCGTAGTAGCGCATGTGCAAGACCATCCGGTCGTTGCCGTACACGGTCGGCGTTACTTCGGCGAACAGCCCACCTGCAATCTCAACCATCACCGGTTCGCCGTTGCGAGTCATGTGATTGAAGCGCACGGGCAAGTTGCCGATCGCCTCGATGGTCAGATCCAGCTGCAGATCGTTGCTGACGGGCATGGACTGTGCGGACGCTCCATCTGTCGAAGCTTGCGCCTCGCTCGAGGCGGCCGCGTCGATTCCGACCTTGCGCCGTGCCTGCTCGATCGAGCGCTGCAGAGCGGTTTCATCGAGCTCATGCATTTGCGCGAGTCCTTGCTGCTGCGGTGGCGTAAGGAATTGCGCTGCGTGCTCGGCGAGCCAGCGATGGGAGGTCGTTATGTTGCGAAGGCCAGCCTCCTGCGCTGCGATCGACCTCAAATCGAAGTTGCCTTGCACCTCGTCCATCGCTTCACTCTGAAACATGCGCTGGCTCAGTCGCTCGCCGTCCTCGGCAAAGAGCGTGATCAGCTTGTCCTTTTGTTTAGCGTCCAACCTGTCCTTGGGGGCAAGGCGCAAGTCGAGGAGGTTCGCCTGCCTGCGCTCGCTGATTGTTGCGAAATAGATCTGGTAGCGCTCGAGCCCGGCCTCGCCGAGGAGCGACCGCAATGCATCGAGTTGTCGATTCCACGCATCCAGCCGCGCCTGAAGACCGGTTTTGAGCCAGGGTCCCGGCATCTCGATAGCGCGTTCGAGTTCCTTCATCTGCGGCTCGGTGAGCAGGTCAACGAGCCTCTCCTGCGTTTCCGCATCGAGCCCCAGGGCCAGTCCGAGCTCGGGATGCGTCTGCCTTGTTTGCGCACGGCGTTGAGCGAGGGTCGCCACACTCTGGGATTCCACTCGCTGAGGCGGTGACGCGGTTCCGCCGGCTACTTCGCGAACTTCGTCCGAGGCCCTTTGCTCGTCTGCGATGGCAGTCACCGTTGTGGCCGCGCACAGCAGGAGCATGGCCAGTGACGCCGCACTGGTGGTGCTCGATCGAAAACACTGAATGTTCATCGTACCGCTTCCTTCAAGCGCGTCCTTGATCGATCACTGGGCACACCTAGCGCTGCCGCAACGTATCGACTACTAGCAAGCCCTGATCGAACAATCGAACAACATCGGACAGCAGCAGCAGGATCGGCTGGTCCCGGTCGCGCAGCATGTCGTAATGCGTCAGGCGCTCAATCATTGGGCATGTACCCGCCGGACTCCCGACTGTTACCCCGGCACGCACGTCTATTGGGCGGGCTGATTGACGAGTTCTCGCGCGGGAACGGCGATCTGGGTGGCGATGCTCGTGCGGGCGATCTCATGCACCTGACGTTGGCATCCGGCTGCGAGTTGGCTGAAGGAGAGCTGCTTGCTCTTCCGCCATGAATTCAGGAGCATCAACGAATTGCTGCGGACGAAGAACCCGCCCTCTCGCAGGCCCTTGCATGCTTCGTTCGCGAGCGCGGGGATTTGCGCCGCCGGCACGAACTCTGCGAACGTCACCAGGAAGCCATTTGCCGCCTGCGCCACACCCAGGTCCCAGTCGTTGATGTGATCTCCCGCGAGACCGGTGAAGCGCTGCGGCTCGCCGACGAATCTCAGCAAGTCGAAGGCGCTCATGCGCAGTGACGGCTCGCAACTGCCGACGGCCGCTGCAAGCTCGTCTTTGTAATGTTGGGTCGCCGCATGAAGCCTGGCCGCATGAGCACTGAGCCCGGCGTCATCGTAGTCGAGATAATTCTTCTCGTTCACGAACTCGCGCACCACCGATCCGTCGACAACATCTGCGCGCTCAGGGTACCCTGATTCCAAGGCGCTCATGAGCGCTTCCGGCAATGAGTCGCCGCTTGGGCACACGCGTGGCTTGCGATCGGGCATGTCCAGCTCCACGATGTACACAGCTGTGTATGGCCCCTCGGGCGCGAGCCTTGCGCCGATGAGATTCGTGCAAACGACCTTGGAGAACGCAAGCTCCTCCTGGACACGCTTGCAGACGGTCGGAAAGGCGGGGTCGGTGAAGTCCAGAAGCGTCCTCGGCGGCAGCCTCGCCGCGTTTCGCACGCGGCCGATGATGTCGAAGTCGTTCGTGATGACTTCCACCCCATCCCAGCTCATGAGCGTGTGCTCGTCCCCGCGTGCCGCGGAGGCGAAAATCAGCAGCGCCAGAAACCGTACCAGCATGCGGCGCATTCTATCTCCCGACACCTAGGGTCCACATATGAAGCTCTACTATTTGCCGGGTGCGTGTTCGCTGGCTTCCCTCATTTCGTTGATTGAAGCCGGAGCAACGTTCGAGGCTGTCGCGGTTGACCGCAAGACCAAGAAATTGCCTGACGGGCGAGACTATGCCGACGTAAATCCGAAGGGATACGTTCCCGCCCTCGAGCTCGAGGACGGGGAGATTCTTACGGAAAACACGGCGATTCTCCCCTATATCGCCGACCTCAATCCGAGCGCGAACCTTGCTCCGCCTGCGGGCACACGAGCGCGTCTGCGACTGCAAGAATGGCTGGGATATTTGAATGGCGAACTGCACAAAAATTTCTCCGTGCTGTTCAATCCGTCCGCACCCGATGCGATGAAGCAGATTGCCAAGGACAATATCGCGCGGCGCACCTCATTCATCGAAGACAGGCTCGGCGACAAGCCGTTCCTGCTGGGAGAGACGTTCTCGGTAGCCGATGCCTATCTCTATGTCATTCTGAGCTGGCGCCAGAAGCTGGGCGTCGACCTCAGCGGATTCCCCAAGGTCACGGCTTTGTATGAACGCATCCGCGCACGCCCGGCAGTTCAAGCCGCCAGAAAAGCGGAAGGACTGAACGACTAGCTGTGCGGCGGTCGTTTGACACGAGCGTTGACCAATTCGCTCGTCGTGACCAACCGATGCGCGTGGCAATGGTCGCCCACTGGCGTCGCTCGAGGGCGACGGATCACGAGCACCTCCGCTCGCTAACTGCAACGTGAAGTTGCGTCACTTGCGCAAGATTGGCGGCAACCAATCTTGCGCAGTGAATGGACGGAAACTCAGCAATGGATGGCAGACAACTCGGCAGCGGATGCGACATCTCTCCTTCACTGGCGATGTACTGTTTTCGCAAGGCTAAGCGGCCGCATGGTGCACACGAAGCGCCTCTCGGGCCCGCTGGCGCGCCGACTACATCAAAGACAAGGGAGACGAGGCTTATGACAAGGCGTATCCGGAGCCATCCATCGAGCCGGCGCGGTATCGTCGCCGCGCTACTCGCCAGCGCTGCGACGTTGTCCGCGCCGATCTACGCGCAGGAACCACCTGACCTCATCCAGGAGGTCATCGTTACCGGTTCGCGCATCGCTGCTCCGAACCTGACGAGCACCAGTCCCATTCAGATCGTCACGACGAAGGAGATCCAGCAGGGTGGGCACACCGATGCGATCGACGTCCTGAATCAGCTTCCACAGGTGCTCGTCAATTCCGCGACGGACTTCTCGAACACATCCAATTCGCTCAGCACGCCCGGTGGTCTTGCGACAGCGAACCTGCGCGGCCTGGGCCCGCAGCGCACGCTGGTCCTCGTCAACGGCCGGCGTCTTGGCACGGCGGACGCCAACACCGGCAACCCCAATCCTTCTGCCGACCTGGATCAGATCCCGGTGCCGCTGATCGAGCGTGTCGACGTGGTCACCGGCGGCGCCTCCGCCGTCTACGGCTCCGACGCCATTGCCGGCGTTGTCAACTTCGTCCTCAAGGACGATTTCGAGGGGCTGGAGCTCGACGCGCAGTATGGCGTCTTCCAACGCGGCAACGACAACCACTTCATCCAGCGACTCGCGGACGAGGCGGGCTTGGAAGTCAACGACCGCAACACGAACGACGGCGACACGATTTCCGTTTCGCTGACGGCTGGCGCGAACCTCGCCGATGGCAACGGCAACGTGACCGGCTATCTCGTGTACCGGTCGTCCGAGCCTGTCAACGGCTCCGCGATCGATTTTGCGGGATGCCAGCTGGTGCTGAACGATGACGGCACTCCGGCGTGCGGCGGCTCGGCGAATTCGAACCTCTTCATCCTCGCCAGCACCGGCGACGCATTCACGGTCGTGGGGGATCAGTTTCAGCCCTGGCCGCAGCAGGGGTCCAGCCCGCCGGCCCTGTTCAACTCCAACCGCTACGTCAACATGTTCCGCGACAATCAGCGCTACATGGGCGGCTTCAATGCGCACGTGAAGATGAGCGAGTTGTTCGATCCGTACGTCGAGTTCGGGTTCATGAACGACCGCACGCGTGTCGTCGTCGCGCCGTCGGGCCTGTTCACCAACTCGAATCCTTACAACCCTTCCGGCCTGTATTCCGTCAACTGCAGCAATCCGCTGCTGAGCGAACAGCAGCGCGGCATTCTGTGTACGCCAGCTCAGATAGCCGCGGACCAGGCGAATCCAGGATCGCAGAGCGCCGACATCAACATCGGACGGCGCAACATCGAAGGCGGCGGGCGCCTCGCTGATTTCGAGCACGACAACTATCGGGCCGTGGTGGGCCTGCGCGGCGATCTGAGCAAGGGCTGGCGCTATGATGCCTACGGCCAGTACTACTACACGTCGCTCTACAACTCGAATACGAACTACCTGAATTTCGCTGCAATCACGGACGGGCTGCAGGCGACCGGCACCGCAGCCAACCCGGTGTGCATCAGCGGGAATGCCGGTTGTGTGCCCTTCAACATCTTCCGCGACGGCGGGGTCACGCCGGAACAACTGGCGTTTCTCTACACGGATGGGTCCGCCTACGGCACCGTCACGCAGAAGATTGCGCATGCCGATGTGACCGGCGAGTTGGCCGACTATGGCGTGAGACTTCCGACGGCCGATGATGGCGTGGCGTTGAATGTCGGCTTCGAATATCGGGCCGAAGATCTGTCGTTCAAACCGGATGCCGCCGAGCTGTCCGGCAATCTCGCGGGCTTCTCTGGCGCGTCGGTGACCATCGACGAGGGCTACGAAGTGAAGGAAGCGTTCACTGAGATCCGCGTGCCGCTGGTTCAGGGCAGGACCGGAATCTACGATCTCGTGGCGGACGGCGGCTATCGTTACTCGGACTATTCGACCGCGGGCAGCGTCGACACCTACAAGTTCGAGCTGCAGTATGCACCCGTCCAGGACCTGCGCTTCCGAGGTTCATATCAGCATGCCATCCGGGCGCCGAACATCATCGAGCTGTTCAACCCGCCAAACTATGGCCAACAGAGCTTCCTCGGCGTCGATCCGTGTGCCCGGCAGCCGAATGGATCGCCTGCCACGCGCTCACTCGAAGACTGCATGCACACGGGCGTCACTGCGGCACAGTACGGCAACGGCGGCAGCACCAACACCATTCCGCAATGCATCTCCAACCAGTGCGGTCAGGTGATCGGCGGCAATACGGAGCTGAAGCCGGAGCAGGCGGATACCTATTCTATCGGTATGACGTATTCCGCCCCTCAGCTCGGGCTGGTTGCGGGCCTCGATTACTACAGCATCAAGGTCGAGGATGTAATCGGCTCGATCCCTGGCGCTTTCCTGTTCCAACAGTGTCTCGATACCGCAGACCCGCGCTATTGCAGCCAGATCGTGCGAACGCCGCTCGGGGCGTTGACCGGGGCCAGCGTCGCGACGGGCGGCTATATCCTGCAGACCGCAACCAACATCGCCCAGGTGACTCTCAACGGCATCGACGTGCAGCTCTCCTACAGCTTGCCACTGGGCGATCGGTGGGGCTCACTCGCGTTCGCGCTCAATGGAGCGACCGTGCTGGAGTCCACGACGACACCCGCCCCCGGTGCAGGCAGCTTCGATTGCACCGGCCTGTTCGGCACGATCTGCGGCGTCATCACGCCGGACTGGCGGCACAACCTGCGCATGAGCTGGCTGTCGCCGTGGGACGTCGAGCTGTCGCTGAACTGGCGGTACATCGGTGGCACGAAACTGGACACGAACGATTCGGACCCGGATCTGAACAACGGCAGCTTCGACTCGTTCAACAGGCGGCTGCCGTCCGTCAGCTACATCGATCTGTCGGCGCTATGGAGCTTCGGCGAGGGCAGCACGGTGCGCGTCGGTATCAACAACGTTCTCGACAAGGACCCGCCGCTGATCTCGACGGAGGTGTCAGGCACTGGCTCGCCTAACACCTTTCCGACCTACGACATCCTCGGACGTCAGGCATTCGTCGGCTTCACGCAACGATTCTGATCGACAGCCTCGGGCACAGCGCTCCTCACACGAGCGCTGTGCTCCCTTACGGACCGGACGGTCTTCGCGTAACCGCCGTTTGACCCGCCGCTGGGATTGAAACTCCCACATGAGTTGCGCTCATGCCCCTATTGAATTTCCCCGGGCCGGATTCGAAAGCGCTTGTAAGTTGTGGGGCGGACAACTCATCGGAACCTCAGACGAGCTCTGTGCCCCCAGCGGCCGTGGCTGACAAGGCGGTCGACTAGCGCTGGCTGGCCAGTTCCGATGGATCGCGAGCTGCGGTCGCGAATTGCGTCTCTACGTAAGCCGCACACTCATCGAGTGCGGAGCGAATCGCGCGCAGGTGCGCCTGGATCTCGGCGATCGTCATGACGGCCGCGTTGCGTTCGAGCTGCAGACCCAGTGAGGTCAAATGCGCGGCGAACACCGCCTGGCTGCCACCCTTCAACTTGTGACCGAGCGAGGCGAGCGCCGCGCGGTCCTCACGGACGAGTGCTTCAGCAAGACCTCGGCCGATCTCGCTGCTGGTCGCGACGTAAGCGCGACACAACTGCTCGACGAACGGCATGTCGTGGCCCGCCATCGCATTCAGCTCCGCTATGTCGATTGGACCGCTGGGTGGCCGGCCGTGGCTCTCCGCACGCAGCGGCGGCGCGGGTGACGATGGCCCCGACGACAGACGTGCGCCGTGCTTCAACAGCGCGTCGCGCAGCTTGGCAAACTCCAGCGGTTTGGCCAGCAAAGCGTCCATGCCCGCGGCCATGCATCTCTCGACCTGGTCCGTCATCGCGCTGGCGGTGAGCGCGACGATCGGGACGTGCTGCCCTGCCGTTTCCCGCGCGCGTATCTGACGCGTGGCAGTGAGTCCATCCATCACGGGCATCTGCACGTCCATCAAGACGATGTCGAAGCGATGCTCGGTACACTTGGCGACGGCCTGCGCACCGTCGCCGACGACCGTGACCTCGCAACCCAACCTCTGCAGGAAACGCCGCGCCACCTCCTGATTCACCGGATGGTCTTCGACCACCAGCACCTTGCCCTCGTAGACGGGCACGCCCTGCTCGCCGGCGAGCAAACTGCGCGTCACGAGCCGCGGCATACTGCCGGTGGTGGTGGCGGTGTGACTCTCGAGCACGCGCGCTACGCAACTGCGCAACTCGCGCCCGCGCACGGGCTTGATCAGGTAACCGGCGAAGCCGATGGCGTCCAGGCGCTCGGTGCTGCTCGACTGCTCGAGAGAAGTGAGCAGAATGAGCTGGCTGTGATCGAAGGCGCGCGCGGAGCGGATGCGCGTGCCCAGTGTCACGCCATCGCAGTCCGGCATCTGATCGTCGACGATCACGACGTCCATCGGATCCTTCGCCGCCGTCGCGGCCTGCAACAGCTCGAGCGCCTGATCGGCACTGGCAGTCTCACTGATGCGGCAGCCCGCGGATTCGAGCTGGCCACGCACGACACGCCGGTTGGTCGTGTTGTCGTCGATGATGAGCACACGCACACCCGCGAGGCTCACCGCTGCCGGCGCGATGTCTGCGGCGGGCGCGACCCGCAAGGGGAGGTTGAAGAAGAACGTCGAGCCCTGTCCCGGCGTGCTCGCGACTTCGATGCGTCCACCCATGAGCTCGATCAGCCGCTGTGCGATCGACAGTCCGAGGCCCGTGCCGCCGTAGCGGCGCGTCGTCGAGGCATCGGCCTGCGTAAAAGGCTTGAAGAGCCGCGCCACCACGTCCGGCGACATGCCTACACCGGAATCGCGCACTTCGAAGTGCAGCATGCTGCGCTCGTCCACGTCGCGCACCTCGAGCACTTCGACAACCACCTCGCCACCCGGCGGGGTGAACTTGAGCGCGTTGCCACTGAGGTTCAAGAGCACCTGCCGGAGGCGATGCGGATCGCCCATCACCCGCTCCGGGAGCGTCGCATCGACGTTCACGATGAAGTCGATGCGCTTCGCCTGCGCCTGCGCCGCCAGCACGGAGCCGACATCCTCGACGCACTGGCGCAGGTCCATCGGCAGCTGCTCGATGTCCAGTCTGCCGGCTTCGATCTTCGAGAAGTCGAGGATGTCGTTGAGGATGGCGAGCAGCGCGGTCGCGCTGGAGCGAATCGTGTCGCCAAATTCCCGTTGCAGCGGCTCGAGCGAGGTCTGCAGCAGCAACTCCGTCATCCCCAGCACGCCGTTCATCGGCGTGCGGATTTCGTGGCTCATGTTCGCCAGGAAGTCGGACTTGGCCTTGGTCGCTTCCTGCGCCGCGCGCATGGCTTGCTCGAGCTCGCGTGTGCGCTCGGCAATCTTGGTTTCCAGGCCCTGTCGGTGAGCGTCGACCTCGCGACGGTATTCCTGCAGGCTCTGGTTCATTCGGCGCAGCGAGGCGAGCAGGTTGCCGATATCCTGCTCGGTGGTGAATTCCGCATCTTCCGCGAGTGTGCCGCCCGCGATCTTGTTGGCCGCGGCAACGGCGCGGTCGAGCGGCCGCGTCAGTCCTACGACCATGCTCCGCACGAAATAGACCGCCGTGAGGAGCGTAACGATCGTCGCCATGGTGACGAGCAGCGCCTGCCGCTGCGTCTCCGCGATTCCTCGTGTGATGTCGGCGTCGAGCAGCTGCTGATGGCGCTTGTCGTTCGCTGCCAGGTCGTGCGCGGCCTGGTTGATGGAACTTCGCAGGGCCATTACTGAGGAGAGCGGCGACCCGGCAGTCACACGCGCTTCGATATACCTGAGGAGCGCGAGGTTCGAGGCGACGCTTGGATCGTGATCGAGTCGTCCTTGCTGCTGCAGCTGCAGGACACTTTCATGCAGCGCATTGCGCGCGTGGGCACTCACTCGACCGCTGTCCACCGCGTCGGCCACGCCATTCAGGAAGGTGGTGTAGCTGTTGCGCGCCTCCAAAGCGATCTGGCGCAGGCGCAGGGCGCTGCTGGTTGCGGAAGCCCGGCGCGCATCGAGCGTTGCCTGGACGCCGAGCAGCGTCGTGAGGGGAACCAGGATCGCCGCGAATTGCAGAACGATTCTGACGCGCAGGCTCTGAACACGGATCACGGCGCCACCTCGCTGGCACCGTATCCCCAGCGCACGTCCCGGCGAATGCGCCCGTCGCCGTCGAGCTGAACGATGCGGAAATCGTGCACGATGTGTCGGTCCGCAGACCAGAAATCGCCCAGACCCAGTGTGCTGGCCAACTGCGCAGTGAATTGCGGCGTGCCACTCAGGAAATGCCAGTTGGTCCGATCCAGGTGCCGCCGCCGACGGTACTCGGACCAGACCTCCGGCGTGTCGGTGTGGGGATCGTACGAGACAACTATGATCTCGACCGCGCGCCCGCGTGCATCCGCGTCTCGTTGCATCGACTCGAGCGTGCGCAGAGTGAGCGCGCAGGTGGCGCGGCAACTGCTGTACGCCATGGTCAGCAGCACCTCGGATCCCCGCCAGCGCGATAGAGCGACCTGCTCACCCGAATCGTCGATCCACTTCCACGGTTCGGCGTACAGCGAGCGTGCTTCGGCCACCGCCTGCTGGCAGGCCAGCGAGCAACATGAGGCGGCGCCAAGCAGAACCACAACCAGCGTGCGGTAGCGGGTCGCGAAGAATGAAGGCGTCGCTTGCAAGGGAGTGCTCAGAGCGGGTACTTCGCGACGATCGTGACACCCACCGGCGGACTGCTGATGTAGCCAATTCCGCCTGGCGTGCGCTTTACCGCCTGGAGTACATCGAGATCGCCGCCGCGAATCGCCGGTGGATTGAGCGCGTCCCGGAAGCTCTTTTTCGTCCACAGCGCGTTGTAGCGCTTCGCATCGATCTTCAGCACGATCGCCAGAAACTCGGGCTGTGCGTCCGCATTGTCCATCGGCTCGAGCTTGATGCCGGTGGCGAGCTCCTTCTCGCCCAGATAGATGTCCTGCACATCGTTGGCGCTCACCTGCAGCCCGGTATGAGCGATGACGTAGAGCACACGGGTGCCGGGATCCGCACCGGCCGCCGCCGAAGTGTCGAAAGCTGCGGCTGCGACCGCGAGAGCGAGGACGAGGAGGAGTATTTGGAGACGCCCGTGCATTGCACGTCTCAGAAGCGAATAGCCAGCTGGCCCAGCAATTCGTTGAAGCGCTCGCCGCCATCGCGGGTCTCGTCGGTGCGGTCGACTTCGAGCTTGAGGGCCGACCTCGGATTGAGGTCGTAGCGCAGCCCGAGCACGCCGCGCTGGTACGAGCGACCTTCGGCGAGGTTGGCGAAGTACGGATCACTCTGGTCGAGGATGGCCTCTTCGTAGCGGAGGTAAGGAGTCAGGCGTCCGGAGAATACGTACCCGAGCTGAACGAATCCGCTCCAGCTCGAGTGCCGCGCGCCCTGCATCGATAGGGCATCGTTCACGAAGCGGTAGTACTCCGCGATGCCTTCCCAATTGTCCGGCTGATACACCGCGTACCCGCCGTATACCCGCAAGCGCGATCGGCTGACGAGGTTGCCGCCGCTATAAGCGTTGACGTTCTCGTTCAGAACGTGCACGCCGAGCAGCAGACTGTCAGGCGTGAGTCCAAACTGATAGCCGAGGCTCAGTCCCAGCGCCGTCTGACCGTTGTCGTCGCGGACGGCATTGAAGTCGAGCTCGCCGTCGAGGATGCGATCTCCATTGCCCACGTAGGCGTCGTAGTAGAGCCGTCCATTGCCGGCGCGGTGCGTGCCCGTACCCCATAGGCCCACAGTGTGCGCGGGCAGGATGCCGCCGGCATCCTCGAATTCGAGGAACCGCGGACGTCCCACGCTCGTCTGCAGCTGCGCGCCGTGATGGAAGGCCGTGTTCCAGTAACCGAACGGCGTATGGAACCGGCCGGCCCACACGGTGAGCGAGTCGCCGACGGTGTAGCCGAGCTGCGCTCGTTCCAGATCCACCTCGAGCCCGCCGTCCGATTCGTACTCGAAGTTGAGCTCGAAGAGCGACTTGACGCGCGCTGCGATCTGCGGCGTGAGATAGAAATCGAGATTGCCCATCGTGAAGCCGCTGTCGCGATCGTCCGAGAGCGTCTGGTCTGAATTCACGTAGCCGACGTCCGCGAACGCGTGCAGTGTGATTCCATCCGAGGCTGGAGGGAGCGGTGCGGAGTCGGGGGTTGCAGGCACGGTGGCGATACGCGCCGCCGACTGAGCGTCCTCCTGCTCGCGTGCATTCACCTGCTCAGCCTGCGCGTGCACGGATTGCTCGAGCTGGTTGATCCGAGCGCTTAGCCGCGCGATGAGCTCAGTGCTCTGCTCGAGCTGCTGCTCGAGCTTCTCGATGCGCTCATGATCGCTCTCGGCGCGCGCGCACGTCGGCATCACGCCGACCGCACAGGCGACGACATGACAGCCGAAAAGAATGCCGGGCATTCTGGTGCGCCGCATCACTGGATTCCTTCAGAACAAGTCGAGCTCGACAACCGTATCGAGATCTCTGCGCACTGTAGCGATGCACTGGAATATGTAGTGCGACGAAATGCGCAAAACTGAGCAGCTCGCTCGCGCAACAGCGCTGGGTGTCATCCCGCGCGGCGCGGCCGACGCGGCGCACCAACGCAGGTACTCATCGATTGGCTGAAAGTGTGATGGAGGTAGGGTCTGCGGGAACGCCGTGACATCCTGCTTGGGGTGGCGCACGGATGTAGCGATCAGCAAGCCGCTCTGTTCCTGAGTCTGCGTACGATACGTTGCTCGGTTCTCCAGCACATCCCCGTGCCAAGCCGCCGTCCGCGAGCTGCATCAGAGCGTGGTGATGCAAAATCTGTGGAATGACAGACTGCACATCGCATCTCTACGGAGCACAGGTCTATGCGCAGCACCTTTTTAGGAACTGCGATATTGAGTGTCGGTGTGGTCTTTAGTTTCGGCGCCAGTGGCCAAGACCGAGTCGGTGAACGCGCCGCTGAAGCGGGCAGGAGTGAACGATCTTCCTTCGGCTCGCTGGTCGCCGCGCCAGCGATGAGTGCCGGGCGAATCGCTCATTCGGCAACGACTCTGCGCGACGGCCGAGTTCTTGTGGCGGGCGGATTTCTCGAACAGGGATCGCCTCGCGGTGCCGAAATCTTCGATCCAGACGCCGGCCGCTTCCTGCCACTTCCCCCTATGTTGACGACACGTCACAGCCACACCGCGACGCTCCTGCCAAATGGGCAGGTACTGATCGCTGGCGGGTACGGCGCAGGAACCAAGACGCTCGCGACCGCCGAGATCTTCGATCCGCACTCGAATTCGTTCGTGGCTACCGGTTCGCTCGCTGCTGCTCGCGCAGGCCACGTGGCCGCGCTGCTCAGCAATGGCAAGGTCCTCATCGCCGGTGGGGTGGGGCCTGACTGGCATTTTCTTTCCAGCGCAGAACTCTACGATCCGGGCACTGGCAAATTCGTGCCCACAGGAGACATGACTGTAGCGCGCGAGAGTCACGTCGCCGTCCGCCTCTTGGACGGGCGGGTATTAGTGGTTGGCGGACACCGCGATCGAGCGGAGGCTATCAAGCTCTATGCATCCGCAGAGACGTACGATTCCAACACCGGCGCTTTCACTCGCGTGGGCGACATGATTGTTCGGCGGCACAAGCACGACGCCGTTCTCCTTTTGGATGGCAGAGTATTGATCACGGGCGGCTCGGACGAGCGCGATGACCGCGGCGTATATAGTTCGTCGGAATTGTTCGATCCAAACACTGGGACGTTCAGCGCCGGCCCGCAGATGAATCTCGGCCGATACAAGCATGCTGGAACCAGCCTGCTGCTGCCGAATGGTGCCGTTCTGATTTGTGGCGGCGCGCCCCGGGCCGAGATCTACGATCCGCGTGTCAATGCTTTCGTCTTGGTAGGCGGAAGTGCCCGAGTCGCCGGCCAGTTTGCGGCCGTGGCCGCCGTAAAAGGTGGAGGCGCTCTGGTCACGGGCGGATATGGGAACCCCGCTGTCGGGCGGTCTGCCGCATGGTTGTACCGACCGTGAGCAGCAAGTTTTGCGGGCGACACGACGAAAGTGCTTAGCATCAGGCCACTAGCGACGCCGCGCGCGCTTGCAGTGAAAACGCGGCCGACAGTTGCTCCCATTTTTTTGTAGGACATGGACCGAGCACGCGTAGGCGTCCGTTTAGTCCCTGCCGTCGCCCGACGGTAACGGTTCGGAGCTCGCTCAGGGAGTACATCATGTCTACACCCATGCCACGGGCCTTGGCAGCTGCAGCTGCTATCGCACTCGCTTCACTCGCTCCTACGGTGCTCGCGGATTTGCCGCGGCAGGTTGCGGTCCAGACACTCGCACCACGGAACTCAGAATGTTGCTATCTGCCGGCAGCGCCGCCGCAACCGACCAACTTCGGCGCGGCGGTGGCCATTCGCGACGGCTTCGCCTTCGTCGGCATGCCGTTCGCGCTGACGACAGGACGAGTCGCCGTATTTACGCAGACTACGAGCGGCTGGGTGCGCACGGGCACACTCACAGCGTCGGATAAAACCTCCGGCGACGAGTTTGGCCGGGACATTTCCTTCCGCGATGGCCTGGCGATCGTCGTCAGCAACCGTGCGGCATACGTCTTCAAGCGTGTCAACGGTGTCTGGCGACAGGCTCAGCGGATTGTGCCGCCGGCTGCCGACAACGCATTGTATGGGCGCGCTGTGAAACACGAGGCCGGTGTGTTGGCGGTCGGCGCGAGCGTTGCGCCGGACAGCCACGGCGTCGTGTATATCTATCAGCAGGACGCGACCGGAAAATTTATCCAGCGTGCGCGGGTACAGCCGTCCGACAGTGCCTCCAGCAACGCTTTTAACGCTTTCGGCACGGCGCTGAGCATGAACAATCGCATCATCGTCGTGGGCGCGCCGACGCAGGAGCGGACCAGGCCGGGCGCCGCTTACATATTCGGCCGCAACAGCGGCGGCCAGTGGGTGCAGCGGCAGAAGCTGATCGCGGCGGGAGTTCAAGTGGCCGACGGGTTCGGCACGGCGGTGGCGATCGATCGCGACATGATTCTCGTCGGCGCGCCGTTCACCGCGCCCGAAGGCGGCGAGCTGGGTCCGCCCACGACTGACGATCACATCGCGGCCGGCATGCTGTACGGATTCGTGCCGGGCACCGGACGCTATGTGGAAGCATTCAGGTCGCGGCCGACGCCGGACGAGCTATTGGCGTATGACGGATATGGAAAATCAATCGCAATGTTCGGGGAGCGCGTAGTGATTTCCGCGGCTGAACCGGCGATCCCGATGCAGACACAACGGGATTTCGTCTTCGCGTATACGCGTACCGCGACAGCGCTGACACCGTTGGCGTTCATCAGCATCGGCCTCTATGACGTCGACCTGAGCATGTCGAATAACCTGCTCTTGATTGGTTCGCCGTTCGATGACGCATGCAGAGTCGAGGGCTGCATCGGCGCGGCGCACATCGTGAATCTCAGCCTTGTTCAGTAAGCGATCGAGCGTTCGCAGCGCGCTTTGCGCTGCGAGCGCTCCGTACGAAAACGCTCCTGACGCGCACGCCGACCTCGAGATTGAAGCATCGTCTGCGGCGCTTCGATGTGCAGCGCGAGCTAGCGTGTGGACGCAGTAGACGTCTACGGACGTTAATGGATGGCTCCCGGGCCGTTACGACCGACTCACTCGTCTCGGCGTGAATCCCGCGGTCGGGCGCGCGCCCAGCCTTGGAACGCTCGGGAAAAGTTGGCAGGGTCGTCATAACCGACCAGGTAGGCAATCTGCTTGATCGGCAGCTCCGTGGCGCGCAGGTATTGCAGAGCGAGTGCATGCCGGATCTGACGATCGAGAGCGCGAAATGATGTGCCGTCCCCTGCCAGTCTACGTCGCAGCGTCCGCACGCTCAGGTGCAGCCGCTCAGCCACTTGCTCGATGCCCGGGAATTCGCCTGGGGACGCGATGAGCGCGCGACGCACTTCCTCTACCAGCGTGCTTTGGCTATCAAGCTGGGCGAGCAGCTGCTCGCATCGCTCGCGACAAAGCTCTGCGGTCGCCGGGTCCGCGAAGCTCAACTGCAGATCGAGCCATGCGGAGTCGAAGCGCAGCTCGACCGCCATCGAGTCGAACGACACCGGGCACTTGAGCACGGCCGCATACTGACGCCAGTGTGCAGGCTTCGCGTAACTCACCCGCACTTCGCTCGGCTTGAAGGGCTTGCCGGTAAGCGAGGCGATCACCGCGACCCAGCTGCTCAGGAACTCCTCGACCGCGAACTCCTGCAGCGCTCCGAGCGCCAGCAGGTCGTGGCGGCGGACGATGGTTTGCCGGCGCTCGATGTGCATCGAAACTCCTAGCAGCGGTCCCGTCTTGCGCTGGTAGCGAATGAACAGGTCGAGCACCTGGCGGATGGTGCCGCTACTCAGCAGTGCATGTCCGATGACACCGTAATGACGCAGGGTGATGCGCTTGCCGAAATGCAATCCGAGGTCGCGGCGGCGACTGACTTCCATCGCGCTGCGGATCACGGCCAGGTGCTGCTCGCGCGCGATGCTGCCGCCGGGCCGCATCAGCGCTGAGCGGGCGACTGCGGCTCGTGCCAGCACGGCGCTCGTGTCGATTCCCCATTCCTCGAGAAGTTCGAGCAGGGTGAGCGTGAGTGCGATCGGAAAGCCGGATCCGTCCATGGCCGATTTTAACCATTGAGTGGCCGATAGTGACAATCTGGGGACCGAGGACCGCACTATATTCAGCGTCACGATGTCGCGACCGACTGAGTTTTTCGCTCCGACCTATCGCGAGGCGCGCGAGCGTCTGCTCGAAGCTGCGCGGCCGATAGGCGGTCTCGTCACCAGCCATCGACATCCGGGCCCGTCGCCAGACGGCAGCCCGCTCTTCACCGATGTCGTGCACGTGGGTCCGCAAGACGCGCGCCAGATCCTGGTCATCATCAGCGGAACACACGGTGTCGAGGGATTTGCCGGCTCGGCCATGCAGATCGCCGCCTTGCACGGCGTGCTGACTCAGCCGCTTCCTCTCGGCACCGGTCTGGTTCTGATTCATGCGCTCAATCCACATGGCTTCGCCTGGTGCCGGCGGGTCGATGCGCAGAACATCGATGTCAACCGCAACCTGATGGATCACGACGCAGTTGCGCCGGACAATCCCGACTATGAGTTGCTGCATGGCGTGCTGTGTCCGCAGGAATGGAGCGAGGCGACGCGACTGACCGGCGCGCGGACGCTGTCTGATTTTCAGGCTCGACATGGGCGCACGTGCCTGGAGAATGCGCTCGCTCAGGGACAGCGCAGCCATGATGACGGGCTCTTCTATCGAGGGAGCGGACCGAGCTGGTCGATTCGGCTGCTGCGTTCGACTCTGGCGAGCAGTGTCATGCAGGCAGAGCGCATCATTCTGCTGGATGTGCACACCGGCCTGGGCTCGTACGGCGGTTGTGAATTGATCTGCGGAATCGAAGAGGGCGATTCGCGAGTCGCAGCCGTGCGCCGCTGGCTGGGAGAGGGTGCGCTCTTCTTCGGAGCGACTTCTGGTTACCAACGAATGGTTGGCGCCATCGACTCCGGCATCGAAGCGCTGCTCGCGGGCATCGACGTGACCCCTGTGACCGTCGAGTTCGGCACACTTCCCACGCTCGACGTGCTCCAGGCACTTCGCGCCGACAACTGGCTGCATCGGCAGAGTGCGCATCCGGATCTGAACGATCCCATCAAGCAGGACATGCGGCGTGCGTTCAACCCGCAGGACGACGACTGGCGCGAGCTGGTACTTCTGCGTGGTCGACAGGTCATGGTGCGAGCGATTCAGGGGTTGCAGGCGTGAGCAATGCCACCGTTGTCGTCGAGCATCACGTGGACATTGCAGCCGACCGCGCGCGTGTCTGGCATGCGCTCACCGAGCCGGCGTCGGTGGTCGTCTGGGATGTCGGGATCATCGCTCCTTTGGATGCACCGGCCGACTATCCGCAGCCTGGGCAGTGTGTGCGATGGAGCTACCGGTTGCTCGGCTTTCCCACCACGCTCGTCGATCGGCCGCAGGAAGTGGTGCCGCAGGTGCGGTTGCGTACGCTCATTTCCCTGGCCTTCCTGCGAATCGACGAGACGTACACGCTGGAGCCATTGCCCGGCCGTCTTGAGCGCACGCACCTCACGGCGAAGCTCTGCTTGAGTAACACGCTGCCTCTGTTCAGTCGCGCCTTCGATCGGTATCTCGGCCGGGGGTTGGCTTCCAGCACCGTCAGCGAATCGCTCGGCGCCATTCGTGATTTCTGCGAGAAGAACCGGAGAAACGCATGAACATCCGACTTGTCCTGCTCAGCCTGACGATCGCTGCGCCGCTGCCGGCCGCCGCTGCCGACATGGAAACGGGCACCCTTGCAGAAGTGGTCGTCACCGCGCAGAAGCGCGAGCAAAGCCTGCTCGACGTCGGCATCGATATCAGTGTCGTCACGGGTGACGATCTGGCCAAGCTCAGAGTCGACGAGATCGACGATCTGTCGCGCCACATCTCCAACATGAATGTGAAGAACACGCTCGGCGCGACCAATCCGGTCGTGACGATCCGCGGCGTCGGACTCAACGACTTCAACGCGAACAGCAGTCCGACCGCTGGAGTGTACGTGGACGAAGTCTTCCTTACGTCGACCGCCATGATGGGTTTCCAGCTGTTCGACATGGACCGGGTCGAAGTTCTCAAAGGACCGCAGGGCACGCTCTACGGGCGTAACACCACCGCCGGCGCAGTGAGCTTCATCACGCGCAAGCCGACGCGCGACTTCGAGGCGTATGCCCAAGCGGGATACGGGGACCATCGCACATTCGAGTCCGAAGCGGCTATAGGCGGCCCCCTGGGCGAGGACTTGGCTTTCCGTCTCGCGGCCAAGTACGAGGATCAGGGCACCGGGTTCTCGAAGGATCGGATCAGCGGCGATGACTTCGGCGCGGCAGACCGAATCGCCTGGCGCGCGCAACTCGAGTGGCAGCCCGGCGATACGCTAACCGGTACGCTGAATGTCCACGGCGGAACGGATCGTTCCAACAGCTACGGCATCGAGCACTTCGGCACGCAGGATCCGGTCACCTTCGATGTCTGCCAGCCGATTCTCGAAGGCCGCGTCGATCCATCCGGCTGCGTGGACTTCTTCGGGTACAGCGATACCGACGGCGATCCGTACAAGGGCGACTACGACCTTCTGTCCAGGGTAGATGTCAAATCGCTGGGAGCCTCGGTCCAGGTAACCGCGGATCTCGGCGCCGTCCGACTCACGTCGATCACCGGCTATGAGTCGCTTGAGCGCAAGCAGGCGGAAGACTTCGACGGCTCGCCGTTCAGATCGGTTAACTCCACCTGGGATGCGAACATCGATCAGTATTCCCAGGAGCTGCGGCTCAGCTCAGTCGGCAGCGCGATCAACTGGCTCGCCGGTCTGTTCTATTCCTACGATCAGGTGGACACCGGCGACGGCAATCGCTTCGACAGCAGCGACCTGCTACTCACGATCCTTTCCACCGACTGGCGCCAGAGAACCGAGTCCGCTGCTGCGTTCGGACATGTCGAGTGGCCGCTCAGCGATGCACTCAGTCTGGTGACTGGTCTGCGATACACATGGGAAGAGAGAGAGTTCGTCGGCGGCACGACTGACCTGAATCCGCTTGGCGCGAGCTGCATTCTCGATCCTGGCTGCGACCCGGGCTTCGTCGGGCCGTTTCCTCTAACGTCGACCGACGATCGCATCGACGAAGGCGAGCTCTCCGGCACGGTCGGCCTCAACTTCAAACCAAGCGAGAGCTGGCTGGTCTATGGCAGCATCGGAAGGGGCTTCAAGAGCGGCGGATTCTTTGGCGGAATCACTTTCAGCAACGCTGAGCTCGCGCCTTTCAACTCCGAGAAGCTCACGGCCTACGAGAGCGGATTCAAGGCGCGGCTGGCGGGGGACACGGTGCAACTGAGCGGCGCTGCGTTCTACTACGATTACCAAGACGTTCAGACCTTCGTGCAAGTCTCGACTGGCGGCATCTCGGTGCTGAAGCTCGACAATGTCGACACGGCCGAAGTATACGGACTCGACTTCGATCTGGTGTGGCAGCCGGTCCGCGGTTTGGAGCTCCGTGCGGGAGTAGGGTACGTCGACACGAAGCTCGGGGCATTCGTCTCCGAGCTGGGTCCGCAGGCCGCGGGTAAGCAGTTGCCCAATGCGCCAAAGTGGACGTTCGACGGCCTGGCGAGCTACGAGTGGCCAGTCGGCGGGCAGTACACGATGAGCGTTGGCGTCGATGCGAGCTACACCGACAGCGTCTTCAAGGAGGCGCTGAATTTCGAGTATCTCGCTGCGCCGTCGTACTGGCTCACGAACGCACGGGCTGCGTTCGGTGCAGCGGATACCCATTGGGAAATTGCCGCCTGGGCGCACAACCTGGGGGATGAGGAATACATCACGGATGCCTTCGACAACGGCGTCGGCAACGGCATTCGCCTGTACGGTGAGCCGCGCACGTACGGTGTGACGTTCACATACAGGTGGGACTGATGCTTGCTGCAGCCATTGCGCTGAGCATCGCCGGCATCGCAGTCTTCTCAATCCTGCCGGTGATGATCGGCGCGATAGCCGACGCGCAAGGACTCAGTGCCAGCGAGGCGGGCTTGATTGCGGCCGCCGATCTGTTCGGCTTCGCGCTCGCCTCGCTGTGGGCGGGCATCTGGACTCACAGCTTCGGCGGTCGCCGCGTTGCAGCCGTCGGGCTGCTCGCTGCGCTGATCGGTAACTTGCTGTCACTGCACGAACCGGTATTCGGGTTGCTGCTGGCTGTGCGGCTCCTGTCCGGTCTCGGCGGTGGGCTTGCCTATTCGGTCGCTATGAGCACGCTAGCTCGATCTCCGCGCCCGGACCGTGACTTCGGACTCATGGTTGCTGCGCAGATCATCTACCAGGTCGTGGCGTTGTTCATCCTGCCGCGCCTCGTGACCGCGCACGGAGCGGATGCGGTTTTTCTGGTCCTCGCTGCAACCGTCTGCGCGTCGTCGCTGGCGCTCCTCTCCACGGATCTGATCACGCGCCGCAAAGATTCGAGCGCGCAGTTTGTATCTCGCTCTGCTACATGGCTTGCGCTGACGGCCATGGCGCTATTCAGCATCAACCTGGGCGCGCTGTGGACGTACGTGGAGCGGATTGGTGTCGGCATTGGCCTTTCCTCGGCTCAGGCGGGAACGATTCTCGCAGTGGCGCTCGCTTTAAGCGCCCTGGGTGCGCTCGGTGCTGCATTCCTCGGGGACCGATGGGGTCGGCGCGTCCCTTTGTTGCTGGCGTTCATCGCGCAGGTCATCTCGCTCGTGTTGCTGATGCACTCGGACACGATTTCCTATTCGATCGCGGCGCTCGTGTACAGCTTGGCGTGGGCTTTCGCAGTGCCCTACCTTTATTCGTTCGTGGCCAGCGTCGATGGAAGTGGACGTGGGATCGTGCTCGCTCCTGCAGTCCAGGCTGTCGGTGCTGCTCTGGGTCCAGCTGTAGCAGCATCGTTGCTGAGCGGCGCCGCATACACGCCCGTCGCCGTAGTTGCCGCTGTAGCCCTGGGTGGATCGATGTTGTGTGTGATTCGAGTGCGGGCCGCCGTGACTGGAATAGACCCACGCGGATAACGGCTCTGCAAACGCGGATCCAAAATAGCCCCCAAGTACGCGTGCCGCCGACGGACGTAGCTGGACGCTGGCAGACGGATCAGCTGCTTTATATATGTGGAGCGCGAGTCAACGCGCCGGACGCCGGCGGATGTTGGCGGACGTCTGCGGATGGCTCCCCGGCCGGATTCGAAGTCGCGCCTAACCCGTCGAGCGCGCAGGCGCGCGGGCGGCAAAAGATTCTGAATACCCCCAGCGATACCCCAGCTCGGAGAGCATCTGAACTCTGAAGTAGCGGCAGATGGTATCTGCCGCAGTAACTCAATTCTGAGACTTGTTGTGAGCCTAGCTGAAGAGCGCGGGCTCAATCATGTGCAGCGGATGCGGCAACGGTCAGCGCGCGATTGAGCCGCTTGGTGCTGAGGCGCCGCGAGAGCGCGTGCCAGCGCGGACCGCAGCGTGCGTCAACGCCAGTTGCAGGAACATGACGACTGCGATCAGCTGGTAAGCGCTCATACACTCACGGGTCGCGGCGCACACGCATTCACACTCGAATCCGAGGCGCGAACGATGGTCGCGTTTTGATGCGCGCGCCATCGCACATTCGTATTCCGATACAAACGTATGGGCACACCATGGAGGGATAGCTCGACTGCCGGCGGTGGTGTTGTCATGGCCGCGTCATCCGGCGATCGAGGAGGGCGAGACCATGAGTTCAGTCACGACACCGGCATCCGCAGCGACGGCCAGCGAAGGACTACATCGCCAAGCACCAGGCTACGAACGTCTGGGCGAGCGATGGGCGAGTAGCGCAGTTCCGCCAACGTAGTGTGAAGTTCTGCGACGCGGCTGCGGACGATATCGAGCTCATCCTCGTCGCCACGCGGGGTATCTGGCAGCGCCGTAGTGCGCGACTGAATCTTCCAGCCGGCGAAGGATTCGCGCTCGCGCAGCGTCTAAGGCACAGCAAGACATCAATACTGTCGTCAATCCTGGCTGGAATGGAGCAAACGCCATGCAAAGACGCATTGGAATCATTTGTCAGGTCGCGGCCGCGGGCGTCGCACTGGCGGCGGTGAGTGCTGCTGAGGCAGCGAAACCTCAGCCATTCAAGCTGACCAACATTCATTTCGAAACCAACTCCTCCGCCTGCGATATGGGTATTCAGATCAGTTTCGACACGGACGGGGTGAGCGAGGGGTTGGTCGAAGATCCGCATGACCGCGTCGTCTACAGCTTCCGCGCCGTCGACGGGCTGGAGGGCACTCACGACATCACCGAAGGTTTCCAGGAGCGCGTTGAGCCGCCCATCATCGATCTGGAGAATGCGCTCGGCTGCGATCCCTCCGCTGAAGCGATCCCGCTGTCGGAGCTGCTCGCTTCCTGGCCTGCCGGCAGGTACGACTTCGAAGGCCGCAGCGGCAGCGTGGAATTCGAAGGCATCGCGCGGCTCACGCACAAGATTCCTGCCGGTCCTGAGATCACCGCGCCCGATGACGGGGACATCGTGCCGCACGACGCGCCGCTGCTCATCAAGTGGCGCAAGGTGACTCGTCCGATTCTTCCCAGTCTCGGGCCGGTCGAGGTCGTGGGCTACCACGTTCTGGTGGTGGACGTCACGGTACCGGTATTGCCGCCCGGCAAGACCAAGACCTCATTCGACGCCGACGTCTCCAGAAACGAGACCAGCTTCCTGGTGCCCAAGCAGTACCTGGAGCCGAACAGAATCTATGAGCTGGAGATCCTGGCCACCGAGAAGGGCGGCAACCAGACCATCACGGAAGGAGGAGTCTTCTGCACGCCGCCGCGGACGGCTGCGAATTGCCAGAAGCCATAGCGAGACGCGAAGGATTTTCCCGTGCCCGTCGTCCAACGCAGTACTGGTGGACGTCGGGCAGGGGCCGTGACTGACGATTCGACCAATCTCGACCTTGCTTTGGCGCAGCGCATCCTGCGCGGTGACGAGCGGGCGATGAAGCGGTTCTTCGATACTGCTTTCCCGCGGCTCTATCGCTTTGCGCTGTCACGCCTCGCCGGCGATCACGATGCAGCGAGCGAGGTGGTCCAGCACAGCCTTTGCAAAGCCATGGAGCGTCTCGACACATACCGCGGCGAAGCGGCGCTGTACACCTGGCTATGCCAGATCTGCCGCCACACGCTGATCGATTACTGCCGCAAGACCCGGCGAGCCGACCGGGCGCTGCCGCTCGAGGACGAGCCGCACATTCGCGCGGTACTCGAGGCGATCGCAGCGCCGCCGGAATCGCAACCCGAAGTTCAGGCGTGGCGCTCGGACCTGCAGGGGTTGGTGCAGGCGACGATGGACGCACTACCCCAGCGCTACGGCGACGTGCTCGAGTGGAAGTACGTCGACGGGCTAGCGGTTGTGGAGATCGCTGCGCGCCTGAACGTAGGGGAAACGGCGGCAGAGTCGCTGCTGTCTCGCGCCCGCAGCGCATTTCGCGAGGCGATGCTCGCCATGGCGGACGTGCCCGCTGCCGCCCACGCACATGGGCAGGACTGGAGCCTCTAGTCTCATGAACGACCCAGCACCCATTCCCCGCGATACGCTGGCCTCGCTGATCCAGGCGGGCGGACGTCGCGAAGCGCCTCCGCCATGGGCCTATGAGCGCGCCTACACTGCGATGAGCGCCGCGTGGCGGGCGAAGGTGCGCGCCCGTCGTGCTCGTACCATCGCGACGCTGGCTGCGAGTGTCGCAGTACTGGGCATTGGCGCTGCGTTGAGCGTCCATCTGCTCAGCTCGCGTCCGCAACCGCATGCAATGGTCGGAAGCGTCGAGCGCGCGATCGGCACGGTGGAGGTCCGCCCGGGAGGCGTTGGTGAATGGACCTTGTTGAACGAGAGCACGGCCGAGATTCCGGAGCATAGCGAGCTTCGGACGCGCGGGGGGAGCGCGGCGGCGCTGCAGATCCGCGGTGTGTCCGTGCGCATCGCCGACCGGACGCACGTCGTGCTGAACTCTCAGACACAGGTGTCGCTGCGGCAAGGCACGGTGTACGTGGACACCGGAGGTGGCGACGTCGCACAGCGCGCGGTGATGATCGTCTCAGGTCCGACTTCCGTCACGGATGTCGGCACGCAGTTCGAGGTGCGATATGGCGGCAGCGACTACCGAGTCCGAGTCAGGGAAGGGGCCGTGCTGTTGCAGCGGGGCGCACTGCGCCTGCGAGGCACCGCGGGCGAGCAGATCAGTATCGACGATCGCGATGAGGTGAGGAGTACCCGATTCGCCCCCAACGATCCCGAGTGGAACTGGATCCACAGTCTGGCGTCGGCGCCTGACATCGACCAACAGCCGCTGACTGTCCTGCTTGCATGGGTGTCGCGTGAATCCGGCGTCAGGGTGCGCTATGCGAGCCCGGCGATCGAGCGCAAGGCCACGACGACGATCCTGCACGGCTCGATTCAGCGGCTGCAGCCGCTCGAAGCGCTGGAGGTGATGCTGGCGACGACGGACCTGCGACATGAAGTGCTGTCCGACGGAACGATTTTGATCAAGTGAACTGCAAGGCGCTAGTTGTTGCGACGCTGTCGCTGCTCGCAGCGGCTGGGCCGGCGCTCGCCTCCGGATTCGCAAATCTGTCCCTCGAGCAGGCGCTGCGCGAGCTGCAGGCCCGTGGTTTGCCGATTCTGTACAGCAGCGACCTCGTACGACCTGACATGCGAGTCATCCGCGAGCCGTCCGGCCGTTCCGCGCGCGAGATCCTCGACGAGCTCGTCGAGCCTCACGGCATTCGGATCATGGAGGGGCCGAACGGCATGCTCGCCCTGACGCGCTCGACGCGAGCCGTTGGCGCCGCCGCACCGTCGCAGACACCGGAAGTCACGGAAGTAGTCGTGACGGCGAGCCGCTACGCGTGGGTGCGAATGCCGCAGATTTCGCTGACTCGCGTGAGTTCGGCGGAACTGCGCCTCGCCCCGAACGTCGGCGACGATCCGTTGCGCACACTGGCTCGATTGCCCGGTGCAGCTGCTTCGGATCTGAGTGCCAAGTTCTACGTGCGCGGCGGCGCAGCCGACGAGACGCTCGTGCGCTTCGATGGCTTGCGGCTGGCAAACCCGTTCCACCTCAAGGATTTCCAGAGCGTCTTCAGCGCCATCGACCCCTCGCTGATCGGCTCGGTTGACGTCTACACGGGCGGCTTCCCGGTGAACTTCGGCGACCGCATGAGCGGAGTGATCGATGTCCATCCCGTGCGCGCTGAAACGGCGCCGCATCGTGAGATCTCGGTGAGCTTGTACAACGCCTCCGCGCTGGCCGTGGGTCGTCTCGACTCAGGGCGCGCCGATTGGGCAGTGGCCGCCCGGCGGGGCAATCTGGATCGGGTCCTCGACTGGAGCGGCACGCATCTTGGGAAGCCGTCGTACTCGGATTTCTACGGTCGCCTCGGACATCAGATCGGTTCTTCGATGGCGCTCTCGGCAAGCATGCTGAGCTTTGACGACGACATCGAGCTTGCCGACAAGGACCGGGAGGAGCAGGCACGGGCGAGCTATCGCGATCGCTACTATTGGGCGCGGCTGGACGCTCATCCGCGCGAATCGGTCACTGGCGCGACACTGCTCGCTCGTTCGGAGCTGGAGAGCGTTCGCGTCGGCCAGGCACAGCAGCCGGGCATCTCGCGCGGGTCTCTGGAAGATCGACGCGCCCACCGCATCGACTCGCTGCAAACGGACTGGAGCTGGCACGCCTCGGACGCAACGTTCCTGCAGTTCGGCGGAGAATGGCGCCGCAGCCAGGGACATTATCGCTACCAGGACCAGGCAGAGTTCGACGTCGTCTTCGACATTCCTGGAATACAGAGCGAGGCGGGCCGCGCCAACACGCTGGATGTGCAGCGGCGCGGCGATCAATACGGAGCGTACGCCTCACTGCGTGTCGAGGCGGCGGAGCCGCTCACGCTGGAAGGCGGCTTGCGTTGGGATCGCTCGACTCTGAGCGGCGATGGCGGGCATTGGAGTCCGCGCGCGAACGTACTCTATCGTCTCGGCGAAGACGCGTCCCTGCGCGCCAGCTGGGGTCACTTCGTGCAAGCGATGGGCATCGAGGAGCTGCCGGTCTCGGACGGTGTCGCTGAGTTTGCGCACGCGCAGCGAGCCGAGCACTGGCTGTTGAGCTTCGAGCGACCGCTCAGCGAGGTCGTGGATCTGCGCATCGAGGGCTATCGCAAGCGCTACATCGATCCGCAGCCGCGCTACGAAAACCTGCTCAATCGTCTGGTGATCCTGCCGGAGCTGAAACCCGATCGCGTGCGCATCGCGCCGGCAAGCGCGCGAGCAGAGGGCATCGAGGCTTCTCTGCGCAGCGTTCGCTCGCGCCCGGTCCTCTGGTGGGCGAGCTATGCCTGGTCGCGCGCGCAAGACGAGTTGTCCAGCGGCGTGGTCGTGCGCCGCGGGTGGGATCAGCGGCACACTTTGAACTTCGGACTCGGTTGGGAAGGCCGGTACTGGGACCTGAGCCTCGCGGGGTTGTGGCGCAGCGGCTGGCCCACGACGCAGGTCGAATTCGTTGCCACGGACGAGGGCGGCGTGGTGCGCGCGCCGTCTGCGAATGCACAGCGCCTCGAGACATACATCGACATCGATGCCCGCATCGCTCGCAAGTTTCAGTTCGACGGCGGCGCCTCGCTCACGGTCTTCTTCGAGATCAGCAATGCGCTGAATCATCGTAACTCGTGCTGTACCGAGTATGGTCTCGATGATGAGAGCGAAGAGCCGATTTTCCTGACGGAGAGCATCCGCTCCCTGCCGCGACTACCCTCGCTCGGCGTGATCTGGCGGTTCTGAATCGCCCCGGGCGCAGGAACGAAAGCCGCTGCCCGCTCGGCGGGGGCGACGTCCGCGGAAGGATCAGCCGCTTATCGATCTGAAGCTCGAGCTGACGCGCTCGATGTCCAGGGACGTTGGCGGACGTCCACGGATGGCTCCCCGGGCCGGATTCGAAAGCGAGCGCAAGTGCTTGAGTGCACACGTCGACAGTGTGTTTGATGAGCTGAATACCCCAAGCGATACCCCACGAACAACGACCGTGAGTTTCTTGGCGTCTACGCAGTCGCGCGCATGCGTTCCGTCCTTCAGGACGATGATGGATGCAGGTCTGCCCGAGCGCCTGAACGCGCTTGCCCTCGTGGCACGCACCTGCCGCGATCATGCGTTCGACCGGCGGCGGGATCGCCCGGACCTATTGATGCAGATCATCACCACCGGCTCGATCTCGCTGAAGGTTACCGCAGACAATCTTCCCTACCACACAAGCTCGGGCGCCGTCGGGATGCAGGCGACGCGTTTCATCGCTCAGGTGGAGGGCGCACTGGCGGGTTTGGTCGTGGGCGCCTGTGCCGCTCGACACGGCGAAGGGTATGGCCAGTACAGCATTTGCGCAGCTGGAAGAAATGATCGTCGTGATCCAGCACATCATAAATTGACAGCCGCGAGGCCGCAGCTGGCATTCTCATAGGACAGGCGCGCAAGATGTTCGCCTTACTCGAACTGTCGCGCGACCGAGTTGGATAATTCCACATGCGATTTGAGCGACCCTCTCGGATTGGGCGCGGAAGAGCTGTTGTGCTCGCGTAGGCGGGCAAGCTACTGCGGGGAGCCGGAACCAAGTAAGCGTGCCAAGCTAGCAGGGGAGATCGCCATGCGCAGGGTCTCAAGACAGACGGGCGAGAGCAAACCGGTCGTCATCGGTCTCATCCTGCTGATCCTCTTTGTTGCGTGGCAAATCTATCTCGGCAGAACTATTGGGAGCGTTGGGATACCCGGGGTATTCACGGTGAACTTCGGGCCTAAACTGCCACCACCACCTCCGCCGGACAACGTAGTTTGCTCTGCAACGTTTTCGAATGATGTTGTCCGCGCCGGAAACGGAGAGATATTGATTGTCTCTGGGAGCTCGGACGCCCAACGCGCTCGCGTTTACCTTGGCGCTCCCACTCACCGTTCAAAAGGGTGCGAGGCGAGAATGTTGGTTCGAGAAAGTGGCGGTGCTCTATATCTAGTTCCACAGGTGCCACCCGGCACCTACTGGATTGCTATCCGCAAGTATGGCTTCCGCGAATTCACGACCAGTGTCACTGTTGTCGGTGGTCAACGGAGTACCGTGAACTTCGACCTTCAGCCGCAGTAAACGCCGGGGTTCGCGTTCAGCGCGATCTCAGATACTTCGAAAAGTACGCCGCAGAAAATTGTGGCCGCGGGGGGAGCTCGGTGGAAATCGTCAGGCGTCGACGGTCGAGAACCAAAACGTACCCCAAAGAGTCGCAGCTGCCAGCGCACTTGGCCGGACGTTGGCGGACTGAATAACGGCCAAATACAAGACTCGTGCAAAGTAGTCGCGTACCCCTAGCGATACCCTCAGCTTGCGCCCTGGAGAAAGACGCGTCTTTGCAGTACCTATTGGGAAACTCGTGACCTCTTCACCTTCGGCGCTAGGCGTACCTTAGGACGGCGTCAGGCGAGCTGGGGAAGTTCCATAGGAGGTCGCATGTGGTCCGTTGAAGAAGTGTGGGACTACACGCGTGCTGTAGGACAGTGATCGATGATTTGAAATCTGCTGAAGCTGGACGCAGCGAGGAGATCGCAAAACGCGCTGAGGCAGTGCGTGGCAGCGATATCTGGAGCGTGGCGGTATGGGGCGGTCGACATAGCCGCGCACGCGGTCCTGTAGCCGACGAGACTTGCAGCGCCCCACGTAGGCGCAACCCTACTTTAGCGGATGTGGCGCCGCCCGGTCGCGGCGCCAGGCCACAACCCGAACCGTTTGTCGGTTGACAGAACAACAGCGACTCGTACGGCGTAAGCTGCGGTTTGCAGATTCACAGTACCTACTCTCGTAAGAGAGTGCGGTGACAGGTCTGCAGGGAGCTGTTTACTGTGGAAATGGGAGCATTGGGAAGGGAGATGCCTATGCCGCGCCGCAGTCTGGCTGGCGTGATCCTCGTGCTGGCGTTGTGCGTTTGCAGTCTGCCTGCAGCGGCCAAGCAGCCGACAACTTACCGTCTGGCCCTGATCTTTTCTTTGGTTTTCGATCCGATTCACGATCAAAAGGAGATCAGACTCGGGGGACTGAACGACAAGGGCGAGGTTGCGATGTCGGTGGGCGACAACGGGGCGTTCAGCTCATTCGTGTGGCACGACGGCGCGATTCAAGAAGTTGGTTCCGTGATACTCCTGGGCATTGACGACCGATCGCGGGTGGTCGGCATGGACATCAGCGGGCCGGATCACGCGGCTGCTGTTGCGTGGCGGGACGGGCAGCTGGTCTTTCTGCAAGCGCGTTCTGGCGAACGTCTTATCGCGGCCGCCGACATCAACAACCGAGGACAAATCATCGTTCGCTACCTGGACGCACAGGGCGACGGCCAGCACGGTGTCTGGCGTCGCGGTGTGCTCGCGAGGCTGGATGCGCCGCCCGGATTCAGCGGAATATTTGCGGCGAGAATCAGCAATCGCGGTGACGTAGCGGGTTTCGGTTTCTCAGACAGGAACCTTCCTTTGCTATGGAAGGACGACACCGTAATGCAGATCGACATACCCCCAGGTGCGGATGAGGCTTTCGGCAATGACATCAACGATCACGGGACGGTGATCGCCAACGCCTCCTTCGCCGCCAAGGTGGGGGAGTCCTTCGGGCACGTTACCGCGTATGTCTGGAAGGACGGCGAAATCACGCTGCTTCCTGCTTTGACTAGCGAGCAGCAGAACAGCAGCGCAGGCAGCATCAACAATCGCGGCGTCGTTGTTGGGATCAGCGTCACGAATCCCGGACAGACATTTCGTGCAGACGCCACGATCTGGCACCGAGGTCTGGCAGCCGATCTGAACGATCTGATCAGCGATGAAGATCCGCTCGAGCCATTCGTTCACCTCGCGAGCGCGGAGCGCATCAACAACCGCGGGCAGATCGTCGCGATAGGGCAGGACTCGCGCCGGCCGGACACCTCCGCTAGCAACTCCATCAATTACTACCTACTGACACCCGAGCACTAGAGGGACGCATGGTGATTGGCTGCTCGAGTAGTTCGGTCGGGCGGATGCGCGGACTCGATGCGAGCGCGTGTAAGTTTCGGCCGCGCTCAGCAGACCACGCGATTCGCCGTCTCCACTTTCTGCATTATCGATCTTGTGTACCAGGGAGAGTTACAGCATGAACGCGCAATCATCAGGTTTCAGTCGTTCTGCCGCGATCTTTGTGGGGCTGTTCATGAGCTGGGCGGGCGGAAGCGTGGCGCAAAGTACTGCAGTATCTAACAACCGCGGGACCTCGAACGCGGAACTGAGACGCATCGTCCTGCAGCTGCAAGCCACCGTGGGCAAGCAGCAGGCGCAGATCGCGAAGCTGCAAGAAGACCTCACCGCGGTGAAGAACCACCCCGTGTTCAAGCTGACCCGTCACATAAAGGTGGATCGGGATGCGAACGGTTACGCGCGAGTTCTCATCAGTGGTGCCAACGTGCAGATCGTCAATGGCAGCACACAGGAGACGGTCAACGGAGTGGGCAATCTGATCATTGGTCACAACGACCGGGCCAACGTGATTCTGGGCGGCCTGACCTGCTCCAACTATGTGTACCGGACCGAAAGTGATTGCGTAGCGGCCGGCTTCATCTGGGGACGGGATTTCAAGACTGGATCCCACAACCTCATCGTGGGCAACGAGCACAGCTACGGCGGCACAGGCGGAGTCGTGTTCGGCTTTCAGAATGTGATCACAGGTCCGTACGCCACTGTGACGGGCGGACACGCGCACCTCTCAACCGGACGTTACAGCAGCGTGAGCGGTGGAGAGCAAAACCACGCCTCGGGAGATTTCAGCAGCGTCAGTGGCGGCAGCTCGAATGTAGCCCGAGGACGCCATAGCAGTGTCACCAGTGGCTGGGAGAACCTGGCTGCGGGGATATGGAGCGCGGTGACTGGAGGTGCACAAAATGAGGCGCTTGAGACTTACAGCACTGTCAGCGGTGGAACAGACAACACTGCTGCGGGTGGCACCAGCGTGGTGAGTGGCGGTCTGAGCCGAACCGCAAGCGGGCAACTGGACTGGGTGGCTGGGGATCTCTTTTCGGATCAGTGAGGCGTCGGCGATGCCAGTCGTCAGTCAACATCTGGATGGCTCCCCGGGCCGGATTCGAAAGCGGTCGTAAGCTCTTGAACGCACACGTCGGTCAATGCGTGGAGGAGCTAAGTACCCCCGTCCGTACCCCGGGCTTTCGAGGCCTGAGTTTTCGGCGGTAGTCGACGGCGTGACTGTGCTTGCAGTCTCGCAGACCGACGCTGCTTCAGCACGTTCTAGCGATCTGTCACGTATCAACCCAATTGCCTTCGATCTCAAGCGCAACAAGCGTGCCGTCAGACAACTCCAAGCTGTCCCTCAGCTTCTCACCGGAAACCAGCTCGAAATCTGCCGATAACCCTGAGCCAATTCGCCGCAACACCCAGCAGAGGCATGTGGCCCCAGTGGTCAAGTTCGTCAATGTTGCACGCCACACCTGTGCGTTTCCTCGATCAGGTTGTCCGGGATTTGGTGGGAGGGTATTACCTCCGATTTCCTTCCAATCTAATTCCGCCTCGGGAGAGAAGCGTCTGGAATCTAGCAGTCGAATGTCAGGCCGTCCCAGGTTCTCCACGAACTCGGCAGGAAAGCCTCCGACTCGAACATTCAGAGTTCCTGGCTGCGGCGTCTCCGGCCAGTCCCGGATTGATTTCGAAAGTTTCGACTTTCCTGGCAGTGTCAGCTCCCTTGCAAACCTGCCGACACCTTTGCGCACGACTCCTCTAAAGCGAAGGGCAGACACGTATGACTCCTAACGCCGTGAAGAACTCGCGAGTGAAGGTGCATCTGCCCGCCAGTCCAACGAAATGCACTTGTTAGAGTCAGTTTTCAATTGGCCTCTTGCACTGGCGTAGCTTGGCTATCAAGCGAAATCTTGATGCGGTCTTCCCCATAGGCTCCGAAGAGTACGTCCTCGGAGAATTCAACTTCCGTTGGGTCGAAGAGACCGTAGTATTCGAATCCCAGTTCGTGGGCGAGCGATATCATGCTCCTTCTGATTTGCAGAGGAATGTTGCTCGCCATCGCTACCTTTGAGGTTTTGGGCGGCTCTTCTGTACCGAACAAAGAGCTGCTCGTTACGCCGAGCTCAACAAGTTTCTTTTCTATCGAATCAATATTCTCGAGATGGTGATTGATGCCCACCGAAAGGGTAGAAATCGGCGGCGCCTCACCCCGTTTCGTAGCGAGCTCCATGGCAAGAGAATGCTGTTTTTCCAAGCTCTCAAGTTTTCTTTCGAGAATCGCAAGTGCCTCTGTTTGAGAAACATTGACCACTCTGTTTGTCTTTTGACTTAGATACGAAGAATAAAATAAGTCCTCTTGAAGCTCTGGACGAAACCTTGTTTGTAGTAGGAACACCGCTCCTATGAACAACGGCACGTTTACGATTGCGGCTATCGTAAGTGCCGCCGACTCCCACGACCCCTGGTCCATTTTGGACGCGGCAATCAAAAAGCATGCGTCGATCGATAACAACCCAGCGAGCCAAGCTCCTAACAGCTGTATTGGCGTAGTTATGCGCTCTGGTTTGATCGGTCCTGCCTCGACCTTCATGTCTCTACTCCAGAATCGGCGGCCCAACGCGGCATCAGGCGCGGGCGTTTCGCACATCGCCTACATGAGCCTATTGGCCATCTTTTCTGACAACCGCACGTAAACGATTCATCGTCGTCTGCCCGAAGGGGGTCAGGCTCCAGTAAGTACCCTTATCCTTGAGGCTCCTATTCTTCTTACTGTGAGCGATCAAACCAAGTGCGTTCAGCTGGATGAGAACGGTCTCGAAGTTACTCTCGGCGAAACTAACGCGCCTGATCTGACTGTGGCCCTTAAACGATGCCTCGTTCTTTAATGCCTGCTCCAGCTTATGCTCAAGGAAAGTTGTCAGCCGCGTACGTAGTGTCGGCACGCTCGCCTCGTTGACCATTAGTGGTGAGAGTTCGTAGAACAGCTCGTTCCAAGTTGGACTTGCGGTCCATGTCCAACTGTACGAAGTAGGATCGCCGTCTTCATCAGGCGGCCCGGCGCTCGTGAACTTGCATTCTATTGGGAATAAGTCATCACCCTGCGCGAGGTGAGCCAGCCCTTTCGGCGGTTCAGATTCCGACTGTGAAAGCTCAGCTGTCAGTTCATCTATTCGCTCCCGCAATCGGAGTATCTCACTCGCAGACTCGGCACTCGGCACCTGATCGCCTCGTACCCAGCCAATTCCGGGATGGGTTCTCTGCAGCATAATCAGGCTCCTGCTTACGACCGAACCCAGCTCGTGCGGCGTGCTCCAGTACTTGCACATCTTGGTTTGCGCCAACTGTTTAAATTCCTCGAGACGCTTCTTGCCCTCCTCAGTCTGCTCGGTGCTCTTTGCTGGAAGTTGCCCAGGATCCTTATGCAGGAAAGCGATTACCGGTTTGCCCTTGGAGATGGCGTATCGGTATTCCATCTCCGTGTAGCTGATTCCCTCCGGACCTAAACTGCCATAGCGGCCACCAATGACTACGATGTAATAGTCGCAGTCGTCTATGACACCCTTGATTAGGGACCACTGATCTTCGTTAGCAGCTGGGAAGAGTTCCATCCCAGACGGGATGCAATCGAGCTCGAGTAGCGCATGCATGATCTCCTGCCGTTCTGGCCGAAGATCCTCGTAAGTTGAACTGACAAAAACCTGATACTTCTTGCGCGATGTGGTCATCTGTTTGGATTATGTATTGCTAACGCCCACTTGTGCCGCGAGCAACGTCGCTTCGCCTCTATGAGTCGTGACGTTAGCCATGACTCAGCCTGACTGCCGAATCCAATCTCTAATATTCATGCCGATTCGCTCGATGTCTTCCTTGGCGAGGACGCCCCCGTGCATCGTCGTGTTTCTCGACTTCTCCAATGTCGAGAGAACTGCCTTGGCCCACTCCATGTTCGACAGCAGGTCTTCAAACGCTGGCCAATTGGTAACAATGATCGAAGACAGATCGCCGAAGTCGCAGTAGTTCATTTCGGAAGTACCGCGGGCGCCGTGCCAACGAAACTTGGCATCCTCGGTCATTCTTGACGTTACGGTCTTGCGGATTCGCTCAGGCACCTTCAACCACCACTCTTCACCATGGTGATCCGACATCGCGGTCGACACGAGATGCCTGACGATGTTCTCAAACGCATGAATCGCTGCATACACAGTGCTCATCCGCTGGGCATCAGCCAGCGCTTCTGCTTCTAGCAAGTCATACGACAACGTTCGCTGCAGATCGCGGGCCTCTTCTGCACCAAATAGCTTTCGACGATTTCGTCCGACTCGATCAAGAGCCTCCTCCGTCAAAACGCCTCGGTAGATGAACGAGTAGACGTTATCCATGGCGCGTACCCAGATGTTCTCGAAGAGAACGGAAGATCGCGTCGTAGACGCCCTGATCACGCGTTTCTGGTAGCACGATATTGATGTGATATTGCAGCGAATCCAAAGAGATCGCTTGTGCAACCGTCTGGATGCCTGCTTCGGGCCTCTTCTGTTCGCTCTGCTTCTTCTCAGGAAGGGATTCCGGCGTCTTATTCTGGGTTTCGCCGGCATTCTTCGAAAAATCTGCGTATTCGCATAGGGCGGCGAACGTTTTCGCCACCCGATCAATGATGTTGTCGGTCTTCTTGCCCGCGTAGAGCGTACGTAGCTTGTTTTTCACCTCGGTACCAGGCAACTCGTTCGCCTTTGTGTTCACAGCAAAGAGATCGCTATACGCGTCGCGAATTCCCTCGGCCACTACCTGACGAGACCTACTGCGGTCCATGAAGTCGAAGTATCGTTGCTGAGGCACACCGTCTGCGTTCAGGAATCCCAACTCCTTGAGGATGCTGATGAACAGCCGATCGTTCGTACTGGTGAAGCCCAGGTTCTCCAAGAACTTGATCGAGAAGCGCTCCGGTGGCTGCGCATCAAGAACGGCATCAAAGTACGCAGGAATGGCCCCGGGCTTCTGGGTGTAGCTATCTGGCAGCCCCATGATGTCTCCTTCCCATTCTTGTTGGCTAACGCCGCCGCTGTGCCGCGAGCAACGGCGCTTCACCGTTGTGAGTCGGAACCAGCGTTTTGTTGGGCATGCTCACTTACGCCTAGCGCGAAGTGGAGTACCGAGGATCATTTTCTTCTAGGCACATGAAAATGATTTCCACTTCGCCGCAGCCACCATGCAAGGCACATTCCTTGGACTCGTCCGACTGCAACAAGACTTGCTTGTTCTGAGCGGCGCAGAATGAATTTGCTTCCTTCAGCGCGTCGCCACGCGCCCCAGCTGGACCGGAAAATGGAACGCGCGCCGAGATGCTGTATGTATCCTTCGCAATCTGCACCGGACCTGTATTCGCGCATGCACTCAGACCGAGCGCGAGCAGCAGAGCGATTTTGGATTTCATCTCCGACTTCGTTTGTATCGCCCACTTGAACATCCACCGTCTAAGTGCGGTCTTCCGATACCGGTGGGCGGGATCTTTTGAATCTTTCATTTTTCTCAGACGCCTCCCTGATTTATGCGCGGGTTAGCAGTCCAAGTTCCCTCAAATTTGACCGCGGCCTGCGTCCTGTGGTGATCACGATAGTTCCGCCCGTTCTCGGCCGTCAATCACTGCACTCGGGACGTGGCCGGGTCGAGCTTCTCTAGTTCGAATCCCAAACACGGATTCGAATCGCATGCATCGTGCACGCAGCACTGAGCGCGCCGAACCCCTAATTTCTTAGGCGAAATCTCCAGTTTGGGGTACGCGCTACTCGCGATGTCGCATACCCCCAAACGTACCCCAAAAGAGTTGTGGCTGCAGGCGGACGTCGGTGGACGTCTGCGGACATCGGCGGAAACAAAAACAGCCTGGAAATCAGCTTTCGCGGCGATTTTCTGAACGTCTACAGACGTCAGTGGACGTCTACGGACGTCTGCGGATGGCTCCCCGGGCCGGATTCGAACCAGCGACCAATCGGTTAACAGCCGAACGCTCTACCACTGAGCTACCGGGGAACGGCAGGAAGGGTCGGAAGGCGCGCGATTTTGCGGAATCGCGCTCTGCGGTGTCAAGGAAATCGGGAAGAATCCGGCGCTTACCAGCGGTTCGCGTTGCGGCGGCTGACCCCGACGACGATGCGCTCGACGCGCCAAGTGCTCGTTTCGAGACGGCGCGCGGCCAGCGCCGGCGTCATGCCGTGGCGCGCCACCATCGTCCAGACCTGCAGGGCATACTCCGAAAAGGGGCGGTCCAGGGCGGCGTAGTGCCGGGTCCGGCGGGTCGCGTGGCTGCGCATCGAGGTTCCCTTCGTCTGTCCCTTATCGGTCTGCGAGCAGGCGACACCTTACGCTGGGATGTATGCGGGTTCTGCCAGCGCGAACCCGCAGAGCAGGGAAGGCAATCCCTCAAGCGACCGTCGGTGGGTCGCCCAAGAACAAGGCGCAACGGTCGACCGACCAGTCCTTTGTTATCGCGGTGCAACTGCGGTGCTCCACATTCTTGTAGTGGAAAGTGGGATGCTCCAAAGGGCACTTGTGCGTCACCATCTCCGGCACTGCAATGGCAGCTCACACCTGGCGGGGAGACTCATGTCAAATCATGAGGGGGGACCCAGACTGGCATCCACGCTGCTCGAACGCTTCGGCCACCTCGCTTCGAGCAGCGACTTTCGGCGCCTGACGCATGATCGACTCATGGAGGAATCGCAGCGCCGGCTCGCCGACGCGGTGCTATCCGGCACGCCCAGCGAGGAGCGCGTCGCAACACGTCTGCTGGATAGCGCACGCGACTATCGAAAATGGGAAGGCGAGCACGCGACGCTCATGCAGCGCATCGCCGCCGAGCGTTTGCCGGTCGTTCAGAAGGCCGAGCTGCTCAACATTTCGCTGTCGCTGATCCATCGCAAGGCCTTGTTCGAGTATCTGCGCGACGAGCAGGTTCGTGGGATCCGGCGCCAGGCGATCATGGCGCATTTCCTTGCGCATCGTGACTACAACAGCGCGGTAGTTGCCGAGCATGGGCGCTACGTGCGCAGTGCAGCGAGCTATCTATGCTCGAGCCACGTTGGATCGAATGTGATGTTCGACTCGCTGTTCGAAAGGCCGCTCGCCGAATACGAGGATCTGTATGCGAGCTACTTTCGAACCTACTGCGACTTGCTGCTCACGACCGACGACCGGGCACTCGCGGCATCGATCCAGTCCGTGCTCGCAGAGCTCAAGTCGCAGATCGGCGAATGGCGCAAGGCACTCATCGCTCTGACGCAGTCGCAATCAGGAATCTGGCGTCGACCGATCCTGCGGCCCCGGCGCTAGCGATCGCTACGCCGCTTGAGCGGCGCGCAGCGTCTTTTCCATCCGTCGCAGCGCTTCTTCGAGCGTCTGCATGCTGCAGGCGAACGACAGCCGCATGTGTCCCGGCGCGCCGAATCCGCTGCCGGGAACCACCGCGACGCCGCCGTGAGTCAGCAGGTGCTCGGCGAACGCGTTGTCGTCCTTCACGCCGACGATGCTCATTGCGCGCTCGACGTTGGCGAACGCGTAGAACGTGCCCGCACCTTTCAGGCACGACACGCCGGGCAGTTTGTTGAGCCCCGCGACGATGAAGTCATGACGCTGCTTGAAATGCTCGCTCATCTCGCGCACGCACGACTGATCGGCGTGCAGCGCTGCGGTGGCCGCCTTCTGCGCGATCGACGACGGGTTCGACGTGCTCTGGCCCTGGATCGTGCTCATCGCGGTCACGAGCTCGACGGGCCCGCCACAGTAGCCGATGCGCCAGCCGGTCATCGCGTACGCCTTCGACACGCCATTGGTGGTGACGATACGCTCGTACAGCTCCGGGCACACGCTTGCGAGACTGACGAACGGCTCGTCGGCCCAGTAGATGTGTTCGTACATGTCGTCGGTGCAGATGACGATGTTCGGGTGCTTCATCAACACTTCGCCGAGCGCGCGCAGCTCCGCCCGCGTGTAGGCGGCGCCGGTGGGGTTGCTGGGGCTATTTAATATGAAGAGTCGCGTCTTCGGCGTGATCGCCTTTTCCAGCTGCGCCGGCGTGAGCTTGTAACCCTGGTCGGCGCCCGCATATGGAGTGACGGGCACGCCGTCCGCGAGCAGCACCATGTCCGGATACGAAACCCAGTACGGCGCGGGAATCACCGCCTCGTCGCCCGGGTCGATCACGGCCAGGATCAGGTTGAAGATCGTCTGCTTCGCGCCGGTCGAAACCAGGATCTGCCTGCGCTGATACTCGAGACCGTTGTCGCGCTTGAACTTCGCGATGATCGCGTCCTTCAGCTCGGCCGTGCCCTCGACCGGCGTGTAGCGCGTGTGGCCCTTGCGGATCGCTTCGACGCCGGCGTCGGCAATGTGCGTCGGCGTGTCGAAATCCGGCTCGCCGGCGCCGAGACCGATGATGTCCTTGCCTTCCGCTTTGAGCTGCGCGACGCGCCCGGTGAGCGCGACGGTGGGCGAGGGCTTGACGCGCTGGACGCGTTTTGAAACTGGTAAACTCACGAGGCACCGCGGGATGAGTCGACGACGCGGGAATTGTTTCTCATGACCGAAACCACCGCAACCGGATTCCAGCTGACGGGCGAATACAAGCCCTCCGGCGATCAGCCGCAAGCGATCGTGCAGCTGGTCGACGGCCTGCGCTCGGGGCTGACGCACCAGACGCTGCTCGGCGTGACGGGCAGCGGCAAGAGCATCGGCTACGACGATCCGCTGTACCTGGTCGAGGGTGCAAACGCAGAATGTCGTACACGAGTTGTGCGCGCGGGGCCATTCATCGACCGATTGATTGAGTCCGTTCCGGACCTTGCGGGCGAAGGGGAGACGGAACGCTACTCGTGCGTTCCAGCGGCCTACTACACGCACGCCTACCACCCTGGACGGGGCAGTGCCGGGCAATTTCCGGTAGCGGCATTTCTGCGGCATCGTGCACCAGCACAGATGTTCCGATTGACGACGAGCTGTGGGCGCAAGGTCACGTTAACCGGTGATCACAATCTCTGGGTGCTCCGCAAAGGTCGTTTGGAGTTGATAAGGACCGAGGATGTACGCGACTCGGACTACATTCCAGCGCCTGATGCAATTCCAGCGCAGGAAGATCTTCGCGTTCTGGAAGTCATTCCTTATCTACTCGACACCGATCTTTCCGTGTTCGCCGAGACTGCGATCATGGCGTGTGCGGCGGCGGGTGGCTACTCAGGCATCGTCGGCAGCTTCAGGCAGTCCGGACTCGATCCGTACGCAAAACTGTCGGCGATTCGCACGCGGATACGTGGCAGTGGCGTGAACGTGCGCGATTACGTTCGTCTGGTGGGTGACACCAGAGGCTTGGCGGGCTTTGCGGCCACCGATGGCATCCGCATTGGTGGCAAGCGACCAGCCTGTCGATTGCCGGCACAACTGCCGCTGACCGATTCAGTTCTCGCGCTCTTCGGTTACTACGTCGCTGAGGGTTGCGCTACGAAAGGATATTTCATCCTGGCCAACCGTCATCCAGTCATCCGTGAGCGGATTGAGAGGGCCTTGCATGAACTCGCCATCCCATTCGGAGTACGTCCGAGCTCCGACTACCAGATCTCTTCGACCGCCCTGACTGCCTTGCTGGCGAAGACATGCGGCACCGGTGCATGGAGCAAACAGTTGCCTGACTTCTGGCCGCGTCTCTCGAATCGTTCGCTCAGCATACTGCTACGTGCCTATTTCGACGGCGACGGCACGGTTGGTTGCAACGGTGAAGTTGTCGCCACCACCGCCAGCGAGACGCTGGCCTCCGATCTCGCATATGCGTTGAAACGCTTCGGCATACACGCACGCCTACGGAGAACGCGCAAGCGCGCCACGAACACGAATCACGCTGGCGATGTGTATGTGAACGTGGTCATCTCGGGAAAGACAGAGCTCGATCGCTACGAACAGGCCATCGGCTTCGAGCACCCGGAGAAGCGACTGCGGTTGCGCGCGTTCGGCGCACGCAACGCCGACACGAACGTGGATGTAGTTCCTATCCTGCCATCGATGCTCCGAGAACTTCGTGAGGACCTGCAGCTAAGTCAGTTCGATGCCGCCCTTGCCGCAGAATGCTGCCGCCCGATGGTCAGCATGATCGAGAGCGGGCGTCGTAAGCCCAGCCGAGCTCTATTGCGCCGGCTTCTCAAGGGGTTCGCGCAGGCCGCTCTCGGCAAGCCCGTTGCCGATCTCAGCTGGTGGGGTAAGTTCAAGCAATTATCGCGTCTGTGCTCGGTTCGCTGGACGCGAGTCGGCCGCCTGGAGCGCGTCCGCTACGATCATCCCTACGTGTACGATCTTTCGGTCCCAGGCCCCGAGACATTCTTTGCCGGCAACGGCGGTCTGTTCGTTCACAACACCTTCACCGTCGGCAACGTAATCCAGGAGATCCAGCGCCCGACGCTCGTGCTCGCCCACAACAAGACGCTGGCGGCGCAGCTCTACGGCGAGTTCAAGGAATTCTTCCCGCACAACGCGGTGGAGTATTTCGTCTCCTATTACGACTACTATCAGCCCGAAGCCTACGTTCCTTCCTCTGACACCTACATCGAGAAGGACTCCTCGATCAACGAGCACATCGAGCAGATGCGCCTGTCGGCGACCAAGGCGCTGCTCGAGCGCTCGGACGCGATCATCGTCGCGACGGTCTCGGCGATCTACGGCCTCGGCGATCCGGAAGCGTATCTGTCGATGGTGTTGCACCTCTCGCGCGGCGACCGGATGGATCAGCGAAAGATGCTGCGCCGCTTGGCGGACATGCAGTACAAGCGCAACGAGCTCGACCTGACGCAAGGCACGTATCGGGTGCGCGGCGATGTGATCGACATCTTCCCGGCAGAGTCGGAGCGCGAAGCATTGCGCGTCGAGCTGTTCGACGACGAGGTCGACTCGCTGCTGCTGTTCGATCCGCTCACGGGCGAGATCAAGCGCAAGGTGCCGCGCTACACCGTGTTTCCCTCGACGCACTACGTGACGCCGCGCGAGCGGTTGATCACCGCTGTCGACCAGATTCGCGACGAGCTGCACGAGCGGCTGAGCGAGCTGAAGACCGCCGGCAAGCTGCTGGAGGCGCAGCGACTGGAGCAGCGCACCCGCTTCGACATCGAGATGATCCGCGAGGTCGGCTACTGCAACGGCATCGAGAACTACTCGCGTTTTCTCTCCGGCCGCGCGCCCGGCGAGCCGCCGCCGTGCCTGTTCGATTATCTGCCGGACAACTCGCTGCTGATCGTCGACGAAAGCCATCAGACGATTCCGCAGCTCGGCGCGATGTATCGCGGCGATCGCTCGCGCAAGGAGACGCTGGTCGAATACGGGTTCCGCCTGCCGTCGGCGCTCGACAACCGGCCGTTGCGCTTCGATGAATGGGAGAAGCTCGCGCCGCAGATGATCTTCGTCTCGGCGACGCCGGGGCCGTATGAGCTGCAGCGCTCCGGACAGGTCGTCGAGCAGCTGGTGCGGCCGACGGGTCTGGTCGATCCGGAAGTCGAGCTGCGGCCGGTGCGCACGCAGGTCGACGACGTGCTGTCGGAGATCAAGATCTGCGTCGAGCGCGGCGAGCGCGTGCTGATCACGACGCTGACCAAGCGCATGGCGGAAGACCTCACCGAGTATCTCGATGAGCACGGCGTGAAGGTGCGCTACCTGCACTCCGACATCGATACCGTGGAGCGCATGGAGATCATCCGCGATCTGCGGCTCGGCAAGTTCGACGTGCTGGTGGGCATCAACCTGCTGCGCGAAGGCCTGGACATGCCGGAGGTCTCGCTGGTGGCGATCCTCGATGCGGACAAGGAAGGTTTCCTGCGCTCGGAGAACTCGCTGATCCAGACGATCGGCCGTGCGGCGCGCCACCTGAACGGTCGCGCCATCCTGTATGCGGACCAGGAGACGGGCTCGATCAAGCGCGCGATCGACGAAACGAATCGGCGTCGGCGGCGGCAGCTGGAATTCAACGAGCAGCACGGCATCACGCCGCGCGGCATCAAGAAGGGCGTCGCCGACATCCTGGAAGGCGCGTATTCGGACAGCCCGCGGGGGCAGCTGCGCAGGATCGCCGAGCCCGGAACGGACTATTCGTCGCTGACGCCCGACCAGGTCATCCGCCGCATCAAGAAACTCGAGCAGGAGATGCTCAAGCACGCGCGCAACCTGGAGTTCGAGCAGGCGGCGCGGCTGCGGGACGAAATCCATAAACTGCGCAACGTGGAACTGGGCCTCACAGGTTGACAACGATGCTTCGTGCGGTGATCGGTCTCGCGTGCACAGTACTGCTTCATTTGTGCCTCACGGCGTCCGCCGCTGAAAGCCATCCCTATCGCTACTACGTCACCGGCAACGCTGCGGATGTGCAGCGGCCAACGCGCGGCTTGCTGGTCCTGCAAGGCGGCGGCGACGACGTGGACTACAACTACGTGCACATGGGCGCGTTCGGCGGCGGCGGCGACTTCGTGGTGCTGCGCGCGTCCGGCGACGACGAGTACGACGATTACATCTACAAGCTGTGCAAGTGCGACTCGGTTGAAACGTTGGTCGTGGACAGTCGCGAGGCGGCCGCCGATCCGTTCGTAGTGAACAAAGTCCGCAATGCCGAGGCGCTGTTCATCGCTGGCGGCGACCAGGGCAATTACATCCGGTTCTGGAAGGGCACTCCCCTACAGGACGCAATCAATTTCGTGGTTGCGAAACCTGCGCCGATCGGCGGCACGAGCGCAGGCATGGCGGTGGCGGGGGAGTTCGTGTACTCGGCGACCGGTCCCGACAGCCTGACGACTCCCGAGGGACTTGCGAATCCCTTCGACATCAACCTGACGCTCGAGCGCGATTTCCTGGTGCTGCCGCGCTTGCAGGAGATCATCACCGACCAGCATCTGCACGAGCGCGATCGCATCGGGCGTACCGTGACGTTGCTCGCCCGCCTGATGAAGGACGGCTGGAGCAACCATCCACGTGCGATCGCGGCCGATCGCGAGACGGCAGTTCACATCGATCCGGTGACGGGTATCGCGGAAGTGTTTGCGACGCCGAAGCATCCGACACCGTACGCGTACTTCATGAGCGCGACGCAGTCCGCGGAACGTTGCGAACGCGGCCAGCCGCTGACGTTGCGCAACGTCGCCGTCTACCGGATCAAGCCGGGCGGCCGCTTCGATCTGGGCACGTGGCAGGGGCAGGGCGGCATCGCATACACGCTGAGCGCGGAAGGCGGAAAGCTCGCGTCCTCGCGCGGCGAGATCTATTAACGGCCGTCCATCGCTGCCAGATAGATGTCGGCGATGCGATCGATGTAGCGCTCGGCCTCGAACCCGCTGCTATTGGCCAGGATCACGATCGTGAGGCCGATGCCAGGATGGCGCGCGATGTGGCTGCGAAAGCCGACCCACGCACCGCCGTGCTCGATGCGCCTCGAGTGCCGGTACTCGCCAATGCGCCAGCCGAAACCGTAGTCGATTCTCCTGCCGTCGTTCAGGACCGCGCCGGTGAACGCCTGATCCAACGTCGCGCGGCTTACCAGCCGCTCGCCGTACAGCGCCTGGTCCCACAGGAACATGTCGCCCAGCGTCGTGAACACGCCGCCGGCGCCGACGATCCCGTTGAGCGGATGCTCGTCGTCCAGCTTGAACCCTTTGCCGTCCGGGTCGTAGCCAAGCACCCGATGGTCGACGTGCGGTTTCGTGGTGTCGTAGATGAGAGAGTGCTGCATGCCGAGCGGCTCGAAGATGCGTTCGCGCATGAATGCGGCGAAGTTCTGACCTGACGCTGCCTCGACCACCTGCGCCAGCATGTCATAGCCAGCATTGCTGTATTCGTAACGCGAGCCTGGGACGAACTCCGGCTTCGCCAGCTTGCCGATCAGGACTTTCGCCTCGGCGTTGGTCGGCCATCCCTTGGAGGTGTCGATGAGGTCGTAATAGTCCGGCAGTCCGCCGGTGTGATTCAGCAAATTGCGGACGGTCACCCCGGGGTAACTCGCAAGCTCCGGCAGGTACCGGGCGATCGGATCGTCATAGTTCAGCCGGCCTTGCTCGGCCAGCAGCATGACCGCCATGGCCGTGAACTGCTTGGAGACTGAATCGAGCCGGAAAGTGGAGTCGACGGTCAAGGGCACGCGCTGCTCGAGGTCCGCGTAGCCGTAGGCGGCCTCGTGCACGATGGCTCCCCGCCAAACCACGAGCACAGCGGCGCCTGGCTGCACTCCCTGCCGAAACGGCGCGAACAGGGCGTCTACCTGCGCGGAAGCAGTCGCTCTTGTAGCGGGACTGTCGGCCGCGAGTGTCGGGATACAAAGAAGACCGAGAAAAACGACGGCAAAGGCGCGCATGGTCCGGACAAGTCCCCCGTGGCGGATCGCGCGGTCATGATATAGGCTCACGTGAAAAGAAAGCTCGCGTGCAGCTGGTCGGACGCGCGCGATGCTGAAGACATGGGGACTTGCTGATGCGCACTGTGTTTGCCACGTCGCCGCTCGCCATCGCGATTGCCGCGGCGCTGTATCCGGCCACTGCAACGCTCGCTGCCGACAGGGGCGACACGCTCGAAGAGGTGATCGTCACGGCGACCCGCCGCGAGGTCAACCTGCAGAACGTGCCGCAGAGCGTCCTGGCGCTCCCGACCGAGTTCATCGAGAAGCAGGCGCTGACCAACCTGTACGACCTCGCCAACGCGCTGCCATCCGTCAACATCTACAGCACCTGGCCGGGCCAGAACACCATCGTCATCCGCGGCATCTCCACCGGCGCTTCGGAATATCGCGTCGACAGCAAGGTGTCGGTCTACCTCGACGATCAACCGATGACGTCGATCACGCAGCAGGCGGACGTGCGCCTCGTCGACATAGCACGCGTCGAGCTGCTACCGGGTCCGCAGGGCACGCTGTTCGGATCGAGCTCGCAGGCGGGCACCATTGCCTACGTCACGAACAAGCCGGACGTCGCCAACTTTGCGAGCGCCGTCGACCTCGAAGTCGGCACGACCAAGGGCGGCAAGGAAAGTTACGACGCGAGCAGCTGGGTCAACATTCCGCTCACCGACAACATGGCGATGCGCGCGGTCGGCTTCTATTCACGCGAAGGCGGCTACGTCGACAACGTGCTCGGGCCCACCCTGATGGGTGAAGCGACCAATGCCGACGTCGCCAAGGACGACCAGAACTCCTATAAACAAAGCGGCGGCCGCCTCATGGGACTGTGGGTGATCAATCCGCAGTGGAACGTGCTGGCCACGGGCATCTATCAGCGCAGCAGGACGGACGGTCACTGGGATACCGACCCGTTCCTCGGCGACTACAAGATCACGCGCTTCTTCGACGATTGGCGCGACGACAAGTGGTACACGGGGTCGGGAACCGTAAAGGGCGACCTCGGCTTCGCCCAGCTGTCGGTGACCGCAAGTTACTTCAAACGCAAGATCAATTACGAATTCGACGACACGAACTACTCGCAGTGGCGCACCGTCTACTACGGCTCGTTCCTCCCGGGCTATGACACCGGCACGCTGCATTCGGTGACTTTCAACTTTCAGGAGCAGAGCCGCTGGGCCTACGAGGCGCGGCTCACGTCGCAGGGCGACAGCAAGCTGCAGTGGATGGCGGGCGCCTTCTACGAGGACGTGTACGACTGGTGGGACTTCGGCGACCGGCTGACAGCCGGAGACGCTACGCAGACCGCGGCATGGGAGGAAGCGAATCGCAAGGCTTGCGAGGACATTGCGGACCCGACCATCGTCCCGTGTCCGCTCGACCCGACGCAGGTTTACTACTTCAACCACTACTCGAACAAGGTGAAGCAGCTCGCCTTCTTCGGCGAGCTCACCTACAACCTGACGGACAAGTGGTCCGTCACCGGCGGTGCGCGCTGGTTCCAGTACGACCGCAGGTCGTTTGACAAGTATCTGGTGCCACTCGGTGCGCCGGCCAGCAGCGACCCGGACGCCAGTGGCCTGCTGAGCACGGGCAAGGACAGCGACACGACCTTCAAGTTCGCGACCAAATACCAGTTCACACCCGAGGTGATGGTCTACGGGCTGTACAGCGAGGGGTTCCGCCTCGGCGGGCAGAACTACAAGCGCGCAGCCGACACGGGCCGAGTGCCGCTCAACTATGGCCCGGATCACATGAAGAATTACGAGGTCGGTCTCAAGAGCCAGTGGCTCGACAACAAGCTGCGCCTCAACATCTCGGCGTTCCTCATGCGGTGGGACGATATGCAGCTTCACTTCAGCAGTACGAGCAGCGCCGAGAACGGAGCGTTCTGGATCGAGGGCAACATCAACGGCGGCAATGCGGAGCAGAAGGGCATCGAGCTCAACGGGCAGTGGTATGCCACCGAGCGGCTCAACTTCGAGTGGAGCGCCTACTTCGCGGACCCGGAGTTCACGGAGACGACGTTCGTTCCGAACAGCGGTGATCCTCCCGAGGTCTACATTCCGAAGGGCTCGACCTTCCCGAATTCGCCGAAGAAGAAGTACTGGCTCTCGACCGAGTACACGTTCCCGAAATTCGTGCCGGGCGGCGATGTCTGGACGCGGTTCTCGTACAGCTGGCAGGACCGGACCTGGGACAACCTGGACGCGATCGCGGATAACGACCGCGAGTTCCTGTTGCCCGAATGGAAGGACGGCACGTTCCAGTTCGGGTTCACCGCCGACAGCGGCTGGGAAGCGTCATTCATCGTGCGCAACCTGTTCGACGACAGGGGCGTCACCTGGATGAGTTCGAGCGATCGCGGCGCAGCCTTCGACATCGATCCCGACACCGATGGCGTCCAGCCCGATCCGCGCTTCCGTCACGTGCGGGGGTTGCAGCGGCCGCGAAGCTACTACATCTCATTCAGCAAGAAGTGGTGAAGCTGATCACCACTTCCGTGGTGCGCGGCAGCCATCAGGGTGAGAGTCATGGCGGCGTCTACCTGATCGACCTCGAGCGCCGCGACATCCGCCAGGTCATCGACTGGAATACCGCCAGTATCGATTGGCAGGGGCGCGGCTGGGACCGCGGTCTGCGCGGCATCGCGTTCGATGGCGAGGTCGTGTACATCGCGGCGAGCGACGAACTATTCGCCTATACGCCGGACTTCCGCCCGCTCGGCTCCTGGCGCAACGCTTACCTCAAGCATTGCCACGAGATCGCGGTCTGGGAGCGCACGCTGTTCGTCACCTCGACCGGTTGCGACAGCATTCTCGGATTCGATCTCGACCAGCAGGCATTCACCTGGGCGCTGCACGTGGAAACGCAGCAGTTCCGCTTCCGCGGCCGCGTCTACGATCCGGGCACGGACGATGGGCCGCTCATGCTCAACAAGCTGCACCTCAACAGCGTGCATCCCACGCAGGGCGGAATGTACGTCGCAGGGACCAGGACCGGCGGCATGCTGCTGTTCAACGGTCGCGAGATCCGCATGTCCGTCGAGTTGCCGCCGGGCACGCACAATGCGCGCCCGTTCCGAGACGGCGTATTGTTCAACGATACTGAAGCCGACGCTCTGCGTTACGCCGGGCGCGGCGGGCAGGAAGATCGGGCGCTCAAGGTGCCACGCTATCCCGACGATCAGCTCCAGCATCGCGACCTCGATCACAGCAACATCGCGCGTCAGGGCTTCGCGCGCGGGCTTGCGGTGCTCTCGGATAGTGTGGTGGCGGGCGGCTCGTCGCCGTCCACGATCGCGGTTTACGACCTCGCCAGGAACGAGCGCATGCTCGCGGTGAATCTCACGATGGACGTGCGCAACGCCATCCACGGCCTCGAGGTCTGGCCCTTCGACTAGCGCCCGGCGTTGCGCACGCTTGCGGGCAGCTCGGCAATGATGTCGGCGATTTCTTCCTGCCACGGGCGGAGATGCCGTTCGTAGCGTCGCCACGTGCCGAGCGCGCGTGTGTAGAGCGGCTGGCGCACCTGCTCGGAGCTTGCAGTCCGCACGGCGCGGTTGGTCTCGTGAAAGCGCAGGCAGGCTTCCTCGAACGGCAAGCCGCAGTGCGCGAGGATGCGCCGCACCTGCGACTCGAGATCTCCGACTGTTTCCTCGTAGTGCACGTCGAGCACCTTGCCCGGCAGCACGCGGTGCCAGTGCTTCATGATCTCGTGGTACTGCCGGTAATAAAGCACCAGCTCGTCCATGTCATACGTGAAGTTCTGCCCCTGGCCGAACAGCTGCTTGTAGCTGCCCAGGATGCTGTCGAGCGGGTGCCGGCGCGCATTGATGATTTTCGCGTTCGGCAGGATCAGCTGCGCGAAACCGACGTGCGAAAAGTTGTTGGGCAGCTTGTCCGTGAACCGCGGCTTGTCGGTCGTGCGAAAAGTCCGGGTCTGCTCGATGTACTCCTTGCCGTAGGCGCGAAAGTCCCGATCTCTGAGATCGCGCACGGACTCGGGGTATTCCAGGCGGTCGTGCCGATAGCGCGCGGTGGAGACGGCGATGTCGCCCAGGGTCGGCAGCTCGAGCGTGCCCTCGACCTGGCTGTGACTCGCGAGGATCTGCTCGATCAGCGTCGAGCCCGAGCGCGGCAGGCCGACGATGAAGATGGGTGCATCGGACTCGAACCCCTGGCCCGCGTGCTGCTCGAGGAATTCACGCGTGAACACCTCCGCCATCTTCTGGTGACGAACCTCGAACGCGACCGGATCGTAGGACACCAGCGGTCGCTGGCGCTGATTGCCGGAGTGATAGAACTCCCACGCCCGATCGTAGTCGCCGGCGTCCTCGCAAGCCTTGCCCAGCGCGAACCTGAAATGCACGTCGGCGCTCGTGCTCAGGTCTTCGCGTTCGACCTGTTGCTCCATGGCCGCGACTTCCGCGGGCTCGAAGCGAAAAACCTTGAGATTCGCCATGCTCCAGTACACTTCGCCGAAGTCGGGCTTCCGCGCGATGGCGGCGCGATACTCGGCGAGCGCTTCCGGCTGCCGTCCCAGCGCCTTCAATGCATGCGCGTAGCTCATGTGCATCGCTGCAGCCTCGGGCTGGAGCGCGACCGATCGCTCATAGGCGGCGGCGGCCTGTTCCATGTTGCCGATCAGCGCGTAGTTCGCACCGAGTCCTGACCACGCCGAGGCGTTGTCCGGTGCGATGTCGATGGCACGCTGATAGCAGCCGATGGCCTCCTCGTGGCGGTCTTCCTTGTGCAGCAACATGCCGAGCAGGGTCCAGGCCGAGACGAGGGCCGGCGCCAGCTCCGTCGCCCGGCGCAGCAGCGCTTCGATGTCGGACACCCGCTCGTCATCGCCCCAATAGGCCTGCGCGAGAGCGTGCAGGGCATCAACATTGTCGGGATTCTCGCGCAGCGCCTTGCGCAGAGTCGCAATCGCTTCCTCTTTGCGCCCGGCGGCCAGGTGATCGAGCGCAACCGCGACCTGCAGTCGACCGGGATCCTGCTCGAACCATGCTTCCAGCGCCGCATCCGCCTCGTCGCCACGTCCGAGCGCGCCGAGCGCCTGCCCGAGTTTCTTGCGGGCAAGCGGCAGACGCGGATCGAGTCGCAGCGCCGTCTCGAAGCTTGCGACTGCTGCTTCGAAGCGCCGTTGCAACGCCTGGATTTCGCCGAGGTCCTCGTGCAGCGGTGCAGCTTCGCAGCGCAGCGCCAGGGCGCGGCGCAGGATCTGCTCGGCTTCATCGAAGCGTGATTGCAGCGTCAAGGCGCGCCCAAGCAGGCGCAGGTGTTCCACGGAATTCGGATCCAGCGCGAGACGCGCACGACTGAGGGATTCCGCGCGTCGCGCATCGCCCGCCGCGAGCGCTTCGAGCACTGCCGCGATTGTCGGGTCCATGGCCGTCGCGGGTCTCAAGGCGCGGTTGCCTGCGCCGGCTGCAGCTGCAGGTATTTGTCGAACCACTGGGCGATGCGTACCAGGCGGTCGCGCTCGAAGTCATCCGACCAGCCGCCGTGATGCGTGCCGGGATAGACGACCAGCTCGGTGTCGATACCGCGCTTCTTCAGAGACTGGTAGAACAGCTCGGCGTTCAGCACCGGCACGTTCCAGTCCTCGCGGCCGCCGAGGAAGATCGTCGGCGTCTGCACGGCGCCGGCGTGCGTCAGCGGCGAGAGCCGCTCGTACTTGTCTGCGTTCTCCCACGGCACGCCCAGCTCCCAGTTGTACCACTTCTGGTAGATGTCATGACCGTAGTTGGCGTAGATGAGGCTGTGGCCCGCACCGGAAGCTGCGGCCTTGAAGCGAGTGGTGCGCGTGATCACGACGTTCGTCATGTAGCCGCCGTATGAATACCCGGTGACTGCGAGGCGATCCGGATCTGCGTAGCCGAGCTTCACGACGTGGTCGATCGCGGCGATCACGTCGTCGTAATCGGTGATGCCCCAGGTCCGGTAGATCGCGCGGATGAAGTCCTGTCCGCGCCCGGTCGAGCCGCGCGGATTCGGTTCGACGATCACATAGCCCTGCGCCGCGAGGTACTGATTGCTGAAGTCGTAACCGTACGCAGTCTGTCCGACGGGACCGCCGTGAATGTTCAGCACTGTCGGGTAGCGGCGTCCGGTCTCGAAGCCCGGCGGCTTGGTCACGAACGCTTCGACCTTCGTTCCGTCGCTGCTCGCGAACTCGACCTTTTCCTTGCTGCCGAGTCGTACGCTGCGCAGGAACGCATCGTTCATGTTCGTCAGACGGCGCGCCTGCCCGCGGGTGAATGCGTAGATCTCCGGTCCATCGTTCATGTTGTTGACGTGCGCCGCGACGACGCCGTTTGCGGCGACGTCGAACGCGTTGATCTGCCGGGCGCCCGCGAGCACGGTTTCCAGCTTGCCGTCCGCGACGCGCACGCGACCGATGTCGACGCCGCCGAGTTGCTCGTAGGAAAAGTAGATCCATTGGCCGTCTGCAGAGAAGTGCAGCGCATCGACCCAGCGGTCGAGCGGCTTGGTGAGAATTCGCGGCGTGCCGCCGCTCGCGGCGACGACCGCGACCTGCTGGATGCCATAGACGCCGTCCTCTGCGGCGATATACGCGATGGTGCGACCATCCGCGCTGAACGCCGGCGCCATCTTCACCCAGTCGTCGTTCGTCAGGCGGCGCAACGGTTGCCCGCGGTCCGTGGTGTCCGCGGCCACGATCCACAGATCGCTCTTGTAGCTTTCGTCCGGCTCGGCTTCGCGATTGCTGGTGAAGACGATCGACCGGCCATCGGGCGACCAGGCGGGCTCCGACTCCGAATAGTCGCCGGAAGTGATCTGACGCAGCGCCTGGGATTTCAGGTCGTAGATATATAGGTGTTCGGCGCGGTCGCCGGTGAGATAGCCATCCTCGGCGTCCTCTTTGAAGTGCAGCCGCGTGATCACCCACGGCTCGAGCTTAGGGACGGCCGGCACGGCTTGCGCATCTGCGCCGGCGGATTTCTTTGCGACCGGCCCTTTGAAGGAGAGCAGCAAGCTGGATTCATCCGGTGAGAGATTGAGATCGTCGACGTCGCGATCGAATGTCGTGACCTGGGTCGCCTCGCCGAATGCCGTCAGCGGCAGCTTCCACAGCTGCGACTTCTTGTCGGCGCGGTCGGAAAGGAAGTACAGCCACTTCCCGTCGTGCGACCAGAACGGATCGGAGGCGCTGGAGCCGGCCGATGTGACGGCCCGCGGCTCGCCGCCGTCGGTCGCGACGACGTAAATCCGTCCGTCGACTTCATATGCGACCTGCTTGCCGTCCGCAGACAGTCGCGGCTCACCCGGCCACTTCACTGCGTTCATGTCATCCAGGGTTATGAGCCGTGGCGTCGTCGTCGCCTGGCTGGCGTCGTTGGCGATGGCGACGCTGACGACCAGCAGGGAGGAGAACAGCGCGACGGAGCAGGGCAGGCCCTTTGCACGAATCATGGCAGTTCTTTCGCAAGGCTCCGATGGTGCAGTTACTGTACGCTATCCTTCCGGCGGAGGTATTCGCACTTGAACATCGGCGTTCCCGCACGCGTCTGCGTTCTGCTCGCACTGCTGGCCGGATGCGCCAGGCAGCCGGCACAACAGCCGGCGGATCTCGTCGTCCTCGGCGCGGACGTTCAGACCATGGACGATGCGTCCGCGCACGCGACTGCACTGGCGGTGCGCGACGGCAAGATCGTATTTGTCGGTGACGACGCGGGCGCGAAGTCGCAGATCGGCGCGGGCACGCAGGTCGTCCAGGCGGCAGGTGTCACGGTCCTGCCGGGCCTGATCGACAGTCATATTCATGCTGCCGAAGGCGCTTTGGGATTGGGCGGTTGCAGTCTCGAAGACAAGCAGCTCACGGTCGAAGCGGCGGGTCAGGTGATCCGCGAATGTCTCGCCAAGGAGCCGTCGCAGGGCTGGCTGGTCGTCAGCGAAGTCAACAGCGCGGGATTTCGCGCCGATCGAAAAGGGCTCGATGCGATCGTGTCGGATCGGCCATTGTTCCTGTACGGCGCCGACGGTCACACCGGCTGGGTGAACAGCAAGGGCCTCGCTGCTTCCGGCATTTCGCGTGCGAGCAAGGACCCGCCGGATGGCCGCATCGAGCGCGACGCTGCGGGCGAGCCGACCGGCTTTCTGGTCGATGGTGCGCTCGGACCCGTAACGGCCGCGCTCCCCGAGCCGACGCCCGAGAAGCGTCTGCAGGCGTTGCGCGAAGTCCTGCCGATGCTGCACGCGGTCGGCATCACGAGCTATCTGGAAGCGAACACCAGTGCTGAAACAGTGGCCGCATACATCGAGCTGGCGCGTAAGCACGAGCTGACAGCGCACGTGTCCATGGCGCTCTCGAGCGAGGGCGCGACAACCGACGAGGAGTTCGCCCGGCTCGACAGGCTGCGCCAGAGCGTCGCGGGCGAGCCGCTGCTGCGCGCCGACTTCATCAAGCTGTTCGCGGACGGAGTCATGGAATATCCAACTCAGACCGCCGCGATGCTCGAGCCGTACAACAAAGCCAATGGCAAGCCCGGCACATCGCATGGCCGGCTGTACCTGGAAGATCAGGCGATGAAGCAGTTCTTCCAGCGCGCCGCCACAGCCGGCTTCAACATTCACGTGCATGCGATCGGCGATGCGGCCGTACGCGAGACGCTCGATGCCGTCGAGGCCGCCCGGACCGCGGGCAGCAAGCAGCTCTACAGCATCGCCCATCTGCAGTCGATCGACCCTGCGGATCTGGCGCGCTTTGCGCAGCTCGGCGTAATCGCGTCGTTGCAGTTGTTCTGGGCACTCCCGGATAACTACAGCGTCGACGCCTTGCTGCCCTACATCGGACCCGAGAGGCAGCAACGCATTTATCCCGCCCGCTCGCTGCTGGCGGCCGGCGCGACGATTGCCGGAGGCAGTGATTGGGACGTATCCAGCTTCAATCCCTTCGAAGCGATGGCAACCGGCATGAGCCGCACCAATCCTGCCGAGCCGGCCCGCGGCGTGCTGAATGCGAAGGAGACCCTGACGCTGGACGAGTTGCTGCATGCCTACACGATCAATGCGGCGCGGCTGCTCGGGCGCCAGGCCGAGATCGGCTCGCTGACGGTCGGCAAGGCGGGGGATCTGATCGTGCTGGACCGGCGGTTGTCGCCGGAGTCGACCGCCGCTGACGTGCGGGCCACCAAAGTGACCAAGACATTCGTCGCGGGACGGCCTGTAACCCCCTGACCCGCCGGGTTTCCCTTGCCACCCTGAAGGCTCACCGCTATCCTTCCCCGCCTTTTCCGGGCGCTTAGCTCAGCGGTAGAGCACTTGCTCGACAAGCAAGGGGTCACAGGTTCAATCCCTGTAGCGCCCACCACTTCGCACCTATGCCAGTCATCACCCTGCCGGATGGCAGTCAACGCACGTACGCCGAGCCTGTCTCGATCGAGAAGGTCGCGGCCGATATCGGCCCGGGATTGGCCAAGGCCGCCCTCGCGGGCAAGGTCGACGGCAAGCTGGTCGATACGTCGTATGTCGTAGACCGGGACGCCCGGCTCGCCATCGTCACCGACCGCGATCCGGAAGGGCTGGAAGTCATCCGGCATTCCACTGCGCACCTGCTCGCGCAGGCGGTGAAGCAGCTGTTCCCGGAAGCGCAGGTGACCATCGGCCCGGTCATCGAAGACGGCTTCTACTACGACTTTTCCTACAAGCGTCCTTTCACGCCCGACGATCTCGTGGCGATCGAAGAGCGGATGCGGGAGCTGGCCAAGGCCGATCACAAGGTCACCCGGCGCGTCATGCGTCGCGACGACGCAGTGAAGTTCTTCAAGGACCAGGGCGAGATCTACAAGGCCGAGATCATTGCGAGCATTCCGGCTGCCGAGGAGATCAGCCTGTACGGGCAGTCGGACTGGGTGGATCTGTGCCGCGGCCCGCACGTGCCGAGCACCGGCAAGCTGCGCGCCTTCAAATTGATGAAGATCGCCGGCGCTTACTGGCGCGGCGACTCGCGCAACGAGATGCTCCAGCGCATCTACGGCACTGCCTGGCCGGACGACAAGCAGCTCAAGGCCTACCTCACGCGGCTGGAAGAGGCGGAAAAGCGCGACCACCGCAAGCTCGGCCGGGAGCTGGATCTCTTCCATTTCCAGGAAGAAGCACCGGGCGCCGTGTTCTGGCACCCCAAGGGCTGGACCATGTTCCAGTCGCTGATCGCTTACATGCGAGTCAAGCAGCGCGAGGCGGGCTACCAGGAAGTCAGCGCCCCGGAAATCATGGATGCCGACCTGTGGCGGCGCTCCGGCCACCTGCAGACCTTCGGCGAGAGCATGTTTTTCACGAAGACGCCGGACGAGCGCGTCTACGCGATCAAGCCGATGAACTGTCCCGGCCACGTGCAGATCTTCAACCAGGGCCTGCGCAGCTATCGCGACCTGCCGCTGCGCTTCGCGGAGTTCGGCAAGGTTCATCGCTACGAGCCTTCAGGTGCGCTGCACGGCCTGATGCGCGTGCGGGCGTTCACCCAGGACGACGCGCATGTCTTCGTTACCGAGGATCAGCTGGTCGAGGAGAGCGTGCGCGGCATCCACCTGCTGCTGTCGATCTACCGCGACTTCGGTTTCGACGACGTACGCGTGAAATTCTCCGACCGGCCGGAAAAGCGCGTCGGCAGCGACGAGATCTGGGACCGCGCCGAGCAGGCACTGCAGGATGCGACCCGCGCGGCCGGCGTCGAGTACACGCTGAACAAGGGCGAGGGCGCCTTCTACGGACCGAAGCTCGAGTTCGTGCTCAAGGACGCCATCGGCCGCGACTGGCAGTGCGGCACCTGGCAGGTCGACCTGAACATGCCCGGCCGGCTCGGCGCGCACTACATCGACGACCACAGCGAGAAGCGCACCCCGATCATGCTTCATCGAGCCATCTTCGGTTCGCTCGAGCGGTTCACCGGAATCCTCATCGAGCATCACGCCGGCCGGCTGCCGGCATGGCTCGCGCCGGTGCAGGCGGTGGTTCTCAACATCACGGACAATCAAGCCGAATATGCACTAAAAGTGACCGAAACCCTGAAAAATCAGGGGCTTCGAGTCGCGGCTGACTTGCGCAACGAGAAGGTCGGCTTTAAGATCCGCGAACACACACTGCAGCGCGTTCCGTACCTTCTGGTCGCTGGCGAT
>DATBKP010000190.1:0-28483 GCA_036555785.1 Steroidobacteraceae bacterium
GCTGGACGGTATGCTAACCGTCCAGCCGGTACAGTGCAATGGAAATGGGGACATTCCCCATTTCCTGAGGCGGAGCCGTGCGTTGCGACGCGGGGAAATGGGGAATGTCCCCATTTCCAACTTCTGTATCATCGCCAGCCGCGCGGGGATTCGAACGAAGCGGTTACATACAGGGAGCCCGCATGGCTGAAGTCGATACGTCCTGGTTCTCGAGCGGGCAGTTCCTGCCACACGGGCACTGCTACACATGGAGCCCGGGCGTGTTGTGGCTCAACGTCGTCGCCGATGTCCTGATCGCGATGGCGTATTTCACGATTCCCTTCGCGCTGCTGTACATCGCCCGCCGCCGCCGCGACCTGCGCTTCGACTGGCTGCTCGTATGCTTCGGCATCTTCGTCGTCGCGTGCGGGCTCACGCACTTGATGGCGGTGTGGAACGTCTGGCACGCGAACTACTGGATCGAGGGGATCGTGAAGCTGCTGACGGCCGCAGCCTCCGTGCCGACGGCGATCCTGCTGTGGCGCTTCCTGCCCAGCGTGCTGATGCTGCCGAGCCAGCGCCAGCTGCGCGATGCCAACGAATCGCTGGCGCGCGCGAATCGCGAGCTCGAAGCATTCACCGCCTCGGTGTCGCACGACTTGCGCTCGCCGCTGACCACGATTGCCGGACAGGCCGGGCTGCTGGAGCTGTCGCTGCACGACGCTACCGACGAGCAGAAACGCCGGCTCTCCCGCATCCAGAGCAGCGTGCGGCAGATGTCGGAGCTGATCGAGGCGCTGCTGGTGCTGTCGCGCATCTCGCGCCAGACCTTGCACCGGGAAATCGTCGACGTCTCAGCGCTCGCGGAAAGCATCGTGCAGGACATGCGCCAGAAGGATCCGACACGCAGCGTCGAGGTGCTGATCCAGCCCAACATGGCTGTACACGGCGACCGCCGCCTGGTCGGCGACCTGTTCCAGAACCTGATCGGCAACGCCTGGAAATTCACCTCCAAGACCGGCCAGCCGCGTATCGAGATCGGCCAATCGAGCGGCGGCTCGCTCGCGACGCTGTACATCCGCGACAACGGCGCCGGCTTCGACATGGCGTACGAGCAGAAGCTGTTCAAGCCATTCCAGCGACTGCACGGCGCGGCGGACTTCGACGGCTCGGGGGTCGGGCTCGCGACTGTCGCGCGCATCATCGACCGGCACGGCGGCCGCATCTGGGCCGAGGGCAAGCCGAACGAGGGCGCGGTGTTCTACTTCACGCTGCCGACGGCGCCGATCACCGGCGAGTTCGCGGTTCATCATCACCGGGTACTGGCCTGATCCTCCGGCTTGGCCGGCATCCTGCGGCTGTTGGCCGGTCCCGCTTCGCGCTGCGGCAACGGCCAGATTAGAATGCGCCGCCTCTCAACCCTCACGAATCGCTTCCATGGCCTTCGACCAGAACGCACTCGACAGTCTGCGCATCGAACGCAACAACGAGCCTGGCAACTCCGGGCCCAGCCCGCTGTACAAGTGGGCGGTCATCGTCGCGCTCGTGCTCGCGGTCGCTGTCGGCCTGTACGCGCTATTGCGCGACAAGGCCATTGAGGTAGAGACAGCAACAGCCGTGCAGTCGTCGGCGGGCGGCGGTGGCGGCGGCGCAGCCGTACTCAATGCTTCCGGATACGTAGTCGCGCGCCGGCAGGCGACCGTGTCATCCAAAGTCACCGGCAAAGTCGCGGAAGTGCTGATCGAAGAAGGCATGGAGGTCAAGGAAGGCCAGCTGCTGGCGCGCCTCGACGACACGACGACCAAGCCGATCTACGAGCTCGCGCAGCGCCAGCTCGATGCCGCGCGCAGGAATCTGAACGAAGTGCAGGTGCGTGTCGCCGAAGCGGAGCGCAACCTGAAGCGCACCGAAGGGCTGCGCAAAGACAAGCTGGTGAGCGAACAGGCGCTCGACCAGGCGCAGTCGGAAGCGGCAGCGCTCAACGCGCGCCTCGAGGCGCTGCAGGGAGAAGTCAAGGTCGCCGAGGGCACGTTGCGCGTACGCGCGCAGGATCTGGACGATCTGCTGGTGCGCGCGCCGTTCGACGGCGTGGTCGTCTCGAAAGATGCGCAGCCCGGCGAGATGGTGTCGCCGATCTCCGCCGGCGGCGGATTCACGCGCACCGGCATCGCGACCATCGTCGACATGGACTCGCGCGAGATCGAGGTGGACGTCAACGAGGCGTTCATCAACCGCGTCAAGGACAAGCAGAAGACCGAGGCCGTGCTCGACGCGTATCCCGACTGGGTGATCCCGAGCCACGTCATCAACATCGTGCCGACCGCGGATCGCCAGAAGGCCACGGTGCGGGTGCGCATCGGCTTCGACAAGCTCGAGCCGCGCATCCTGCCGGACATGGGCGTGAAGGTGAGCTTCCTCGAAGATCGGCCGCCGGAAGGAGCACAGACAGCAGCGGCAGCGCACGTGGCCGTGCGCATTCCCGCTGCGGCAGTCATCCGCGACGGCGACACCAGCTTTGTCTGGCGCGTGCAGGACGGCAAGATCGAGCGCGTCGCGGTGCGGACCGGCGGCGAGCGCGATGGCCAGGTCGAAGTGATGTCGGGGATCAATCCCGGCGACATCGTGGTCGCGGCGCCGGTCGAAGGCTTGAGCGAAGGCGTCAAGGTCAAGAGCAAGAACGGGTGAGGTGAATCGTGGAGACACTGGTACGACTGCGGGGCGTCGCCAAGGACTACAAGCGCGGCGCGGAAACGGTGCACGTGTTGCACGAGCTCGACCTGGACATCCCGAAAGGGGATTTCCTGGCGCTGATGGGCCCGTCGGGCTCCGGTAAGTCGACGCTGCTGAATCTGATCGGCGGCCTGGACCGGCCGAGCGCCGGCACGATCGACATCGCCGGCCAGCGCACCGATACGCTCAGCGACGGCCAGCTCGGCAAGTGGCGCGCGAATCACGTCGGCTTCGTGTTCCAGATGTACAACCTGCTGCCGGTGCTGACCGCCGAGCGCAACGTGGAGCTGCCGCTGCTGCTCACGTCGCTGTCCGCCGCGGACCGCCACAAGCGCGTCAGCGCCGCGCTCGGCCTCGTTGGTCTGAGCGAGCGCGCCAAGCACAAGCCGCGCGAGTTGTCGGGCGGCCAGGAGCAGCGCGTCGGTATCGCGCGCGCGATCGTTTCCGATCCGACGCTCCTGCTGTGCGACGAGCCCACCGGCGACCTGGACCGCAAATCCGGCGACGAGATCCTCGACCTGCTGCAGGCGCTGAACCAGCAGCAGAACAAGACGATCATCATGGTCACGCACGATCCGCACGCCGCGGCGCGCGCCAAGCACGTGCTGCATCTCAACAAGGGACAGCTGACCACGGAAGCCGTGGCCTAGCCTGACGACGGGGCGCTCATGTTCAAGTATCTGCCGCTGCTCTGGTCGAACCTCGGACGCAAGAAGTTGCGCACCGGGCTGACACTCGCCTCCATCATCGTCGCGTTCCTGCTGTTCGGGCTGATGCAGACGCTGCGCGTCGCGCTCACGGGCAATCCGAGCCTCGCGGGCGTCGATCGTCTCGTCGTGATCCACAAGGTCGCGATCATCCAGCCGCTGCCCGAAAGCTACCTGACGAAGGTGCGCGGCCTCGACGGCGTCAAGGTCGCGTGCTCGCACGACTGGTTCGGCGGCATCTATCAGAACGACCGCAACCAGCTGCCGGTGATCGCCGTCGACGTGCCGACGTTCTTCCAGGTGTACTCCGAGTACACGCTGCCGCCGGAGCAGAAAAGGGCGTGGGAGACGGACCGCACCGCTGCCATCGTCGGCTCGGCGGTGGCGGAACGCTTCGGCTGGAAGATCGGCGATACCGTGCCGATGCGCTCGAACATCTGGACGCAGAAAGACGGCGGCAACGTCTGGCCGATGAAGATCGTCGGCATCTACAGCGCCGGCAACGGCGACAACCAGAGCATCTACTTTCATCACGAGTATCTCGAAGAATCGCGCACGGTCGGCAAGGGCGTGATCGGCTGGATCGTGCTGCGGGTGAAGGATCGCAACCAGTCGGCCGAGGTCGCCCGCAACATCGACGCGATGTTCGCCAACTCCTCGACCGAGACCAAGACGGCGACCGAGAAAGCGTTCATCCAGGGCTTCGCCAACCAGATGGGCAACATCGGCGCACTGATCACCGGGGTGGCGGCGGCCGTGTTCTTCACGATGCTGCTGGTGACCGCCAATACGATGGGCCAGTCGATACGCGAGCGGCTCAACGAGATCGGCGTCATGAAGACGCTCGGCTACTCCGATGCGAGCGTCACCATGCTGGTGCTCGGCGAGGCGCTGCTGGTCACCGCCCTGGGCGCCGCGATCGGCCTGGCGCTGGCCGCGCTGTCTTCAGTCGGCCTCGCGAAGTCGCTGGCGCAGTTCTTCCCGGTGCTCGGCATGCCGTCGAGCGTCTACACGGTCGGCATCGTGCTGGTCGTGGTGCTGGGCGGCCTCGCTGCCGCGCAGCCGTGCATGCAGGCGGCACGCCTGCAGATCGTCGATGCATTGAGAAAGGTGTGACATGGCCGGCAGTGCGATGACCCAGATCTCGGCAATCACGTCGATGAACCTGCGCAACGTGTCGCAGCGTGCGACCTCGTCCATCGTGGCGCTGGTCGGCATCGCCGGCGTGGTCATGGTGTTGATCGGAGTGCTGTCCATCGCCGCGGGTTTCCGCGCCGTGCTCACGCTGTCTGGCGCAGAGGACGTTGCCATCGTCCTGCGCAGCGGCGCGACCGACGAGATGGGCAGCGGCTTGTCGCAACCGCAGACCCGCATCATCGCGGACGCGAAGGAGATCGCTCACGATGCGGACGGCGCGATCGCATCGCCCGAGCTGTACGTGATCGTCGACGTGCCGCTGAAGCGCACCGGGACGGCAGCCAACGTGCCACTGCGCGGAGTCGGGCAGCAGGCGCCGAAGCTGCGGCAGAACTTCCGCATCGTCGAAGGCCGCATGTTCACGCCGGGCACGTTCGAGGTGATCGTCGGCCGCGGCGCGAGCCTGCAGTTCGCCGGCCTGTCGGTCGGCAGCAAGTTGCGCTGGGGCACGACCGACTGGACCGTCGCCGGCATCTTCGAGGATCGGGGCAGCGTCGCCGAGTCGGAGGTGTGGACCGACGCGACCGTGCTGCAGGGGGCGTACAACCGCGGCAACTCGTTCCAGTCGATGCGAGTCAAGCTCACGAGCCCGGCGGCATTCCAGACGTTCAAGGATGCGCTGACCCAGGATCCGCGCCTGAACGTGCGGTTGTTCACCGAGCGCGCGTACTACGAAGAGCAGTCGCGCACGCTGATCGCGCTGGTCCGCACGATCGGCACTACGATCGCCGTGCTGATGGGCCTGGGCGCAGTGTTCGCCGCGCTGAACACCATGTACTCCGCGGTCTCCACGCGGACCCGCGAGATTGCCACGCTGCGCGCGCTCGGCTTCGGCTCGACGCCCGTCGTGCTGTCCGTGCTCGCAGAGGCGCTGCTGATAGGCGTGATCGGCGGTGTCATCGGCGCGCTGGTCGCGTATTTCGCGTTCAACGGCATGCGCGCCTCCACCATGAACTTCGCGACTTTCAGCCAGATCACGTTCGCGTTCACAGTCACGCCCACAGTCGTCGTGCTGGGCCTGGCGTACGCGCTGATTCTCGGTTTCGTCGGCGGCCTGTTTCCCAGCCTGCGCGCCGCGCGGCTGCCGATCACGACCGGACTAAGAGAACTTTGAAGAAGGCTGTGGGCTGTAGGCTGTAGCCAGAGTAGACGCCTCTTTTCTGACCTACGGCCTACAGCCTTCCCATGCCCGAGCTTCCTGACGTCACGGTTTACCTCGAAGCTCTGGAGCACCGGCTGCGCGGACAGACGCTCGAGCGCGCGCTGCTGAAGAATCCGTTCCTGCTGCGCACGGCCGATCCGCCGTTGCAGTCCTGCGAAGGCCATCGCGTGGTCGCGCTGCAAAGAGTCGGCAAGCGCATCGGGATCGGCTTCGACAACGATCGCTGGCTGCTGATCCACCTGATGATCGCCGGCCGCCTGCACTGGTACGACCAGGCTCATGCCGGCAAGGTCCGGCCCTCGCTGCTCGCGCTGCAGTTCACGAACGGCACTCTCACGCTGACGGAAGCGGGCACGAAACGGCGCGCATCGCTACACGTTTTGAGCAGTGCCGATCAATTGCGGGATCACGATCGCGGCGGCATGGAGGTGCTCGGCGCGGACCCGCAGGCGTTTCGCGAGCGGCTCAGCCGGACCAACCATACGCTGAAGCGTGCGCTCACCGATCCGACCATCCTGAGCGGGGTCGGCAACGCGTACTCCGACGAGATCCTGCATCGCGCCCGCCTTTCGCCGACGCTGCAAACGCGCCACCTGAGCGACGCCGACTGGCAACGCCTGTACGACGCCACCCAGGCAACGCTGACCGAGTGGATAGAGCGCCTGCGTGCCGAGGCAACCGACGCCTTTCCGGAGAAAGTCACCGCTTTCCGCAAGGAAATGGCCGTGCACGGCCGTTATGGCAAACCCTGCCCGGTCTGCGGCACGGCGATCCAGCGGATTCGCTACGCCGAGAACGAAACGAACTATTGCCCGCGCTGCCAGACCGCAGGCAAGCTGCTCGCCGACCGTTCGCTGTCGCGGCTGCTCAAGGACGATTGGCCGAAGACGATCGAGGCGCTGGAGAACCAGCGGAAGTAAGTGAGCCATCGACCCCTCCTGTACTGCACGCATCGCCCGGGACCGCCGCTCGACCGCTTCGTCGAGCAGCTGTGGTACTGGGAAGGCGTGCCGCCGGAGCATGCGAGGGACCGGTTGATGCCGCGCGGGATGTGCGGACTGATGATCAATCTGGCCGAAGACGAGACGCGCCTGTACCGCGGCCACGACGACGCCGTCGTGAATCGCATGCCGGGCGCTGTGCTTGTCGGCGCGCACGCGCGCTACTTCGTGATCGACACGCGCGAGCAGCGCGCCAACGTCGGCGTGGCCTTCCGTCCCGGCGGCACGTGGCCGTTCTTCGATCCCGCGGGCGATGAGCTGCAGAATCAGCATGTGCCGCTGGGCGATCTGTGGGGCTCGGCCGGCGACACGCTGCGCGAACGCATCCTTGCCGCACCGACGCCGCAGGCAAAGCTGCTGCTGCTGGAAGCCGAGCTGCTCGCTCGCGCTATCCGTCCGCTGCAGCGGCGCGCCGAAGTCGACTTCGCGCTCGAGCGCCTCAGCCGCGCGCCGCACGACTATTCGATTGCAATGTTGAGCGAGCACGTCGGACTGAGCGCGCGTCGCTTCACGCGCTTGTTCACACTGGAAGTGGGGTTGACGCCCAAGCTCTACTCGCGCGTGCGACGCTTCCAGCGCGTCATGCGAGCGATGGCAGGACCCGTCGGCGACTGGACCGAAGTGGCGTACCAGTGCGGCTACTTCGACCAGTCGCACCTGATCCGCGAATGCCGGGCGATGTCCGGCTTCACGCCGACCGAGCTGGCCGCGCGGCGCATCGGCGACAGCGATCACGTGGCGCTGAGCTGAGGACGCTTTTGTCCAAGCAGCGCGCGCACGATCTGTGACAATGTACGCACCATGACCGAACATCCCGCCCACGCGCCGCGGCGCGCCGCCTTCGCTTTCGTCTTCGTCACCGTCCTGCTCGACATGTTCGCGATCGGCATCATCATCCCGGTGCTGCCCAATCTCGTTAAGGCGTTCATGGGCGGCGACGCCGCGCGTGCGGCGGTGATCTACGGCATCTTCGGCACTGCGTGGGCGCTGATGCAATTCCTGTCCATGCCGGTGCTGGGCTCGCTGTCGGACCGCTTCGGCCGACGGCCGATCATTCTGCTATCGAACTTCGGCCTCGGTCTCGACTACATCCTGATGGCGCTGGCGCCGAACGTGCGCTGGCTGTTCGTCGGCCGCGTCATCTCGGGCATCACCGCGGCGAGCGTCAGCACGGCCGGCGCGTATATTGCGGACGTCACGCCAGCGGAGCAGCGCGCGGCGAAATTCGGCCTGCTCGGTGCGGCGTTCGGTGCCGGCTTCGTCATTGGCCCGGCGCTCGGCGGTGTTCTTGGCGGCATCAGCCCACGCTTGCCGTTCTGGGTAGCGGCGAGCTTGAGTCTCGCGAACGGACTGTACGGGCTGTTCGTGCTGCCCGAGTCGCTGGCGCGCGAGCGACGCTCGACGTTCTCATGGCGCAAGGCGAATCCGGTCGGTGCGCTCAGGCTGCTGCGCTCGCATCCGGAATTGTGGGGATTCGCGTGGGTGGCGTTCTTCAGCAATCTGGCACACGCCGCGCTACCGAGCGTCGCCGTGCTGTACATGGGCCATCGCTACAACTGGAGCACCGAGCAGGTCGGCGTCCTGCTCGCCGGCGTCGGCGTGTGCTCGATCCTCGTGCAGGGTGCGTTGATCCGTCCGGTGGTGAGAGCGCTGGGCGAGCGGCATACGATCCTGGTTGCGCTGGTCGCCGGCGTCGCCGGATTCACGATCCAGGCAATGGCGCCGAACGGGTTCCTGTACGCGGCCGGTATCGCCGTCATGTCGCTGTGGGGTCTGATGAACCCGGCGCTGCAGGGCCTGATGACGCGGCTGGTGAGTCCTTCCGAACAGGGTCAGCTGCAGGGCGCGAACGGCAGCGTGCTCGGCATCGCAACGCTGATCGGCCCGCTGCTCTTCACGCAGACGTTCGCGCTGTTCATCGGTACGCATCCCGAATGGCATCTGCCGGGCGCACCGTTCCTGCTCTCCGCGCTGCTGCTCGTGGCTTCGCTCACCGTCGCCCTGCGCGTGATGGCGACCCGGCTGCAAGGCGTCACCGCCGCAAATCCTTGATCGCTGTGAGTGCGCACCGTGCACGGACTGCACATCGCAAGTGCAGTTGAACGCGCTCAGGCCCGCTACTGCCGGCGTTTTCGCGGGTAAGCGGTTGGCACAACGCGTGCATTGGAAGCAGGCGAGTCTCGTCCGGTTTCAACTTGCTGACGAAGGTGGTTGACGATCCCCCTGAGCCATCTCGGCTGCAGACGTGCGCGGTGGCGACATCGCGCACGTTATTTTTTGCTGCAACCGGCGGCCAGCCATTGCGGCACGAGCGGCCACAGCGTCGGCTCGAACTGCGGGCGGAAGAAACCGAAGTGACCGATGCGCTGCGCGCCGATGTCGCGCGGCGCAATGCGTCGATATTCGATCGGCGCGCTCGCGTACAACCCATGCAGCGAGTGGATGCCCTGCTCCGACATCATCTCGTCGTCGGTGAACGATAGCGACAGCATCGGCGTGCGCACCGACGCGTACGAGCGCCGCACGCTCTCGCCTTCGACACCGACGACATACTCGCGATTGAGACACCAGCGCCGCCACTGCTCCATGACTCCACGCGGCAGATCGCCGACCTTGCGCAGCCGCTTGCCCGGGAAGTAGCCCGCGACGTGCAACGCTAGCGGCGCGACCACGTACCACAACCACCAGACGAAGCGCCGCGTCTGCCAGCTGTTCTCGCGCCAGTAGCCGTTGCCGGTCGCGACAGTGACGACGCGATCGATCTGCTCGCGGTTCGGGATCAGCCCGAGCAACTGGCCCCCGAGGCTGTGGCCCACCCAGTACAGCGGCACGCCCGGCGCACGCGCCTTGACGAACGCGATGACGGCCGGGCAGTCCTGCGTCGCCCAGTCGCAGATGTCGACCTTGAAGCCGCGTAGCGTCGCGGGCGCCGAATGACCGATGCCGCGATAGTCGAATGTCACAGCGAGATAGCCGCGCGTGGCCAGCCACTCCGCGAAGTGCGCGTAGAAGGCCTGCGTGACACCCATCGCGGACGGCAGGATGACCGCGGCGAGCGGTGAAGCCGCAGGCTCGAAAGTGCGCAGGACCAGTGAAGCACCGCTGTGCAGATCGATGGTGTGATGCATGAAGGGAAGCTTACTATCCGCACATCTCTGGCAACCACCGCTCGCACCATGCGTGTCTCCGCAGCCATCGACAGCCGGATCAGTTGTCGCGCCTTTCGCGACACACCGGTGGCCAAAGATACTGTCGTTGCGATCCTCGAAGCGGCGAAGCGTGCGCCTTCCGGCGGCAACCTGCAGCCGTGGCGCGTGGACGTACTGACGGGCGCGCCGCTTGCGGAATTTCTCGGCAGCATCCGCGCGAAGCAACGCACGCAGCCCGCGGGCGAAGGCACCGAGTACCACGTGTATCCGCCGAACCTGCACGAGCCGTATCGCTCGCGACGCTTCAAGTGCGGCGAGGACCTGTACGCCACGCTCGGCATTCCACGCGAGGACAAGCCTGCGCGGCTGCGACACTTCGCGCGCAACTACGAGCTGTTCGGCGCGCCGGTCGTGCTGTTCTTCTCGATCGACCGCCGCATGGGCGTCGATCAGTGGGCCGATCTCGGGATGTTCATGCAGAACATCATGCTGCTCGCGCGCGAGCACGGCCTGCACACCTGCCCGCAGGAGGCGTGGGCGATCTGGTACCGCACGATCGGCGAGTTCCTGCAGCTGCCCGCGGAGCTCATGTTCTTCTGCGGCATGGCGCTCGGCTACATGGATGAAGCGGAGCCGGTCAACAAGCTGCGCACCGAGCGTGCGCAGCTGGAGGAGTTTGCAACGTTGCGGGGATTCGAGTGATGAAGTGATGAGGTGATGCGCATCACCTCCATCACTCCATCACTTCCATCACGCCTCTCAGAATCTGAAGCCCAGCACCACGCCATACGTTCTTGGATCGAGCGCGAACACGTTCGTGAACAGACCCGAGGAGGCGTCCGTCACGTACATGCCGGTGATGTTGTCGTCGTCCAGCAGGTTGTAGACGTAGCCGCGCAGGAACCAGCTGTTGTTGCTCGAGGCCAGCTCGACCTGCGCGTTGACGACATCCCACGCGTCGATCTTGTCGATCGGCCGGTTGAAGATGCGTGCGTAGAACGAGTCGCGCCAGTAGTAGTCCGCGCGCGTCGTCAGGTTCATGCTGCTGCCGAGATGGAACGTGTACTGCGCGCCGACCTTGAACGACCACTCCGGCGTGCCCTGCAACGAGTTGCCGTCGAGGTTCGCGGCCTCACCGTCGGAGACCGAGAAGCCGTTGTCGGCGAGCGCGCCGCAGAAGCCGAACGGACCGCCGACCGCCGCGACCGGCAACACCAGGCCGACCGTCTGCGCCGTGCCGAGCTCATTGGTAGCCAGCACGCAATTCGAGCCGTCGGTGATGTCCTTGAGCACCGTCAGGTCCGGATTGCCGTTGCTCGGATCGCGCGGATCGATGCTGCTGAAGTCCTTGATCTTGGTCTTCAGGTACGCGAAGTTCGCGTCGATCAGCAGATCGTTCACCGGGCTCAGCACGAACTCGCCTTCCAGGCCGTAGATGTCTGCGTCCACGTTCTCGTTGACCGAGGTGCGCGAGACGATCTTCGATACCTGCAACGCATCGTACTTGTAGTAGAACGCAGTCAGGTTCGCCTGCACGCGGCCGCCCGCGAGCACGTTCTTCGAGCCGACCTCGAAGGCGTTGACGAACTCCGGATCGTAGACCTCCGGCGTGCCCGCGAACTGCGGCAGGCTGCGATCCAGCGGCGGATTGAAACCGCCGGCCTTGTAGCCGCGCGAGTAGAACGCGTACAGCGTCGAGTCCTCGAACCAGCCCGGCTTCAGATCGAAGCCGAAGCGGCCGGTGAACTCGTTGAACGTGGTCTCGTCGACGCGGAAATCGTTGAACGCGGTCGAGGTCGGCGGCACGCCCACCGGCACCGAGAACAGCATCTGCCGGTCCTTCACGCCTTTCTCGTCGTGGGTGAAGCGCAGGCCCGCGGTCCATTTCATCTTCTCGGTCGCATCCCAGTACAGCTCGCCGAAGGCGGCGCTCGACTTCAGCGATGCGCTGGGCGTCGCGTTGATGTAGTACGGCGGCGCGGAATTGAGGAACGGCGTGAATGGCGCCGTCACCTGCGCCCAATAGTCGAGCTCGCTGGTCACCACGTAGTAATTCGTGTTGTCGTCGGAGTCGAGATAGAACAGGCCGACCTGGAAATTCCACGGCCCGTCGAACTCGGAGTTCAGCCGCACTTCGGCCGACCACTGATGGGCGTCCTGGTCCGACTGGTCGTAGTTGCGCGAGAACACGCCGACGTCGCGCACGTGACCGTTCAGCGAGCCGAGCAGCGTCGCTGCATCGATCTCGCTGATCGGGATCCCGCCGCCGAAGGCTGCGACCGCGGGACCGTCGTACGGCAGTCCGGCCACGGTCCAGTTGTAATCGGTCTGCGACAGGAAAGTGGTCTCCTGGTAGCCGCCGATCGCAGTCAACGTCATCGGGCCGAAGTCGTGCGAGAACTCCAGCGTCGCGACTGTCTCGTCGGCCTTGTAGATCGGGTCGTACTCGGCGAACGTCTTGTGCAGGTCGTGCGGCACCGGCGAGCCGGTGTTGATGTCGGTGCCGGTGTTGATCAGCGCCGGCGGCAGCGGGAAACCCGCGAAAGTGCCGTCGGGTGTACCGTCGCCGAGATCGAGCAGCAGCGGTCCCCACTCCGCGAGAATGCCGCCCAGCGTGCCGCGCATGTTGCCGGCCTCGAAGCCGAGCGTGTCGGGCAGACAGCCGAACGCGCCGTTCGGATCGTGATGGCACATCTGCTTGGTGACGCGCGAGCGGTGCGAATCCTCGTCGTAGTGATTGACCATCAGCGTCAGATCGGTGGCCTCGCTCGGCGTGAAGCGGATTGCACCACGCGCCGACCACTGATCGCGATCGTCGATGTCGTTGCCGGTCGCGAGGTTGTCGGTGTAGCCGTCGCGGTTGAAGCTGATGCCGGCGAAACGCACGGCGACGGTCTCGCCGAGGGGGATGTTCACCACGCCCTTCGCCTTGAGCGCGTTGTAGTTGCCCGCCTCGAGCTCGACGCTGCCGTCGAACTCCTTGGTCTCCGGCTTGCGCGCGATCACGTTGACGGCGCCGCCGGTCGCATTGCGACCATACAGCGTGCCCTGCGGGCCGCGCAGCACCTCCACGCGCTGCACGTCGAAGTACTCGGTCTCGAACAGGCGCGGGTTCTTGACGGGCATCGAGTTGAAATGCTGCTCGACGCCGGAGTCGCCGCTCGCCGCGACCGACGACACGCCGATGCCGCGGATCTGGAAGTTGGAGCCGGTGAAGTTGGTCTTGGTGAACGAGACGTTCGGCACGTTCAACTGCAGATCGGTTGCCTGGTCGATCTGGCGGCGCTCGAGCGCCTCACCGCTGAACGCGGCGACGGCGATCGGCACGTCGATCAGGTTTTCCTCGCGGCGTTGCGCGGTCACGATCACGATGTCGATGACCTGCGTGTCCTTGGGTGTGTTGGCCGCGGTTGACTGCGCGGCGTAGCCAGCACGCGCACCAGCGAAAGTCGAAGCGATGGCGAACGCGAGTGCAGCCGCGCATCGCACACGGATGTGATCCCCCGAGCTCATCTGTGACTCCTTCTTGTGTGTTGCTGTTGTGCTGGACGGTTCCCCTAGAGTCTCGTTCGAAGCTGAAGTATGGCACTTCAGACACGCCGTCCAAATACACGACGCGCTGTTTCCCGCTGGATGCCGCAAAGCGACCTATCTGCCTGGCAGTTGTCTCACGAATTCGAACGGACGGAATGGAAGTCGTCAGTCCTGCTGCACCAGTGCCGGCGCGCGGCGGCAGAGCGCTTCCCGGGGCGCCGAAGCCACCGCGCGCGACTTGTTGCTGTGAGGCGACAGCACCCTCGCCAAGCGTGAAATCAGCCCTGTATCATGTGGGCCGCCGGCAACGACGCCGGCAACCCCTTCCCTTCGAGAGAACCATTCAATGCAACGACGCATCTTGGGCGCACTGGCCGTGCTGGCCGCCGCGCTGCCGCTCGCGAGCCACGCCGACGTGATGAACTATTCCTACGCGGAGCTCGGCTACATCGACACCAAGCTCGACGGCGACGGCTTCGACGTGGATGGCGACGGCCTGGCGCTGCGCGGCTCGCTCGCGGTGAATCCGAACTTCTTCGTGTTCGCCGGTTACCAGGACCTGGACTTCGACCTCGACGTCGACGTCTCGCTGTTGGAAGTCGGCGGCGGCGGCCACTGGCCGCTCAGCGACAAGGTCGACATCGTCGGCAAGGTCGGCATCTTCAAAGCCGAGCTGGACGCCGGTCCGTTCGACGCCGATGACGACGGCTTGCTGCTCGGGGCGCGAGTGCGCGGGCTGGTGGCGCCGAAGTTCGAGCTGGAAGGCGGCTTCGACTATCGCGACCTGGACGATGCCGGCGACAAGACCACGATCGTGCTCGAAGGCCGGTACTTCTTCATCGACAACCTCGCCGGCGGACTGAGCGTGTCGATCGGCGACGACGTCACCTCGCTCGGCCTGAACCTGCGACTGACGTTCTGAGGCTAGAAATCAGCGAATTTCGCTTCGACGATCTCCGCTTCGGCCGCGCAGCCGATTTCCCGGACCGAGTTCGGTCCGGGAAAGAACTGGTCGGTGAGATCTTTGCCGCCGGCGGCGCGCCAGCGCACCGTGGTCGCGATGGTCTTGAACGTGTGAGTGTTGGTCAGCCACAGGCGGTTGTTCTGCGCGTCGCAGGCGCCCTCGAGCTTCAGCGAGACGAATGTCGCCGCCGCAGCTTCGTCGGCGGCTCTGAGGCCAGTCGTGGCCGAAACTGCCAATAAGGCGATGCAAACCGCGATCTGCGTCGCTCTGGTCACAAGCTGTCCCTCCCCAACAAACCCGCGCTGCGGCACGGAATATAGACCCTATTGATCCCGTGCGCACACTAAGAACGACACGTGGGCTGCACGTGGCTCACAAGGTAGTGCCGCAAGCGTGGCCGCCGGCTGAACGCGCCGGCGGCAGCGTGTGATCGCGATCACAGTTCCCGCAGGTTACCGGTCCACCTCGACCAGGCGCTTGCCGACGAACTGCCAGTTCGCAATGTTCTCGATGACCGCTTGGACGAACTTCGCGCGCTCCTGCTGGTAGTCCAGGTAGTACGCGTGCTCCCACAGATCGCAGGTCCATAACGCGTGCGCGTCGGACGTCAACGGGTCGTCGGCATCGTGAGTAGTCACGATGTCGAGCTTGCCGTTTTTCGATACCAGCCACGCCCAGCCGCTGCCGAAGTGATCGACCGACGCCTCGACGAAGCGGTCGCGGAAGTTGTCGTGCGAGCCGAAGCTCGCGACGATGCGCTTCAACACCGGCTCCGGCGGCGTGCCGCCGCCGTTCGGCGCGAGCGACTCCCAGAAGAAATCGTGGTTCCACACCTGCGCCGCGTTGTTGAAGATCTTCTTCTCCTTGCCCTGCCCGCGCGCCGTCGCCTTGACGATCGACTCCAGATCCGAGCCGGCGTACTGCGTGCCGGCGATCAGCTCGTTGAGTTTCCGCACGTAGGTCGCGTGGTGCTTTTCATGATGATGCTCGAGCGTGCTCGCGGACATCGTCGGACCGAGGGATTCCTTGGGGAAAGGCAAAGGCTTGAGCTCGAAAGGCATGGCAGCGCTCCGCTTCATCGACGGGGGATGCAGCGGCAACGCGTGCACGGCGCGCGAAGTTCCGACTGTAGGTCGGGCCGCTCCAGCGCATCGTGCGCCCGCGCCATTCGCGCATCCCTGCGCAGCAGCTTTAGCCCGACTCAGCGTTGGCTTTCAACTCCAGCTCGTCGAAGGCGCGCTGCGCTTGTGCGTCGGCGCTGCGCGCGTCGGAGTGCGAAACGGCCCACGACGTGAACAGCGCGAGCGGCAGCGCGATCAAGGTCGGATAGTTGGAACCGAACAGCGGCCGGGCGTAGCCGAGCACGTCGACCCAGATCGCCGGACCGGCGATCAGCATGCCGGTCGAGCTGATGAGGCCGACGGCGCCGCCGACCAGGGCGCCGCGTCGTGTGAGTCCGCGCCAGTACAGCGCCAACAGCAACACCGGAAAGTTGGCGCTCGCTGCCACGCTGAAAGCCAGGCTCACCAGGAATGAAATGTTCGTGCCCTTGAACGCAATACCAAGCAGCGCCGCGACGACTGTGACGGCGAGCGTCGCGAAGCGAAACATCCGCAGCTCCTGCTGCTCGCTCGCGGCGCCGCGCCGGAACACCTGCGCATACAGATCGTGTGCGAGCGCGCCCGCGCTGGCCATCGTCAGGCCGGCCACGACCGCGAGAATAGTCGCGAACGTCACCGCGGATACGATGCCCATCAGCACATCGCCGCCGAGCAGGCGCGAAAGGTGCACGACCGCCATGTTGGCCCCGCCGCGCAACACGCCGGCGTCGTCGAAGAACTCCGGTTTGCCGTAGAGGAACGCGATCGCCGCGTAGCTCAGCACGAACAGCACGATCAGGAACACGATCGCGATCAGCACCATTGCGACCACGATCGAGCGGCGCGCCTGCCGCGCATCGGGCACGGTGAAGAACCGCATCAACACATGCGGCAGGCCGCAGACGCCCAGCGACAGCGCGAGGCCGAGCGACAACGTCGAGTACAGAGAGTTGAGTGCGCCGGTCCGGTTGCCGGTGAGTACGTCGCTCATCTGTTCGCGCGCGATCGCATAGAGCGAGCCGAGATCGAAGTCGACGTGCGCCAACGTCAGCACCGTCATCGTCACTACGCCGACGACCAGCACCACCGCCTTCGTGATCTGGACCCAGGTGGTCGCGAGCATGCCGCCGAATGCGACGTACAGCATCATGAGCGTCGCGACCACGACGACCGCGAGCGCATATGGCATGCCGAGCAGGATCTCGAGCAGCGCGCCCGCGCCGACCATCTGTGCAATCAGGTAGAAGATCGTGACGACGAGCGACGCGGCAGCTGTGAAGCCGCGCACGCCACGACCGGTGAAGCGCAGCGCGACGACCTCGGGCACGGTGTAGCGGCCGAGATTGCGCAGCGGTTCCGCGATGAACAGCAACATGATCGTGAAGCCCAGCAGCGGCGCCACGATGTACAGCACCGCGTCGGAGTTGCCGCTGAACGCGAGCCCCGCGACCCCGAGGATGGTCGAGGCGGACATGAAATCGCCCGCGATCGCCAGCCCGTTCTGCGTCCCGGTGATGGAGCTGCCGGCCGCGTAGAACTCCGACCGCGAGTGCGTGCGCCGCGCCGCCCAGCGCGTGATGAGCAGTGTGCTGATGATGACGGTGACGAACAGCGCGATCGCAATCGGGCTCTGCATGCTCAGCGCGCCCCGTCTCGCGCCGCCCGTGCGCGCTCGATGCGTCGCCAGTAGCCGAAAGCGACCACACTGCCCAGCGCGAATGCGAAGTTGATGCCGACGCCGATGCCGCTGAAGCGCACGTCGCGCAACGGCCCCAGCGGATCCTGTTGCACGGACCGCGCCAACAAGACGAGGAAGAGCAGGAAGACTGCACAGGAGACGCCCGCGAGCAGCAGACACAGGCGCGATCGGGCACGCGCGCGCCGGGCGATTTCGTTGGATTCTTCTGCCATGCGCGAGCTCCCCCAGGAGCGGCGGATTAGGCATCGAAAACGGCCGGCTACGCAACATTGCGCGGCGCGCCCGCGCCGCCCCGGCAGGCGTCACCGATTCGCGACACTCGCTGCTCGTGCGGAGATCCGTGAAATAGAGCCCGTTGTCGCGGCCGGGCATAGGCATAATCGGCGCGCAAAGGAAGCACCGAATGCGCAACAGCTGCCGACTCCTTCTGGTGATCCCGGTCCTCGCGCTCGCGCCGACGCTGTCGAGCGCGGCGGACGCGAGCCCGACGCCGCCCCCCGCTGCGCCCGCCGCCAGGTTGCCGGATTGGGCGCCGAAGCCGCGCCCGAACGTCATCGAGGACCGGCTGCGCGTCGAGGTCAACCTGTTCGGCGCCAGTCCGCAGACGCAGATGCGCGTGGACGAGTCGCCGACGTTGCCCGGCACGGAGATCGACGCCGAGAAAGACCTCGGGCTCGACGACTTCCAGCTGCTGCCGCAGGTGGAGTTCACGCTGTTGCCCGGCAAGCATCACCTCGTGCGCCTGTCGGCGTTCGCGATCCATCGCCAGGCGGAGAAGGTGATCGAGAAGGACATCTCGTTCGACGACCAGGACTACCTGATCGGCGAGCGCGTCGACAGCCGGCTGAACATGACGATGTTCGGCCTGACGTACGGCTATCGCTTCCTGGTGCGCCAGCGCTCCGAGATCACCGCGACGCTGGGTGTGCAGATCGCCGACGTCGAAGCGAACGCCGTGGTGCGCAGCCGGGTCGTGCGGGAAAGCGAGAGCGGTGTCGCGCCGCTGCCGCTGATCGGCGTCGAGGGTCGCTTCGACTTCACGCCGCGCTGGGCCGTCGAGGCCCGTGCGCAATACCTGACGGTGAACGTGAGCGACGTGGACGGCTCGATTCTCGACGCGCGGCTCGCGCTCACCTGGCGGCTCAATCCCTACCTGGCGTTCGGCCTCGGCTATCGCACGTTTCAGATCGACGTCGACTCCAAGGACGAGGACACGCCGGGCTTCGTCGACCTGTCGGTCGACGGGCCGCTACTGTTCGTTCGAGCCAGTATGTAGAGGCACTGCCGCGCTGACCAGCGAACGCGGCATCGTGCAACCCAGATCGTCCACGAATTTGCGCACGGCGTAGCCCAGCCAGGTGTCGTCCGTGTGCTCGCTGCTGCCCGCGGGCGTGCGCAGCGTCTGCGATGGCGACTCGCCGAACAAGCGCTTGTAGTTGCGCGCGAACAGACTGAAGTCCCACACGCCGAACCGTCCGGCGATGCTGGCCACGGTCTCGTGCGCCGGGTCCGCCGCGAGCAGCGCGGCGCGGATCTCGCGCAGCTGGCGCATTTTCAGCAGGCGGATCGGACCGACGCCGAAATACTCGTTGAACGTGTTGCGCAGCGTGCGCTCGCTGACACCGGCGGCGCGACACAGATCGCTCGTGAACAGCGGTTGACCTTCATGCGCGCGGATCAGCTCCAGCGCCCGCGCGATCACGCGCTCGCGCGACAGGTGCGGCCTGCCGATCGGCCGCAGCTGCAATTTCAGACTTCGCTCCAGCGCACGCACGGCGACCGCGCTGATCTCCTGCTCCGCCATCTTGGCCGCAGCCGGATCGGTCAGATCGATCGTGGGCGTTCCGCAGCAGATCCTGCCGACGAGCCAGCGCAGCTGCTCGAGCCGCAGCGGATCGGTGCGCGTGCAAGCGCCATCGCTCGCGTGCAGCTTCTCCAGCAGCTCCGGACCGATCGCCGCATGCGTGACCGGCAGCGTGACACCGGCCCAGCGCGTCACCTCGTGACCCGCGAACGTGAAGGGCTGATTCTCCTTGAGCACGATGAACGAGTTGCCGTCGAGGCGCTGCCCGTCGATGCGGATGCTCTGCGGCCGCGTCATCGGGATACCGAGCGTGAAGGAGCCGGTTGCGCCGTCGCCCGCGAAAGTCGCGGAGCCGCCGATCTGGATCTGCTGCAGCGACAGCGGCCCGGCCGGGACGGCGTCGACCCACCACTCCGCAGTAGAACGCGCGGTTGGAACGAAACGGCCAGCGATCCCGTCGATCGAGTCGGCGAATTCGTCGAAATCGCGAAAGATCAATCGCGACATATGTGTGCCCCCCTGGCCCCGGCCGCCTCAGGTCGCCACTGTGAACTGGCGGCAAATTCCACGGCAATACGCATTGTTGCCGTGAGTCCGTTATGTCGGGTTAGCGGTCGTTAGTGCTGCGGCTGCGCGTCAGCGGCGGGCGGCGGGTTTGCTGCCGCGGGCGGGGGCGTGTCCTGCGACTTCGACGGCGTGTCGTAGGACTGCAGCATCACGACGCCCGGCGTGGAGCTCGACGAAGTCTCGGCCGGCGCCGCTTGCTGGGGTTGCGGTGCGGGCTCGGACGTGTACGTCTCCATCACTTTGTGGAACACGCGCAGGAAGCCGTCGACGGCGACGATCGTCAGCAGCACCGGAATGCACGCGAGCGCAAAGATCGTGACCCACTTGAGCGGCTTCGGCCGCCGCTCTTCGCGATCGAGATCGCGGTCGCGATCGAGCGCTTCCTGGGCGCGCTGCTGGATGGCCCGCTGCAGCTCCGACTGCGGACGTTCGAACGGCAAGATCCGCGCACCAGCACGCGCCGACGGCGCGCCTTCCGTTTCGGGCAGGCGTTCTTCGGAGTGTTGAGTCATTAGAGGGGCGCTTCGCTTCGCGGTCGGGTGGGAATGATCGCAGTGTAACCCGAGGTGCGGGCTGTATGACCAGAAGACCGATCGCGCTCGGGGCGGTTCCCGCAGCTCGGCGCGAGCAGTGCTAAGTCGCTGAAAACAAAGCTGCGCGCATGTACTCAGAGAGCGGACAACGATGCGGCTCGCCGCGGTCGCTGCAGCACTCGCGCCGATCTGCGCAGCGCACTGCGGGACGATGCTTGACGCCGCCGGATGCGCGTAGCCAGAGTGCGGCCATGAACGCCCGCCACGGCCTCTACGCCCTCGCAATCCTGTTCGCAACGACTGCGATTTCGGCCGACAACGGCACTGCGAGCGCCGTCCCGACGCGCACCGCGTGCCTGAATCATTGCCAGGCGGCGGAAGGCCGCTGCTCGCGTGAGGTCCGCACCGCGCGCCGTGATTGCGAGCGCGTTGCCGCCAACGGCGGACGCGACGTTTTCACCGGGCGCAACGACAACTACGGAATCGACTACGGCCAGTTCTGCAATTACTTCGCCAATCCGGACGTGAACTGCGGGTCGGACTACTACAGCCGCACGTGTCAGGGACGGCTGGCGCGGCGTCACGGAATCTGTCTCGAGGCGATGCAGAACATCGCGTCGCTGCGCTACGACTGCTTCCGCACCGAGCGCGACGCGAACAATCAGTGCCGGGCCGACCTGGCCGATTGCAAAGCCGCGTGCGAGTGAGACTTCAGACGCGCTCGATCACCATCGCGATGCCCTGCCCGACGCCGATGCACATCGTGCACAGCGCGTAGCGGCCGCGGATTCTTTCCAGCTGATTGAGCGCAGTGGTCGCGAGCCGCGCGCCGCTGGCGCCTAGCGGATGACCGATCGCGATAGCGCCGCCGTTCGGATTCACGTGCTCGGCGTCGTCGGCGAGCCCGAGCTGGCGCGTCACGGCGAGCGCCTGCGCAGCGAACGCCTCGTTGAGCTCGATCGCGTCGAGCTGATCGATCGACAGCTTGGCCAGTGCGAGCACCTTGCGGGTCGCGGGCACCGGGCCGATTCCCATGATCCGCGGCGGCACGCCGGCCGTTGCCGTCGCGATCACACGCGCGCGCAAACGCAGACCGTACCGCGCGGCAGCTTCTTCGCTCGCCAGCAGCAGCGCGCAGCTGCCGTCATTGACGCCCGAAGCATTGCCTGCCGTCACCGTGCCGTCCGGCTTCACGACGCCCTTCAGCCTGGCGAGCGCCTCGAGAGTCGTGTCCGCTCGAGGATGCTCGTCCGCCGCAACGCTGAGCGGATCGCCTTTCTTCTGTGCTAGGGACACCGGCACGAGCTCGCCCTCGAAGAACTTCGCAGCGTGCGCACGGGCGTAGCGCTGCTGACTGCGCAACGCGAACTTGTCCTGGTCCGCGCGTGCAACGCCGAACTCCTGGGCAACGTTCTCTGCGGTCTCCGGCATCGAGTCGATGCCGTACTTCGCCTTCAGCAGCGGATTGACGAAGCGCCAGCCGATCGTCGTGTCTTCGATCTTCGCGGCGCGCGAGAAGGCGCTATCGGCTTTGCCGATGACGAATGGCGCCCGCGTCATGCTCTCGACGCCGCCCGCCAGCACCAGCTCCGCCTCGCCCGCGCGGATCGCGCGCGCGGCGAGATTCACGGCGTCGAGGCCGGATCCGCACAAGCGGTTGACGGTTGCGCCCGGAACGACGTCCGGCAACCCGGCCAGCAACGCGGACATGCGCGCGACGTTGCGATTGTCCTCGCCGGCCTGGTTGGCGCAGCCGTAGTAGACGTCGTCGACCGCGGCCCAGTCGACCCGCGGATTGCGCTCCATGAGCGCACGCAACGGGATCGCACCCAGATCGTCAGGCCGGACGCCGGCCAGCGCGCCGCCGTAGCGGCCGATGGGAGTACGAATCGCGTCGCAGATGAAAGCGTGAGGCATGAAGGGAAAGTGACACAGGTGACAAAGGTGACACAAGTGACACAGCGCAGAAGAACTCCTTACCTATGTCACCTATGTCACTTGTGTCACCTGTGTCACTCACAGTCGAGGCGTCGCCCCGCCCGCATGCGTCTTCTCGTAGAGCTCCTGACACTGGATGCAGCGGAGCGCCGTCGGCTCGGCCTCCAGGCGCGCTTGCGGAATGCGCTGGCCGCAGTCCTCGCACACCCCGTAACTGCCCTCGGACAGCCGGGCCAGCGCCGTATCGATCCGGCGCAGCTCGTCGGCGTCCCGATCGATCTCCGCCAGGTTCAGGTCGACGATCAGGTTCGAAAACGCATCGTCCTCGGTGTCGCGCGCCTGCTCCGCGATCCGCACGTGCGTCTCGTCGGCGGAGCGCTCCAGCGTGTGCTGGATCTCGCCGCGCAACTGCGCGGCCCGCTCGCGCAGGCGCGACTTCATCGTCAGGGTCTGTTGCGGATTGCTGCTGGTCATCGGCTGAACCCTCGTGGGCGTTTCGACACCAGCTGAAACCCGGCGCGTGCACGCACGGTTCCACTGGACACCGAACTCGCGCCGTCCGTAGCATGCGACATGCCAACGACGAATCTCCGCGGCATCCTCTCGATGCTCGCGGCCGTCACCACGTTCTCGGTGATGGATGTCCTGTTGAAGCGGCTGTCGGAGGACTACCCTGCCATGCAGGTGACGTTCCTGCGTGGCGCCGCCTCGCTGCCGTTCCTGCTCGGCGCCAACGCCGCGTTCGGGCGGTGGCGCGACCTCGTTGCCAAGCGCTGGCTTCTGCACGTGGCGCGCGGTTTCCTCAGCGTCGGCGTGCTGTTCTTCTTCGTCTACGCCGTGAGCCAGTTGTCGCTGGCGAACGCCTATTCGATCTTCATGTCGGCGCCACTGCTCATCACGGCGTTAGCGGTGCCAATGCTGCGCGAGCGTGTCGGCTGGCAGCAGTGGCTCGCCGTGTTCGTCGGGCTGGCCGGCGTCATCATCGTACTGAAGCCGACCGGCAGCGGACTGGTCACGATAGGCGGTCTCGCGGCGCTCGCTTCGGCGGCCGGTTACGCACTCAACGCGATCACGATCCGCATCCTGACGCGCACCGACAGCAGCGCCTCGACCGTGTTCTGGTCGCTGTTGTTCATGACGATCATCAGCGGCGTCGTGGCAGGCGCGCGCTGGGTGCCCGTGCACTGGGACCACTGGTATCTGATCGCGGGTCTCGGCCTCAGCGGCGCGCTCGGTCAGTACTTCATCACCGAAGCGTTCCGCTTGGCGCCGCCGCCGGTCGTCGCGCCGCTCGAATACACGGCGCTGGCGTGGGGAATGATGTTCGACTGGCTGCTGTGGGCAACGGCGCCGGGACTGCGGATGCTCACTGGCGCGTTCGTGATCGTCGCCAGCGGCATCTACGTGATCCACCGCGAACGGTTCGCTAGCGCTGCGCTCCAGCAACAACATTGACCGTACGCGGCGCCCGTAGCGTATCGGACACGATCTCCAGCGCTTTCGCGAAGCCTTCGGCCTGTGCGCCGAAGCCGAGCCGGAAATGCTCGGGCGCATCGAAGGTGTCGCCGGGAGCGAGCAGCACACCGGCGCTTGCCAATGTCGTGCACAACGCTCGTGCGTCGCTGCCATCACGCAGCCACGGAAACACCGTCGTACCGCCTGTGGGCGGGACCCAATCCAGCGTGTCCTCGTGGGCGCTCATGAAGTCGCGCGACACCTGCAGATTGCTGGTAGTCACCGCGCGCAGCCGCCCGAGGATCGTTTCGCGATTGGCCAGCGCGTGCGCCGCGATCGCTTCGGTCAGCGGCGAGCCGGAGATCGTGAAGTAGCTGCGCAAGTCGATCAGCCGCTCGCGGCGGCGCGCATCGCGATCGATCAGCCAACCGACGCGCAGGCCGGGCAGCGACAGCGCCTTGGAGAGATCGCCGACGACGATCGTGTTCGGGATGTTCGCGGCCGACCTCACCGGCGCTGACGCGCCGTGATACAGCGGGTGATACACCTCGTCGACCACGAGCGGGATCAGCCGTTGCTCGAGGCTCGCGGCGACGCGCGCAATCTCCGCGGGCGGCATGACCGCGCCCGTCGGATTGTGCGGCGTGTTGACCAGCACCAGCCGTGCGCTCTCGCGAACGGCGGCCAGCACCCGTTCGGCAGATTGTCGGAAACCGTCGGCGCGATCGAGCTTGTACGTCGAGACGCTCATCCCCCAGGCGCGCGCCATGACAGGCATGGCCGGGAATGACGGGAACGGCAGCGTGATCGAAGCACCGGGCTCAGCAGCGAGGCAGTAGAGCGCAGACAGCGCTTCGGATGCGCCGGTAGTGATGATCACCCAGTCGGGATCGACGTCGTGCAGCGCTGCCACCTGACGCCGCAGCGCGTCGCTCCCTTGCGGCGGCGCATACGAGAGCCGCAGATCGCCGAGTCCTTTCAGACTCGCTTCGTTGCCGAGCGCCAGCAGGTCGCCGAGCGTCCAGTTCGGTCCGGTGCTCGATGCGAGGTTGTAGCGAATCGGCGGCGAAGCGAACTCGTACTTCGCCAGCCAGTGATCGAGCTCGAAACGCGGAATACGCATGACTCAGTACCTCCGGTCGCGTGCCAGCAGCGAGCGCACCAGCGGCAAATCCTGGAACACGATCAGTGCCACGCCGACCAGGACCAGCACCGCCGCGCCGAGCGCAAGTGCGGTCACACGCTCACCCAGCACGACAGCACCGAGGAACACTGCGACGACCGGATTTACCAGCGCGTAGGTCGCGACCTTCGGCGCCGGCACGCGCGTCAGCAGCCACAGGTAGCAATTCAGGCCGACGATGCTGCCGAAGACGACGAGGTACGCGACGGCGATGACGCCCGACAACGTGATCGCCCCAGGGTCGAACCGCAGCCATTCGCCGGTGACGATCGACATCAGCAGCTGGAACGCCGCGCCGAACAGCATCTGCCCGCACGTGAAGCTGAGGACCGTGCTCGTGTTGGCCGAGCGCTTCTGCACCAGCGTGCCGAGGCTCCAACCAGTCGTGGCCACCACCATCGCGAGCAGGTACAGCGGGTGCGCGTTGCCGGAGAGATTGCGCGTATGCATCACGATCGTCACCACGCCGGCGATCGCTACTGCTGTGCCGAGCAGCGCCTGCTTCGTCGGCGCGCGCTTGCTGAAGAACGCCCAGTCGAAGATCAGCACCAGCACCGGCACCGCCGCGACGATCAGCGCCGCGATGCCGCTGGGAATACCCTGCTGCGCAAACAGCACGAAACCGTTGCCGATGCCGGAGAGCAGGATGCCGGCGAGCGCCATCATCGGGACGTTCACGCCGGCGAACGGGCGCGGATTGCGCGCGCGCAGCCACGCATACATGAGGACGCCCGCCAGCCCGAACCGCGCCACGCCGCTGATGAACGGCGGCAGCGACTTGATCGCGAATGCGATCGCCAGGTACGTCGTGCCCCAGATGATGTAGATGCCCGCGAACGCGGCCAGCACGCCCAGTGACAAGCGCGAGCTGGTGGAAATCGGATGAACGGCTTGATCCATGACTCACTGTGCCTGTCGGGCTGGTAAGCAGTACAGATTCAGGTAGACTGGGAGGCGACCAACACAGTTAACCCATGTCCGCCCAAGCGCCCCTGCTGTACGAACGAGTCGCACGAATCGTCGAGTCGCAGATCTCGAGCGGTGCGTTGCGCGCTAATGAGCGCATCCCCTCGGTGCGTGCCATGAGCCGCACGGCGAAAGTGAGCGTCTCCACCGTCGTGCAGGCGTACGTGCACCTGGAGAATATCGGGTTGATCGAAGCGCGGCCGCAGTCCGGTTTCTACGTGCGCACGCCGGAGCCGCGACGCTTGCCCGAGCCGCGGCCCAAGGCCATGCGCGCGCCGCGCCCGGTGTCGATTGCCAACGAAGTGCTCGACATGTGCCGCGAGGCGCTGACGCGCACCGATTTCGTGCCGCTGAACAGTGCGGTCACCGAGCCCGCCATGTACCCGACGCAGCGGCTCAACAACCTGGTGCGCGAAGTGCTGCGCGACCATCCGTTGAATGCCGGCCAATGCATCATGCCGCCGGGCCACGAGGAGCTGCGCCGGCAGATTGCGAAGCGCATGGCGCTGGCCGGCGCGCCGAGCGATCCCGGTCACGTCGTGATCACGAGCGGCACGATGGATGCGATCACGCTGGCGCTGAGCGTCGTGTGCAAACCCGGCGACACCGTGCTGGTCGAATCGCCGACCTACTTCGGCCTGTTGCAGGCGATCGAGCACCTGAGCCTGAAGGTGGTCGAGGTGCCGAACTGCTCGGTCGAGGGCATAGACGTCGATGCGGTGCGCGCGGTCGTGCGCAGCACCCGCATCGCCGCCGCGGTGCTGATGCCCAACTTCAACAATCCTTCGGGCAGCCTGACGCCCGACGACGCCAAGCGCGAGATCGTCGCGATCCTGACGGGCCACGACGTGCCGATCATCGAGGACGACATCTACGGCGATCTGCACTACGGCGGCACGCGGCCCACGTCGCTGCGCGCTTTCGATGACTCCGGCCTGGTCATCTCGTGCGGCTCGGTCTCGAAGACGATCGCTTTCGGCTACCGCATCGGCTGGGCGGTGAGCCCGCAATTCCATACCGAAATCGCGCGCGCCAAGTTCTACTCGTCGGTCGCTTGCCCGACGCTGCAGCAGCTGGTGCTCGCCCGCTACTACGCGAGCGGCGGCTACGATCGGTATCTGCGCCGCATCCGCGCGATGCTGGCTGCGAACTCGCAGCACTACATCAGTGCGATCGCGCGCTTCTTCCCGGACGGCACGCGTGTCGCGCAGCCGCCAGGCGGTGTGATTCTGTGGGTCGAGCTGCCGCGTAACATCGACGGCGCGGAGCTGTTCCGGACCGCCGCTGCGAGCAGCATCGGGGTCGCGCCTGGCGTCGTGTTCTCCGCCAAGGCCGATTATCGCAACTACATCCGTCTCAGCTGCGGCCTTCCCTGGACGCCGACTCTGGAACGTGCGGTCGAGAAGCTCGGCCGGCTGGTCGCCGGTATGGCCCGAAACGTCTGACCGCACGTTCACTGCGTCACCATGTCCTTACAGGGCACGGGCGGCGGAAGGACCGACCTGATGCGCGTCCGCCAGGGTCGGCAACGTCGCATCGTCCGGCAGCTGCACGATCAGCACTTCGCCGAGCGGCGGAGCCTGCAACTGCACCACGCTGTAGGCCAGCCCACCCAGAAAGCCACCGTTGACCAGCAACGAGGCGACTACTGCAAAGAAAGTTTTCATGACTGTTTGCTCCACGCATTGGCAAACCACTGCCGACGCAGCGGCTCGCGATGACCACCATTCGACCGGGATTCGTCCGACTCGAAGCGACGCAGCTGTTCGCGCTGCTCGCGTTCCAGGCGACGACGGTCGGCCTGCAATTTCGCCAGCTCGATGAACAGGTATTCGTCCATGGTCTTGCTCCTCTCTAGATGTGAACTTCTGTAATGGAGGCGTATCGTAAAGACGCGCCTGGAGCGCGAAAAGCGACACTTACTGCCTCAGAACTATGATAGAAAGTCATACCTGGAGGCTGTTGGACGGGAGGCTCGCAAGCCCATGAAACGTATACCGGTCGGCCCGCTGCGGGCCTTCGACGTGGCGGCCCGGAACCTCAACCTGAGCGCCGCGGCGGAGGAGATGAACGTCACGCATGCCGCCGTCAGCCGCCAGGTGAAGCAACTCGAGGAGCGGCTGGGGGTGAAGCTGTTCGAGCGCCTGCCGCGGGGTCTGAAATTGACCGTGCACGGCGCGCTGCTGGCGGAAGGGACGCGCGAGGCTTTCGACCGGCTGGCGAGCGCGCTCGAGGACGTTTCGGTGCCCGCGGTGCGCCGCAAACTGATGATCTCAACGTTCTCATCGCTCTCCACGCGCTGGCTGATGCCGCGGGTACAGGCTTTCGCGGCGCTGTTCCCGGACACGGATCTCCAGGTCAGCACGTCGGCGCGGCTCGTGGATTTCTCGCGCGAGGACGTCGACATCGCGCTGCGCTTCGGCGGCGGTCAGTACCCCGGGCTGCACGTGCGGCCGATGTTCAAGCCGAAGGAAATCGTCGTGGCCGCGCCGGCGCTGCTGAAGCGCGGCCCGCCGATCAGGACCTTCGCGGACCTCAAAGCCCACACGCTGCTGCACGACGACTCGCATCGCACGTGGACGCGCTGGCTCGACGCCGTGGGCGCGAAAGGCGTGAACCCCCGCCGCGGCATCATCTGCGGCGATCGCAACTCGATGCTCGCGGCGACGCTCGAAGGCCAGGGGATCGGCATCACTTCGGAAATCTTCGCCGCGGGCGACCTCGCCTCGGGCCGGCTGGTGAAAGTGTTCGAGGCCGAGGTGCGGGCCACTTTCGGGATCTACGCCGTGTGCCTGCCGCGCCGCCTGAACGATCC
>DATBKP010000191.1:0-27755 GCA_036555785.1 Steroidobacteraceae bacterium
TGGTGGGCCCTTGAAATGCCAGGGCGGCCACGTCGTGCGTGTCCTCGACGATGGACACGTCGAAGCCGTGCGCGGAGAGCGACAGCCAGTCGAGCTGCCGTTCCTGCGAGCACAGGCGATAGTCGCCTTCGCGCAGATGAAAGATCGTGCCGTCGTCGATGACCTGGCCGTTCTCGTCGCACCAGACGCAGTAGCCGACCTTGCCCGGCTTGATCTTCGCGACATCGCGCGTGACCAGGCGGTTGAGGAATGGCAGCGCATCGGGGCCGGTGATCCGATGCTTCGTCATCGGCGTGAGATCGAACACCGCGCAGGCATTGCGAATGGCCGCGTACTCGAGCGCTTCGTCGAAGTACGTCGTGGCGGTGGTGTAGTCCTTCCAGCGGTGCCAGTCGTTGCGCACGTTCAGCAGCGAGGTGCGCGGATGAAACGGCGTCTGGTAGACCGCAGTCCGGTAATGCTCTTTGTGTTTCATGAAGCGCGTTCCGCATCGACCACGGCTTGCGCCGCATTCCTGCCGGCGCAGCCCATCACACCGCCGCCGGGGTGAGCGCCGGCGCCGCATAGATACAGGCCGTTCACAGGCATCGCGTACTGGGCCGCGCCCGGGATCGGCCGCAGCATCAGGAACTGATCGAGCGCGAGCTCGCCGTGATGCCAATGACCGCCGCTGACGCGGAACTCGCGCTCGATGTCCGCTGGCAGCAGCAACTGCGATGCAACGACCTGGGTCCGCAGTCCCGGCGCGTAACGCTCCAGCACCCCGAGCGTGCGGTCGAGCAGTTCGGCGCGTGCGGCGTCGGTGCTCGCACGTGGGTCGAAAGGCGCATATTGAACGACCGCCGAGAGCACGTGCTTGCCGGCAGGAGCGAGTGTCTTGTCGTGCACGCTCGGAATCGTGATCTCCAGCGCCGGCTCGCTCGAGCACTTGCCGTATTTCGCCTGATCGAACGCGGCCTCGATGGCGTGAGCGTCGGGCGCAATGACCAGGCGCTCGCCGGAGTTTTCTGCGGCGAGTCCGTTGAATCTGGGCGGGCCGTCGAGCGCCAGATGCAGCTTTGCCGCCATGCCTTTCGCGCGGAAATGTCGCATGCGGTGTGCGACCGGCGTTTCGAGATGCCGCGCACCCAAGAGCTGCAGCAGCGTGCGCGCAGGATCTGCATTCGAAACGACAGTGCCGGCCGTGAGACGTTCGCCGCTCTCGAGCTCGACTCCCGAGACCGCGTCACCTTCCAGCGTGATGCGAGCCACGGGGCTGCCGGTTCGAATGGTCACGCCGCTGCTGCGTGCGGCGGCCGCCAATGCCTCGGTGATCGCTCCCATTCCGCCTTCCGGCAACGACATCCCATCGGTCACACCGATGGCTGCGCCGCTCAAGCGATGCAGTAACGACAGCACCGAATTGTTCGAGCGGGGACCGAGGTTGGTACCCAGCACTGCGTCCAATGCCAGCGCTCCCTTCAACAGAGGCGACTCGAATGTCTCTTCCAGCACGTCGAAGATGTTGATGCCGGCGATGCGCAGGAACTCGCGCATCGGCTCGCGACCGAGACGCCGCATGTCCAGCCCCAGCATGGCTGCCGACACCAGGTCGCCGCGACCGCCACCGCCAAGTCGTGGCGGCCGACGGTTGTGCTGCTTGCCGAGCACGCGTGCAAACGCCAGCATCTGCGCGTGATATCCCGGCAGGGCAGCGCGGTCCGCATCCGGCAGCGTTCCCGAGACTAGCGCGCCGCCGTCCAGCGAAAGATGATTGCCGTCGCGGGCGAGGGCGACAGTGCGCAGATTTGCGCGTGCAGTCTTCAAGCCATGTTTCGCGAGCTCGAGCTCGCGGCTGATGCGCGCGTCCAGCAGATAGGAGAGATGAGCGCATGCCGAGACGCGGAAGCCGGGAGCAAGCTCGCGCGTGACGGCGGCGCCGCCGACGCGATCCGCCGCTTCCACCACGACGACATCGCGGCCCGCCTTGGCGAGATAGGCGGCGCAGACCAGGCCGTTGTGGCCCGCGCCGATTACGATCGCTCGATTTCGCTCAGTCATCCTGCCAGCCCTCGGGCACGAGAGTGGGCCGGCGCAGATCGAGCAGAATTTCGCGCGCTGCATTGGCGCCCGGGGCCGCCATGACGCCGCCGCCCGGGTGCGTGCCGGAGCCGCACATATAAAAGCCGCCGACCGGCCCGCGGTACTGCGCGAACCCGGGGAACGGCCGATTGAACAACAGCTGGTCGAGCGTGAGCTCGCCCTGGAAAATGTTGCCCTCCGTCAGCCCCACTTCGTTCTCGAGCTCGCGCGGCGTGCGTACTTCGACGTGCCGGACGAGATCCTTGAAGTTCGGGCTGTAGCGGGCGATCTGATCGAGCACGGTCTTCTTGAAGCCGTCGCGGTCCGCGTCGGTCCAGTCGCGGCCGTGGATCTTCGGCGGCACGTACTGCACGAAGACCGACATGAAGTGCTTGCCGGGCGGCGTCATCGTCGGATCCGTCATCGAAGGGATCAGCAGATCGAGATAGGGCTCCTTCGACCAGGTGCCGCTCTTCCAGTCGTCGTAGGCGCGCTCCATCTTCTCGAGCGAGTCCAGGAAATGCATGTCGCCGAAGCGCAGCGGGTTGTCCGCGCCGAGCGCCGGAAACACCGGCAGGCCATCGAGCGCGATATTCAGCTTGCCGGAGGAGCCGCGGATCTTGAAGTTGCGTGCGCGCTTGACGAACGCCGCGCCCAGATCATTCTCCTCGAACAGGTTCAGATAGGTGCGCCGGGGATCGAGATTCGACACCACGATCTTCGCGCGGTATTCGTTGCCGTTCTGGGTGGCGACGCCGGTGACCTTGCCGTTGCGCACGATCACGCGCTCGACCGGCGCATCCGTCACGATCTCTCCGCCGTGTGCCTTGAACGCAGACGCCAGCGCGTTGGAGACCGCGCCCATGCCGCCGCGTGCGAAGCCCCACGAGCCGATCGATCCGTCGACGTCGCCCATGTAGTGATGCAGCAGGACGTAGGCGGTGCCCGGCGAGTACACGCCCAGTGCGGTGCCGATGATGCCGCTGCCCGACAGGTGCGCCTTGATGAGATCCGATTCGAAGTACTCGCCGAGGAAGTCGGCGATGCTCATCGTGTAGAAGCGGATGGTGTCGTAGATCGTCTGCTCGCCGAGCTTCGCGAACTCCTTGCCCAGGTAGATCATCTCGCGGATGTCCCGCGGCCGCAGCGACGTCGGATCCGGCGGCGTGCGCAGGAGCAGCGGGCGGATGAACTTGCACTGGCGCATCACGTCCGTCGAATAGCGATGATATGCGTCCGCATCCCGCGCGTTGTGACGCGCGAATTCGCGGCGCTGCACGTCGTGATCGGTGTAGTTGCCCAGGATGTCGCCGGTGCTGGTGATCGACACGCCACCGCCGTAAGGCACGACCTGCAAGCCGTGACGCGCCAGCTCCAGATCGCGGAAGAGCTCGGGCCGCAGCAGGCTGCACACGTAGGAGCAGTTCGAGTAGATCCAGCCCTTCTCGATCTCGCGGCTGACCGCGGCGCCGCCGATCCACGGGTTGCGCTCCAGCACCAGCACCTTGAGGCCCGAGCGCGCGAGATAAGCCGCGTTGGTCAGGCCGTTGTGTCCGGCGCCGATGACGATGGCGTCGTAGCTCTTCATGGCTTCGCGGAGTCCTCAACCAGCACGGTGCGCCTGCGCAGCCGGGACCTTGCCCACCACACGATTGACCGCCGTTTCGAATCTTTCGAGCGTTTCGCCGAGGCAACGCTCGTCATGCGCCTCGCAGACGAACCAGGGCTCGCGCGAGTCCGGTTCACACAGCACCCCCAGATCATGGAGCTCGGGGGCGAGCGCTTCGTAGAAAGTGTAATCGCTGCTGGCCCAATCGCGATAGTTTCGCGGCGGCTGCTCGCTGAAGAACAGGCCGCTCATCGACGGGTGGCCACTGAAAGAGTGCCGGATGCCGCGCTGGGAAAGGATCTGGCTCATCCCCGCGCGCAGGCGCGTGCCATAGTCGGCGATCGTTTGCAGCGCCGGCGTCTCGTCGAGAATCTCCAGGCACTTTTCGGCAGCCGCAAGCGCGACCGAGTGCGCGGTGAACGTGCCGCCGTGTACCACACCCTTGCCGCAGCGGCGCATGATGTCCTCGCGCCCGGCAAGAACGGAGATCGGGTAGCCGTTGCCCATTGCTTTGGCGAAGGTGCACAGGTCGGCGCGCACGCCGAACAGCTCCTGCACGCCGCCGCGCGCCACGCGGAAGCCCGTTTTCACTTCATCGATGATCATCAGAATCCCGTAGCGGTCGCACAGCTCGCGCGCCGCGCGCAGATACTCGCGAGTCGCGGAGATGGAGCAGCAATTGCCCATGATCGGCTCGATGAGAAACGCGGCAAGCTCGTGCCCGTACGCCTTGAACACGCTTTCGAGCCGGTCGGCATCGTTCATCGAAACCGCATGCAGCAGGGCGCGCAGGATACCTGGAACGCCGCCGCTGTAGGGCACCAGGTGAGGGTCGCCGGTGCTGGGTTTCCAATCTTCGACCGGCGTGTACCACAAGGCCGAATCGAATACGCCGTGATAGCCGCCTTCCACGACGACGTAGGCGTCTTTGCCGGTGTGCGCGCGCGCCAGGCGCAGCGCGGCCATCACGGCCTCGGTCCCGGAATTGGAGAAGCGGACCATCTCGGCGGCGGGCACCATTTTCGCGATGCGCTCGGCGACCGCGTATTCGCGTTCAGTCGCGAAGGCGAAGACGCCGCCCACCTCGATGCCCGCACGCGCGGCGGCATCCACTCGCGGGTCTGCATAGCCGAGGATGCACGGGCCGTACGCCATGCGATAGTCGATGTACTCGGTGCCGTCGATGTCGGTCAGGCGCGCGCCTTTGCCGGACTTGATGTAGATCGTCTTGTCCTCGCCCCAGTAGCGGAAATTCGAGGAAACGCCCAGCGGCAGGCGCTTGACGGCCTTCTGGAAATGAGCGTTCGAGCGTTGCAGGCTGCGGGCCATGGGAGAGCTCCTCGGGGTGCGCACTTCGGTGAGCGCGCGCCGGCAGGGTCCCACAAATGCAGGCTCCGCGTCCATTCCCACTGAATAGCCATTCATTCATTGAAATGCGCGCGGAACAGGTTAACATCGCGTTCCAGGTGCCCCGCCAGGGTGTCAACGAGCGCCTTGCCTTGCCCGATTCCGTCCCGCAGTCCAGGCGTCGCCGGCCAGCCCGGAAGCAGGGCCGCACGGCTGCGCCGGAGGAACGCCGGGCGCAGCTCATCGAAGCCACCATTCGCTGCGTCGCCGGCCGTGGGCTGGCCGAGACCACCATTGCAACGGTCGCCCGGGAGGCGGGCCTCAGCCAGGGAATCATCAACCTGCATTTCCAGAGCAAGGAGCGACTGCTGACGGAAACGCTGCGCTACCTCGCGGACGAGTACCGTTCCGCTAGCAACAACGCGACAGCGAATTCGCAGGCGGATCCCGCCGCTGGCCTGCAGGCGCTGGTCGACATGTGCTTCCAGCGCAGCATCTGCAACCGCGACAAGCTTGCTGTGTGGTTCGCCTTCTGGGGCGAGCGCAGGTTTCGCCCCACCTATCGGCGTATTTGCGCCGCGCGCGACAACGCGCACGATGAGCTGGTGCGCACCCTGTGCACCAATCTCTGCAAGCTCGGCGAGTATTCGGACGTGGAGCCGGTACTGGTCGCCGACGGCCTGTCGGCGCTCACGGATGGCCTGTGGCTCGATCTGCTGGTGCGGCCGGAATCCATGAAGCGGGAGCAGGCGTGGCGCATCACCATGGCGTACCTAGCCGATGCGTTCCCGCGCCACTTTCAGCAGCCCGGCCTGCGAGCGCGGGAGTAAACGCCATGGATGTCCTGCTCGACGATGTGGCACTCGCCTGGCGCGACCGGGCTGCGGCGTTCGCGAGCAAGGAGCTCATTCCGTGGGAAGTGGCAGCGGAGCTGCACGAAGGCAAGCTGCCCCCGGAAGTGCACGCACGACACAAGCAGCTCGCGGTCGAACTCGGCTTCAGCGCGCTGGACGTGCCGGCCGCGCACGGCGGTCGCGACGCGCGCGTCATCGATCAGGTCGCTGTCTGGGAGCAGCTCGGCCGGGTCACCAACGCGCTCTGCTGGTGTTTCTCGGAGCCGCAGCGATGGATGTTCGAAGCATGCACGCCCGAGCAGCTGACGCGCTTCGTGTTGCCGCTCATGCACGGCAAGCGCAAGGAGTGTTACGCCATCACGGAAAGCGGCTCAGGATCGGACGTCGACATTCAGACCACGGCGCGGCGCGTGAGCGGCGGCTATGCGATCAACGGCGAGAAGTGGTACGTCACGAGCGCCAATCACGCCGATTACTTCATCCTGCAGGCACGGTTGACCGACGGTCCGCACGCCGGCGCGGACTGCATGTTCTTCATCGACAAGACTCAGGCCGGCATCGAGCTGGTGCGCACGCCCGCGTACAGCCATACCTTCAGCGATCACCACCCGATCTTTCGCTTCAACGACGTCGTCGTGCCGGAAAATCAGCGACTGGGTCCCGAAGGCGACGGCATGCGGCACTCGCACAGCTGGTTTCGGCGCGAGCGGCTGATGATTGCCGCGCGCTGCTGTGGCGCCGCCGCCCGCTTGCTGGAGGAAGCCAGGGCGTTTGCAGCCACGCGCATGATCGGCGGCGAACCGCTGGCCGAGAAACAGCTGGTCCAGGCGATGTTCGCGGACAGCGTCACGGAGCTCTGGGCCACGCGCCTCATCACATACGAAGCGGCGCAGGCGCACGATCGCGGCGAGGACCTGAAGTCGCTGCACTCGCGCTGCTCGATCGCCAAGCTGTACGCATCGGAAATGGCCAATCGTGTCGCCGATCGGGTGCTGCAGATCTTCGGCGGGCGCGGCTACATGCGGGAAAACGCCGCCGAACGCTTCTTTCGCGAGCTGCGCGTGGATCGTATCTGGGAGGGCGCCAGCGAAGTGCAGCGGCTGATCATCGCGCGGGCGTTTCTGAAACGCGGGATCGAGGGGATGTAGATGCGCCGGCTCGCCATCGCCATCGCCGCGGTCGCATTCACGTGGGTCCTCCCGGGCGCAGCTGCCGAGGAGAAGGTCCTCAACGTCTTCACGTGGCCGGACTACATCGCGCCGGACACGATCGCGAATTTCGAGGCCGAATACGGCATCCGGGTCAACTACGACACGTATGACTCCACCGAGATGGCGGAGGCGCGGCTGCTGGCGGGCCACACCGGCTATGACGTGGTGGATCATGCCGAACGCTATTCGGCGCGGCTGATTCCGATCGGCGTTTACCAGCCGCTGGACCGCTCGAAGCTGAGCAACTGGCGCAATCTCGACCCCTGGGTGCTCAAGGCGCTCGAAGACTCCGACCCGGGCAATCGCTACGGCGTTCCTTACCTGTGGGGCACCACCGGCTTCACTTACAACGTGAAGATGATCCGCGAGCGCATGCCGGACGCGCCCGTCGACAGCGGCGACATGATTTTCAAGCCCGAGATCGCGCGACGCTTCGCCGATTGCGGCATCACGTTTCTCGACGAGCCCACGGACGTGATTCCGATGGCGATGCGCTATCTCGGGCACGACCCGGACAGCATCGCCCCGGCGGATCTCGCGGAAGTGGAGGCGTTGCTGAAGGGCGTGCGGCCCTACATCCGCTATTTCAGCTCGGCGAAGATGCTCATCGACCTGCCCAACGAAGAGGTCTGCATCGCCATGAGCTGGTCCGGCGACTACGCGCAGGCGATGTACCGTGCGAAGGAAGCGGGCCGGCCGGTCAAGCTGGCGTACACCACGCCGCGCGAGGGCACCATGGCGTGGTTCGATCTCTGGTTCATTCCAGCGGATGCGCCGCATCCAGACAACGCGCACCTGTTTCTCAACTACCTGCTCAGGCCCGAGGTGATCGCGGCCATCAGCAACGAAACCCGCTACGCTGCAGCCAACGCCAAGGCACTCCCGCTGGTGAACCCGGAAGTGCGCAACGACCCGGCGGTGTATCCGCCGGACGAGTTGCGGTCGACCTTGCGAGTAGGTCATCTGCACAGTCCGAAAGAGGAACGCCTGAGATCGCGCCTGTGGTCTCGGGTGAAGACCCGGTTGTGAGCCAGCATGCTGCGACACCCATGGTACAGATCCGCGAGCTGTCGAAGCGATTCGGCGACGCCGTCGCGGTCGATAGAGTGTCTCTCGACATCGCTCGCGGCGAGCTGTTCGCGATACTCGGCAGCTCCGGCTGCGGCAAGACCACGCTGTTGCGGATGCTGGCGGGGTTCGAGCAGCCGAGCGCCGGCAGGATCGTCATCGATGGCGTCGACGTCACCGACGCTCCGCCCTACGAGCGGCCGGTCAACCTGATGTTCCAGTCCTACGCTTTGTTTCCGCACATGACGGTCTTCGACAACATCGCCTATGGTCTGAAGAAGGAGCGCTTGCCGCCGCCCAAGATCAAAGAGCGCGTGGCGGAGATGCTCGCGCTGGTGCAGCTGGAGCCGCTGGCGGCTCGCAAACCCGACAAGCTTTCCGGCGGCCAGCAGCAGCGAGTTGCCCTGGCCCGCGCGCTGGTCAAGCAGCCGAAGCTGCTGCTGCTGGATGAGCCGCTTGCTGCCCTGGACAAGAAGTTGCGTGAGCACACGCAGTTCGAGCTCAGTAACCTGCAATACCAGCTCGGTACGACATTCGTGCTGGTGACCCACGACCAGCACGAGGCCATGACGCTCGCGAGCCGCATCGCCGTGATGGCGGCCGGCCGGATTGCGCAGGTGGGCACGCCGGGCCAGGTTTACGAGTACCCGGCCACGCGGGACGTCGCCAGCTTCGTGGGCAACATCAATCTCATCGATGGCCGCGTGACGACCTGCGAGGCCGGACGGGTGTCTTTGCAATGTCCGGCGCTCAATGCGCAGGTAGCCGTGCTTTTCGAAGAGCAGCTCGGCGCGGGGACCGAGATCTGCGTCGCCGTGCGACCCGAAAAGATTACGATCAGCCGCGAAGCGCCGGATGCGCGCGATCGCAACGTAGTGAAGGGTGTGGTGCGCGATCTGGGTTACTTCGGCGATCAATCCCTCTATCGGGTGCGCTTGCAGAGTGGCGCCGTGCTGCAGGTCAGCGCGCAGAACATGAGACGGATGGCGAGTCCGACGGTCGAGTGGGACGACGAAGTGTTCTTGTCGTGGGAAGTGGCCAGCACGATTCTTCTGCGCACATGACTACTGCCTCCATCAATGGCGGAGATACTCGCCGCTGGCTGCGCGCCGCGGTGCTCATGCCGTATGCATGGCTGCTGCTGTTCTTTCTCATGCCGTTTCTGATCATCCTGAAAATCAGCTTCGCGGAGCCGGTGGTCGCGCAACCGCCGTTTACGGCGCTGCTCGCGTGGGGCGAGCAGGGATTGGCAGGCATCAAGGCCACTTTCGACAATTACCTGTTCCTGTTCGAGGACGATTACTACGGCATCATTTATCTCGCGTCCTTGAAGATGGCGGCGATCGGCACGCTGCTGTGCCTGCTGCTCGGCTACCCGATGGCGTATTTCATTGCGCGCCAGCCGCCGCGACGCCGCCAGCTTCTGCTGCTGGCGGTCATTCTGCCGTTCTGGATCTCATTCCTGCTGCGTGTCTATGCGTGGATCGGGCTGCTCGGCAACCGTGGCGTCATCAACGAGCTGCTGCTGCGAACGGGCATCATCGACGCACCGCTGACGCTGCTCTACAACGATTTCGCGGTCTATCTCGGCATCGTCTACTCCTACCTGCCGTTCATGATCCTGCCGCTGTATGCGAATCTGGAGCGATTGAATCTCGACCTGCTCGATGCAGCGTCCGATCTGGGCGCACGGCGCTGGCAGGCATTCGTCGATGTCACGCTGCCGCTGTCCAGGCCCGGCATCATCGGTGGATGCCTGCTGGTGTTCATCCCTGCGGTCGGCGAGTTCACGATTCCCGCACTGCTCGGCGGCGCCGACACGCTGATGATCGGCCGTGTACTGTGGGATGAGTTCTTCGTCAATCGCGACTGGCCCGTCGCCTCGGCCGTATCCACGCTGCTGCTGTTGTTGCTGCTCGTGCCGATACTCTGGTTCCAGCGCAACCAGAATCGAGAGCAGGAGGCGGTGGCATGAAACGCCGATCTCTGCTGCTGGTGTCGATAGCGGCTTTCGGCTACGCATTGCTCTACGTGCCGATCATGTCCGTCGTGATCTACTCGTTCAACGATTCGCGGCTGGTCACGCTGTGGGGCGGCTTCTCCACGCGCTGGTACGCAGGCCTTTTGACCGACTACGAATTGCTGGACGCGGCTTTGCTCAGCCTGCGCGTTGCAGTGGTGAGCGCCACTTTCGCGACCGCGCTCGGCGCCGTGGTCGCACTGGCATTGCAGCGCGTGCCGCGTTTGCGCGGGAGACTCCTGTTGAGCAGCATGGTCACGGCACCGCTCGTCATGCCAGAGATCATCACCGGGCTGTCGCTGCTGTTCCTGTTCATTTCGATGACGAACCTGATCGGCTGGCCCACTGCGCGTGGCGCTACTACGATCACGATTGCGCACATCACCTTCTCGATGGCCTACGTCGTGATCGTGGTCCGTTCGCGCCTCGCGGCGATGAATGAGTCGCTCGAGGAGGCTGCCATGGATCTGGGCGGCCGGCCGGTGGCGGTCTTTTTCGACATCACCGTTCCGATGTTGCTGCCCGCGCTGGTCTCCGGCTGGTTGCTGGCCTTCACGTTGTCGCTCGACGACCTGGTCATCTCCAGCTTCGTTTCCGGACCGGGGGCGACGACCTTGCCGATGCTGATCTTCGCGAAGGTGCGGCTGGGCGTCACACCGGACATCAACGCCATCACCACGATCATCATTGCGCTGGTGATCGTTAGTGTGGCAACCGCGTCTATCATTTCGAGCCGTCGTCGGCCGGTGGCGGCCTGATGGGAGCAGCATTGAACAGTATTCTGAGCAGCTGGCGCGCCGGTCACGCATTGCCGGGCGACGTGTATCGTGATCCGCAGCTCTACGAGAAGGAGATTGCGAGCATCTTCCTGCGAGCTTGGCTGTGCGTTGGACACCACAGCCAGATACCCGCGCGCGGAGATTTCTTTCTGTTCGAGATCGCCGGGGAGTCGGTGATTCTCGTGCGGGACGCGGAAGGGCAGATCAACGCTTTGCTGAACGTGTGCCGGCATCGCGGTTCGCGAATCTGCGACGAGGCGGCAGGTCACACGATGCGCCTCACCTGCCGCTATCACGGCTGGTCATACGGGCTCGACGGCGCGCTGCGCACAGCAGCTCACATGCGAGAGGGCTTCGACCGCTCGCAGCTGAGTCTGCGCCGGCTGCACTGCCGGGTGTTCCAGGGTCTGATATTCATCAACTTCGCCGCCGACCCTGCGCCGTTCGCGGAGTTCGAGCGCGACATGACCGCGCCGCTCGCTCCGTTTCAGCTGGACCGCGCCAAGGTCGCCCATCGGCAGAACTACCCGATCGCCAGCAACTGGAAGCTCGCGGTGGAGAATTACTGCGAGTGTTACCACTGCGCACCGGCGCACCCGGAATACACGGCCGGCCACGGCCGGGCGATTCCGGCTGACGCGTGGGAATGCTCGATCGATCAGCTGCGGGCACACGCACCGTCGTTCGGCCTCACCCAGCACATGGTCAGCCGCTCCTGGCTGCAATCCGGGGGCTTCGGCCTGGATCGTGGATACGAGCCCTATCCGTTACTGCGCGGCCACAAGACGGGTAGCCGCGACGGCAGTCCGCTCGCGCCGCTGCTCGGCACCATCACCGGATATGACGGCAGCGCCGTTGATCTGCACTTTGGCCCGATGACCTTCGGGCTCGCGTACTGCGATCACGTGGTGCTGTATCGATTCACGCCCCGCGCTCAGTACCAGACGGACTGCGAGATCACCTGGCTCGTGAACGAGTCGGCGGTCGAGGGCAAGGACTACGATCGCGCCGCGCTGACGTGGCTGTGGGACGTGACTACGATCGCGGACAAGAAGATCATCGAGCGCAATCAGGCAGGCGTGGACTCCCGTTTCTATCAGCCCGGTCCGTTGTCCAAGTTCGAGGATTTCTCGGGCCGTTTTCTGCAGTGGTACGTAACGACGATGCTATCTGTGGGGTGAGTCATGACAGGCGAGAACAAGAAGGTGACCGCGGCGATTTCTGCGATCCTCTCGATTCCGGGCGTGGCATGGGTGCAGACCGCGCACGCCCAAACCGAGTCGACACGCTCCGAAGGCGTGCTGCAGGAGGTGATCGTCACCGCGACACGACGCGAGGAACGCCTGCAGGATATCCCGGAGTCGATCACCGCGTTCGACTCGCAGGCCATCGCGATCAGGGGCCTGCAACAGATGGAAGACTACGCGAGGCTCGTCCCGGGCCTGGCGATCAGCGACCGCGAGCCCGGCGGCACGACCATAGTGTTCCGGGGCGTTACCACCTCCGGCCTGCAATTCGGGTCCGTGTCCTCATCGGGGCTGTATCTCGATGAGCAGCCGATCACGCAGAGCGGCCGCAGTCCGGACCCGCGGCTCATCGACATCGAGCGGGTGGAAGCGCTGCGCGGGCCGCAGGGCACGCTCTACGGCGCCAGCTCGCAGTCCGGCACGTTGCGTGTGATCACCAACAAGGCGGATGCGAAAGGTTTCGACGCATGGGGGGAGGCGGAAGTCTCCAGTACCAGCGGCGGCGGCGTCAGCCACGATATCAGCGCCATGGTCAACGTACCGCTGGTACCGGACAAGCTGGCCGTACGTCTGGTCGGCTTCTCGACGGAAGACGCCGGCTTCATCGATCGCGTGTTGAGCGACAGCCCGGGCGGCACGTACAACAATGCCGATGTGGTCGACAAGGATGTCAACACGACCAAGACGACGGGTGCCCGCGCATCGCTGCGCTGGAACGCGTCAGACGACGTCAACGCGACCCTGGGTGTGATTTTTCAGGACGTGGAAGCCGACGGGCATGGCGATATCACCCGCGGCGCCGGCGACCTCGATCAGGTGCGCTTCGAGGACGAGAGCCTCGACGACAAGTGGTATCAGGTGGCACTGACGCTCAACGCCGGCTTGCCTTTCGGCGATCTGGTCGTGTCCGGCTCGTACTTCGATCGGGATTTCCGCTACGAGGCGGATGCCACCGACTACGAGTTCGCGTTCAACCAGAACGCGATCGCCTACGATTCCCCGATCTACGATTTCGGCGGCGACCCGCGCGGCTTCGCCACGAATCACGAAAAGACGCACATCAGCACGGTCGAGGCGCGCCTGTCTTCGCGGGGCGATTCGGACAGCCGCTGGGCGTGGATCGTCGGCGCCTTCTACAGCACGGAAAAGGGCAAGACCGCGTTCGACAGCTTCGTGCGCGGCTACGAGAACACGCCCTCTTTCGAATACTTCGATGCCTACGAGCAGGCGCTCACCGGCAATGCGCTCGCGCCGACGCAGCGCTGGTTCCTCGGACGTTACGATACCGAGCTGGACCAGACCGCTGTCTTCGGCGAGCTGAGCTTCGACGTGACGGACCATTTCAAGATCACCGCCGGTGGGCGCTGGTTCGACTATGACCGCAAGTTCGCGCAGGTGCAGGAACAGCCGGAAGGCTTTTCCGGCTTCACGCGGCTCGACGGCGACCAGAAGAACAGCGAGGACGGCACGGTCTCGAAATTGAATTTCACTTACAAGTTCGACAGCGATCGGCTGGTCTATGCGACCTACTCCGAGGGCTTCCGCGTCGGCGGCAGCAACCCGCTGAAACCCGCGTCGGCGCTGCCGCGCGACTACAAGTCCGATGAGCTGAAGAACTATGAGGTCGGCGTCAAGAGCGAATGGCTCGACCACCGTTTGCGATTGAACACGTCCGTCTACTACATGAAGTGGGACAACTTCTCGGTGCAGGTCGAAGACCCGCAGCCGGCGGTCTTCCAGCTGGGTTTCGTCAACCTGCCGTCGGCTGAGATCAAGGGCGTCGAGACCGAGCTCGCGGTGACGTTCAATCAGCAATGGCAGCTGGACGGCGCGCTCTCGTACAACGATGCCAAGACTGCGGGAGCCTCGACGCTCTCCGTCACCGATGAAGACGGCAATGTATTCACGTTTGCGGTGGCCGATGGCGCGCGTCTGCCGATATCGCCGGACTGGAGCGGGTCGCTGGGTCTGGAGTTCCGGCCCGACATGCGTCTCATCGAGGCACAACCGTTTGCGCGATTCGACTATTCGTATACCGGTGCGTCCGTCAATTCGCTGGCGGGCATCGAATCGGTCGTTTCCGGCAATCCGGTCGAGCGCCAGGATGCCTACGAGATAGGCAATTTCCGCTTCGGGCTCGAGTCGGACCACTGGACCGGCTCGATCTTCGTCAACAATTTATGGGACGAGCGCGCGGACCTGTTCATCAGCAACCGCTGGAAGGTGCCGCGGCAGGCGGTGAATCGGCCGCGAACCGTCGGGATCAATTTCCACTACAACTTCTGAAGCCACTCTGACTACGTTCATCGCAACGTCGGTGGTCCGCGGCAGCCGGCAGGGCGAGAGTCATGGCGGCGTGTACCTCGTGGATTTCGACAGCGAGCGCGCCACGCAAGTGCTCGACTGGAACACGATGAACATCGACTGGCAGGGCCGCGGCTGGGACCGCGGCCTGCGCGGCATCGCTTTCGATGGTGAAGTCGTGTACATCGCCGCCAGCGACGAGCTGTTCGCATGGAGCAGCGATTTCCGCCTGATCGGCTCGTGGCGCAACAAGTACCTGAAGCATTGCCACGAGATCCATCGCCACGAACGCACGCTGTTCCTGACCTCGACCGGCTTCGACTCCATTCTCGGGTTCGACCTGGATCGCAAGAGCTTCGAATGGGGCTTGCACGTCACGGCGCAGGAGTCGGGCTTCAGCGGCGCACGGTTCGACCCGGAGTTCGACGATGGGCCGGCGCCGTCGAACCGGCTGCATCTGAACAACGTACATTGCGAGCGCGGCGGCATGCACATCAGCGGACTGCGCACCGGCGGAATTCTCTTGTTCAACGGTCGCGCCCTGCAGCGCTGGGTGACTCTGCCCGTCGGTGTTCACAATGCGCGGCCGTACATGGACGGAGTGCTCTTCAACGACACTGAGGCTGACGTAGTGCGATTCGTTTCCCGAGGCGGCGAGCGCGTGCTGCCGGTGCCGCGTTTTCCCGAGGCAGCGCTCACGCATGTGGACGCTGAAGATGCGCAGCTCGCCCGGCAGGCGTTCGCTCGCGGCCTGTGCGTAGTCGAAGACGGTGTGGTGGCCTGCGGCTCTTCACCTTCCACCATTACTTTGCATCGCCTCGCAGACGGTGCGAAGCCGCGCATGGCGACACTCACGCACGATGTGCGCAACGCCATTCACGGCCTCGATGTGTGGCCCTTTGCGTGGTTGGATGGAGCAACGAAATGATCGTCCGCGTCAGTCTGTGCATGCTCATCGCGCTGACGGCGTTCGCTTGCACGCAGCGGCCGTCGGCAGAAGTAGCCGATGTCGTGATCCTCGATGCAGCTGCGGTCACGATGGATCCAGCGCAGCCGCAGGCGAGTGCGCTGGCCCTGCGTGACGGCAAAATTGCCTTCGTCGGCGACAACGAGTCGGCGCAGAGATGGATCGGCAAGAAGACTCGCGTCGTTCGTGTGGCGGGAGCGACCGTTCTGCCTGGGCTCATCGACAGCCACATCCACGTCATGTCGGGCGCGCTGGCGCTCGATTCCTGCAGCTTTCACGATGCCCAGCTGGCATTCGCCGAGGTTGCCGCGATCATTCGCGAATGCGTCGCACGTACGCCGGGCGAAAGCTGGGTGGTGGTGCAGGATCTGAATGCCGCGGCCTTTGAAACAGACAGGAAGGCGTTGGATGCTGTCGTACCAGCGCGCCCGCTGGTGCTGTGGGCCGCTGACGGGCACGTGGGTTACGCAAACAGCGTTGCGCTGAGTCGCGCCGGCATCACCCGCAACACGCCCGACCCGGCAGACGGGCGCTTCGAGCGCGATAGCAAGGGGGAGCTCACAGGGTTTCTGGTCGATGAAGGGATGGCGATCGTCTCCCGGCATCTCGATAAGCCGGGACCGGAACAGCGCGAGCGGATGCTCTCGCGAGCGTTGCACGACATCGCCGCGGCAGGCATCACCACGTTCATGGAAGCGAACGCCGACGCCGATACTGTTGCGACGTATGTGGCGCTTGCGGGCAAGAAGCAGCTCGCGCAACGCGTGTCGTTCGCGCTCGAAAGCGCCGGGGAGTCGACGGATCAGGAATTCGCCCGGCTGAAAGGCCTGCGCGAGCTTGCGGGATCGCAACCGCAGCTGCGGGCCGACATGATCAAGCAGTTTGCCGACGGCATCATCGAGTATCCGACGCAGACTGCCGCTCTGCTGCAGCCTTATCTGGATGCGAAGGGCCGGCCGACCCGGAATCTCGGCCCGCTCTATCACGAGCCGGAGGCGCTCGCGCAGTTCGTCACGCGTGCGGCCACCGAAGGGTTCGGCGTGCACGTCCACGCAATCGGCGATCGTGCGGCTCGTGTTGCGCTGGATGCGTTCGCGCGGGCGCGTCAGCAGGGCAGCCAGCGCTCGTACAGCATCGCGCACCTCGAGCTGGTCGACCCGGCCGACTTCCCGCGATTTCGTGAGCTCGATGTCATTGCATCATTGCAGCTGCAGTGGGCAGAGCCCGACAACTATACGGTGGAGGCTGCACTGCCCTACATCGGGCCGGAACGGCAGGCGCGGCTCTATCCGGCGCGATCGTTCATCGCGGCGGGCGCCACCATCGCCGGTGGCAGCGACTGGAACGTATCGACGTTCAATCCTTTCGAAGCCATGGGGACGGCCGTCGCGCGAAACAATCCGAAAGAGCCGCAGCGAGGCGTGCTCGGCGCGGATCAGGCGCTTAAATTGAGCGAGATGTTCGCGGCATACACCATCAATGCCGCTCGCATGCTCGGTCGCGACGCGGAGATAGGATCTTTGCAAGCGGGCAAGGCTGCCGACGTCGTGGTGCTCGATCGCACCTTGAACGACAGCAGCAGCGTCGAGCAGATTCGCGGCACGCGCGTACGCACTGTATTCGCGAACGGCGTCGTGATTGCCGGGTCAACTGAGTGAAGCCGGCATCGCGAGGACGCATGACTCACCTGCCAACAGATCTGCAATCGCTACGCCGGCTGGATCTCGCCCATCACCTGCCGGCGCAGCAGAACTACCGGCTCATGGAGCAGCTGGGCGGAAGCCGCATCATCACGCGTGCCCAGGGCTGCCGCATTTACGATGCCGAGGGCGGCGCGCTGCTCGACGGCATGGCCGGCCTATGGTGCGTGAACGTGGGCTATGGCCGAGAGGAACTCGCGCGGGCTGCGTACGAGCAGATGTTGCAGCTGCCTTACTACAACACGTTCTTCAGAACGGCGACGACGCCCACCGTGTTGCTGGCTGCGCGCCTGGCGCAGCTCACGGGCGGCGAGCTCACGCATTTCTTCTTCAGCAATTCCGGGTCCGAAGCCAACGACACCGCATTGCGCCTCGCGCGGCACTATTGGGAAGTGGCCGGGCAGCCGCGGCGCAAGATCTTCATCAGCCGCTGGAATGCGTACCACGGCTCGACGGTCGCGGGCGCGAGTCTCGGTGGCATGAAGTTCATGCATGCACAGGGCGGCCTGCCGATCCCGGGCATCGAGCACATCATGCAACCGTACGCGTTCGGCGAAGGGTTCGGCGAGAACCCGCAAGCTTTTGCCGAGCGTGCCGCGAATGCCATCGAGGAGCGAATTCTGGCGGTCGGTCCGGAGAACGTCGCGGCATTCATCGGCGAACCGGTGCAGGGTGCAGGCGGAGTGATCATTCCACCGCCGGGCTATTGGCCCCGGGTGCAGGCGATTTGTCGCCGCCATGGCATCCTGCTCATCTGCGATGAAGTCATTTGCGGGTTCGGTCGGCTCGGGCGGTGGTTCGGTCATCAGTACTTCGGCGTCACGCCCGACCTCATCACGATGGCGAAAGGCCTGTCCTCGGGCTACATGCCCATTTCGGCGACGGCGGTATCCGCGCGCATCGTGGCGGCGCTCAGAGACCGCAACGATGAGTTCGCGCACGGCTTCACCTATTCAGGGCATCCGACCGCTGCAGCCGTGGCGCTGAAGAACATCGATCTCATTCAAAGCGAAGGGCTGGTCGAACGGGTTGCCACGGATGTGGGTCCGTACCTGGCCAAGGCGCTCCAGGGGCTAGTCACACACGAACTGGTCGGAGAAGCGCGCTCGCTGGGATTGATCGCAGGAGTGGAAATCGTGCGCGCGAAGGGAAGCAATGACCGCTTCGGCGGCAAGGAGGGCACCGCTGGACCCATCGTGCGGGATCTCTGCATCCGCAACGGCCTGATGGTGCGTGCGATTCGCGATACGATCGTCATGTGCCCGCCGCTGGTCATCACGCACGCTGAAATCGACGAGATGGTGAGCATTCTGCGGCGCTCGCTCGATGAGGCTGTACAACCGTTGCGCGAGTTGCCCTAGGAGGTCCGTTGCGGCAGCCGCTTGCGCCCAAGGCCACGTTCGACGAAGCGCTTGCGCTCATCAACGCCGGCGATCTCGCCGGCGCGGACGCTCGTTGCCGGGCAGCGCTGCAGACGTACCCGCGCGACGTGAACATGCTGGCGCTGCTCGGCGCACTGCTCATCAAGATGAATCGGGCCGAGGAGGCCGCAACGACTCTGCAGCAGGCCATCGCGCTGGCGCCGACCTTCGCGAAGCCGCACGAAGATCTCGGCCGATTGCTGGTGCAACAGAACCGGATGCAGCAAGCATTGCCCTACCTGGAGAAGGCGACCCGCCTGGACCCCAATCTCGAGGATGCCTGGCTCGCGCTGGGCAAGGCGCTCGCCGCGCTGGGTCGTGGCGCAGAGGCCGATGTTGCGTTCGAGAAGTGTTTTGCGCTCTCGCCGGAGCGCCGCTTCATGGCGCTGGCCGCCGAACATCAGAAGGAGGGCCGGCTCGACGAAGCCGAGCGTCTCTACCGCCGCGTTTTGAGTCACAACCCGGGCAACGTCGACGCCATGAGGCTGCTCGCGTTGCTCGCCCTGCAAGGCGGGAACGACAACCAGGCGGAAAGCTTGCTGCAGAAGGCGCTGTCGCTGGCGCCGGATTTTCTGGCGGCGATCCTCGACCTCGCCCGACTGCGCAAGGATCAGGACCGCTATGCCGAAGCGCTGGAGTGCTGCGATCGTGCACTTGCACTGGATCCTACCAATGCGCAGGCGCACTACCTGCGCGGCGCAACGCTCGCGCCGGCAGCGTTCACGCATGAAGCCATCGAGGCGTACCAGCGCTGTGTCGAACTGCGCACGGACCACATCGGCGCACTGATGGGACTCGGCCACGTTTTGAAAGCAGTAGGGCGGTATCACGACGCCGTCGCGTCCTATGACGCATGCATTCGCCTGCGCCCCGATCTGGGCGAGACCTACTGGAGTCTCGCGAACCTGAAAACCTATCGATTCGAGGATGCGACCGTCGCACAAATGGAGCGTCAGATCGCGGCGGGCGGATTGACGGTCCAGTCCGAGGTGAACTTTCTGTTTGCGCTCGGCAAGGCATACGAGGATCGCGGCGATTTCGACCAGGCGTGGCATTTCTATCGCGAAGGAAATACCAAGCAGCGTGCCGAGGTGTCCTACGACCCGGTGCAGACGGAAGCTACCAATGACCGGCTGGTGCGGGTCTTCTCTGCGGAGTTTCTGCAGTCACGCACTGGCGTCGGCAATCCGGACGCCGCGCCGATTTTCATCGTCGGCTTGCCGCGCTCCGGCTCGACGCTGCTCGAGCAGATCCTCGCTAGTCACAGCGAGGTGGAGGGCACGAGCGAGCTGCCGTACCTGTCGCGAATCACGACCTGGCTCAATCGCAATCGCGCCGAGGGCATCAACTACCCCGAGGCCGTGCGCGAGCTGCGCGCAGAGGACTTCGCCAGGCTCGGCTCGGACTATCTGGGCTATGCCCGGATGCATCGCCGCCAGGGCGCGCCGCGTTTCATCGACAAGATGCCGAACAACTTTCCGAGCATCGGCCTGCTCGCCCTCATCCTGCCGAATGCGCGCATCATCGACGCGCGCCGTCATCCGCTCGATGCGTGCCTGAGTTGCTATCGCCAACTGTTCGCCAAAGGTCAGGCGTTCACGTATGACCTGACGGAAATCGGCGAGTACTACCTGCAGTACCAGCGGATGATGGACCACTGGGCGCAGGTGCTGCCGGGCCGAGTGCTCACGGTGCAATACGAAGAGGTGGTCGCGGACTTCGAGACCCAGGCGCGCCGGCTGCTGCAATTCTGCGGCCTGCGCTGGGAGGAGGCCTGCTTGCGGTTTTACGAGAGCGATCGGCCGGTGCGCACGCCGAGCTCCGAGCAGGTTCGCCAACCGATCTACGAGCGCTCAGTCGGCCACTGGCAGCACTACGCCGCGCATCTCGATGAGCTCACGACGGTGATTGCGCCGCTGCGCGAGCGCTATCGCCGGTATGAGCCGGCACGTAGTCGAAAATGAAATGAATTCGATCCGTATCGCCCTTGTTCATGACGCTATGGACCTTCTGATTGTTGATCTCATAGGCCTCGCCCACCTGCAGGAACACCGGACGCCCATCGATCATGAAACGCACGCGCGGATTGGTGGCGATGGGCACGTGGATGCGGTGGCCGGCGGCAAAGGACGGATGCGAGTCCCGGTGCGGCAGGATCAGGCCGCCCGGCATGAGCTTCGCCGCCATGGCGCGGATGATGGTGCCGCCGGGCGGATACCACTTGCGGATGATGTCGTGCATGAGCGGCACCGCGAGGTCCGCGAAACGGTCCCAGCCGGGCTGTTTGCTGATCTCCAGCTCAGGCCAGTCCGACACCTCGGCGAACAGCAGCACGATGGAGCGGGTCTGCTCATGCACCTCGAAGCTCTTCTGCCGCTCCACATTTTCATTCCACGCCGCTTCGTCGGCAGCGAGAATCGCGGCGGCCAGCGCCTGCATCTCCACCTTGCCGAAGGAACGAAGCGGTACTCCGATGTCCATAAGAGCAAGACTATAAGCAATGACGCGATCTGAACAGCAGTACATTCTGATCACCTGGTGCCCGGATACCACCGGCATCGTCGCGGCCATCGCCGGGTTCCTCGCGTCACACAACGCGCTCATCACCGAGGCGCAGCACTACGACGATCCGTCGACGGATACGTCATTCATGCGCACCGTGTTCCGTGATAACGGCCAGGGGATGCCGCCGGTCGCGGAGCTGGATCGTCAGTTCGGTGAGAACGTGGCCCGGCGCTTCAAGATGAACTGGCAGTTCCACGACGCTCAACGCAAGTGCAGGACGCTGCTCGCCGTATCCCGCCAGGGACACTGCCTCAACAGCATCCTGCATCGCTGCAGCACCGGTACGCTGCCGCTCGAAGTCACTGCCGTGGTCTCGAACCACCAGGACATGCGCAGCCTCGCTGAGTGGCACGGGCTGCCGTACCACTACCTGCCCATCATCAACGGCGACAAGGCTGCGCAGGAAAAGCGCATCGTGGAAGTGTTCGAGAAATCGGGTGCGGAGCTACTGGTGCTCGCGCGGTACATGCAGGTTCTAACGGAGGACACCTGCCGACACTTCGAGGGCCGTGCGATCAACATCCATCATTCCTTCCTGCCGGGGTTCAAGGGCGCGAAGGCGTATCACCAGGCGCACCAGCGCGGCGTCAAGCTCATCGGCGCGACGGCGCACTACATCACGATGGATCTCGACGAAGGCCCGATCATCGAACAGGGCGTCGAGCGTGTGGATCACACACACACGGCCGAAAGCCTCACGGTGATCGGAGGCGAGCTCGAGAGCATCGTGCTGAACCGCGCGCTGCAATGGCACGCGGAGCGCAGGGTCCTGCGGAATGGGAACAGGACCGTCGTGTTGAAGTGAGAGCCGCGAAGCGTCTAAGACGTCCCTGGACGGCTCCCCGGGCAGGATTCGAAAGAGCATCGTATTTCGGACACGCAAGGCGATGCCGGGCGCGTCTCGGTTAGCGCAAACTGCCACTTGGTTGGCGGTGCACAGCATCATTATCGTCGATGCTCCGTCGCGCGCTTGCTGGGCATAGGCGGGTCGGCCAGGCAACGAGTTCGCTTGACACGGAGGTCGACATCGACGCACATCGTGCTGAGCACGACGACTTTTCGAGTGAAGTTCCCGGACGCGCTCCTGCTGCTGCGCGCCAACGAACCGACCGAGGACCTTGCCGTCGTGTGGATGTGAGTCGAGCCAGGTAAAGCTGCGGCGCCCCGGGATAGGAGTATCGATGGAGCTGAGTGCCAGCCAGACCGGCGCACAGCCGATTGGCTATCTAATCGACGATCTCTACATTGACCTGAGCCGACAGTGCGTGCTGCGCGGCGGCGTCGAAATACCGTTGTCGGCTCTCTCGTTCGATCTCCTGCTGGCCCTTGCCAGGGCAGCACCAAAATTGGTGGCATTCGACGAGCTGATGCACTCGGCGTGGCCTGGTCTGATCGTCAGCCCGGAGACCCTCACGCAACGCGTGAAGATAGTGCGCGACGCCCTTGGCGACAATTCACGCATGCCGCGCTACATCGCCGGCGTACGCGGTCGTGGATACCGCGTGGTCAGCGCGACTGCGGTTTATCAGGACGCGCGCACGGATATCTCGATGCGAGGCCCGGTTCGCCGCAAGCGTACAGCCGCATACGGCTTCGTCGTAATTGTGCTTGCGGCAGCGGCCGTAATCGCAGTCTTCACGTCCAACGAGTGGCCTCGCTTGCGCGAGCAACGCCCTGAGCAGACCAACGTCATAGAGCCTCCTCCGCGATCCATCGCGGTCCTGCCATTTGCAAACATGACTGGGAACACGCAGGACGAGTACATCAGTGATGGCCTGACTGAGGAGCTCCTCAACCGTCTGGCGGGCGTGACAGAGCTGCGCGTCGTGGGCAGAACCTCGTCGTTCCACTTCAAGGGCCGCAGCGAAACCCTGCAGCAGATCGGGAGTCAGCTCGGAGTGCGTTACCTGATAGAGGGCAGCGTGCGGTCATCCGGCGATCAGATCCGCGTGACGATTCAGTTGGTTGATGCGCAAACGGCTTTCCACGTGTGGTCGCAGACTTACTCGCGCGAGATGTCCGACGTGCTCGCTTTGCAGGACGAGATTGCCGTCGCCGTTGTCGACCAGCTTGCGCCCAACTTGCTGGATGCCGCGAGTCGAGCAATACGGCCGCAGCGGGATGCGGAGGCGCTCGAACTCTACCTGCGCGCAGGCCAATTCTCCAAGAACATCCAGCTGGACCAGATCGATGATGCAATCAGATTGTACGAGCGCGCCCTCCAGCTCGATCCCGAGTTCGGCGAAGCCTACGTGGGGCTGGCGAACGCACTCGCTATGCGCCGACAGGCTGCGGAACTTGAGCCGAGCGAAGCGAACTTCCAACGCAGCTCGCAGCTGCTGCGCCGCGCTATCGAGATCGATCCTATGTCTGGGGATGCTTACGCAAATCTCGGCACGGAATTCATGGATCGTCTGATGCTCGATGAGGCGGCTCCACTTTTCGAGCGCGCGATAACGCTGCAGCCCAACAGCGCCAATGTCAACCTGAAGGTCTCCCAATTCCACGCGTTCGCAGGCTGGCCACCCGACCGATGCCTTCCTTATGCCCAGGAGGCCGAGCGTCTGGATCCGCTCAATCCATTCGCGAGCGTGAATGTCGGCATCTGCCTGTGGCACGCACATCGGAATGTGGAGGCGTTGCAGCGAATCGATCACGTGAACCGGGTGAACCCGGAGTTTTGGGTCGGCTATTGGTTGCGCGCTGCTGTCTTGCGCGATCTGGGCAGACAGAAGGAGGCCATGGCTGCAGCGCAACGCGCGCTATCGCTCAACGACTACTCGGACACACGCCTTGACGTGGCGATCGGCAACGCGCAGTTGGGCAACGAAGCGCAGGCGCGCGCATACCTGGACTGGCTGCGCGACCCGTCTCGTGGCAAGTACTCACATCCGACCTGGCGCGCCTGGGTACTCGTTGCACTGGGGGATCACGAAGGGGCCCTCGACGCTCTCGACGTCGCCTTTGCCCAGCGCGACTGGGCCTTGATCGATGTCCCGCACGTCCAGCACATGCTGCCTCTGCATGGCGAGCCACGCTTCCAGGCACTCGTGAAAAAAATGGGCCAGGAGCGTCGTGCTGAATATGTCGAGACCATTGCGCACGCATCTGCGCAGTCAGCTTCAGCGGCGCATCAGTAAGACAGGCCCTGATCTCGGGGCCGCCCGGAGGCCTTTGGGCACTCTTGGGTTTAATTCACGCGATTTTCATGCGCCGGCGCGTCGTCATCGGCAGGTTGCAGGAGCATTCCCGCAATTCCGAGAGGAGGCTCGCCATGAAACGTTCGCACAGCAACTGGAAGTCCGGCGCATCGCTGCTGCTGATCGCAGCTCTCAGTCTGCCTTCGGTGATGGCATCGGCTCAATACCGACAACCTGTTCGAAGCGACACCGAGGACCGCACCTCGACCGTGCTCGCGGTCGGCAATCCGGCCACGCCGACACGCGCGGACAGTGCTGCACAGAAGCACGCGCAACAGTCCTTGCCCATCCGGGTCGATCGGGTGAAATTCGCCCGGAGGATTCCCGCCGGCACTGTCTGGGACAGCCCGGTGCGGTTCGGCGAAAGCTGCGCTTTCGATCTGAAGGTCGAGTACGACGAGACATTCACGACATGGACGTTCAATGATCACGAGTACATCCGAATCGTCATCCGGGACCGGTACCGGAATCTCGCAACCGGATTCGTCTTCGCAGATCCCGCCGATTACATCATCCAGCATGACTTCGCGACCAACATTGCATTCCATGCCGGAATCTTCTGGGCCGTCCACGTTCCGGACCGCGGCATCGTTGTGCGCGACACGGGCACGTTCACACAGAACTGGAGTGGGACCTTTCCGTGGCCGATCGAGAATCTCACGGGTCCCTACCACGACATAAATGGCGTACCCTTTGGCACGCGCAGCTATTGTGATTGGGCACAGGGACGGTTCCCGTGACCGTGACGGTACGCACTCAGCCAGCTAAGCATTCGTATGAGTCTCTGGCTTCCCGTTCAGCCCTGCCGAAGGTGGTACGCGCGCCTGGCGGGTGTGATCGTGGCTGCGGCGTGGGCGGGATTGCCCGTCTGCGCCGCAACCCTCGAAGAAGTCACCGTCACGGCCACGAAACGCCCGATGGGCATCGACGAGGTTCCGTTCGGCCTCACTGTCCTCGGCGCAGAGACGCTCGATAGAACGGGAGCACGCGAGTTTCGCGACTACCTGGCGAGCGTGCCCGGCGTGTCTTTCAGCGACGGCGGACTGGCGGACGTGAAGATCAACATCCGCGGCCTGTCGACCGATGTGTACTCGGAGATCCGTCCCGCGACCGCAGTGTATCTCGACGACACACCGCTCACCGATCCCGGTGCGCACTTCATCGTCCAGTCTCCCGCGAGCCCCGAGCTGGTCGATATTGATCGCATTGAGATCCTGCGCGGTCCGCAGGGCGCGTTGTATGGCGCTGGCTCGCTCGGCGGCGCCATTCGGATCGTCACCCATAAGCCAGACCCGACAGCCGCAGAAGCGGCGACCGGCATGGATGTATCAATCACCGAGCACGGTGACGAGAGCTACGAAGTCGACACGCTCGTGAACGTCCCCCTTTCGGACGTGACTGCGTTGCGCGCCGTTGGCTACTACAACGATCAGGGCGGTTTCATCGACAACCTCGGAACACTGCGCAACGATGTCAATGCCAGCCTTCGACGCGGAGCGCGAGTCGCGGTGCGAATGGCGCGGCCCGAGCATCTGGATGCAACCCTGACGTTCGCCCACCACGATCGCTCCAGCCCTGGTCTCAACATCGCCAATCTGTCCCTCGATCATTATCAGCAGCGCACTTTGATGCCAGACGCGTATCAGGACGAGTGGGAGCTGCTCAGCTTGGCGATGGAACACAGATCAGACGGCCTCGAAATCGTCTCGGCAACATCCTATCTCGATCGGTGGTGGCGGCAGCTCAGCGACATCAGCGGCTTTCTGGATGTGTTTGGCGTTTCGGGCACGGTGCAGGCAGATGCGCAACAGGACCTGAACGAATTCTCAGAGGAGATTCGCATCGGATCAGATCTCGGGACCGACAGCCATTGGCTCGTCGGGCTCTACTACCTGAAACGCGATCAGGAGTTGCGACAGACCTTCCCCGCCCCTGGCTTCGACGCAGCCACGGAGGGCCTCGGTGAGGCATTCGGAGCGGCGGACAACCTGGGTATGGGAGGGACAACATTCGATCATGAGGATGTGGCTTTGTTCGGTGAGTGGTCGTTCTCGCTCGTGCGCGGCGTGCAGCTGGTTGTGGGCACTCGTTGGCAGCACATGGAAGAGGACGCGAACACCAACGGCGCGGGATTGCTGTATGGCGGTGCAGCGCGCACCAGCAAGCACTGGGCGGGATCCGGTTTCAGTCCGAACGTCTCTGCTTCGTTTCGGCCCACTGACGTGTACACCTTGTATGTGACCGCGTCGAAAGGCTTTCGCAGCGGCGGACCCAACTATGCCCCGGTCTCTGAGGATCTCTGCGAGAAGAGTCTCGGGGCGCTCGGACTTACACATGTGCCTGCATCCTACGAATCCGACCACGTCTGGAACTATGAGATCGGCGCCCGCGTGCGTAGTCGCGATGAGCGGATCGCGCTCTCGGCGAGCGCATTTCGCATCAACTGGTCCGACGTGCAGATTCTCGGATTCCTCAGCTGCGGCACGGGCTTTGTAGACAACGCGGGCACGGCCCGAACCAACGGCGTCGAACTCGAATTGTCTTGGCGTGTTGGTGCGGACTGGACCATGCAAGGTAATGCGAGCTACCTGGATGCGCGGCTCGAGCGCGACGTTCCGATTCTGGGTGTCGATGCTGGAGATCGTCTACCCGGTGTCCCGCACTGGTCGGTGAATGCGTCACTCACCTATGAGCACAACATCACATCCAGCGTTGTTGGCTACATCCGTACAGACCTGCAATACGTCGATGCGCGCGAGGGCACGTTCGTACCCGAGGGCGCGCCCAGACTTCGTGCACCTGCATATGCTCTGGGCAATCTTCGTCTGGGCTGCGAGGGAGCACGTTGGAGCGCTGCGTTCTATCTCCGCAATGCATGGGATGAGTACGCAACGTACGCTCGCGTGGATGACTTCGGACTACATCCTTCCGGAGACTGGAACACCGTCGGGCGACCGCGTACCGCGGGCCTGCGCATCGACTGGCGCTTCGGCCAACGTCAGCACTGAAGGTCGCCACACCGGACGGCGCTACCTGCAGACAACTTGAGTCATGCCGTCGCCGGCCAGGCGATCGGCATTAAAGAGGTGGCCGAGAAGGTCTGGCTCTTTACTTGAGCGCGCATGTCGCCAGTGCGCCAAGCCAGCTCAATACCCAAGCACTACCCCAGCGCATTGGCTCGTTTGAACTTTCATCTCGGCCAGCCGCGCTCAGCGTTTATTGCAATCTTGAGTCCGATGGTGCCCTTAGAAGGCGTTGATACCGGTGAGCGCGCGGCCGACCGTTAGCTGGTGCACGGTCTCCGTGCCTTCGTAGGTGATCACGCTTTCCAGATTCAATGCGTGGCGGATCGGCACGTACTCGACGCTGATGCCGGCGCCGCCGAGCAGGTCGCGCGCATCG
>DATBKP010000192.1:0-3432 GCA_036555785.1 Steroidobacteraceae bacterium
CCCTCGCGTTCGCTGCGTCGAGGGCCGCGCGCAGCGCGTCCTTTTCCTGCATGCGCCGATGCTGCCAGTTGCCTGCGGTCACGCACGCGCTCACGACCACGATCATGGCGACCAGGGGCAGCCACGCGGGACGCCGCGCGCGCGCGCGTTCTCCTTTGATGCAGCGCTCTGCGCTGCCTTCCTCGCCAGCGGGGCGAGCGCCTTGCGGCGGCTGGGCGGCGCTCTGCGGAGTGCTAGACTGGGTCACGCTCCTCGCTCACATCGAGGCGAGGAGCGCTCGCGTTGAAAATCATCATCGTCGTCGCGCTGATCGCGGTCGTCACGGCGCTCTTCACCGCGCTCGTGTTCCTCTACCGCGACCGCGGTCGCGGACAGCGCGTGGTCGTCGCGCTCGCGGTGCGCGTCGTGCTGTCGGCCGCGCTGATCGCCTTCCTGGTGCTGTCGTATCACATGGGCTGGATCGCGCCCGGGGGAATGCATTAGCGACGCCTGTACGAGAGCTTCGGCGCGGGTCACCGCGTCGCGCTACCGTCGGCAATCGCCCGGAATTCCGCCGGGATGCCCTTACTCGCGCTCGCCCGTTCCGAAAAGGCGATTGCCGAATGGACTACAGCCAATACACGAGCACGAACAGCAACAGCCATACCACGTCGACGAAGTGCCAGTACCACGCCGCCGCCTCGAAGGCGAAGTGATGCTGCGCGTCGAAGTGTCCCCGGAACGCGCGGACCAGCATCACCGTCAGCATGATCGCGCCGATGGTGACGTGGAAGCCGTGGAAGCCGGTCAGCATGAAGAAGGTCGAGCCGTATACGCCGGTCGACAGCTTGAGGTTGAGCTCGCTGTACGCGTGCGTGTACTCGTACGCCTGCAGGCACAGGAACGTGAAGCCCAGCACGATCGTGACGAACAGCCAGAACTTGAGCGCGCCGCGGTGCCCGGCCTTGAGCGCGTGATGCGCGACGGTGAGGGTGCCGCCCGAGCTCACGAGGATGATCGTGTTGAGCAGCGGTATGCCCATCGCCGCCATCGGCGTGAACACCGTGTTCCAGTACGGCCCGACGGTCGGCCACTGTCCGACGTAGCCCGGCCAGAGGTAGCGCCCCGTGAGGTCGCTGCCGAGACCGGGAACGACGATGGCGCGGATATAGAAGAGCGCACCGAAGAACGCGGCGAAGAACATCACCTCGCTGAAGATGAACCAGCTCATGCTCCAGCGGAAGGAGGTGTCGACCTTCTTGTTGTACAGGCGCGCCTCGGACTCGCGGATCACCGTGCCGAACCAGCCGAACAGCATCCACAGCAGGACCAGGAAGCCGGCGAGCACGAGCCACGGCCCGATCGAATACTGGTTGAACCAGCTCGCCGCGCCGAAGGCCATCAGGAGCAGGGCGACCGATCCCCTGATCGGCCACGTCGATGGCTGCGGGACGTAGTAATAGGGCTTCGTGTCGTGGGTGGTAGCTGCGCTCATCCTGACTCCCCTGTTATCCGCCGCGCGACGTCGGGGCGCCGGCGACCGGCCCCGCCTTGCCTCGGCCTTCGACTTCGAAGAACGTGTACGACAGCGTGATGGTGCTCAAGTCCGCCGGTGCGCGCGGATCGATCACGAACACCACCGGCATGAGCCGCGTCTCGCCGGGCTGCAGCGTCTGCTGCGAGAAGCAGAAGCATTCGAGCTTGCGGAAGTACTGCGCGGCGTACTGCGGCCCGTAGCTCGGAATGGCCTGGCCGGTGATGGCCCGGTCGGTCGTGTTGACCACCTGGAACTCCGCCTGCGTGACCGCGCCCGGATGCACGGACATCACCGGCTCGAGCGGCTGGAAGCGCCACGGCACGTTGCGCACGTTGGAGTCGAACTCCACGCGCACCACGCGGCTCGCGTCCACCTGCGAGTTCGCGACGGCATCGGGCCGGTCGATGTTGCGCAGGCCCGTGACCTCGCAGATCTTCTCGTAGAACGGCACCAGGGCATAGCCGAAGGCGAACATGCCGAGCGCGATCACGCCGAGCTTCGCGAGCAGCACGCGATTGGCGTGTCGCTGGGCGGTGGCACGATCGCCGTCGGGTCGTTGCGCGCTCATCTCCGCAGATGCCGCCCGATCGCCAGCACGAGGAACAGGATCATCGCGCCGCCGAGCACGGCGATCGACACGGCCGGCGTGCCGAGCATGCGCGCGGCGAACGCGCCGACGAAGAACACCAGCGCGATCGACAGGAGGATGAAGCCGGTCTTGCGGTTGGCAGCCTTGACGTTACGGTCCATCGTGCCTACTTCACCACGGGTGGATGTTCGAACGTGTGGTACGGCGCCGGCGAAGGCAGCGTCCATTCGAGCGACGTGCCGCCTTCCCACGGCTTCGCGGGCGCCTTCTCGCCGCCGCGAATCGTCTTGATCACGACGTACACGAAGATCAGCTGCGACAGGCCGAAGCCGAACGCGCCGATCGTCGACACCATGTTCCAGTCGGTGAACTGCTGCGCGTAGTCGGGGATCCGTCGCGGCATGCCGGCGAGCCCGAGGAAGTGCATCGGGAAGAACGCGACGTTGAAGAAGATGAACGAGCCCCAGAAGTGCCAGTCGGCGAGCTTCTCGTCGTACATGTGGCCCGTCCATTTGGGGATCCAGTAGTACGTCGCGCCGAAGAAGGCGAACAACGTGCCGGCGACCATGACGTAATGGAAGTGCGCCACCACGTAGTACGTGTCCTGGAACTGCACGTCGACCGGCTGGATCGCGAGCACCAGCCCGGTGAAGCCGCCGATCACGAACAGGAACAGGAACCCGAGCGCGAAGAGCATCGGCGCCTCGAGGCTGATCGCGCCCTTCCACATGGTCGCGAGCCAGTTGAACACCTTCACGCCCGTGGGCACCGCGATCAGCATCGTCGCGTACATGTAGAACAGCAGGCTCACCGCGGGCAGGCCGGTGGTGAACATGTGGTGCGCCCACACGAGGAACGAAAGGACGGCGATCGCCGCCAGCGCGTACACCATCGACGCGTAGCCGAACAGCGGCTTGCGCGAGAACGTTGGGATGATCTCCGAGATGAGGCCGAACGCCGGCAGGATGATGATGTAGACCTCGGGATGCCCGAAGAACCAGAAGATGTGCTGGAACAGCACCGGGTCGCCGCCGCCCGCCGCGTTGAAGAACGACGTGCCGAAATGGCGGTCGGTGAGCAGCATCGTCACCGCGCCGGCCAGCACCGGCATGACCGCGATCAGCAGGTAGGCAGTGATCAGCCACGACCAGCAGAACAGCGGCATCTTCATGAGCGTCATGCCGGGCGCGCGCAGGTTGAGGATCGTGGTGATGATGTTGATGGAGCCCATGATCGACGACGCGCCCATGATGTGGATCGCGAAGATCGTGAGGTCCATGCCCATGCCGTTCTCGACCGACAGCGGCGGGTAGATCGTCCAGCCCGT
>DATBKP010000193.1:0-3730 GCA_036555785.1 Steroidobacteraceae bacterium
CGATGCGCGCGTAAACGGCGTAAGGATCCTTGGCGATCAACGCCGCGACCGGGCACTCCGCCGCGGACTTCGCGTCCAGCACGACGGCGCCGGCCTTCGTCTGCGACAGGAACCGCCGGTAGCGCGGGTTCGCGAGGACCGCGAGACCCTGAGCGTCGGCGCGCTCCAGCGTCGCGACGTGCGTGATCCGCACGTCGGGATCGCCCTGGAGCGTACAGCCGAAGCGGACCGCGAGCTCACCTAAAGAAGCGGTGCCCACGACGATGTCCGCGACGGCCGGCGCTGCTGCGGCGACCTTACTGCTTCGGGGTCTGGGGCGGTGGCGGTGTGGCCGCAGCCGGCTTCGGCGTAGCAGGCTTCGGCGCCACGCCGCCAGTTGCCTTGTAGCGGGCTTGCAGCGCGCTCAGCACCTGCGCGGTGATGTCGAGCGACTCGTTGGCGTAGAGCACGCCTTCGCCGACGATCAGGTCATAGTTCGAGGTGCGCGCGAACGCCTGCACTTCCTGCAGCAGCGAGCGCTGCAGCTTGCCGATCTCCTCGTTGCGCCGCAGGTTCAGGTCTTCGACGTATTCGTTCTGCTTGCGCGCCAGCTCGCGCTGCCCCTCGCGCAGGTCCTTCTCGGCGTTGCGCCGCTCGTTCTCGGCCATGACCGCGCCGTCGCGGTTCAGCTTGTCTTCCTTGGCCTTCAGATCCTTCTGCTGCGAGACGATCTCCTTCTGGCGCGGCGCGAACTCGTCCTGCAGCGCCTGCATGGCCGACTTCGCCTGCGGCGCCTCTTCCAGCAACCGCGGTACGTTGACCACGGCGATTTTCGCCTCGGCGTGCGCGGCACCCAGCGGCGCCAGCAGCGTCATGCCGGCCAGGATCGAACTTCCAATGAGCAAACGCGAACTCAAACGTGCCATGTCGGATGGACCTCGATGCATGAAGATGTAGTAATTGTCGTTCAGAACGCCTGGCCGATCGAGAACTGGAAGCCCTCGATCTCATCCCCCCAGCGCGTATCTGTGTCGCCGCGCTTGGCGTTCAACGGGTAAGCGTAGCTGAACCGGAACACTCCCAGCGGCGCGAGCCACTGCACGGCCACGCCGACGGACTGCTTCAGCTCACTATACTTGAAGCCATAGTCGATTACCGGAGGGATCGTCTCCGACTTGCCGTCCAGGTCGGGGGCCCGGAACACCACGTTTTTCTGGTCCGAGAAGATGTTGCCGATGTCGTAGAACAGGCTGAAACGCGCGCTGTTGCGCCACTTGTCCGGGATCGGCAGCAGCAGCTCGGTCTGCGCGACCGTCTTGATGTTGCCGCCGTACGGCCGGCCGAAGTTGTCTTTCGGGCCGAGGCGGGATTCGCGGAAGCCGCGCACCGAGTCCGGACCGCCCGCAAAATACTGACGGAACGGCGGCAGCGCAGTCGTATCGCCGAACGCCCGGCCGTAGGCCAGCTCGGCGTTGAACATGAGCGTGAACTGACGCCAGATCGGGATGAACTGCAGGTAGTCGTACGAGGCGGTCCAGTATTCGACGTCGCTGCCCGGCACGGTGTACGAGACGTTGAAACGATGGCGCATGCCGCGGTCCGCGAAGATCGCGCGGTTGCGGCCCTCGTAGCGCCAGCCGAGGTTGAGCTCGTACGTATCGAACTGGCTGCTGATGACCTCGAACTCGAACGGGTCGGTGCAATCGTCGTCCACCGTGGTCTGGCGGCAGACGATGCGCGAGTGCCCATTGTTCGCCACCCAGTCGAGCGCCTGGTCCGCGCTGCCGCCCTGGGTCGTGACCAGCTCGGCACGCTGCGCCGTGACGCCGACGCCGAGGTACTGGAACTCGGTGATCGGCCAGTCGTAGTTCAGGCCGAGGCTGATCGTCTCGGTGTCGAAATCCGACGCCGCCGAGGTGAACTGCGTGACGTCGCGATAGCCGAGCGAGATCGTCCGCTGCACTTCGTCGATCGTGGTGTAGCGGTCGGTGTGCGAGAAGCTGAACTGCTTCGCGTAGCGGCCGGAGTTGATCTCCATGGCGACGCGGTTGCCGGTGCCCATGAAGTTCGAGTGCACGAAGTTGCCGTTCAGGATCACGGACTGCGACTCGGAGTAGCCGATGCCGCCGCCGAACTGGCCCGGCAGGCCTTCCTCGATCTGGAAGTCGACGTCGACCAGGTCGGGCGTGCCAGGCACCGGGGTGGTCTCCGTCTCGACCTTCTGGATGAACGGCAGCCGCTGGATGCGTTGCTTGGAGCGCTCGACTGCGGCGTTCGACAGGTACGCGCCCTCCAGCTGGCGCATCTCGCGCCGGAACACTTCGTCGTTCACGCCCGAGGTGCCGTTGAAATTCACGCGCCGCACGTACACACGGCTCTTCGGATCGACCACGAACGTCAGCGAGATCTCCTTGGTCTGCGGGTTCACTTGCGGCACCGGGTCGATGGTCGCGAACGCGTAGCCGTCGACGCCGAGGCGCAGTTTCATGGCCTCGGTGCTCTGTGTCACGGAGCGCAGCGAGTAGGTGTCGCCGGGCTTCAGGAAGATCAGCCGCCGCAGCGCCGACTCCGGCACGACCATGTTGCCGGCCATCTTCACCTCGGAGACCTTGAAGACGTCGCCTTCGTGCACGTTGACGGTGATGAAGATGTCGTCCTTCTCCGGCGCGATCGCCACCTGCGTCGAGGTCACGGCGAAGTTCGCGTAGCCGCGGTCCATGTAGTACGAGCGCAGTTTCTCCAGGTCGCCCGACAGCGACTCGCGCGCATAGCGGTCGTCGGACTTGTACCAGGACAGCCAGTTCGGCGTCTTCAGCTCGAACTGATCGAGCAGCTCTTCGTCGTCGAACGCGGTGTTGCCGGCGATGTTGATCTGCCGGATCTTGGCGCGCTGGCCTTCGTTGACGTCGATGGTCAGCTTGACCTTGTTGCCCGGCACTTCCTCGACCTTGGCGTCGACGCGTACCGCGTACTTGCCGCGCGCGAAGTACTGGTCGGTGAGGTATTGCTTGACCTCGTCGAGCACCGACTGGTCGAAGGTCTTGCCGGTCGCGAGCCCGACGTTGCGCAGCGACTTCTGCAGGTCTTCGGTCTTGATGTCCTTGTTGCCCTTGATCTCGAAGCTCTCGATCGACGGGCGTTCCAGCACGGCGACCACCAGCGTGCCGCCGTCGCGGCGCAGCTCGACGTCTTTGAAGAACTTGGTGTCGTACAGGGCGCGCAGCGCCTCGGAGATGCGGCGCTGATCGAGGCGGTCGCCGATATTGATCGGCAGGTAGTTGTAGACCGTGCCCTCGGAGATGCGCTGCAGGCCTTCGATGCGGATGTCGCCGACGACGAAATCTCCCTCGGAGCGGGCGGCCGCGGCGGCGGGCGCAGGTCCAGGCAGCGGGGTCGGCTGGGTTTCGGGCAGCAGCGTCGGCGCCGGCGGTGCCGGCAACTCCTGCTGCTCCTGGGCCACGGCGGCGGCGCAGGCGCTCGCGGCGGCCAGCGCAAGCGTGGCGCGGATCATCGACTTCAATCGCATCGGCCGGGACCCCTTCTGACGTCAGTTCAAGTGTCGTGCGATGTCGTTATAAAACGCCAGCGTCATCATCAGGATCAGCATCGCAATGCCGATCTGCTGGCCGAGAAGCTGTGCACGCTCTGAGACCGGCCGGCCCTTCACCAGTTCCGCCAGCTGATAAACCACTTGTCCGCCGTCGAGAATCGGGATCGGCAGCAGGTTCAGAACGCCGAGGCTGATGCTGAT
>DATBKP010000194.1:0-7686 GCA_036555785.1 Steroidobacteraceae bacterium
TCCTATCGCCTGCTGCCGGTCGAGGAGATGCCCGAGATCAGCATGCCGGAGGCGTACATCACGGTCGAGTACCCCGGCGCCTCGCCCGAAGCGATCGAGGACGAGGTCATCAAGCCGCTCGAGAATGTCATCAACTCGATCGAAGGCGTGCGCAACATCTACGCGACCGCGCGTGAGGGCCGCGCTTTCTTCCAGATCGAGTTCCGTCTCGAGACCGACGTCATCGCGGCGACGCAGGAGATCCGCGACCGGGTGGCGCAGATCCGCTCGACGCTGCCGCGCGAGGTGCGCGAGCCGAAGATCGAGCGCGCCAGCGCCGAGAGCCAGCAGGGCGCAGCGGTCGAGCTGGTCGTGTACTCGGGCACGCGCAGCCTGCGCGAAGTCTCGACGTTGGTCGAGCAGCAGATCGTCAAGCGCCTGCAGAACGTCTACGGAGTCGGCCACATCGAGGTCGGGGGCTCAGTACAGCGGCAGGTGCAGGTGTATCTGCGGCCGGAGCAGCTGCAGAGCCTGCGCGTTGGCGTCGACCAGGTGATCGCCGCGATCCGTGCCGAGAACCAGGACCTGCCCGCCGGCGCCATCTCGCGCGCGGCGAGCGAGCAGCTGGTGCGCGTCGAGGGACGCATCAAGGATCCGCGCGGCTTCGAGCGCATCATCGTCGCCAACCAGGGCGGCGCTCCCGTCTACCTCGGCCAGGTCGCGGACATCGTCGACGGCGAGCAGGAAGAGCAATCCATCGCGCGCGTCGACGGCATGCGCTCGGTCTCGCTCCAGGTCTATCGCGCGCAGCAGGCGAATCTGGTCAAGGTCGGCGCGGGGGTCGAGGAAGCGATCGCCGAGCTGCAGGGCCGCCTGCCCTCGGACGTCAAGATCCGCACGCTGTGGTCGGATGCGAAGTGGATCGAGGGCTCGATGAGTCGCGTCAAGGAAACGATCTTCGAGGGCGCGCTGCTCACGATCCTGATCGTGTTCCTGTTCCTGCACTCGTGGCGCTCGACCATCATCACCGGGTTGACGCTGCCGATCTCGGCGATCGCGACCTTCATCGCGCTGCACTTCTTCGGCTTCTCGCTCAACTTCATGACGCTGATGGCGCTGTCGCTGTGCATCGGCCTGCTGATCGACGACGCGATCGTGGTGCGCGAGAACATCGTGCGCCATTCGAACATGGGCAAGAGCCATCGCGACGCGGCGCTGCAGGGCACGCAGGAAATCGGTGTCGCGGTGATGGCGACGACGTTCGCGATCCTGGCAGTGTTCATCCCGGTAGCGTTCATGAGCGGCGTCATCGGCCGCTTCTTCCTGCAGTTCGGCATCACGGTCGCGGTCGCGGTCATGGTGTCGCTGTTCGTCAGCTTCACGCTCGATCCGATGCTGTCGTCGATCTGGCCGGATCCGCCCGAAGGACGCTTCCGCCGCCTGCCGTGGCTCGGCCGGATCATGGAGCGCGTCGAAAGCGTGGTCGAGCGCGCCCACGTCGTTTACGACCGGGTGCTGAGCTGGACGTTGAGCGGCCGACGCTATGCGCGCTTCTTCAGCCCGCGCATGGTGCTGCTGGGTGTGGCTGCGCTGACGTTCTTCGGCAGCTTCATGATCGTGCCGGCGATCGGCACCGAGTTCGTGCCGCAGCAGGACGAAGGCATGGTGTCGATGCGGTTGAATACGCCGATCGGCTCGAGCCTGGAATACACCGACGCCAAGATCCGCGACGCCGAGGCGGCGATCCGCGAGATCAAAGGCGTCGAGGCGATCGTGACGACGGTCGGCACCGAAGAGGGCAAGAACTACGCGCGCCTGACCGTCGTGCTCGCTGATCGCAAGACCAGCAAGCGTCCGCCGCAGACCGCGTTCGAGAACATCATCCGCGAACGCCTGCAGCGCATGGCCGGGCTCACGGTCTCGATCAACCAGAACAACCGCCCGGTCGCGATCTCGCTGCTCGGTCCGGACAGCGGCAAGCTCACCGAGCTGTCGCAGGAGCTGATGACGCGGCTCGCGAAGATCCCGGGCATCGCCGACCTCGAGAGCAGCGAGAAAGGCGCGAACCCGACCATCGCCGTGCGCATCAACAACGAGCTGGCGAGCGACCTTGGCCTCACGACCGCGGCGATCGGCAACGCGCTGCGGCCGCTGATCGCCGGCGACGACATCAGCACCTGGCTCGGGCCCGACGGCCAGGACTACGATGTGATCGTGCAGCTGCCGAAGAATCGCCGCGAGATCGCGGCCGACCTCGGCGATCTGTACGTGGCCAGCACGCGTCTGGATGCCAATGGCGCGCCGCTGCTCGTGCCGTTGCGCCAGGTCGCGGAGTTCGTCGAGACCGGCAGCCCGCAGCAGATCAAACGTCTCAACCTGCAGCGGCGCATCTCGATCTACGCGAACGCCACCGGGCGCCCGTCGGGCGACGTCGGCTCGGACGCGGAGAACGTCGTCAAGGCCATGAAGCTGCCGCCCGGCTATCGCTTCGACCTGAGCGGCGGTCAGCAGGAGATGAACGAGACGTTCAGCGCGGCGGTCGCTGCGCTCGGCCTCGCGGTGATCTTCATCTACCTGGTGCTCGCGTCGCAGTTCGGCAGCTTCATGCAGCCGATCGCGATCATGGTTTCGCTGCCGCTGTCGCTGATCGGCGTGTTGCTCGCGCTGCTGTTCACCGGCACGACGCTCAACATCTTCTCGATCATCGGCTTCATCATGCTGATGGGCCTCGTCACCAAGAACGCGATCCTGCTCGTCGACTTCACCAACCAGGCGCTGCGCCAGGGCCGCAGCCTGCACGAGGCGATTCGCGAAGCCGGTCAGGTGCGTCTGCGCCCGATCCTGATGACCACGATGGCGATGATCTTCGGCATGCTGCCGATGGCGATCGGCGTGGGGCAGGGCGGTGAAATGCTTGCCCCGATGGGCCGCGCCGTCATCGGCGGCGTGATCACCTCTACGGTGCTGACGCTGCTGATCGTGCCGGTGCTGTACACGTACCTGTACCGGCTCGGCGAGTGGGTGAAGACGCTGCGTCACCGCAAGAGCGCGGTGCCGGTGGGAGAGTCCTTGTAGGTCGGGCCTCAGCCCGACTCAACCGCTACGACAGCGAGACGCCGAGCAGTCGACCGACGCCAAACGTCACCGCCGCCGCTGCACAGCCGAACGCAACCTGGCGCAGCGCCGAGTACCCTGGGCTGCGCCCGTTGAACAGCGAAGTGAGCAGGCCGATGCCCGCGAGCGCTAGCGCACACACTCCGGCGCTCGTTGCAAGCGCGTACGTGCCGCCGCTCCACGCATAGGGCAGGATCGGGAACACGGCGCCGAGGGCGAACAGCGCGAATGAAGTGCCCGCTGCCGTCCACGGATTACCGCCGAGCTCGGCGGGGTCGATGCCGAGCTCCTCGCGCGCGAGTGTGTCGAGCGCGCTGTCCTTGTCCTGCATGATCTGCGCAGCCGCGCGTTGCGCTTCCGTCTTCGATACGCCTTTCGCCTGCAGGATCAGCGCGAGCTCGTGCTGTTCCGCTTCGGGTGTCTGCTCGATCTCTTCGCGCTCCTTGTCGAGCTGCATCGTGGCCAGCTCGCGCGCGTTCGCGACGGAGAGCCACTCGCCGAGCGCCATCGAGCATGCGCCTGCGACGAGACCGGCAACGCCCGTCAGCAGGATGGTGCGCGTCGGCGTGCCCGCGCCGGCGACGCCCATCACCAGGCAGAAGTTCGACACCAGCCCGTCATTCGCGCCGAGCACGGCTGCACGCAGGTTGTTGCCCGAGGCGCGGCGATGCCACGGCTCTGCGCGACCGATCTCGTCGCCGAGCGTGCTGGCGCGGTGCGCCGGCCCAGCGATCGCCTCGACCACGGCTGCGTGGCCCCGTTCTTCGGCAGAGATCGACAACGCGTCGGGCTGGCTCAGATATTTGCCGCGATCGTTGAACTCTGCCGCGGCGACGGTCGGCAGCACGAAGCGCGGACCGAAGCGGCGCGCCAGCGCGCTCAGCACCCGTGTGCGCAGCGTCGGCGAGAACGGCACGTCGGTCACACCAGCGGCGGTCAGCTTGTCGCGCCAGAAACGCGCGTGGCGCGTTTCCGCTTCGGCGAGTTGCAGGAAGATGTCGCGCCGGTTGGCGTCGCGCTCGGCCGCGGCGAGCGCGTTGTAGAGCGCGGCGCCATTGAGCTCGTCGATGAGATTGGCGCGAAACCGCTGGATGTCGTCCACGGGCTTCATGGTGTCGTCAACAGACTGTAGACGATCTCGGTGCCGCTGAGGAAATGGCCGACGCGCAGGTTCTCGTTCTCGGCATGCTGATTGTTGTCGCCGTTCACCGTGGGAATCTGCACGAACGGCAGATGCAGCGCCTCGACCAGCACATCGGTCGGCACCGTGCCGCCCATCATGCGAATGCGGACCGGCTCGGCTGCCGGATTCGGTGCCGTCGCAGACTTGAGAGCAGCGACTGCCCATTGTCCGATCGCGGCATCCATCGGCGTGCGCGCAGCACTCTGCACCGGACCGAGGCGGAAGCTGGCCAGCTTGTCGTAAGTCGCGCGCTCCGCGTCGGTCGGCACCTGCTCGACGAGGTGATAGCCCTGCTGCTCGATGTGGCGCTCGATCAGCTCGAACAGCTTGCGTCCGTCGGTAGTCGGTGTCGTGCGGATGTCGATCTCGGCGACCGCTTCGCTCGGCACGATGTTCGAAGCCTTCGCGCCTACACCAGCCGCCGCCATGCCGCGCACGTTCAGTGACGGATACTGGAGCGCTTCCTGATAGTTCTCGCCGACTTTTTCAGCACGCGCGATGCCGATCCGCTTGCGCAGCGCTGCGTCGTCATCGCCGACCGCCGCCAGGCTCGCGCGCTCCGCGGAAGTCAGCGAGACGCCGTCGTAGTAACCCTTGACCAGCACGCGACCGTTGTCGTCCTTCATCGAAGCGAGCAGGCGCGCCAGCCGCATCGCCGGATTCGGCGCGTAGTTGCCGAAGTGCCCGCTGTGCAGCGGCGCGCGCGGGCCGAAGACCGTCAGCGTCGCTTGCGCGATGCCGCGATTGCCGAAGACGACCGTCGAGCGGCCGGAATCGTGCTGCGGACCGTCGAGGATCACGAGCGCGTCGGCGGCGAACGCCGCGCGGTCGCGCTCGATCAGGCCCGCCAGGCTCGGCGAGCTCATTTCCTCTTCGGGATCCAGCAGCACCTTGACGTTGATCGCCGGCGACTTCTGCTGCGCGCGGAGCAGATCGACGGCCGTGAGAATCATCATGATCGGCGCCTTGTCGTCGGACGCCGAGCGCGCGAACACGCGCAGCTCGGGATCTAGCGGACTTGCCTGCAGCGCCTGGCGCCCGACCTCCTGCCACTTGCCCTGCGCGTCGCGCTTCTTGACCACCGGACGGAACGGATCCGGCTGCGACCAGTTTTCCGGGATCACCGGCTGACCGTCGAAATGCGCGTACAGCAGCACGCTGCGCGCATTCGGGCCCGCGCCCGCCCACTCCGCGAGCACCGCCGGCCGTTGCGCCGGATTTTCCAGGCGGCGCACCTTGAAGCCGCGCTTCGCGAACGCCTGTTCGAGGAAGGCCGCGTTGCGCTGCATGTCCGCCGGTTGGTCCGCGACGTTCGGAATCGCGAGCAGGTCGAGAAACTCAGGCCAATTGTGCTGCGCCTGGCGCGCGACGTCCGCGCTCAGCGAGCCGGCATGCGCATCGATTGCGAGTGCCAGCAGCGACACGATGATCGACGCGAGGGGTGCCGTTCGCATCGTTTGCTCCGCGGTGGAATATCTCTCGAACGCTAGCATAGAATGCGCGACTTTCGTCGCACCGCTGCCGCCGCAGCACTTTCTTCATGTCTTCCCCCACGCCGGCCCCAGGGTCAGAGTCCGCCGCTCGTCCGCCCGCCAGCACGTCGTTCTGGAGCGACGTCGCGCACGCGCTGAAAGGCGAGCAGCACGACTACACGAAGGAAACGCTCAACCGGGCGATCCTGCTGCTCGCCGTGCCGATGGTGCTGGAAATGGTGATGGAGTCGCTGTTCGCCGTCGTCGACGTCTTCTGGGTGTCGCGACTCGGGCGCGACGCGGTGGCGGTGATCGGGCTGACGGAATCGGTGATGAGCCTGATCTACGCCGTCGCGATCGGCATGTCGTTCGCGGGCACCGCGATCGTCGCGCGCCGCATCGGCGAGAAGGATCCGGAGCGAGCCGCGCGCTCGGCCGCGCAGCTCATGCTGCTCGGTGCGCTCGTGTCCGCGGGCCTAGGCGTGCTGCTGGGCACGTTCGCACCGGACATCCTGCGGCTGATGGGCGCCACGCCCGCGGTCGCCGAGCTCGGCTCGAGCTTCGCGCGCATCATGCTCGGCGGCAACCTCACCGTGTTCATGATCTTCCTGATCAACGCGATCTTCCGCGGCGCCGGCGACGCGGTGCTCGCGATGCGCACGCTATGGCTCGCGAACGCGCTGAACATCGCGCTCGGCCCGTGCTTCATCTTCGGCTGGGGACCGTTTCCGGAGCTGGGCGTCACCGGCGCGGCCGTCGCCACCAACATCGGGCGCGGCGTCGGCGTGCTCTACCAGCTCTGGCACATCGCGGGCCACAACAGCCGCGTGCGCGTACGGCTGCATCACTTTCTGCCGGCGCCCGATGTCATCAAGGGCATCGTGAGCACGGCCGGCACCGGCATCCTGCAGCTGCTGATCAACACGACGAGCTGGGTCGGGCTGTTCAAGATCCTGGCGATGTTCGGCAGCGCCGCGCTCGCCGGCTACACGATCGCGATCCGCATCGTCGTATTCGCGCTGATGCCCGCGTGGGGACTGGCGAACGCGGGCGCGACGCTGGTGGGGCAGAACCTCGGCGCGCAGCAGCCCGACCGGGCAGAGAAAGCGGTGCGCATCGCCACGCGCTTCAACGTGCTGCTGCTGGGCATCGTCGGCGCGGCATTCGTGATCTTCTCGTATCCGCTGGTGCGGCTGTTCACGAGCGATCCCGAGACGCTCAGCTACGGCGCACGCGCGTTGTGGATCGTGAGTCTCGCGTTCCCGCTGTATGCGGCGGGCATGTGCCTGGAGTCCGCGTTCAATGGCGCGGGCGACACCTGGACGCCGACACGCCTGAACTTCTTCTGCTTCTGGCTGGGGCAGATTCCGCTCGCGTGGGTCCTCGCCGAGATCGTCGGCCTGGGCGCGCACGGCGTGTTCATTTCCGTGCCGGTCTCGTTCTCGGTGCTGGCGCTGTGGAGCGCCGTGCTGTTCAAGCGCGGCCGCTGGAAGCTGCAGAAGGTTTGAAGTCTTCCGGGAACGCGCTGGCCGGCACTTCGATCCACGTCGCGCGCGCCAGCGCGATCAACTCGCCTGCGGCGGAGTACACAGCGGAGCCGGCGAAGCGCTTGCGGCCTTCGATGTGCAGCGGCCAGCCGAGCGCGACGCACTTGTCGCCGGGCATGACCCTGCCGCGGATCGATCCGGTGAGCTGACCGAGCACGACCGTCGTGCCTTCGCGCGGCGACCACAGAGCGAAACCGCTGGGGCAGTCGAGAGCTGCCCACAGGAACTCGTTCGCCACGGGCGTGCCGAGCGACTCGTCCGCGACCCACGGCGCGGCGACCAGCTCTCTAGCTGCTACTGCGCCGGCAAATATCCGCAAGCCATCCCCCGGCGTGCGCAGCGGCCCGCACACGAAGCAGTTCGGGAACGTGTGCGTATCGAAGCCGTGATA
>DATBKP010000195.1:0-2471 GCA_036555785.1 Steroidobacteraceae bacterium
GCGGCAAGCGCTCGGCGCGCAGGCGAATCTCAGCCTGCGCGCGAAACGCACAGCGCGACTGCAATTCGATCGTGCGCGCGCCGCCACGGGCTTCGCGAGGCGGCAAGGGTGGAGCGCGGTCGTCTCGTATCGCCTGCAACGTCGGGCGTTGCTCGAACAGCACGCGTCGCAAGGAGGCCGCGGGCGTCGACTGCGCCGCACGATGAGCCGCTCCCGCGATCTCGCCGAGCAGCGGACTGCGCACGAGCTCGATATCGCCGTCTCGCTGCGGCCAGCTGAGAACGACTGCCGGCGCGCTGTTCGTCCAGCGGCGCAGCTGCGCCGTCGCCTGCTGCAGGACTCCGCTCGCAGTCGCTTCGGGAATTCCCGCGGCGCGCTGCACCTCCAGTGGAATCAGCGGGTCCGGGTTCACCGGCGCGGGCAGGCGATCCGCATCCAGCCCCGCAACCCACAGCGCATCGAACAGCATGCCCGCGCTCGTAGTGCTGTCGATCACCGTCACAGCGGCACTGGCCGTTTCCGGCTCGAACTGCGTGTCGTTCAACAGGTCACGCAGGCACACGAGCGCCTGCTGCAACGTCATGCGCCCCGTCACCGCATCGAGCGCGCCGAATTCCGCCAGCACGCCGTGAAATTTTTCGAGCGTCTGGTGCTCCGCGCTCGTCAACGTGCGATCGCCCGGCCAGCCGACCGCGAACCACACTGCGTGAAAGCGCTCGGTCCATTCGCTGGCGGATGCGCTGCCGAGTCCGCGCAGCAGATTGTTCAGATCGCGGGCAACCTGCAGCAACCGATCGCAACCCGTGAGACCCGCCCAGCGCTCGAGCTCGAACCAGTTCCAGCGATCGCGCTGCTCTTCGCGCAATCGCAGATCGGCGAGCGCGCGCGGGGCGCGCTCGCTCTGTCCGCCGGCGATGAACGGCGAGCGCAGCATCCGTCCTGCATCGACGCTCGTGCACTCGCGCGCCGCAAGTTGCAGAACCAGCAGCGCCGCATCGACCATCGGGTACTCGGACATCGGCGCCGGCGCCGCGACCACGACCGGGACGGGCAACGAACCGCTCGAGGTCTGGCGTGCGGTCGGCAGGAATGCATCCTCGAACACGCGCCGTACTTCCTCGCGGCGCGCGGCCAGATCCGCGAGGATCACGCCGACGTTGCCCGCTCCCGCCGCCACGCGATCGCGTGCCCATTCGGCCGCAAGGTCGAGCTCGGCAGTGGCGTCGTCGGCTGCGACCACTTCGATCTGCCCGCCCTGGAGCAGGGGCGCTTCCACCTCGACCACACGCCCTTGCGAACGCCAGCGCTCGACCAGCCGCGTCATCGCCGGTGGCATCGCGTCGAAGCCGGCGAGCGCGAGCTGCCCGCTCGGCACCAGTTCCGAATCGTGCGCCCACTGCGCGAGTCGCGACTCGTCGATGGCATCGAGCGCGGCGCAGCGGCGTTCGAATTCGCGACACCACGCGTACAACGCCTGCGCTTCGGGTGTATCGAATGTCTGCAGCCGATCGAGAGGAATCAAATAGTCGTGCAGCCGGCGCCAGCTGCGGGCGGCGAGCCTTGCTGCATTCGATGGATTCAACAGGTCGCGAGCCGTGCGGCTGCCGGCAACGATGTCGTCCCAGAGAATCCGCGCCTGGGTGGCAGTCAGTACACGCGATCGCGTGGCCCGATGCGATCCGGATGCGCGCGCTTCGACATGCTGCTGGCGCAGCCACGCACTCCATGGCAGCGCTCGCGGCGTACGCCAGGCACTCAGTCCCTGCTGCTGAGCGTGGCGCGCGTACCCGAGCCGGATCGCGTGCGCCAGCCGACGGCTGGCCGTCAGGACGGCGACGTTCTGGTCGAGAAGTGAGTAGAGGTGCAATGAAAGTGATGGCGTGATGAGGTGATGTACGTGATGAAGATTATGCTTCCTTGCCCATCACTTCATCACCTCCATCACTTCGTCACCAGCTTCAGCTCGGGAGCGGGACGCGACACCGGCTCGGCGCCGGCCGCGTAGCTGTCCAGCAGCTCCTCCATGCGGCGGAACACTTCGGCCAGCACTTCCGGCCGGGGCAGATTCGTGATCCGGAAATGCGTGTTGTAGGGCGTATTGAAGCTCGTGCCGGGCGCGAGCAGCACGTGCTTGTGCTCGAGCAGGTCCATCGCGAACTGCTGATCGTCGAAGCCCGGCAGCACGCCGTCCCGCACGCCGACGAACGCGTAGATCGCACCTCGCGGTGCGCACACCTGCAGATATTTGCTCGCGCCGACGCCGTCGAGGATCGCCTGCCGCGACTGGAACAGCCGTCCGCCGGGTCGCGTCAGCTCATAGATGCTCTGGTAGCCGCCGAGTGCGGTCTGCACCGCCCACTGCCCCGGCACGTTGCTGCACAGGCGGAGCGATGAGAGCTTGTCCATCGCGGCGAGATAATCGCGCGCGCCTTCGAGCTCGCCCGAGAATACGGCCCAGCCGACGCGATAGC
>DATBKP010000196.1:0-32110 GCA_036555785.1 Steroidobacteraceae bacterium
GTCGCCCAGTGCCTGTTGATTGGCATGCAGTACGGCGTCCGCCGTTTGTGCCACCGGTTCCGCGTAAGTGTCCGCGGCCGCGAGCGTCAGAAGAATCATGCAGAGTCGTATCGTCTTCATCATGGTGAGAGTCTAAACGCAGCGGCGCGGCAAGCGTTCGACATACGCAACGCCCGCAACAACTGTCCGTCGGCAATTCACGGGCGAAGATGCTGTTCATGGCGAAGTGCGCGCCAGCTGCTCGATCCATGAGGCGACCGCTTCGTCGCTCATCACGCCGCCTGGCCAGCGCACCTGGGGCTCGTACCACTCGTTGTTCGCTCGCACGCGATTGCGATACACCTTCAGAGAATAGGAAAGCCACGCGAGTCCGCTCGGCAGCAGCGCTTCGGTGTTGTCGATGTAGACAGCGTCCGCGGAAGTCGGGAGTCCCACGTGCGTGACGTGCGGCAACCGACGCACGACATCGGTGAAATCGAGGCACGCGCTGGCGCACGCACCGTCGGTCAGCAGAAACACGCGACCGGTCACGAGACTCTCGGGCGTCGGCTCGCCCGCAGTCTTGGGCGGGTCCGCGACGTGCACGAGCGACTCGCCTTGCTTCTGCGCCGCGACCAGCGCGTCGCGCGCCTGGGCCCAGGATTGTGCTGCCTCGGTCAGGCCATCGCGCTGCGTGCGCTCGACCACCTCGTTCAAATGAGCGATGTTGTCAGACGACACGCGCCAGTCCACCGTCCAATCGAAGCTTTGCGCGACGTGGGCCACCGAGCGCTCGCCCCAGAATGCGGTCGCGACTTTTTCGGCCCAGGCGCTATTACCCCCGCCGTTACCGCGCACGTCGAACACGACGGTGCTCGCGCGCAACTCCGCCGCGCGCGCCGTCATGTCACTGATCAACGCCGAGATGCCCGCGGGCGCCTCTCCGAAGTAGTTGAAGCTCGGAAGCGAGATGAACCAGATACCGTGCTTCTGCTGCATGCCGAGCGCCGGCGCGGGTGGCTGCATCTGCTGCAAATAGCGCGTGAGCGTTTCGCGCGTCACCGATGACCAGTGGAGATCGACGCTCCGGGTCGTGCCACTGATCCTGACGGTGCAGTTCGCCATCCGTCGCTCGGCGTCGCCCGGCTCGACCTGGAACAGCTTCGGCAGACTGTTCCATCGTTCGTGCGGAATGTCGGCGTTCCAGTAGTACGGATCGAGCCGCGTCTGCAGCAGCTGCTCGGTCGTTGCGCCGTCGCAGGCCAGCAGCTCCGCGCCCAGCGGTACGTTGCTCTCTGGCGCCGCGCTGAGGACGCGGATGGCCCCGTCGGTGTCGCGTCCGACCTGGAACCCCGGCCAGTAGACGCGCTCCGAGGTCAGCAGGAAGCGCGCAGTCGTATGGCCGTCGCGAAATCCGTTTACGTAGCGCCGTAGCGCTCGCACATAGTCGCTGTAGCTTCGGGCCGTCGCCGCCTGCGCCGTCGCGATCTGCAGGCCCTGTTCGAGCCGCCGGCGGTACTGGTCGCTCTGCGGATCGACCGGACCCGGGTGATTTGCAGCCAGGGTGTCATGGATGGTTTGCAGGTCTCGTTGCGTCAACAGTACCCACGGGTCGACAGCGGGCGCTGCCGCCGGCGAGCGGGTCGCGACGCAAACCAGGACAGAAATCAGGGCCGCTGCCGAGCGTGTTCGCATGTTGTTGTCCCATCCCAGACGCTGAGGTGCAACTGTTGGACGGTGCTATCCGCACGAAGGGTTTAAGCGGAGTTGCTTCTCGCGACCTCGATGATCTTGCTCTCATTGGCCTGGGAATGACCCAGGTCGATCAGCTGCTGCACCTGTGCCGCCGCAACCCGGCCGAAAGGCGCGCCGATGCCCAGCTCTTGCGCCAGTTCCAGCGCGTAGCGCACGTCCTTCAGGCGCAGAACGGGCGTGAACAGGACATTGCGATCGTGATCGTCATCGACGATCCGGCGTGCGTTGCGCACGACCTGCGGACTGGCCGCCTGGCCGCCTGCAATGGCGCCCGCCACGGTTTCGAGGTCGAGACCCGCCTTCTCGGCGAGCGCCAGTCCCTCGGCGAGCGATGCGATCTGAACCGCGCCGATGAGATTGACGATCAGCTTGTACGCAGTCCCGGCCCCGATGGCGCCAAAGTACACAATGCGGTCGGCCACCCGGTTCAGCAGCGGACGGGCCGCTTCGAGATCTGCGGGATCGGCGCCGACCAGCAGCGTCAGCGTGCCGGCCGCGGCGGCGTCCGCAAGCCCCGTGACGGGCGCATCGACATACCGCAAGCCGCGTGCTTGCGCTTCGGCCGCAAGCTCCAACACCCACTTCCGCGAAAGTGTCGAGCATTCGATCGCAAGCGCGCCCGGCGCGAGTCGTGCAGCCAGCGCGCCGTCCGGTCCGGACCAGACCGCACGAGAAGACGTGTCGTCTGCAGTCATCGCGAACACTGCGTCGACGTCCATGCACGCTTCCCGCGGCGTGAGGCAGCGCCGCGCGCCGGTGATTGCTACAGCTTTGGAAGCCGTGCGGTTGTAAACGCGCAGGTCGTAACCTGCCTGCAGCAGGCGGCGCGCCATGCCGCTGCCCATGTTCCCGAGTCCAAGGAAGGCGATGCTTGCCACGTTGCGGGCCTCTCTGGCGCGCGCTGGCGCCAAAGATCGTATTCTTGATCGGGTGACCGGAACTCGCTAGGTGCTTCGATGCGCCTCATCCCGATGCACCGCTGCGCTCTCGTCCTGAGGCTGCGTCACACCCAAGACATGCACCAGATGCCCACCGAGCCAGCCGGCGATCACCAGCGCGACGACCGCAACGATGGAGATTGCCCTCGGCAGCACCTGCGGATGACCGCCATCCTGCATGCGTAACCAGAAGTTCGCGGCTTGCACGGCGACTATGGCCAGGTTCAGCACCAGATGGTATGTACCGATCCGCTGCGCGCGCGGATCATGCAAGCCCAGCAAGTCGAGCAGGCCGGGCACTGCCGCGATCAGCGCGCCGACGATGCCGCCGCCGAGCGTGAAATATGCAGTCACTGCCCAGCGGGCATCATCAGTGCCGACGTATGCGAAATCGCAGATCAGCGAGAAGACCCACAGCCCGATCGGAAGGGTCACGAGCATGGGATGAATCGGATGCCGGCTGATGGAAACTCGCGTCGTCATGGGACTCTCCTGTAGTCGACGAGTCATGTCCTTCGCACCCGGTAACTCGCCATCGAGATATGAAGTTGCCTCGCGGCAACTCTTACAGAGGAAGAACAGATGACAGCGTGTGAGAGCGGCGGGAGCGGTGCGCGAGCCATCCTCCTGCTGCATGGTCTCGGGGCGACAGCCGCTGTGTGGAACGGCGTACGGCAGGAGATCGAGCAGCGGTCGCTCGGCCGCTGGTTCGCGCCTGATCTCGGCGGTCATGGCGGCTCGGCCTGGCTCCGTTACTACACAGTGGGCGGCCACGCTGCCGAAGTCGCGGAGTGGGTCCGCGGCACGCAGGAGGTATTCGTGATCGGTCACTCGCTCGGCGCATACATCGCGCTGGCGCTGGCGAGCCGCTGGTTCGGCGTGGAAGTCGCCGGCGTGCTCGGCATCGGACCGAAGATCACCTGGTCGGAAGCGGATCTGCAGGGCTCGCGCGAGCTCGCCGCGCGACCAGTGCGCTGGTATGCGACAGCAGAGGAGGCGTGGACGCGCTATCGGCGCGTGTCCGGGCTCGATACGACCCTCGCGCCCGGCGATGAGTGGCTCGCGCGCGGTGTCGTGCAGAGCGACGAGGGATGGCGGTTGTCGCAGGATCCGCGGTCCTTCGGTGTAGCCGGCGCGCCATTCGATTCGCTCGCCAGGAGTGCGCAAGCGCGTGTGATTCTCGCGCGTGGCGAGAGCGATACGATGGTGTCGACTGCCGAGCTGCGCTCGCATGCGTCGGATGTCGTAGAGCTCGCGGGCTGCGGACACAATGCGCACGTAGAGAAGCCGGATGCGATCGTCGAGCTGCTGCAACGTCTGATCGCGGGTCGCTGACGATGAGCTCGGATGAGAACCGCGCGCTCGCCGCGGCCTTCGATCCCAACAGGCTCGATGCGGCGTTCTACGAAAATCCCTACCCCACCTACGCCGCATTGCGCCGGTTCGATCCGGTGCATCGCTGTCCCGACGGCACGTACTTTCTGAGCCGTTACGCCGATCTCGACCGCATCTATCGCGACCGCAGCGCCTTCAGCTCGGACAAGAAGCAGGCGTTTGCGCCGAAGTTCGGCGTGGGCTCGGCGCTCTACGAGCACCATACGACCAGCCTCGTGTTCAACGACGCGCCGTACCACACGCGCGTGCGGCGACCGATCGTCGGCGCGCTCACCCCTCACGTGCTGAAGGCAATGGAGCCGGATGTCGTCGCGCTGGTCGACGCGCTGCTGGATCGCATGCAGGCGCAACGCGACGTCGATCTCATCTCTGACTTCGCGGCCGCCGTTCCTGTCGAGGTGATCGGCAACCTGCTGCGAGTGCCGCGCGAGGATCGCGGACCGCTGCGCGGCTGGTCGCTCGCGATCCTGGGTGCGCTGGAGCCGGTGCTCACGGCCGAGCAACTCGCCGCTGGCAATCGCGCGGTGACGGAGTTCTGCGACTATCTGCGCGACCTGATTGCGCAGCGGCGGCGGCATCCCGGCGGCGACGACGACCTGCTCTCGCGCCTGCTCGGCGATGACCAGCTCACGGAGATGGAGCTCGCGCAGAACTGCGTGTTCCTGCTCAACGCGGGCCATGAGACCACTACCAATCTCATCGGCAACGGTCTGCATTTGCTGCTGACGCATCCCGAGGCGCTGCAGCGCCTGCGCGCGCAGCCGCAGCTGATCGGCACGGCAATCGAGGAATGTCTGCGCTTCGAGAGCTCGAACCAACTTGGCAACCGGCTCGTCGTCGAGCGCACCGTCGTGCGCGACGTGGTGCTCGAGCCGGGCACGTATCTGACTGCGTGCATCGGCGCCGCGAATCGCGACCCGGACGAGTTCGCCGAGCCGGACCGGTTCGATGTTGCCCGGCAGCCGAACCGCCATCTTGCGTTCGCAGCCGGTGCGCATGCCTGCGCCGGAATGGCCGTTGCGCGTCTGGAAGGCCGCATCGCGATCGGCCGCGCGCTGCTGCGATTTCCAGCGTTGCAACTTCGCGGCGAGCCGCGGCGCGGACGGCGTGCGCGCTTCAGAGGGTTCACGTCGTTGCCGGCGCGCGTCGGTGAATGAGGAACGCGTCCTGTTCAGCGACGCTGCCGCCGCGCTAGACTGCGCCCGCGGGTTCATCAACAACAACACAACGGATCTTGTCATGTCGAACTCTATCCGGCACACGGCACGATGTGCGTTTGCTTCGCTCCTGCTCCTGGCCGGCGGCGCGGCGTACGCGGACGATCCACCGCTGGGCTTCTATCTCGGCGCCGGCGTCGGCTCTGCGACGCTCGAGCTGGAAGACTCCAACTCCACCGCGGACTTCAAAGGCGACGACACCGGCTTCAAGATCGCCGCCGGCTATCGCTTCATGAAGTGGCTGGCGGTGGAGGCGAACTACACCGACTACGGCAAGCCCGAGGACGACGTGCTCGGACTGCGGCTGCAGGGCGATTTCGACGCTTTCAGCGTGTCCGTGCTCGGGCTGCTGCCGCTCGGCGATTTCGACCTGTTCGCGCGCGGCGGGCTCGCACGCTGGAACGGATCGCTCACGGCCGAGCCGTTCGGCGTCGAAGTCAGCGAGGACAACACCGATCCGCTGATCGGCTTCGGCGCGCAGTTCCGCGTCGGGCAGGTCGCGTTTCGCCTGGAGTACGAGGGACTGCTGCTCGGCTTCGATGACGACAACGACGACGAGGCCGACGGCGACGACTGGGAAGACATGGCTTCGCTCGGTGTGACCTGGACGTTCTGAGGTCAGCCGGCCAGGCGCTGCAGCGACCTTTACCTCCGAGGTAATGGACAGGAACGCTTGCGATCGCGGACCGTGGAGCTGGGTCCCAGCTTCCGGAGTCCTGTGCAATGCGTTGCCTGAGCGCTGTCGTTCTCACATCGATCCTCGTCCTGCCGCTGCTCGCGGGCGCCGCGACTGAGTCGCCGGCCAGGCAGAAGGCTGTGCTCGTAACGGGGGCGAGCACGGGCATCGGCCGCAAGGTTGCGGAGCGCCTGGCCGGGGATGGTTACTTCGTGTACGCCGGCGCGCGCAAGGACGCAGACATCGCAGCGCTGGGCCGGATCGAGAATATCCAGGGCGTGCGTCTCGACGTCACACGGCAGGAGGACATCGATGCCGCGCTTGCCGCGATCAAGCAGGCGGGGCGCGGTCTATATGCGTTGATCAACAACGCCGGGGCCGCCACGTCCGGCTCGGTAATCGACAGCACGCTGCCGGAGTTCGACCTGACGATGCAGGTCAACGTCTACGGGCCGTGGCGCGTCACCAAGGCATTCGCGCCGCTCATCGTCGCGGAGCAGGGGCGCATCGTCACGACCGGCTCGATCTCGGGAATTCTGGCGGGCGCGAATACCAGCGCCTATGTCATGAGCAAGCACGCGATCGAAGGCTTCACCGATTCGCTCGCCGCCGAGATGGCGCCGCTCGGCGTCCGCGTCAGCGTGGTGGAGCCGGGCACTTACAAGACCGAAATCTACCGGACTGCCGCGAAGCGTCTTGGGGGCGCGAATCTGCAGCGCGCCGACGACCTGGACCAGTTGCCGGAGCCCGACGATGTGGCAGCGGCCTTTGCGGCTGCTCTGTCGGACCCGCAGCCGAAACGCCGTTACCTGGTCACGCCGGTGGAAGATCAGGCGCGGCGGACTCTGCAGAAGCAGATCGCTCAGCTGGTGCAGCTCAACGAGGGACAGGCCTTCACGTACGATCGCGCGACGCTGATCCAGATGCTCGATGAAGCCCTGGCAGGATCCAGGTCACGGACGGCCGACACGCCGACGATTCAATCCTGCAAGCGCAGTGGCTGCACGTTGCCGCAGCGGCGCGCTCCCGATCCTGCCCGCTCGCCTGGCTCCTGACACGACGCTGTCAGCAGGCGTGCGTATCATCGATAATCGAAGCATGCCTGAGGATTGGTCAAAACCGGGTGCAGCGCTCGACTTCGTGCAGCGCCACGGCGTCGTATTGGAAAGCGGCCGGGGACCTGTGCCGTCCCTGGCGAACGCTATTGCCGGGACCGAGATTCGCGGCAGCTGGTGGGGACATGCGCGCGGCAAAGAAATCTTCCGGGCGACGCGCGCGGTGCGCGATTCCGATGACGTTCTGGTCTGTAAGCTGATCGGCGGCAAGATCACGTATGTGCACCGCCGTCTGTGGCCGGCGTTGGTGCGCATCGCAGATACGATTCCGGCCGAAAGACTCGCCGCGATCCGCGAGGAGCATACGTCGTCGGGAGCACACCGCTCGGTGACGACGCCATTTCGCGATTGGTTGTCGCCCGCGGTGAAAAGTGCGGCCGGGAAACTCTCCGAGGCGGCGGCGCTCGCACAGTTCGGCGACTGGCTGCAACGGTCTTAGTCGGCACCCGCGCCGCCACGACGCGGACGGTGCGCGACGATCCAGTAGATCACCACCAGCAGCACGGCTATCGCGTCGTACGTACAGAACTTGCCGTAACGATACAGCGGCATGTAGCGATAGATGCCAAAAGGCTCGATCACGACCTGCTCGAAGAGAACCCAGGCCGTAAGGAGACTCGCGGCTGTGCCTATGCGCACGATCAGCGGCAGGTCGCGAAAGCGCAGGGTGCTCATGTGGGCTACGATAGCCCTTGAAGTAACTTGAGGTTCAAGCCCGCCCGCAAGGAGCCGCCCGTGGCCCTGAAGATCGGTACGCTCGCGAAGCTCACGCACACCACTGCGCCGACCATTCGCTACTACGAAAAGATCGGCCTGTTGCCGCCCGCGCATCGCCAGTTCGGCGGGCAGCGGTTCTATGTCGAAGACGATGTGCGGCGGCTGACGTTCATCAGGCGCTGCCGCGACTTCGACCTGTCGATCGAGCAAGTGCGGATGCTGGTGGCGCTGATGCGCAGCAGCGACCGCTCATGTGAACGAGCGCGCGATATGGCGCAGCGTCACCTGGAGTCGATGCGTGCCAGGATCGTCGAGCTGCAGGCTCTCGAGCGTACAGTCGCCGGACTCGTCGAGGCGTGCGACGCTTCTCGTGCGAGAGCGTCCGATCATTGCTGCGAGGCCTGGCAGAGAGCCCGAGGCTCCGCATAGCGACCGCCGTCAGCTGCTTGGCACTGCGGGTCCCGCGCCGCCGAGTGAGAGCATGAGCTGCGCGGTGTCCTTGTAGCGCTGCGCCTGCGCTCGTACAAAACCCAGACGTGCTTGCTGATAACGGCGCTCCGCATCGAGAACCTGCAGCACGCCGACATTGCCTTCGTTATAGCTCTGGCGCGTCATGCCGACGGTATCGCGCGCAGCCGCTTCGGCGTTCGCTTGGGCGCTGAGCTGCTCGGCGCCGTTGTCGAGCGCTTCGAGCGAATCCGCGACCTGGCTGAAGGCCGTCAGCACCGTCTGCTCGTAGTTCGCCGCGCTCGAGCGCATTGCGTCGACCGCTGCGCGCTTTTCGGCCCGCAGCTTGCCGCCATCGAAGATCGGGGCGACCAGTCCGCTGGCGATGCTCCAGACATTGCTCGTCTGGTCGAAGAGCTGGCCTGTCGTGATCGACTGCTGTCCCGTAGAGCCGGTGAGGTTGATGCTCGGATACAGATTGGACGTAGCAACGCCGACGGCTGCAGTTGCCGCATGCAGCTGCGCCTCGGCGGCAAGAATGTCCGGCCGCCGGCGCGCGAGCTCCGACGGCAGACTCACCGGCAGTTGCGCCGGTAACGTGAGCTGCGCGAGATCGAGATCCGGGAGCGGGTCCGCGGGGGCAGCGCCGAGCGTCAGCGCAAGTGCGTGACGCGCCTCCGCGAGCTGTTGCCTGAGCGGCGACAGCAGGGTCGTGTCGCTTGCAAGTTGCGACTGCGCACTGACGACGTCGAGTCTCGATACCGAGCCAGCATCGAAGGCGAGCTGCACGAGCTTCAGATTCTCGCGGTCGCGATCGAGCAGTGCCTCGACCGTGGCGATCTGCGCGCGCAGCGAAGCGACTTCGAGCGCCTGATTCACCGCATTGCCGGTGACTGTGAGCTGAGCTGCCTCGACCTGGCGTTGTTGATATTCCGCAAGCGCCTGCTGCTGTTCGATCGAGCGGGTGAGATTGCCGGTGAAGTCGAGCGTATAGCTGACCGTCGCGCCCACCGAGAAATACGTGAACGGCGGCGGCTTCGGCAGCGGGCCGAGGAACTGCGCGCCGTACTTCTGACGCCCGACACCGGCGGTCGCATCGACCTTCGGCCAGCGGCCGCCGGCCCTGGCGCTGACGAGCTCTTGCGACTGCGCGAGCGACCATTGCTCGGCGGTGAGCCGGCGATTGCTCGCGAGGGCACGTGCCACGACCTCGTCGAGCGCATCCGAGCGGAAGAAATGCCACCACTGCGTCGGCGGGCTCTGGCCGAGCAGCAGCTCCTGGCGATCGGCAGGACTCGATGCGGGCGACTGTTGCGCGATGTATTGCTCCGCGTGCGGAGGCTCGGGACGCTGGAAATCCGGACCGACCGCACATCCAGCGAGGACTGCCGCGACGGCAGCGGTCACGAGAGTCGAGAATTTTGGTAGCGGATTCATCGTTACTCCACGATCGCCGGTTGCGAGCCCGGTGCAGCCGTCCGCGGCGCGCGCAGCAGCGCCACGAGTGGAATCGCGACGACGGTGAGGATCAACATCAGCTTGAAGTCGTTGTTGTAGGCGATCATTGCTGCCTGCCGCGTCACAATCGCATCGAGGCGAGCGAGATCGGTCAATGCCGGCAGACCGGCGCTCAACGACGGCGTCAGCCCGTCGCCGAACGGCGTGAGGTGCTCGGCGAGTCGCGAATGCATGATCTGCGTGTTGCGAACGAGCAGAGTCGTTACCGCGGAAATGCCGACGCTCGAGCCGAGGTTGCGCATCAAGCTGAAGAACGCAGTGCCTTCGTTGCGCAGGTGCGGCAGCAGCGTGGAGAAGCCGATCGTCGACAGCGGCGCGAACACGCACCCGGTGCCAATACCCTGCAACAGGCCGGACCAGACGACTTCGTTGGAATCCATCTGCAGATAGAAGTGGGTCATCCACCACAGCGACACTGCAGTGAGCGACAGCCCGGTCGCCATGATGTAGCGGCCGTCGATGCGGTTGCCGATGCGGCCGACGATGATCATCGCGATCAGGGTGCCGATGCCGCGTGGCGCCGTCACCAGGCCGGTCAGGACGACCGGATAGCCGAGCAGGGTCTGTAGCAGCGGCGGCAGCAGCGCCAGCGTTGCGAACAGCACGACGCCGATGAGGAAGATGAACAGGTTGGCGGTGAGGAAGTTGCGATCCTTGAACAGCGCGGGACTGATGAACGGCGCCTTGCGGGTCGTGAGCACGTGGATCACGAACAGATACGCCGAGACGACGCAGACCCCGGCCTCGATCCAGGTCTCGACGTTGCTGAACCAGTCGTTCGACTGGCCGCGATCGAGCATGAGCTGCAAGCTGCCGACGGCCAGCGCCAGCGACGCGAAGCCGAACATGTCGAAGCGCGCTACGCGGCGCACCGTCTCCTTCATGAAGGTCAGCACGCCGAGGAAGCTGAGAATGCCGAACGGCACGTTGATGTAGAACACCCAGCGCCAGCTGTATTGCTCGGTGAGCCAGCCGCCGAGCGCGGGGCCGAGGATCGGACCGATCGTCACGCCCATGACCCACACTGTCATGGCGCGGCCGTGACGCTCCGGTGGATTGATGTCGAGCAGCGTCGCCTGCGACATCGGGATCAACGCCGCGCCCGATAATCCCTGCGCGAGGCGCGCGAGCACGATCTGCGGCAGCGACTGCGCGAGGCCGCACAGCGCCGAGGCGACGGTGAAGCCGAGAATCGAGTAGAGGAAGATGCGGCGGCGGCCGAAGCGGCCGGCGAGCCAGCCCGCGAGCGGCGTCATGATCGCGGCCGCGACGATGTACGAGGTCAGCACCCACGACATCTGATCCTGCGTCGCGGAGAGCGTGCCCTGGATGCGCGGCAGCGCGACGTTGGCGATCGTGTTGTCGAGCGCTTGCATGATCGAGGCGAGCATCACGGACAGCGTGATGAGCCCTCGATGCGGCACCACCTCGCGCGCGGTGCCTGGCAGCGTAGTGGCCGCGGCGCTCATCGACTCGCTGTTGCGGACCGGGTGTCGGCGGCGGAATCGTCGGTGAGCACGTCCACGATCGCCGACAGACCGGCGTGCAGCGGATACTGCGGATCGAGCTCATCCAGCTCGACGCGCACCGGCAGGCGTTGCACGACCTTCACCCAGTTGCCCGTCGCGTTCTCCGCCGGCAGCATCGAGAATTGCGAGCCGGTGCCCGGGCTCACGCTCGCGACCCGGCCCTTGAAGATCTTGCCGGGATAGCTGTCGATCTTGATGCGCGCCGTCTGGCCCGCGCGCATGTGCCCGAGCTGATTCTCCTTGAAGTTCGCTTCCAGCCACACATCGTGGGTCGAGACGAGTGCGAACACCGGCGTCGACGCCGCAACGTAGTTTCCGACCTGCAACTGCTCGACGCGCGTCACGACACCATCGCTGGGCGCAGTGATCGTCGTATACGAGAGATTGAGGCGTGCGCGATCGAGCGCTGCCTGGGCCTGCAGCACGGTCGGGTGCTTGGCCGGCTCGATGTTCGGATCGCCGCCGAGCTGCGCGATCGCGCCGGTGATTTCATGCTGCACGCTCGCGAGGCGCGCGCGGGCTTCATCGAGCGCGTGGGTCGCGCGATCGACCTGGGCTTGCGATGCGATGCCCGAGGCGATCAGTCGCTTCTGCCGTTCCAGCTCGCTTTGCTGGTAGGCGAGGGTTTCCTGCGCGGACGCCAGATCGGCTTGCCGCTGCAGGTAGGTCGCCTTGAGCGACTCGATCTGCAGCGTCGCCGCTGCGAGCTGCGCCTCGGCTTCCTCGACATAGATGCGGTACGGCGTGTCGTCGAGTCGATAGAGCAGGTCGCCCCGTCGTACCGCCTGATTGTCGTGCACGGCGAGCTCGACCACGCGCCCGGGCACGTTGGCGCTGATCGCCGTGCGCGCCGCCATGACATAGGCGTCGTCGGTTTTCTCGTGGCGGCCGCCGCTCACATAGAGGTATACCGCCAGCGCTAGGACGACGACGGGTCCGGCTACGAGCAGCGGCAGGCGCGCGCGTTGCCAGCGGTTCGGCGGCGTCTGCGCCGCGGGAGCAACAGGGTCGGTGGTAGACATCGGTCGGTGTTCTCAGCGGCCGGCGGCGCGGGTGCGCCGGGCGGAAGCAGTCTGGGTCGATGGTGCTGCGGCGGCAGGTGTGGCGGCCTCGAGCGCGCAGGCATTCTGATGGATGTGCTCGAGGACTTTCAGGAACGCTTCGCGCTCGGCCTTGCTGACGCCTGCGAAGATCTCGCCGCGCGTGAGCTCCATGAGGCGATCGATCTCGTCGAGCAGGGGTCCGGCCTTGCGCGTGAGGTACAGTCGCCGTGCGCGGCGGTCCGTCGGGTCCGGCCGGCGCTCCAGCAGCTTGTCCGCTTCCATCCGGTCGAGGATGCGCACCATCATCATCGGCTCGATGTCGGTGAGCTCGCACAGCCGTACCTGGCTGGCGCCTTCGTTCTTCGACAGGTGCACCAGCACCTTGCATTGCATGAGCGTCAGGGAGACTTCCTGGGCGTGACGCTCGAAGCGCGCCACGTAACGGCGGCTCACGTCCTTCAGCAGGTAGCCGACGTGCTTGAATCGATCCATGCGGGCGGGGGCTCCGGGCGGGCGGGTCATGTAACGGGGGATATAGTAACAGATGTGACGATATCAACAAGCAAAGAAAGGCCGGATCCGGCTCGCGTAGTGGAACCGCGGTTTTGCGGCTAGCATTGCCCGGCAGCAAATGGAGGACTGGACGTGCTCGAGGGCAAGCGAATCGCGGTGACCGGCGCCTCCGGCGCGCTGGGCTCGGTCGTACTGCGGACCGTCACAGCTGCCGGGGCGAGCGCAGAGGGGATCGTCGGCGTGGATCTCAGCGACGCGGCCGTAGCCGAAACGACGCTGCGTGCCGTTGCGCAGAAGCTCGGCGGTCTCGACGGGCTGGTCAACGTCGCCGGCGGCTTCCGCTGGGGCAAGGTTGCCGGCACGGCGGACGTCTGGGAGCAGATGCATCGGGCGAACCTGCTGACGGCTGTGAATTCCTCGCGCGCCGCGCTGCCGCTGCTCAGCGTGAACGGCCGCATCATTTGTGTCGGCGCGGCGAGCGCGGCCAAGGCGGGCGTAGGCATGGGACCGTACGCGGCATCGAAGGCGGGTGTGGCGAAGCTCACCGAGGCGCTGGCGGCCGAGGTCAAGGATCGACCCATCACGGTCAACGCGGTTCTGCCGAGCATCATCGACACCGCGGCGAATCGCGCGGACATGCCCGATGCGGACTTCGGGCGCTGGGTGCAGCCCGAGCAGGTCGCGGATCTGATCCTCTTCCTGTTGTCCGATCGCGCCAGCGCGATCACCGGCGCGCTCATCCCGATCGTCGGCCGGGTTTAGAGCCGCAAGCTGCCGACGTGAGCCTGCAGGGTCGGGAAGAACTCGTCGAAGTCGGCGGCGAACGCGGCTTCATGAGCGAGCAGGTCGCGGACGCCCTGGTCCAGTGCAAACTGCTTGCGCCAACGTGAGTTGAGATAGGTCGAGATCCGGCGCAGCGCGCGCTCGACGCCAGCCACTCGTACGTAAGAGGCGAGCAAGTCGTGCTGGATGATGCGCTCGAGCAGGGCGCGGGCGTCGTCTGGCAGCGCGCTGGCGTAGGGGCGGGCGCCTGCGTAGAAGGCAGCGGTGTACGGTTCGAGTGCGATCGGCGAGTACTGCTGCCAACTGCGCGCGAGGTAGTAGTCGTAGAACACGTCGACGAGCACGCCGCTGAAGCGCCGGTGCGGCGGGCCGATGCGGGAGCGGCTGCGTTTCACCACGGGGTGAGCATCGGTGAAGGCGTCGATCGCCTTGTGACAGGCCGCGCCGCGCACGAAGTCCGTGCTCATGGCCGCGCGCTGCGGCCCTCTGACGACGTCCGCGAGCAGGTTGCCCAGCTGAAACTCGACATTCGGCTCGGACAGGAAGACGTGCGCCAGCCAGTTCACTGCACAAGAATACCTATGTCCCCTGCATCTGTGACATTCTTCGGCGCAGGCTCGATATAGGCTTCGCAGGTCATGGTACCCGCACGACCGGACTGCCCGACGCCGTTGGCACTCGTCGTGGTCGAAGACGACCCCGCGTTCCAGGCACTGTTTCGCGGCGTGCTGCAGAACAGCCAGGGCATCGAGCTGCTGGGCATCTTCGAAAACGGCGCAACCGCGCTCAAGGCGCTGCGCCGCTGCAAGCCCGACGTGTTGCTCGTCGATCTCGGCCTGCCCGACATGAGCGGGCTCGAGGTGATCCGCGCGTGCGTGGCGCTGCATCCGGACTGCGAGATCATGGTGATCACCGTTTTCGGCGACGAGCAGCACATCCTGCAGTCGATCGAGTCCGGCGCCACGGGCTATCTGCTCAAAGATGCGTTGCCGGAGGACCTGGTGGCGCAGATACACACGCTGCGCGAAGGCGGCAGCCCGATCAGCCCGGTGATCGCGCGCCAGCTGCTCTCGCGCTATTCGGCGCCGCGGGCCGATGTTCCCGCCGAGGTGGCGCAGCTCTCCGAGCGCGAGCGCGACGTGCTGCGACTGGTCGCGAAGGGTTACACGTTTCCCGAAGTGGCGCGGCTGTTCGGCATCTCACCGCACTCGGTGATGACCTACGTGAAGCGCACCTACCGCAAGCTGCAAGTGAGCTCGAAAACGGAAGCCGTCTATGAAGCCCGCAAGCTGGGCTTGCTGCGCGATTAGCGTCGCGCTGTTGCTCTCGGCTTGCGGCGTGCGCGTGCCGGCGCCCGCCGAGACGACGCGCGGCGAATACGCGATCCAGTGGTTCGGCATGGATCCCTGGCCGCCGAGCCCGGCCGTGGTTCCCGACGATCTCGCATGGCGCGCCGTCGAGCTGCCCTATATAGGAGAGCGCGATCGGGGCGGTTTCGGCTTGGCCGGCAAGCGCGCGTCCGCGCGCGTCTGGTTGCGTGTCGTCGATGTGCCCGGCACGGACCCGCCCGGTCCGCGCGCGCTCGCCTACAGCGTATATCTGCCGACCGGCTCAGCCGCCGTGCTGTATGTCGATGGGCAGCGTCTCGTGGCGACCGACCCGACGTTGTCGAATGCATGGCAAAGGCCGGTGATGTTCCAGTTGCCGTACGGCTCCGACGGCGGCCATACCCAGCACACGCTCGTATTGTCCTTCGATTGCAGTGTCGGGCTGCTCGGTTGCGGAGTGCCCGCCTTGCGGGTCGGCCCGCTTGCACCGGTCACCGACTACTTCGAATGGCAGAACTTCCTGCGCATCGACGCGCCGCGCGTCGGCAGCGGGGCGATCCTCATCGTCGGTGTGTTTGCGCTGCTGTTCTGGATCCGGCGGCGGCACGAAGTGGAGTACGCGCTGTTCTTCATCGCATCGCTCCTATGGATGCTGCGGACGTTGCACTATCACTTGTCGCGTTACCCGGAGCCCCAGGAATGGTTCTGGTGGGTGACGGTGAATTCGCTCGCCTGGCTCGCGGTCACGATTTACATGTTCGCGTTCCGGCTGCACGGTGAGCGGCAGCCACGCATCGAGCGCGCGCTCATCGCGGGCGCCGCGTTCGCGACGCTGAGCGGGATTCCGTTCCTGAACTACGACTCGTGGATCGGCCAGCAGATTCAGTATGGCGTGCAGACGCTGCTGTCGGTCGTCGTCACGATATTGCTCAGCGTTGCGGCCTGGCGGCGGCGCACTCGCGAGCACATTGCGATGGCGGTCGCGCTGTGGGTCAACCTGTGCCTGGGCGTGCACGACTGGATGCTCGAGAACTGGACCATCGGCATGCAGGGCATCTTCCTGCTGCCCTATGCAGCGGTGCCGTTGTTCGCGGCTTTCATCTATGCGATGGCGCGGCGCTATCGCAGCGCCATCAGCGATGCTGAAGTGCTGAACGCATCGCTCGAGCAGCGGCTGGCCGAGCGACAACGCGAGCTCGACGCAAGCTATGCGCAACTGCGACGCGTCGAAGTCGAGAGCGCGCGGCACCAGGAGCGGCAACGCCTCATGCGCGACATGCACGACGGGTTGGGTTCTTCGCTCATGTCCTCGCTCGCGCTGGCGGAGCGCGGCGAGGCGGATCACGAATTCGTGCTGCGCACGCTACGCGAAGCGGTCGATGAGCTGAAGCTGACGATCGATTCGCTCGAGCCCATCGACAGCGATCTCGCGACGCTGCTCGCAGCGCTGCGTTATCGCATCGGCCCGCGGCTGAAGAACGCCGGACTCACCGTCGATTGGGACATGCCGGACCTGCCGAAGCTCGAGTGGCTCGATGCGGCCGCGGCGCTGCAGATTCTGCGCATCGTGCAAGAGTCCATCACCAACGTCGTCAAGCATGCGCGTGCTTCGCGGCTGCAGGTCGCTGCGGCCGCAGTCGGCAGTGAGGTGCGCGTGACGATTGCTGATGACGGCGTCGGCTATGACGCGGAGGCGCTCGCGTTGACGCCGACGGGGCGCGGATTACGCAATCTGCGTCACCGCGCCACGCAGCTTGGTGCCGACATCGAAATGAAATCCGGATCCACGGGCACTGTGGTCAGCCTGCACCTGCCGTTCGAGCGACGCCGCACGCCGCGTTAGCACGAACGGGTGTCCCCGTAGCGGGGGACAGTCGCGCGCGACATGCCTCGCTATGCTCCGACTCAACAATCGGACGGCAAGGGGATGAAGCCATGTTGCGAACGATAGCTGCCGTATTGACCGTTGCGGTGTCGGGGTTACTTACAGTCGAACCCGCGCATGCGATCACCGTGACGCTCGATGACAGCGACCTGACGGTCGTGCGGCCGCTAACCGGCACGAAGCGGGTCGATTTCATAGGGCACATGACGATCACCGACGGCTTCGGGCTGGCGCTGGCCAGCGAAAGTCCCGTCTTCAATGAAACGGGCAACTCGCTCGCGTTGTCGCTGTTCCCGGCGCTGACGTTCAATCAGGATGGAATCCTGTTTTCGCTGTACGTCAGTGCAACCGATGTGCTCGGCACGTATGCCTGGTTCGATCCGCTGGTCACGCCCGCCTCGATCACCTGGTTCGAGTGCCCGATCGGCGGCGGGCTGTGCAACGGCACCGGGCAGATCCACTACTCGCTCAACGTCATCGCCAAGGCAGTCGGCGAGCCCGCGATGATCGCGCCGTTCGGCTTGAGCCTCGGCGGCCTGCTGGCAACGTGGCGGCGCAAGCGCAAGGTCAACGCGGGCGCGATTGGTAGCTGATCGCCTCGTTCCGGAACAGCACCGCGAACAGGATCATGACCAGCGCCGCGAACGCGGCCGGGTAGATCCAGATGTGAAACCAGTCGTGCTGGCCGGCTCCGCTGAAGCGATCCGTGATCGCGCCGGCGGCCGAGAAGCCGGCCAGCATGCCCACGCCGTAGGTCGCGAGCGTGATCATTCCTTGCGCAGCACTGCGGTAATGCTCGCCGGCTTTCGAATCCGTATAGATCTGGCCGGAGACGAAGAAGAAGTCGTAGCACACCCCGTGCAGCGCGATGCCGATGATCAGCAGCGCCGAGATGTTCGCCGGACCGCCGTAGGCGAACAGTACGTAGCGCACCGCCCACGCAAGCATGCCGACCAGCAGCGTCTTCTTGATGCCGAAGCGCAGCAGGAACACAGGCAGCAGCAGCATGAAGCCGACTTCCGACATCTGACCGATCGTCAGCTTGCCCGTGGCGTTGCTGGTGCCGATCTCGGTCAGGAACGGGCTGGCGTTCTGATAATAGAAGGCGAGGGGAATGCAGATCAGCACCGAGGAAACGAAGAACACGCCGAAGTTCCGATCGCGCAGCAGCTTCAGCGCGTCCAGTCCGAGCGCGGCGCGCAGTGAGAAGCCGCCGGCACCGCGATCCATCGGCGGGGTCGCTGGCAACGTGAGACTGTAGACGGCCAGCAGCAGCGACATCACCGCCCCCATCATGAAGGTGTTGCGCAGCGCGCCGCCGGCGACGGCCTGCTGCGAATCCCAGTGGAAGACGAAGCTGATCACGAGCCCGGCGACGATCCAGCCGACCGTGCCCCAGACGCGCACCAGCGAGAACTGCCGCGAAGGGTCGGAGAGCTGGCGGAACGAGATCGAGTTCACCAGGGCGAGCGTCGGCATGTACGCGATCATGTAAGCGAGGACGTACGGATAGAACTGCGTGAAGTCCTGCGCCCGGAACATCTGATACATGAGCACCGCGCCGACCAGGTGCAGCAGCGCGAGGATGCGCTCGGCGTTGAAATAGCGGTCGGCAATCAGCCCGATGATGAAGGGCGCGATGATCGCACCCCAGGACTGCGTGGAGAACGCGAGTCCGGTCTGGGCGCCGCTTGCCTGAAAGTTCGCGGCCAGGAAGGTTCCCAGCGTCACGAACCAGCAGCCCCAGATGAAAAACTGCAGGAACATCATTACGCTCAGCCGTGCGGTCATTGCTCGCATCGTTTTGTCTCCGCTAACCCCCGCCGCCTATTAAATCATGAGAATGCATTTCGTCTGCCTGCTTCTGCTCGTCGGCTGCTCGATCGGGGCGATTTCGTCCGCGCGGGCCGAACCGCCGCCGGTCGGATTCGAGGTACGCGAGTTCGTCGATGAGAGCCGCAGTAACTGGCAGAACACCGGCCACCGTCCGCTGAGCACGGTGATCTGGTATCCGGCCGAGATCGGCTCGCCGCGCAGCTTGCCGCACGTGGGCGATCCGGCGTGGCGTCCCTACTTCGTCCAACGCCCTTTCGCCGTGGGCGCACCGTTTTCTGCGCACGCTCAGCGCTATCCGCTCGTGCTGCTGTCCCACGGCTCGACGAGCGTCAACCTGTCACTGGGCTGGCTCGGGGCCTATCTCGCAGAGCACGGCTACATTGCCGCCGCCGTGAATCATCACGGCAACACCGGCGCCGAGGGACAGCTGCTGTCGCAGGGCTTCATGGCGCCCTGGGAGCGCGCCGCCGATCTGAGCGCATTGCTCGACCGGATGCTGGCAGACCCGAAGTTCGGCGCGCACATCGACCAGCGTCGGGTGTTCGCGGCCGGCCATTCCGCGGGCGGCGCGACGGCCATCATGCTTGCGGGCGGGCAGTTCAGCGGCGACGAGATTGCCAGGTTCTGCGCATCGGCGGCTGCCGATGCGAGCTGCGAACCGCGCGACCTGATCGCGAAGGCTATCGCGGAGTTCGCGGCGCTGCGCACGCATGATGCGGCAGTCCAGGCGTCGCTCGCTCGCGCCGACAGTTCTCACCGGGATCAGCGCATTCGTGCGGTCGTCGCCATGGCACCGGCGGTGGGACCCGCCTTCACGGAAGCCACGCTGCATTCGATCGCTGTTCCGGTCCTCATCGTCACCGCGAAAGAGGATCCGGTTACACCGCCGGCGACGAATGCACTACGTTACGCGCGGCTGATTCCGGATGCGCGCCTGCTGACCGTGCCGGGCAACGCCAACCACTTCACCTTCGGCAGCGATTGCACGGACGAGGGCCGGCGGGCGCTCGAACCTTGTCGAGACGGCGCAGGCACGGATCGTACGCGGGTGCACGAGCTCGTCGCGGAGCGGGTGCTGCAGTTCTTCGAGCAGGCTAATTGACCTTGGTGACCTTGCCCTCGGCGATCACCGTCCAAGGCGCACTGGCAATCGAGGCCTCGGCCTTATAGGTGAACAGCGTCGGCGACACCTGCACCTCGGTGTAACGCAGCTTCGTGGGCTTGCCTTCCAGGTCCATGTCGAACGTGAAGGTTCGCTGGTTGCCGACGATCGTGCCGCCGCTGTTGAGCTCGGTCTCGCCGAGGTCGCTGATGCTGTATTCGGTATAGCCTTTCGCCTTCTCGTCGTAGCCGCGGATGTTGAGGAACTTGCGGGTTCCCGTCGGCCCGTGCTCCTCGCCCCGGCAGACCAGGTGAAAGCCGCCGGCAAACCATTCGCAGGTCGTCGTGCTGGAGAGCTTGCCGGCGGGCCCGAACGGACCGCGCTTCGCCTCGCCTTCGCCGCGCCAGCTGCCGAGGTAGTAGGCGAGCTTCTGCACCTCCGGCCCGGGCTGCGGCGCCTGGCCCAACGCAACCTGCGACTGCAGGCCGATCCACAGGAATCCGACCGCGGTGAGTATTTTCATGCGCCTTGCGACGCGCCGGTCGGCAGGAAGGTTGCGGTCCTGGCGTGATCGGGCGCGGGGTTGTGTCTGAAGAGACAGGGGGCCTCAACGCATCAAGCTCCGACGCGCAACGCCTTTGTTTCCATGGTTCTGGTACTGGCCGTCACCGCCGCGGCGGAGGTGGAGGAGGTGGCTCCGGGCCGCCTGGACCAATCGCTTCGACTGATCGGATATTCTTGGGCGCATGCGATGTGTTGCTGCCATCACCCTGGTGCTAGTTGCGCCTCTGCTGAGTGCCAGTTCTGAATGGAAGGTTAGAGTCGATGGCGTCGGACCGCTGAAGATCGGCATGTCGGCCGCCGAGCTGCAAAGCGCACTGGGCCAGATCGTTGCGCCAGTCGATGAGGAGGAGTCCGACTGCTTCTACGTCGTGGACGCAAACAGGAAGGGGCTGAGCTACATGATCACGCTGCGAGGGCTGGCGAGAGTGGATGTCGATGGGCCTGGTATTGAGACCGTACGCGGTGCGGCCGTCGGCGTCAGTGTCGAAAGGATCCGGCTGCTGTACGGTACCGCTTTGGAGGAGCAGCCCCACTTCTATGGCGGCGCACCGAATCTGTATCTGACGTATTGGTCGCGGGATCGCAGGTACGCGGTGCGCTTCGAAACGGCCGACGGCAAAGTCGCGCGGTACTACGCGGGCGGGACGCCGGAAGTGGAGTTCGTCGAAGGCTGCCTGTAGCGGTGCCATCCGGATCGGGATATCCAGGCACGGTTGCCAGCTACGAACGCGACGCTGCATTCATCGCGTCGACCGAGCGGCCAATCTCGTTGGCGCGTTCGCCCAGGTAGCGCCATAGCGCATTCGCAACCGGTCCGTGCGATCGGTCGCGTATGCGCGCCGCGACCACTTCTTCCGTACGCCCCGGCAAGTGCTTTCCGGTCAGTGAGAGCAGGCGTCCATCGCGCAGCTCCTCCGCGATCAGGAAGTGCGGCAGGTGGCCCCAGCTCATCGCGCTCAGGACAACTTCTTTCTTCATCGGTTGATCGGCCACCGTGCACTGGTGCGCGCCTTCGATCAGGAAGTAGTTGGCAACCGGCGAGTTGCGAGCCGTATCGCGGATTACGCATTGCGTGAAGCTGCGCAGCTGCTGCGGCTCGATGGAATCCGTGAGCGGGAACGGCAGGAAGCCTGGCGCGACTACGGGCATGAACGAGACGCGGCAGAGATCGAGCCACTCGACGCGCAGGTCGGTCTTGTCGACTCGATGCAGGATGAGATCGGCATCGCCGTCGATGAGCCGCTCCCACGGGCCGCTGACTGCTTCGTAGTGCAAGTGCAGCCTGGTTCGCGGGCGATCCGCGAAGAAGCGCGCGAGGAGCGCGAGGACCTGCGGGCGCGGGCACACATCGCCGATTACCACATTCAGCTCGGTCTCCTCTCCGGTGGCGAGCTGGGCAGCGTAGGACCCGAGATCCATGGCTTCGCGTAACAGCGACTGCGCGCGTGCGTGCAGCGAGCTGCCCGAATCGGTGAGCCGCACGCGATAGCCGCTGCGATCGAGCAGCTCGAGACCCAGCTGGCGCTCGAGCTTCGCGACCGCTGCGAATACTGCCGGGTGCGAGCGATGCAGCAACTCGGCCGCCGCCTGGAAGCTTCCCGACCGGACGACTGCATCAAAGCACTGCAGGTCGTGGAGGGTGAACGCGCTCATGTCAGCTCTCTCTACAAAGACTGTTCAAGGTTCCGAATTTTAGGGCGAGCGCTCCGCTACTACGCTCCACGCAGGTTCAATTCGACGCGGAGTGCGACACATGACGACTATCTCGACGTTCCGGACCAGCGACGATCGCCGAATCGCCTATAGCGTGGCAGGCGACGCTCACAAGCCGGCGCTGGTCCTGTCGAACTCGATTGCGACGACCATGGAGATGTGGGACGGGCAGGTGGCCGCGCTGACACGGCACTTCCGGCTGGTTCGCTACGACACGCGCGGTCACGGCAGATCCGAAGTGCCGCCGGGCCCGTACTCGTTCGACCGGCTCGGACGCGACGCAGTCGAGCTGCTCGACGAGCTGCAGCTGGAGCGGGCGAATTTCCTGGGGCTGTCGCTGGGCGGCCTCATCGGGCAGTGGCTGGGGATCCACGCGTCGGAGCGCATCGAGCGCCTCGTGCTCAGCAATACCTCGCCGTATCTCGGTCCAGTCGATCACTGGCGACAGCAGATTGCCTGGGTGCTGCAGCCAGGCAACGCCGAAGAGATCGCCGACATGTTCATGCGCAACTGGTTCCCGGCCTCGATACGAGAGACCGGATCGACAGTCGTCAGCCGATTCGCAGCGATGGTGCGCGATATCGATCCGCGCGGGATTGCCGGAAACTTTGCGGCCATTCGCGACATGGACTTTCGCCGGACCGATGCGCTCATCACCTGTCCGACTCTGGTGATCGCGGGTCGGGACGACACAGTCACTGTGCCCGAGCATGGGCAACTGATTGCCGAGATCATTCCCGATGCGAGACTGGTCGTGCTGCCGGTCGTTCACCTGCCGAACGTGGAGAGCCCGGACGAATTTCTTCAGCACGTGCTGTCGTTCTTGTTAGGATGCTGAGCATGTCGATGCCGGAGATCTATCTCATCAGGCACGGCGAGACGGAATGGAGTCTCGCCGGCAAGCACACCGGTGTTACCGATATCGCGCTGACCGAGCACGGTCGACAGCAAGCGCGACTGCTGCGGCCGGAACTCGCGAAGCAGAATTTCGCACTGGTGCTGACCAGCCCGCTGCGACGGGCGCGCGAGACCTGTGAAATCGCGGACCTGGGCGCGCGCGCCGAGATCGACCCGGATTTGATGGAGTGGCACTACGGCGACTACGAAGGACTGACCTCCGCGCAGATTCACGCGAACCGTCCTGGCTGGATGATCTTCAAGGATGGCGGCGGACCCGGCGGCGAGACACCTGAGCAAGTCGGCGTTCGCGTCGATCGCGTGCTCGCAAGAGTGCGTGCAGTCCCAGGGGCGGTTGCCGTGTTTGCTCACGGGCACGTTCTGCGCGTGCTCGCGGCGCGATGGCTGGGGTTCGCACCCGGCGCCGGCGCGCATTTTCTCCTCGACACTGCGACGCTGTGCGTGTTGAATTCCTATGAAGGCGTTCCGGCTTTGCAGCATTGGAACGTCGTCCCCACGAGGTAGCCCATGGAACGCGTCACCGGCATCGGCGGCTTCTTCTTTCGATCCAAGGATCCGGCCGCGCTGGCGCACTGGTACGCGGACAATCTCGGCGTCACTCTGACGCCGCACGACTACGGCGGCACGCCGTGGCGGCAGCAGGCCGGCACGACGGTGTTCCAGCCGTTCGAGCAGGACACGAAGTTCTTCGGCGACATGCGGCTGCAGTGGATGCTCAACTTTCGCGTCAGCGACCTCGACAAGATGGTGGCGCAGCTGAAGGGCAATGGCGTCGCCGTGAGTATCGATCCGCAAACGTATCCCAACGGCCGCTTCGCCCAGCTCAACGACCCGGAAGGCAATCCGATCCAGCTCTGGCAGCCCGAAGACGAGTAACCGAAAGGGGCATCCGCACAGGGCGTTCTGTAAAAAGCCGCGAGGTCTGTTTCACATCTTCGGCGGCTCGACGGCGACCGCAGCGCGACCTGGGCTGGAACTGTGTTCCATGCCCGCCGCCAGCTTACGTCGAATGTCAGGATTGGGCATCTTCCTCAAGGGGCCGCAGCCGTTGCTCTGGCTGATCCTCACGCTCTCGATCGTACTGGCAGCGACCCTCGCCTGGTCGCTCGTCATGCGTCGTCAGACCCGGGTGCTCGACGCGCGACTGCTTGAGCTCGAGTTGAAGCACGAGGACTTCCTGCAGCAGGCCGAGCACGGGCGCGCCATTCAACGCAAGATCGAAGCGCAGCTGCTGGAGAAGCAGCAGCGCCTGGATCGGCTGGCCCATCACGATCAGCTGACGGGGCTGCCGAACCGGCTGTTTCTCGCCGACTACCTGCCCGGCGCGATGGAGGAGGCTCGCAACAGCAAGACGCCGCTGGCGGTGCTGTTCCTCGATCTCGATCGCTTCAAGCACATCAACGATACCCACGGGCACGAGGTCGGCGACAAGCTCCTGCAGGAGGTCGCGCAGCGCATTCGCACCTCGGTGCGCGCAGACGACATCGTCGTGCGCATGGGTGGCGACGAGTTCGTCGTCATCCTCAACAAGATCCGCTCGCTCGAGCAGGCGAACGAAACCGCGGCGCGTATCGTCGCCAGCCTGAGCGTGCCGCTGGAGATTGCCAGCAAGCCGCTGGTCACGACGGTGAGCATCGGACTCAGCCTGTATCCGCGTGACGGTGACGACGTCGGCGCGCTGCTGCGCCACTCGGACACGGCGATGTACCAGGCGAAGGACCGCGGCCGTAACAACTTCCAGGTCTTCAGCCCGGTGATGGATCGCAAGCTGCACGAGCGCGTGAGCCTGGAGGCCCGCCTGCGTGCCGCACTCGAGCTCGGGCAGTTCGACGTGCACTACCAGCCGATCTTCGACATCGAAACGCGCCGCGTGGTCGCGCTCGAGGCGCTGGTTCGCTGGAAGGATGCCGAGGAGGGATTCATCCCGCCGGGCCGCTTCCTGCCGGTCGCCGAGGAATCCGGGCTGATCGATCCGATCGGGCAGTTCGTCTGGCGGCACGTGGGCGAGGACATGGCGCGGTGGCGCGAGCAGAGCCTCACGCTCGTGCCCGTCGCAGTGAATCTGTCCGCAGGTCAGTTGCTGCGCACCGATCTGCGCGCGCTGATCGTCGAAGTGTCGCAGGCGCATGGCATCGCGCCCTCGATGTTCCACATCGAGCTGACCGAAGGCGCGATGCTGGAGAAGGTCGACCGGCACTCCGGACGCTCCAGCGAGAAGATCATCGACGACATGCGCAGCCTCGGCGTGCGGATCTCGATCGACGACTTCGGCATGGGCTATTCCAGCCTCGGCTATCTCAAGCAGCTGCGGGTGGATCACCTGAAGATCGACCGCAGCTTCATTCGCGACCTGGTCAGCGACTCGAACGACTACGCGATCGTCGCGGCGATCTTCGCGCTGGCGAAGCACTTGCGCATCGGCATCATCGTCGAAGGCGTCGAGGGCTGGCCGCAGCTCGAGATGCTGCGGGGGCTCGGCTGCCGCTTCGCGCAAGGGTTCCTGCTGGCAAAACCGACTGCCGCCGAGAACTGCGCTCAGTATCTTTCCAACAGCCCATTGCGGCTGCACGACGTCGGCGCGGATGTGCTCGCCACGATCGCGAGCTGAAGCTCGCGCGTGGATACAGCACTCATGCCACAGTGAAAACCATGCCGAAGATCGGATTGGTTGCCGCCGGCTATATCGGCGGCTTGCTCATTGCTGCGGCTGTCGTTGCCATTCGAGTAGCGAACACGAGCGGCCCTGAGGCGCAGGCCTCGAGTGGCATGTACGCCTTCGGCGATGCCGTGCTATTTGTCGCGGTGTTCGGTGTTCTGGCACTCGTCCCGACCGGCGCTGCACTTTACTGGCTGAGACCCTACCAGCGTTTCTGGACGGTGGTTTCGGTGCTGGGTCTCGGCGTGGCAATCACCGGCGCCGCAGCTGCGACTCTGTTCCTGGTAGGAAGAAGTGCCGAGTCACCCTCCAGTCTCGCCGCCTGGGCGGCATTCTCTGTGCTGCGGATTCTGCTCGCGCCGGTCCTCACCCCTGTCTACCTGGTCGGCGCGTTCTTCACCCCGTATCGCACGCCTCGTATCGTCCTTCTCGCTGCCGCTGCTGTGGAAGCGTCCGTCGTCGCATTTGCAGCGCTCGTGTGGTTTCTGCCGCTGCTGCTCCAGCGGTAGGTTCGAGTGAGCAGCGACATGTTTTAGGGCAATAGCCCTACAGCCGGCCGGTTCTCATATTGGAAGGAGCTTTCTACAAGGATAGAGTGCTCCTGAGATGGCTGAGCGATCTTTCACGCACGAAGTCGGCAAGCTGCGCCTCGGCGCCGGAGAGGAATTCCGCGGCGAGGGCATCCTCGCGGTCACCAAGGCACTGCTGCAATCCGGCGTCGGCTACGTCGGCGGTTACCAGGGTGCGCCCATCTCGCATCTCATGGATGTGCTGTCCGATGCGCAAGGGCTGCTGCAAGAGCTCGGCATCCATTTCGAAGCCAGCGCTTCCGAAGCGGCCGCCGCCGCGATGCTCGCCGCTTCCGTCAACTATCCGATCCGCGGCGCGGTGACCTGGAAATCCACCGTCGGCACCAACGTCGCTTCGGACGCGCTGGCGAATGTCGCGTCGGGCGGCGTCACCGGCGGCTCGCTGGTGATCATCGGCGAGGACTACGGCGAAGGCTCTTCGATCATGCAGGAGCGCTCGCATGCCTTTGCGATGAAGTCGCAGATGTGGCTGCTCGATCCACGCCCGAACCTGGAGAGCATCGCGGCCATGGTCGAGCGCGGCTTCGAGCTCTCGGAGGCGTCGAACACGCCAGTGATGCTGGAGCTACGGATCCGCGCCTGTCACGTGTACGGCTCTTTCATCGCCCACGACAATCGTCCACCGCCATTCACGCTGCAGGATGCCCTCGACAGCCCGACGCGCGATGTCAATCGCATCGTGCTGCCGCCCGCGAGCTTTCTGCACGAGCAGGAGAAGATCAATCGACGCTGGCCTGCGGCAGTCGAGTACATCGCCAGGCACCGGCTCAACGAGTTTCTCGGCGGCGCGGCGGGCGAGGTCGGCATCATCCTGCAGGGTGGCCTGTACAACACGCTGATCCGCGCGCTGGAGCTGCTCGGGCTTGCCGACTCGACCGGAGACACGGAGCTGCCGCTGTACGTGCTCAACGTGACCTATCCGCTGATCGACGCAGAGGTCATCGAGTTCTGCCGCGGCAAGAAGGCAGTGCTGATCGTCGAGGAAGGCCAGCCGGAATATCTCGAGCAGAATCTCCACACGATCCTGCGCAAGGCGGACATTGCCACGCGGGTGATTGGCAAAGACGTGCTGCCAAAAGCCGGTGAATACACCGGTGACGTGTTGCAGCGAGGTGTGCGGGCGTTCATGCGTGCGTACGCGCCCGAGCAGCTCGATCGCGCAACCCCGTTGTTGCCGCCGCCGCCAGCAGAAGCGCCGAAGGAAGTGCAGGCGCTCGCGCCGCTGCTGCCGATCCGGCCGGCCGGCTTCTGCACCGGGTGTCCGGAGCGGCCGATCTTCACGGCGATGAAGCTGTTGCAGCGTGAGCTGGGTCAGGTGCACATCAGCTGCGATATCGGCTGCCATCTGTTCTCCATCCTGCCGCCGTTCAACCTCGGCAACACCACGATGGGTTACGGACTGGGCGCGGCAGGCGCAGCAGCGTTCAACGCGCCGCGCAACAAGCGCGCGATTGCCGTCATGGGCGACGGCGGCTTCTGGCACAACGGGCTCACATCGGGCGTCGGCAACGCAGTGTTCAATCAGAGTGACAGCGTTCTGGTCGTGGTCGACAACGGCTATTCCGCGGCGACCGGCGGCCAGGACATTCTCTCCTCGCGTGCCGACAACCGCTCGAAGAGCACGAAGCATCCGATCGCAGAGGCTGTCAAAGGCGTCGGCGTGAAATGGTTGCGCGTGATCGATCGGACCTACGACGTCGGCCGGATGCGCGACGTGCTCCGCGAGGCGATGACCACGCCGGAGAAGGGGCCGAAGGTCGTGCTGGCCGCGTCCGAGTGCATGCTCAACCGACAACGTCGCGAACGGCCTGCGTTCAACAAAGCCGTCGCCGCCGGGGAGCGCAGGGTGCGTGAGCGATTCGGCGTCGACGCCGACACTTGCACGGGCGATCACTCCTGCATCCGCTTGTCGGGGTGCCCGTCGCTGACCATCAAGCCCAATCCCGATCCGCTGCGGCAGGATCCGATCGCGCACGTGGAGAATTCGTGCGTCGGCTGCGGCGTCTGCGGCGAAGTGGCACATGCAGCGGTGCTGTGCCCATCCTTCTATCGCGCGGAAATCGTGTTCAATCCCTCGGGCTGGGATCGCCTGTTGCAGCGGCTGCGCGCGAGCGTCATCGGTTTCTTCCAGCGCCGCGCAGAGCGCCGCAGGCTTCGTCATGCGTTCTGAGCCGCGACCGATATCCATCGCAGTCGCTGCGCTCGGCGGGCAGGGCGGCGGCGTGCTCGCCGACTGGCTGGTCGCTGTGGCAGAGCTGCACGGCTGGATCGTGCAGGCAACCTCGGTTCCGGGCGTCGCACAGCGAACGGGAACTACCGTCTACTACGTGGAGGTGTGCGCACCGCCGCGCGATCCGCAGCATCGGCCGGTGTTGGCGCTGATGCCGGTGCCGGGCGATGTGGATCTGGTGGTCGCTGCGGAGCTGATGGAAGCGGGCCGCGCCGTGGTCCGCGGATTCATCACGCCGGATCGCACGACGACCGTCGCCTCCACTCACCGCATCTATGGCATCACCGAGAAATCGGCGATGGCCGACGGCATCGTCGACGCCAATGCTGTTTACGCAGCGCTCCAGTCACGCTCGAAGCGGCTGATCAGCTTCGACATGCAGGTACTGGCCGACGAACAAGGCAGCGTGATCAGCTCGATTCTGTTCGGCGCCATTGCGGCGTCGGGCGTGCTGCCGTTCCCGCGTGCACTCTATGAGCAAGCGATCACGCAGTCGGGTGTAGCCGTCAAGACCAATCTGGCGGGCTTCGCTGCGGGCTTCGAGCAGGCGCTGCAACGCTCGCCCATGACGAGTCTCGTGCCGCCGGGCAGCGGACCCACGACCGACCTCGGCAGGAAGATCGATGCGCGGATCAGCGCCACGTTTCCTGCGCACCTGCACGGCCTGTTGCAGCAGGGCGTAAAGCGCTTGATCGACTATCAGGATGGCGACTACGCGACTCTGTATCTCGACCGCGTGCGCGAGATTCCAGATAGCGGCAGCTATGCGTTGACTGCCGCCGTCGCCCGGCACCTGGCGTTGTGGATGTCGTATGAAGACACGATCCGCGTCGCTGATCTGAAGACGCGCGGGACTCGATTCAACCGCGTGCGTGACGAGGTGCGCGCGCAGTCGGAACAGATCGTGTACACGAGCGAGTTCATGCATCCGCGCTTCGAGGAGGCGTGCGATACGCTGCCGGCAGGACTCGGCGCGCGACTGCAAGCGAGCAGCACGGCACGCCGCTGGTTCGCGCCGCTGTTTCGCAAAGGCCGACAGGTCCGAACCACGCACGTCGGCGGATTCTTGCTGCTGTACGCAGTGTCGGGTCTGCGGCGCTGGCGTCGCGGTACTTTGCGCTATCGAGTCGAGCAGGAGCGCATCGGTGCCTGGCTGGCGCACATCAAGAGTCTCGCGACGCGGCCTGGCGGCTACGATGCGGCGGTCGAGCTCGCGGAGTGTCAGCGCCTCGTGAAGGGCTACGGCGACACGCACGCACGTGGACTGAAGAATTACGGCGTCATCATCGATGCCGTGCAGCGGATGAGCGATCGAGCGGACCTCGCCGCCATCGTCAAGCGTCTGCGGACTGCTGCGCTGGCGGACGAGGAGGGCAGACAGCTGCTCATGACATTGGATGAGCTGAAGGTGGCGGCTTGAGCGGACATACGGAAACTGATTTTGCAGCGCTGCGCCGGGAGTTCCCGCTCCTGCAGCACAAGATCTACCTCAACAGCGGCTCGTACTGCGCGCTCGCCAACACCGTGAAGGCGGCGTTCGATCGCTACCTCGAGGATCGACTCGAAGTCGGCGCCAACTGGGACGTCTGGGTCACGAAGAATGAAGCGGTGCGCAACCTGATGGCGCGCGTGTTGAATGCGAAGCCGGATGAGATTGCGGTGACTGCGTCGGCGTCTGCCGGCCTGAATGCACTGGCAACCGCGATGCAGTTCTCCGGCGGGCGCGACAAGGTCGTCATCAGCGACTTCGAGTTTCCGACCAACGCGCAGATCTGGCACGCGCAGGAGCCGCGCGGCGCGCGCGTCGTGCACGTGCGCCGCGACGCGGACGGCTACATACCGCCGGAGGCGTTCGCGAAGGAGATCGACGAGCGAACGAAGCTGGTGGCGATCACGCACGTCTGCTTCCGCAACGGCGCGCGGCTCGACATCCCCGCGATCGTGAAGCTGGCCCGCGCCAAGGGCGCGATGGTGCTGCTCGACTGTTATCAATCGGTGGGATCGCTCGACATCGACGTGCAGCAGCTCGACCTCGATTTCGCCGTGGGCGGCATGCTCAAGTACCTGCTCGGCACTGCCGGCATCGGCTTCCTGTATGTTCGGGATTCGCTGACGCGCTCGTTGCAGCCGACGCACAGCGGCTGGTTCTCGCAGGAGAACATCTTTGCGATGGACATCACCGCGAACCGGCCCGCGCACAATGCGCGCCGCTTCGAAGCGGGCACGCCGCCCGTCGTGAATTGCTACGCCACCGAGGCCGGGCTGAAGATCATCCTGGACGTCGGCACGCCGGCCATCGAGCGGCGCATTCGTGCGCTGACGCGCCGTTGCATGGAGCAGCTGCGCGAGATCGGCTGGGAGGCCGTCACGCCGGCGGTGGACCAGCGGCGCAGCGCGATGATCTGCGTGCCGTCACGAGCCAGCGGTCCGCTGTCGCAGGAGCTGATGAAGCGCGACATCGTGACATCCAATCGCGACGCCAACCTGCGCATCTGCCTGCACTTCTACAACAACGACGAGGACGTCGACGTTCTCGTCGCGGCATTGCGCGAGCTGCGCGCTCAGTTCGCGCCCTGACAGAGAACTTGCGAAGAGGAAGCGACCATGCCCCAAGACACCAAGAAGAGCTCCGCGCTGCTCGCCGATCTCGCCACGGGAATCCTCGGCGGCGGCATCCGCGTCGTCGATCTCACCGTGCCGCTGGAGCCCGCGACGCCAACGATCCAGCTGCCGCCGATCTTCGCACCGTCCAAGCCGTTCTCGCTGGAGGAGATCTCCAGGTACGACGAGCGCGGCCCGGCCTGGTACTGGAACAACATCGCGTGCGGCGAGCACACCGGCACGCACTTCGACGCGCCCATTCACTGGGTGACGGGCAAGGACTATCCGAACAACGCCACGCACAACATCCCGGTGCAGAAGTTCATCGGGCCGGCGTGCGTCATCGACGTCACGGAGCGAGTGCGCGAGAACGTCGACTTCCTGGTGACCGTCGACGTGGTGAAGGCGTGGGAGCAGAAGCACGGGCAGATCCCGCGCGGCGCGTGGGTGCTGATCCGCACCGACTGGTCGAAGCGCACCGGCGCCGGGCCGTTTCTCAACATCCGCGAGGACGGTCCGCACACGCCCGGCTTTCATCCGCAATGCGTGCCGTTCCTGGCGAAGGAGCGCGACATCCTCGGCGTCGGCGTCGAGACCGTCGGTACCGACGCGGGGCAGGCGGCGACCTTCGATCCGATGTTCCCGTGCCACACGATCATGCACGGCTCCAACCGCTTCGGGCTCGCCAGCCTGATGAACCTCGATCAGCTGCCACCCACCGGCGCTGTCGTCATCGCCCCGCCGCTCAAGATCGTCAACGGCTCGGGCAGCCCGCTGCGCGTACTGGCTCTGGTCCCTGCCTAGAGAGCGAGAGTATTTTCTTCTCTCATTATTCTTTTCCGCAGACCACCTTTCGGTTTTGGGCGCAGTGGCACCCGGTCCTTAAGGTGGCAGCGGAGCGGAATAGGAGCCGGAAATGACTCTCGCCAAGATTCTATGGTTGAGCGCAAGCGACTTGCACCAGTTCAGGACGGAAGTCGACGTTGTGCCTAACGATGGAGAAGGCGATACGCGCCAGCTTGCGGGCCAGGACTACCAACGCAGCGGTGGTGGACAAGCCAC
>DATBKP010000197.1:0-2551 GCA_036555785.1 Steroidobacteraceae bacterium
GCCGAGGCTCGCGAAGTACAGCTCGTGCAGCAGTGTCGAGTTCAGCGCGACGAGCTCCTCGCGCTTGAGGCCGTTGATCACATGACCCGGGGTCTTCTCGAAATCGAGCGCCTCGAGCTGCTCGGTGATGGCGTTGAGGCGGCGCAGCGCGCCGCCGTAGTTGTTCTCATAGTGACTCTCGACGAGATCCAGCGACAGCCCGTTCAGAGTCCACGGACGGCAGTGGATCTGCTTCAGCGAGTACGGCATGGTCGACCTCCATCCAGGCGCAAGACGCGAACGTGCGCTGCGCTGCCGCAGGGGCTGCGGACACGGGGCGCCGAGGAGTGACGACAGTGCCCGCGCTCGCACGCAACGCTCCACAGGATTGGACGGGGCACCGTCTTGGAGGGAAGATCCCGGGGGTCCTGTCACCCCCGCGTCAAGATTACGCGCACGGCATCGGGGAAGTCAATGCGGGTGCTTTACCGGGTTCGCCTCGATCTTCCGGCAATTGCTGCAGTCACCGCGACACGCTAGATTGACGATTGTGGGGATTCGGGCAGGCTCCCCGCGTGCGCAAGACGCTCCCCGCGTCCAAGCTCTGCTCCTGAAGGCCGGACAGCGACGTCCGGACGGGAGATTGCATGGACTCGATCCCTTCGCTCGTCGTGGCCGCGCGCAGCATCCGCGCGCTGGGCGACGGCTTCGTCAGCCTGATCCTGCCGCTGTACCTGCTCGCGCTGGGCTACGCGCCGCTGGACGTCGGCATCGTGTCGACCGCGACGCTGCTCGGCTCGGCCGCGCTCTCGCTCGCGGTCGGCGCTTTCGCGACGCGCATCGGCCAGCGCCGTGCGCTCCTGGGAGCGTCGCTGCTGATGCTCGCCACCGGCGTCGCGTTCGCCGGCGTGCACGATTTCTGGCCGCTGGTCGTCGTCGCGTTCGTCGGCACGCTGAATCCCACCAGCGGCGACGTGAGCGTGTTCCTGCCGCTCGAGCACGCGGTGCTCTCCACGGCCGTCAGTGCCGAGCAGCGCACCCGCGCGTTCGCACGCTACAGCCTCGTCGGTGCGATCTTCGGCGCATTGGGCGCGCTCGTCGCCGGGTTGCCGCAGTTGCTCAGCGACGCGCTGCACGTGCCATGGAAGCTGGCGCTGCAAGCGATGTTCCTGCTGTACGCCGCACTCGGCGGCGCCGCGTGGCTGCTCTATCGGCGCCTGCCGCTCGAGCGCGAGGCATCGCTTCCGGTGCGCCAGGCGCCGCTGCGGGACTCACGCCGCATCGTGCTGACGCTCGCGGCGCTGTTCAGCGTCGACGCGTTCGCCGGGGGGCTCGTCGTGCAATCGATGCTGAGCCTGTGGCTCGCGCAGCGCTACGCGCTCGACGCCGCGCAGCTCGGCGTGCTGTTCTTCGCCACGGGCCTGCTGGCCGGCGGTTCGTACCTCGTCGCCGTGCCGCTCGCGCGGCGCTTCGGGTTGATCAACACGATGGTGTTCACGCACATTCCCTCCAGCCTGGCGCTCGTCGCGGTGCCGTTCACCGGCGACGTCGGCGTTGCGATCGGCCTGCTGCTCTTGCGCAGCGCGCTATCGCAAATGGACGTGCCGACGCGCAGCTCTTACGTGATGGCCGTCGTGACGCCGGCGGAACGCGCGGCCGCGGCGAGCGTCACGAGCGTGCCGCGCAGCCTCGCTGCGGCGGGCAGCCCGCTTCTCGCCGGCTGGCTGCTCGGCCTCTCCGCCTTCGGATGGCCGCTGGTGCTGACAGGCGTGATCAAGATCCTGTACGACCTGACGCTGCTGCGGCTGTTCCGCGACGTGCGGCCACCGGAGGAGAAGGTGCGCACCCGCCGGTGCGCGTGAACGCGCCCGGCGCAAGTGTCGGTTTTTCTTATGGTCCCTGGCCGGGCCGCGTTGCAAGCCCTTGAAACCACGGACAGCCGGCTGCTGTCACGCTTTTTGCATCATTTGGGAGTCGCCGCGCTCGGGGGCACGTCGCGCGGCTTCTTCAAGGAGATGGGAATGGCCGTCACATCGAAATGGGGCTTGCGGGCAATGGGTCTGATGCTCCTGGCGGCGCCGATGCTCGCGCTGGCGCAGGACGCCACCGACCTCCAGTTCGTGCCCGAACCCGAGACGCTCGCGCTTCTCGGTGTTGCAGGCGTCGCCCTGGTGGTCGCGCGCTGGATGCGGCGCAAATAGCGTCACGCTTGGAATGCACTGACGAACCCCGCCCGCGTGGCGGGGTTTTTCTTGCCCGGTCGCATCACTCGGTCGAGCGGCGCAGCACACCTTCGCGCTCGATGATCGCGACCGCGGAAAGGCAATGCATGTCCATGTCGACGCGCACGCGCGGGTCGTGCAGTCCGAGCAGGAAGGTGCCGGCGAACTGCGCCATCCGTGGCGCTTCGACGCGTGCGTGGTCGAATTGCAGGCCCGTCTGCCCGGGAAGGATCTGCAGCCGCGCAATCGTCTGCACCTCGCCCGCCAGCCATTCTCGCGTGCGCCGGGCGAGGGGCGTATCGCGCTCGCCCGCGCGATCGAAGGCGCCGAGCGCGGATGCGAGGCCTTCG
>DATBKP010000198.1:0-22708 GCA_036555785.1 Steroidobacteraceae bacterium
GATCGTGTCATCCAGCCGGAAAATGCTCGTGGTCTCGAAGAACGACAGCGTCGGCATGCCGTACAGCGGCGAGCTCATCAGCTGCGTCGTGAAGTACGGCGCATCCCCGCCGCCCGGAAAACCCGCGATCTCGATGTTCGCCCCGGTCTGACCGCCGGTCGACTCCGGCCACAGCCCCGGGGAGATCTTCAGCAGGTCCGCCGTGCTCTTCGGGTTGGCGTTGCGAATCTCGTCCTCGTTCGCCGTCACGATGTTGTAGCTCGCTTCGAGCTTCTTGACGCCACCGGTGATCGCGCTGCCCGTCACCACGACCGTTTCGAGATTGCTGCCTGCTTCTCTCGGCGGGGGCGTCTCTGCTGCCTGCTGCGCCTGACTCAGTGCTGGAGTCGAAGCTGCCGCAACGAGCGCCAGCCCGACCATACGACGACAACGCGTGACCATGACGTCCCCCTTTAACCTGAACGCGCTGATGACTCGCCGGATACTACGCCGGACTCATGCGCCGACGCTGCACGTATTCCTCCGACCCGTTTGGACGCTGGCACAAATTACAAACTCGCCACAGAGTAGTAAGCGACGAGTCGACGCGACACTGAAGGAGTGGCCGTGACCACGAAAAAAAGCGCTGCACGCACGCCGGAGCGCAACCGCTTCCGGCGCGAATTCGACCCGCGCAACCTGACGCTGGCGGATCTGCTCGAGGCTCGCGATGCGTATCACACGCATCTCGCCAACCTGCCGCACGTGGTCGGCACTGCGCTCGGCCTGTATCGAATTCGTGTGCGCGATCCCGACTACGCGCGCAACTACAAGCATGGTTACAAGGACTGGAAGCGCTTCAGCGCGGCGCGAGCGCGCACGCTGGCAAACAGCGCAGTCAAGGATTGGTCGTGGCCGAGCGTACTCGTGTTCGTCGATGAGTGGGCAACACGCAAGCAGCAACGCAAGAAGACCGACGAGATGGTGCCGCCGTGGCTGCACTTGCCGGACGGACGCAAGATTCCGACCTGCGTCGTGTACGCGCCGCGACAACTGCACCCGGAGTTCTCCGCGACGCAGCTCGCGTTTCCTTCGGGACTGTACGGCGGCGGCTATCCGATCCTCACGGCCGAGCAAGGCACGCAACGCATCGGCACGCTCGCGTGCCTGGTGACCGACGGCCACGATGTCTATGGCCTGACCAACCGCCACGTCGTCGGGCCGGCCGGAACTGCGATCTACACGATCGAGCGCGGCGAGCTGCGCCGCCTTGGCGTCAGCGTGGAGACTGCCGCGCGCAAGGTTCCGCTCGCAACGCTCTATCCGGGTTGGGGTGGCCAGCGCACGAGCGTCAACGTCGATGCCGGCCTGTTCCGCATCGACGATCTGTCGTTGTGGACTTCGCAGATCTACGGCATCGGCCGGCTCGGCGAGCCGATCGACCTCAACATCGACACGCTCGGTCTCGACGTCATCGGCTGCCCGGTGAAGGCATACGGCGCCATCTCGGGCGCGTTGCGCGGCTCGATCGAAGCGCTGTTCTATCGATACTCGTCCATCGGCGGACACGACTGCGTCGCCGATCTCATGATCGGACCGCGCCCCGGCGAAGCGCTGGTCGATACGCATCCGGGAGATTCCGGCACCACCTGGGTCTACGACCAGCCGCAGGAAACGCCGGGACGGCGCGCGCCCGAGTGCCAGCCCATTGCCGTGCAATGGGGCGGGCAATCGTTCACCGCACCCGACGGCGGTCCGGACTCGCGCTTCGTGCTCGCGACGATGCTGAGCAACGTCTGTCGCCTGCTCGACGTCGACGTGGTTCGCGACTGGAGCAGCGAACAAAGCCAGTACTGGGGCAAAGTCGGTCACTACAAGATCGCCTACTCCGCCTGCTTCCTCGTCTCCAGCACCTATCCGAAGCTGCGCGCGCTGCTGAAGGCGAACGCTCTCAACATCGCTGTCTCCGACGAAGACATCGAGCAAGGCACGCTGCCGAAGGCGAGCCAGAGCAAGTTCGTCGCGCTCGCCGACGTTCCGGATCTGGTATGGCGCTCGTCCCGCGGCCGCGACAAGGCCAATCACTTCGCCGACATGGACGAAGAGGCGCAGTCCGGCGAGTTCGCCGGCGAGACGCTGCTGTCGTTGTGGACGAAGCAACCCGAAACGCGCACGCCGGCGAAATGGAACGAGTTCTACGAAAGCTTCGAGCCGAAGCGACCGCTGCAGCACCGTGGCGCGCTGCCCTTCCGGGTCGCCGAGATGTTCGACGAAATGGTGGAGCACCTGCGCGCGCAGGAGCTCGACAAGTTCGTGTGCGTCGCGGGCACGATGGCGCATTACGTCGGCGACGCCTGTCAGCCCTTGCACGTCTCGAAGCTGCATCACGGCGCGGACGAGTCGGAAAGCAGCGTGCACGAGGTGTACGAGACACGCATGCTCGATCGCTTCGCGGCCGAGTTCGTCGACCGGCTCAATTCGGAGCTGGGCAGCACCAAGGCAAAGGGCAAGGTCACTTCCGGCGCGCAGGCGGCGGACCTGACCGTGCAGCTGATGCGCAAGACCATGACGAAGCTGCCGCCGGATCGCGTGCTGCAGGTCTTCCGGCAATCGAGCGGTCAGAGTCAGACGGCCGCGATGTGGACGGAGCTCGGCGCGGACACGGTCGCGGTCACGGCGCAGGGCGCGTTGACGCTGGCGAAGCTGTGGCAGAGCGCGTGGGCGGTAGCGAAGGGAGAGTCCAGCTTCTCGAAGACCGAATGCCAGAAAGCGATCGATAAGAATCGCCTGCGCGCGCTCTACAAGACCAAGAGCATCGCGGAATCGAACTGGCTGAAGGACATGTAGCGGGCGCGCCTCAGCGCGGTCCGTGGCGCGAGTACACCGTCGTGCTGCCGTCGCGATGCACGAGCAGCACTTCGTACGGCTGGACCAGTCCGGACGGCTGTTCCATGCCGGGCGAACCGGCCGGCATGCCCGGCACCGTCAGCCCCTTCGCGTCCGGCCGCTCGCTCAACAGTCGCTTGACGTCCTCGATGGGCACGTGGCCCTCGATGAAGTAACCCTCGACCTCGGCGGTGTGGCACGAGCCCATTCCGTACGGAATGCCGGCGCGCTGCTTCACCGCGTTGAGATTGTCCTCGTTGCGCACTTCGACGGGAAAGCCCGCGTCGCGCAGCCGCTCGACCCAGAGCTTGCAACAGCCGCAGCTCTCGCTCTTGTGAACAGTGACGCCCGGCAACGACGGCTCCGCGTCCGTGCGCGAACAGCCGCTGAGCGCGAGGGCCACCAGCAAAATTGCGGCGATTGAGTAGGTTTTCATGGCTGGCCCAGCGGTATGAACAGCGCGCTCGGATGCGCACGATCGTGATAGAGCTTCACGTTGACGGTGCGCGCGTCCTGCATCGACTCGGCGGCGACCTCGCCGCCGGAGTTGTAGTTCTTCTGGCTGTTCATCGAATTCGCGGGACCGATGACCAGCCGCAGGCGGCTGCCCTGCCGGAGCATGCGCGAGACGAACGTGAAGCCGTCGAACTCGTAGCGTTGCGGCTCGCGCGTGGTCACCAGCTTCGGCGTGCGCAGATCCTCACGATAGCGTGCGCGCCGCAAGTCGCCGGTCAGCAGGATCGAGCTGCCATCCGGCCGCACCTCATAAACATTCACGTTGAAGTCGGTGTCGGGCTGATCGATCGCGAGCCACGCAGTCAGCTTGAAGAAGCCGCTGACCTCGGTGTCGCGCTCGAACGGCGCGGTGTGATAGACGAGCTGCTTGCCGCGCAACGCGTGTATCAGGTGCTGATCGGTCAGCGATGAGCCATCGATTGTCGCTTCGATGGCGGCGACACTCACATCGCGCGGATCGTACACATATTGATCTGCCTTACCCTTACCCTGCGCGCTGCCCAGCGAGCCGGACGCGAGCACGTCCGTCGCGTTGGCCACGGAGTCGAGATAGTACGGACGCGACTCGGCGGTCACCGCTTCGAGCGTATCGGCATAACGCCACCGGTCGGCATCCATCACGTAGTAAGCGACGTTCTTCTGCAGGAACTGCGGCTTCGGACCGCCCTGCATCGTCCACGCGTACCAGTCGAGATGCAGCTTCGGCAGATCGACCAGGCTCGCCGGCCCGAACTTCAGGCCGCCGAATTCCGCCTGCGGGGTGCGCGTGCCGGCGTGGTCCCACGGACCGATCACCAGGTAGTGTCGCGCGCGACCGGCCGCATCGGCGTTCTTCATGTAGTGCCGATAGTGCGCCATCGCGCCGGGCTGGTCGCCGTCGTAGCTGCCCGTGATCGTCAGGATCGGGATCGACAGCTTCGCGTACTGTTCGGCCGTCGGGTTGTAGCTGTCCCAGTAGGCATCCACCGATGGATGCGCAGTCCACTCCTGGAACGTGGGCGACGGATTGCCGACGATTTCGTCGAGCTGCCTGAACGGCGCGCCCGATTCGAACCACTCGCGGTTCTTCGCATTCCAGAAAGCCTGGTCGCCGAAGATGCGGTCCTGCGAAGCGTGGCCGCTCGTGAACGTCAGCCACTGCATGTTGTACGGCGCCGCGATGTTCCCGCGCATCGGAAAGTCGATGCCGGCGTACGGCGAGGCGACCGGGACGATCGTCGCGAGGTGCGGCGGAAATTCCTTCGCGGTCGCCCACTGATCGTAGCCCGCATAGGAGCCGCCCCACATGGTGACCTTGCCGTTGCAATACGGCTGCTGCGCGAGCCACTCGACCACGTCGTGACCGTCCTGCGCCTCCTGGATCAGCGGCCGGAACTGGCCTTCGGAGTTGCCGCGGCCGCGAACGTCGACAGTCAGGAACGGATAGCCATGCGACGCGAAATACAGGCCGCGGTCGTGATAGCTCTGCGAGATGTACGGCGTCAGCGTGAACACGCAGGGCGCGGGCTCCTTCTGCTCGCGCGGCGTATAGACGGTAGCGTTCAACTTGACGCCGTCGCGCAGCGGGATCTTCACGCCCCACTGGAATTTGACCTTGGCCGGGTCCGGCGGCGCTGCCGGCTCGTCGGCGTATGTCGGGGACACAAGGAGTGCGGACAGCAGCAACGGACACAGCGATTTCATGTTCATATCCTATCAGCCGTGGCCGGCGAAGCGGAACGCCGCGAGCACGAGCGTGCCGACGACGATGCAGGCGACCATGCTGCGCTTTAACAGGAAGAAGGCCGCAGTCGCCGCCAGCGCGGCCACCAGACGCGGGTTCGCGAGAGAAAGATCCACCGTGCCGGCCCGGACCACGATCTCGGGCGCGATCAACGCTGCCAGCGCGCAGACCGGTGCGAAGCGCAGCGCTGCCTCGACGCGAGGCGAAGGCTTGAAGCGTGGCCCAGCGAGCAGCAACGCGGCGCGAGTCACGAACGTCGCGAGCACCAGACCGCCGGTCATCAGCAGCATCTCGATCACGAGTGCGTCTCCTTGCGTCGCGCGAGCACGGCATCCAACGCTACCGCGGCGCCAATGCCAGCGAGAATCCCGGCGAGCAAGCCGAGCCCGAACGGCAAGCCACGCGCTACCACCGCAACCGGTGCCGCCACCGCTGCGCCGGCGAGCGCTGGCCACTGCAAGCAAGCGGGAATGGCGAGCGCGAGCAGCGCGAGTGTCCCGGCGAACTGCAGGCCCCATTCGCTCGGAATGGCCGTCGCCGCGACGATGCCGACGATCGATGCGACCTGCCACATCAGCCAGTTCAAGCCGCAGGCACCCAGAAACCACGCATCGCGATGCTCGAACGCGCCCTCGCGGTTGACGCGTCCCATGAACATCGCAAAGGTGAAGTCGCCGGTGAAGTAACCGAGCACCGCACGCCGGCGCAGCGAGTACGCCTCGAACCAGCGGCGCAGCGAGGCGCTGTAGATGAAGAAGCGCGAGTTGGTCACGAACGCGGCAAGCGCCACGATCCAGAACGGCTGACCCGCCGCGATCAGCGGCAACGCCGCGAGCTGCGCCGAGCCCGCATACACGAGCAGCGAAATGACGATTGCCCACGGCACGGTGAGGCCGCTCTTGACCATCGCCACGCCGGTGACGATACCCCATGCCAGGATTCCCGGCGCTGCCGGAAGGGCAGCGCGAGCGCCGCGAGCGAGCTCACGGCGCCACGCAGGATCGAGGTAGGAGGTGCGTCCGGGCAAGCTATGTTTGCGGCATCGGCATCGCGCTTGACGGCGCGGCGACTTGCGCCATGACTTCCTGGGTGACGTCGCGGCCGCCGCTGAAGTTCACCCACAGCGACTGCACGGTGTAGATCGGACCCCACGGAATGCCCCACCAGCCGAGCAGGAACGTGAGCAGCGAGAAGCCGACGCCTTTGCCGATGGCGCCGTCACCGGCCTTCAGGAAATAGATGCTCGAGGGGCGCTTGAACGTCATCAGCACAATCGAGATGCAGTACTGATACATGACGAAACGGCCGCCGCGGCCGATCTCGTCCTGCACTTGCTGGTTCGTAAGACCTTCGACACCGATGATCTTCATGGGGTCCTCCCAGGTGACTCGTGTTTTTCTGGTGCCGGCGCCAATGGTGAGGCAAATCGCGGCGGACGCGCAAATAAAAGCGCCGCAGCTGTAGATTGGACACTGCGCTGGACGTCACAGGGTTGCAACACAGGAGAGACCATGAAACGCGTCAGCTTGCGAGCGCCCGGCGGCCTGCGGAATCTGCAACTCGTCGAGGAGGAGCCGCCGCAGCCCGCGCGCGGCGAAGTGCTGGTCAGGATTCGCGCCAGCTCGGTCAACTTCCACGACGACATGGTCGTGCATGGCCGGATTCCCTGCGCCGACGGCCGAGTGCCGCTGACGGACGGCGCCGGTGAAGTCATTGCAGTCGGCGCAGACGTCAGCGAGCTCGCGCCCGCAGACAGCGTCGTCAGCACGTTCTGGCCGTACTGGCCGGGCGGCGAAATGACGCCCGCGACCAGACGAGCCATACCGGGAGAAACTGTCGACGGCTACGCCAGCGAGTACGTGTGCAAGCCGGCGCACTTTTTCACGAAGGCGCCGGCAGGCTGCACGCACGCGGAGGCCGCAACGTTGACGTGCGCAGGAGTTACCGCGTGGCGAGCGCTGGTAACGTGCGGCCGCGTGAAGCCCGGCGACACGGTGCTGGTCCAGGGAACTGGCGGCGTGTCGCTGTTCGCATTGCAGTTCGCGAAAGCCGCCGGCGCACGAGTCATCGCGACCTCTTCGTCCGAGGAGAAGCTCGCCAAGCTCGAGCGTCTCGGCGCCGACGCCGTCATCAACTACAAGGCTGCGCCCGAGTGGGGCCGGAAGGCGCGCGAGCTCACCGACGGACGCGGCGTCGACCACGTTATCGAGGTCGGCGGCCCGGCCACGTTCATGCAATCCATCGCCGCCTGCAGAACCGGCGGCCACATCGCGATCGTCGGGGTGTTGACCGGCTTCGTGGGAGAGATCTCGATCCCGGCGCTGTTCTCGAACCAGATCCGCACCAGCGGAATCTCGATCGGCAGCCGCGCCGACCAGGAAGACATGATGCGCGCGATCGAAGTCAATCGGCTGCGGCCGGTGATCGACCGGACCTTCGCACTGCAGGAGATCGTCGCGGCGTTCGAGTACTACGAATCGCAGAAGCACTTCGGCAAGGTCTGCCTCGCGCTCTGACGGACGCATTCGAGAATGGGGACATTCCTCATTTTCCGCACGGGGGAAAATGGGGAATGTCCCCATTCCCGGTGCTTCAGTTCAGACGAACCATGTTCTCGCGTTCGGCCGGCGTCAGCTCGGACACCAGCACCACGACGAAGCCAGTCTGGTTCTTGATCAGCTCAGCCTGTCCCCCCGTCAGCTTGTGATCGATCTTGTCGGGTTGGATATTCCACATCGCGCCCGTCGCCGGGTCGACCGCGAGCATGCCGATCAGGCCGCCGAACACCAGGTTGCCCCAGTACCAGCCGGACATCTTCGGCGTCAGCTCGACCTCGGTCGGCTGGTAGCCCTGCATCTCGAGCCGCAACGTGTAGCTCTGACCCTTGAAGTAGCCCTTCCTCGGGTCGAGCGACACGACGCACGGCGTCTTCTGCACCGTCACGACCTCATTCATGCCCCCGCCGCTCTTGCGAATGGACGCAGTTGCGCCCGGCGGATCGGTGTTGATCGAAATATCGCGATTGCCGTTGTGAACGATCGAGGCGCAGCCTCCGGCCATCAGGCTTGCGCCGGCCAGGCCCAATGCGACCGCGCGCCGCAGCGACTTCTTGACTCCCATGTTGCCTCCGCTGAGTTTTGTAGTGTGTGAATCCGTTTACCTGCGGCAGTCGACGACCGCCGTGGGCAGCCACCTTGTAGTACGAGCTATTGTCAGTGGCAGGGAGCACCCTACGGCGAGGGTCGAAATCCGTCAATGAAAGGCGTCCCATTTTGAATTCCGGCGGACCCCGGCGCCGGGGCATGGCACGCTAACCTTTTGCCGGCGGCCCCGTCTAAGTTCGGTGCTCACCCCTCTCAAAGCCTGGATCCGGCCCGACAGCTTTCATGCAGTGCTGAGCGAGCGCAGCGTGCGTTGGTACAACGCCTGCCTGCGGATCACGCGCGACGCCGACCTGGCCGCGGATGCGGTCCAGGAAGCGTTGCTGAAAGCCTGGGACCGCCGCGACGAGTTTCGGGGCGAGTCCGATCTCGACACCTGGATTCATCGCATCGCGCTCAACGCGGCGATCGACCTGATGCGCCGGCGCAAGCCCCAGGCGACGCAAGAGCTGGATGTCGATCAGCTGGTAGCCGCACCGGCCGGCGCACCCGACAACGAATATGTTCAACAGGCGCTGGGGCGGGACCTGGTCACCGCGATGCAGCGCCTGACGACGATGGAGCGCCACACCTTCGTGCTGAAGCACATCGAAGGCTGGCGCCTGGAAGAGATTGCCGAAAGCCTGCACACCAACATCAACAACACGAAGCAGGCGCTGTTTCGCGCTGTCCGCAAGCTCCGTGTCGACCTGCATGTCTGGCGAGGCGAATCATGATCTCCGACGATGATCTCCTTCTCTACTACTACCGCGACGGTCTCGACGCGGCAGAGCGCGGGCGCATCGGCACTGCGCTCGCCGAACACCCCGAGCTCGCGCAGCGGCTGCATCGGCTCGTCGCGCAGCTCGACACCGTTGCGGAGGCGCCTGAAGTCCCGGTGCCGCCGCACATCGAGCAACGCTGGCAGAATGCATTGGAGCAGGCCGCCCGCGCCGCCCATAGGACGAATTGGGCGGCGGCACGAACCGGCGCGCGCTTTCGCACGTCTTTTCGCTGGCAGGCGCTGGCCGCCACGATCGTAGCCGTGGCAATCCTCGTGACCGTCCAGGTATCCCTGCGGTCACCACCGGATCGTGTCGGTGCAGTGACGCCGCAGCCCACGACAACGCAAAGGTCCCCGGTGCCGGACGCGACTGCGTATGAGCGCGGCCTGCAGTGGCATCTCGCGAGCACCGAGCAGCGGCTGGCCAGCCTCGAGAGCGCACAACCCGACGAGCGTGCGCAGCTGATCGAGTCGATCATCGAGCAGAACCGCCTGTATGCGCTCGCCGCCGAGCGCGCCAACGAGCCGCAGCTGGCGCGCACCCTGCGCGCGTTCACGCCGATTCTCGAGAGTCTGGCGAACGAGCGTCGCGATACCGACGCGAGTGACAGAGCGCAGCTGAACTTCGAATTGCGAGTCGTGCAGGCGCGGTTGAAGGCCGCAGCCGATCCCTCTCCGCCTGCGCAGTCCATTGCGCTTTAACTCCAGGAAAGCTTTTATGACCTCCCGCTACACGATACTGATGACCCTGCTGCTCGGTGCGAGCAGCACTGCGTTCGCGCAGGCGACGCCGCCGGCGCCGGCGGCGCCACCGGTGCCGCCGGCCAAGCGTGAGCCGCAGCGCCCTCCCACCGAACAGGAAGAGCTCGCACTCACTGCGATCGAAGGCCTGATGTCGCAGCCTGCCGAGCGTGCTTTGCCGATCATCAAGAAGGTGCTGAACGGATCGCAGACGACGCTGGTAAAGAAGCGCGCGCTGTTCGTGCTCAGCCAGATCGATTCTCCGGAAGCCGAGGAGATCCTGCTGCAGACGAGCCGTTCGCAGGACGCCGCTCTGCGCCGCGAGGCCATTCGCAACATCGGTATCGGCGGGCACGAGAAATCGCTCGCCGCCCTGCAGGAGATCTACGCAGCGGGCGATGCCGACGTGAAATCCCAGGTGCTGCACGCCTGGATGATCGCCGGGCGCAAGCAGGAGGTGTACCAGGCCGCGATCAACGCCAAGTCGGAAGACGAAGCCGGCGATGCGATCCACATGCTGAGCGTGATGGGCGCGGTCGACGAGCTGCGCAAGCTCGGCGATCGCCCGAACGCCTCGAACAAGCTGGTGGAGGCGTACGCGATCAGCGGCGATCTGCAAAGCCTGCGCAAGATCGCCGACAGCAACAAAGACGTCGCCGTCCGCGCCGAAGCAGTGCGCAAGATCGGCATCATCGGTAAAGATGAGGCGCGCAGCGCGTTGCATGAGATCTATTCGCGCAGCACCGAGAAGGAAATCAAGGATGCCGCCCTGCAAGGCATGCTGATCTCCGGCGACGATGACAGCGTGCTCAAGCTCTATCAGGGCGCCACCTCGGCGGATGAGAAGAGCCGGCTGCTGCGTACCCTCACGATGATGGACAGCGACGCGGCGCTGCGCGCGATCGATGCCGCCCTCGAGGAGAAGAAGAAATGAACTCTGCGCATCGTTCGATCCACGTCGCTGCGCTGTGTCTCGCGCCTTTCGCGCTCGCAGCGCCTGCATTCCCGGCGCAGCTCGATCTGCCGAGCGAAGGCTGGGCGAGCTGGGAAGTTGCCGCCGTCGACGGCGCCCCTGACTGGTGTTGCTGGAGCAGCGACCGCAAGGTTCGCAATGCACCCGGCGCTGCCTGCCGGCTCGACGGCGAGCCGAGCGGCTACGGCAGCCGTGACGATGAGACTACCGACGCGGTGCGCATTTATGCGCGGGTCGCCGGCGGCAAGATCGATCGCTTGCGCGTACTGTCGGCATCGTGCCCGGTGGAGGCCGCTACGCCGATTCGCGATCTCGGTACCGTCGCGGAAGACGACAGCGCTCGCTGGCTCATCGATCTCGCCAAGCAGAGCGACAGCGCCGCGGTCAAACGCCACGGTGTCGGCGAGCATGTACTGACTGCGCTGGCGATCAATCGAGGTAACGTCGCCCGCGATGCGCTGGCCGGCATGGCGCGCAGCGATGCGCGCAAGGAGACTCGCAAGCAGGCCGTCTTCTGGCTCGCCCTGCTGCGCGGGAGCGAAGGTGCTGAGATCACCTCCTCCATCATGTTCAATGACAAGGATCCGGATGTCCGTCAGCACGCGGCGTTCTCGATGACCCAATCGAAGTCGCCGCGCGCCGCCGCCGAGCTGATCCGGCTCGGCAACACGGACACGGCCGGCGAGGTGCGCGCGCAAGCCTGGTTCTGGCTCGCGCACACGGGAGCAACCGAGGCGGAGAATGCGATTGCCGCGGCGCTGCGCAAGGACGCCGACGAAGAAGTGCGCGATCGCGCCCTCTTCGCGCTCTCGCAACTGCCGGACGATCGCTCGACCCGCGCATTGATCGCAGCCGCGGAGGATCGATCGTTATCGCGCGAGCTGCGCAAGAAAGCAGTGTTCTGGCTCGCGCAGTCGGACTCGGATTCGGCGCGCGCGTACCTGGACCAGGTGTTGACGACGCGCTTCTGACGATTACTCGTGCGGCGAAGTGAACGTGGTGAGGATTGCGGTGATCGCAAGGACTGCCGCAATCAGCACCATCTCAACGACGATCGTCCGCTGCAGAGTAGTCACAGCTGTCCGGTCGCCAGAAAGCAATCGTGGTGTCAGTCGCTGCCGGTTGTAGCCCGCCAGCGCCAGCAACGCCGCGACAACGCATAGCTTGGCGCCGAGGATTTGTCCGTAAGGCAGCAGCCACGGATCCGTGCTGAAGTCGACGAGGATGATCACCAGCGTCAGCCCCGCGATGACGAGGCCGCCGGTGATGATGAACGCGATCGAGCTGAAGCGCGCGACGATGTTCCCGAGCCGCCCGGGATCCGCGTGTCGACAGCGCTCGTGGAGATATAAGAGCGAGCCGAGCCACCAGGCCGCTGCAGACACGTGCAGCACGGCTACGAAACCGTCCACGGGCCCGACGGCGGCAGCATGACCGCTGAACGCAAACCCCAATACAGGAAGCACGGCATACGACAAGCGAACGAGCATCGACGCCTCGTCGCTTGCAGTCGTGAGCAGCAGCAACGCACCAGCCGTCTGCAGGAATAGCGCGGCGCCGGAACCCGACGCGAACACGGCCGACATCGTGACGTCGTCGAACTCGCCACCGAGCCGCAGGATCAGGACCAGCGTGATGAGCGGGCAGGCGCCCACCACGAGCGCCGAACCGAACCGGGTGACTCGCGCGAGATATCCGGCTTCATCGGGCAACGGATCCTGGGTCGCCTGGGCGAAGACGGCGCCGCTGCCGGACAGCACACCGGCATACAGCGCGAATTTCAGCAGCGCCGTGAACGCTTCGAGCATTCAGGGTGCTTTCGGCTCCTTCGCTCCGACCTCGTAGGTGAGCGAGCCGCTCACGACGTGCCCGTCCTGCGACAGCGCCTTCCACTTGATTTCGTTGTGGCCGGCCGCGAGCTGCGGGTTGGAGACCTTGAACTCCGCCGCGCTCGCATGCGGCGCGAACTCGAGCTTGCGCTCGGTCTTGCCGGCATCGACCACGACCACGGAGGTCAGGCTGACCGGATGATGAAACTTCATCTCGATGACCGGCGGCGACTGGTCGAGCGTGGCGCCGCTCGGCGGCGAACTGGACTCGAGCGTGGTATGCGCGGCCGCCTGGAACACCGGCACCAGCGTCGCCAGCGACAACAGCAGCGCTGCACCGGTTCGTAGCCTGAACATAGAGTCACCTCACTGCGATCTGCGTCGATCGCAGCATAGTGAGGGAGGCCGCGGCAGTCGCGCAAGAAATGTCAGGTTGCGGCGCGACGGATCCGCACCGGGACCCCCTTTGCGGCCGGTGTCTTGGAGGCCTGGTCGTGATGGTCCAGCGGCACCAGCGGGTTGAGCTCGGGGTAGTAACCCGCGAGGCAACCATCGGGCAGATCGTAAGGGGTCACCGTGAGACCGGAAACTTCGCGCGCAATCCCATCCTGGTAATCGGTCGTCAGCGTCACCTGTTCGCCCTCGGACAGCTGCGCCCGCTGCATCTCCGCGGGATTGATCAGCAGGATCATCCGATTGCCGTTCAAGCCGCGCAGCCGATCGGAGTCGTGATAGATCGTGGTGTTGAACTGATCGTTCGCGCGCAACGTGACCAGCGTGTACCGGCCCGGCGCTTCGTCCTCACCGCCGGCATTGAGCACGGTCGGTACCGTGAACTCCGCCTTGCCGCTTTCTGTCTTCCAGATGCGCTGGTGCGCTTTGTTACCGCGATAGAAACCGCCCGGCTGATTCATCCGCGCGCTCATGTCGTGGAACTGATCCGGATAGGTTCTGGCGATGAGCTCGCGGATGACCCCATAGTCGTTGGTCCACGCATCCCACTGCCAGCGCGGGTTGGGCCGCAGCGTCGCCTTGGCGAGGCCCGCGACGATCGCGACTTCGGACTTGAGATGCTCGCTCGCCGGCGGCCGGCGCCCGCTCGACCCATATATATGACTGAAGCTGTCTTCGATCGTCACGGTCTGCGGGCCGCTCGCCTGCAGATCCTGCTCGGCCCGCACCAGGCACGGCAGCAGGAAAGACTGCTTGCCCGGCAGCAGATGCGTGCGATTGAGGCGCGTGGCGATGTGCACGGTCAGCTCCATCGTCCTCCAGACCGGGTGCACTCGCGTCTGGTCGGGCACCGCGCGCGCGAGATTGCCGCCGAGCCCGATGAAGCCTTTCGCCTCTCCCTTGAGCAGCGCCTGGAGAAAGTCGACGGTCGTGCGGCCCTTCTCCTGGGGCGGCTCGAAGTCGAACAGCTCGCGCAGCTTGTCCATCGGCACGAGGTCCGGTTTCTCCGTGATACCGACCGTGCGTTGACCCTGCACGTTCGAGTGACCGCGGATCGGCTGACAGCCCGCGCCCTCTCGCCCGATATTGCCGCGCAGGAGCAGCAGATTGACCAGCATGCCGATCGACTGCGATCCGTGCACCTGCTGCGTGAGGCCCATGCCGTAGATGCCCATCACCGCGCGCGCCTGCGCATAGGTATCGCCGGCCTGCTCCAGCTCGACCCGCGTCAGCCCGGAGTGATGCTCGATGTCCCGCCACGAGGTCGAGGCGAGCTTGTCGAGGAAGTCCTCCAGCCCATGCGTGTGCTCGCGCAGAAACACACGATCGAGCACGCCGCCGGGCGCGAGCTGGTCGAGCTCGACGACTCGCTTGCACACGCCCATCAGCGCTGCGATATCGCCGCCCGGTCGAACCTGCAGAAACTGGTGCGCGATCTTCGTCGGCCGGCCGAGCGTCATCTGCCAGGGATTCTGCGGGTCGACGAATTCGATCAGGCCGCGCTCCTTGAGCGGATTGAACGCGACGATCTTGCAGCCGCGCTCCACCGCATCCTTGAGTGGATGCAGGATGCGCGGGCTGTTGCTGCCCGGGTTCTGTCCCATGTAGAAGATGGCGTCGCAGTGCTGCAGGTCCGAGAACTGGCAGGTGCCGACCGGCGAGCCGGTGACTTTCTTGAGACCCACCGAGGTGGTCTCGTGGCACATGTTCGAGCTGTCCGGCAGATTGTTGTGCCCGTACATGCGCGCGAACAGCGCGTATAGATATGAAGCCTCCAGCGCAGCTTTCCCGGACGTGTAGAACGTCGTGGTCTTGGGCTGCAGCCGCCGCAGTGCACGGCCGATTTCGATGAACGCATCTTCCCAACTGACGCGCACGTAACGATCACTGCCTGCGTCGTAACGCAGCGGCTCGGTGAGCCGCCCGACGACTTCGAGATCGTGATCGCTCCAATCGCGCAGCGAACTGACCGTGTGCTCCGCGAAGAACTGCGGCGTGCAGCGCTTGCTCGTCAGGTCCCAGATCGTCGCCTTGGCGCCGTTCTCGCAGAACTCGGCCACGTGCGGCTCCGGCGGCTTCGCCCAGGCGCACGACGTGCACATGTGACCTTCCGGCTTGTTCTGCCTCGCCAGCGTCTGCAGCGCACCCGGTCCCGCCTTGCCCTCGAGCTCGACTTTCGCCATGCCTTCGAGCGAGCCCCAGCCGCCAGTGGGATGGTCATAGTGCTTCGGCTTCGGCAGCCGACGCTGTTCGTCGGACTTTTTGATGGTGGCGCTCATGACCAGCAAACTCGCGGCCGCTGCGCTGCGTTCCTCCGCGCGGAACCGCTGTCATGGCCGCGCGTTCGCTGATATCCGACACGACCGAGGAAGCACACATGAGATTGGTAAAGATTCTGCTGACGACGATGCTGTGCGCTGTAGGCGGCGTCGCACTGGCTGCAGGCGACAAGATCTCCGCGGACGACTTCGTGAAGAAAGCGGGCGAAGCCGGCATGGCGGAAGTCGAGCTGGGCAAGCTGGGCGAAACGAAGGCGACCAATGCCGACGTCAAAGCGTTCGCGCAGCGCATGGTGAAAGATCACAGCAAAGCGAACAACGAGCTGATGGCTGCGGCCAAGGCCAAGGGACTGAAGACGCCGACCGAGCCGGGCATGATGCACAAGGCGATGAAGGAGAAGTTCGAGCACCAGTCCGCCGACACGGACTTCGATCACGACTTCATGCAGCAGATGGTGAAGGACCACGAAAAGGCCGTCGAGTTGTTCCGCACGGCGTCGAACGACACGACGCTAGACGCGGACCTGCGCGCGCTGGCGAAGAAGACGTTGCCGACGCTCGAGGAGCACCTCGCGATGGCGAAGAAGCTCGACGCGAAGATGGGTAACAAGGAAAAGTTGAGCAAGGACGAGTAAGTCCTGCTTGCGGGGCCGGCCTCGATCAGAGCCGGCCCCCGAGCCACAACGCTACGTTGCTAACGTAGCGATGCACGGAAGCCATCGCGGGGCGTGCGCCCGGCAGCGTGTAGACCGGCGCTTCGGTGACAAAATCCGGGGCGCCGGTATGCGGGTCCCAGTTGTAGTCGGCGAAATGATGGAACGTCGACTCCGCGATCGCTCGTCCATCGCCCTCCGAACCCTCGAACGCCACGGCGATATTGAAGCGCTTGCCGCTCGACTGACTCGTCCCGGTCGCAATCACTCGCGCGTGCGGGTCCGACTTCGGCGCGATGACGGCGCCTTCGTGCGGATGCGCCGGTAGAAACGTCACTGCGCCGGTTTCCGATTCTTCATCGCGCATGACCGGATGTAGCGGTAGCTCTGCTGCGACCCGCTGCGCATCCCCGTTCGCACCGGAGTGAAAATTCGGCCAGTGAATGTCCGGCGTGTCGCGGTCATCGGGGTCCGGGACCGGGCCGTCGATGTTGTGCGTGTTGAAGACGTGCGCTGCGCCGATGGGACCCAACTCGCAGATGGAGCAACCAAGGTCCATGTGATCGCGCGTGATCATGAGTCCGCCGCCGCGCGCACGGAATCGCAGGATCCCCGCGCGATCGGCATCGTCGAGCCCATTGCCGGTATCGACTGCGAACAGCCACACCTCGTCGTAGGACGACTCGTCGAGCGAGGACAGCACCGAATCCGGCGCGCCGACCGGGTCGCGATCCCGCGCTGTCACATCGAACAGTCGACTGCCGTCTGTTGCCTGCAACGACGCAAGGTAGTCGCGCAACATCGAGAAGCGACCGATGTGCCAGTCGTTCTGCGTGGGCTCGATGGTCGTCTGCAACAGGATGTTGATCGGCTTGCTCATGATTGCGGCCTGCTTTGAAGGACGGAACAATAGCACCAGAATGCCCCGATGACCCTCACCGAGGAGTAGCCATGTCGACCCTCAAGACTCTCTTGCCCGCCCTGATCGTCGCCTGCATTGCTTACACGGCTGGCGTGGCGAACGCCGCGGATGCGGTGGCCACGCCTCTCATGACCAAGGCCTTGCCGGACTACCCGGGCAAGGAGGGGCTGATGCTCCTGGTGGAGTACCCGCCGGGCAGCGTCGACCCCGTGCACCGGCACAATGCAGATGCATTCATCTATGTGCTGGAAGGCTCCATCGTCATGCAGGTCAAGGGCGGCAAGGAAGTCACGCTGACGCGCGGACAAACGTTCTACGAAGGACCGAACGACGTGCACGTGGTAGGCCGGAATGCGAGCACCACCCAGCCGGCGAAGTTCCTGGTCGTATTCCTCAAGAAGGCGGGCGCCCCAGTTTTGACGCCGGCGCAGCCATGACGAAGTGCACGCATATCGATGCGGTCAAGACGGACCGGCGCAATACCAAAGGTTGCGAGGAATGCCTGAAGACCGGCGATACGTGGGTGCACCTGCGCCTGTGCCGGGCCTGCGGGCATGTCGGCTGCTGCGACGATTCGAAGAATCGCCACGCAACCAAGCACTTTCGCGCGACCGGACATCCGATCATCACCTCCATCGAGCCCGGCGAATCGTGGAGCTGGTGCTACGTCGATGAGGTCGTACTCAGTGCGGTTTCGCCGCACAGCAACTAGAGGAGCAAGACATGAAAATCGTCGTCATCGGTGGTACCGGTCTCATCGGCTCGCGGCTGGTGAGCATTCTGCGCAGCAAGGGACATGAAGTGCTCGCGGCGTCACCCGATTCGGGCGTCAACACGCTCACCGGCGAAGGGGTGGACGCGGCGCTTGCCGGCGCTCAGGTCGTCGTCGACGTGGCGAACTCGCCGACCTTCGACGAGGCGTCCATCAAGTTCTTCGAGACCGCCGGCACCAATCTGCTCGCGGCAGAAGCGCGGGCCGGTGTGAAACACCACGTTGCGTTGTCGATCGTCGGTACCGATCGCATCCCCGATAGTGCCTACCTGCGCGCGAAGGTGGTCCAGGAGAATCTGATCAGGAAGTCCGGTATCCCCTATTCGATCCTGCGCTCGACGCAGTTCTTCGAATTCGTCGGCCGCATCGCGCAATCCGGCGCGGAAGGCAACAGCGTTCGCGTGTCCGGCGCGCTGTTCCAGCCGATCCTGTCGGCCGAGGTCGTCACCACGCTCGCTGACGTCACGCTCGGAGCGCCGCTCAACGGCATCGTGGAAGTCGGCGGGCCGGAAAAATTCCGCATGTCCGAGCTGGTGCAGCGTGTGCTGCGGGCCAATGGCGACCAGCGTGAGGTCATCTCGGACGCCCACGCGCGTTACTTCGGGGCCGAGCTCACCGACGAGAGTCTGGTCGCCGGTCCGGGGGCACGCCTCGGATCTAAGCACTTCGAAGAGTGGCTGAAGGAAGGCGTGCGGCGCTGAGATTGCCTGCGTAGGTCAAGGGTACGAGCGACAGCAGGAACGTCAGGTGATACCAGATCGGAAATTTGTCCCACAGCATCGCGTGCTGTGGGACGAAGGCGATCAGGAGAATCACACCGGGCAGCAGCCGGGCCACGGCAGAGCGCGTGATCAGAGCGGCCACGAATCCCGCCACTAGCGTCGCGACGGCGCCGATCGACAGGCGCGCGATCATCATCGGCAGCGTGAACGTCATGGCCTCCGCGACGCTCGCGTAGGCGGGCCACGACTCGCGCATGATCAAGCCGGCCACGGTCGCAACGGCCAGCCAGGCCGCCAGACCCGCGATGACGGCGACGATGTTTCTCCCCATGTTCGCCTCCTTCGGAACGCTGCCGAAGTCTAGGAGGCGGATGGTAGCGGGCATTGGACAAATCTGAAATGCCGGCCACGAACCGCGCGGCGCCCCGCGGGGCGCCGCGAGTCCGATCGCGCTAGGGAGCGAGGCTGCGCAGCGGGCCAGTGGTGGCGCCGAAGTTGCGGGTGCTCAGCACCTGGATGCCGGCCGTGTGATCGCCGTTGAACGGCGTTTGCGTGTTCGGGCAGTTCGCCTGCACCGCGACGTCGGGCGTGCCGAACCACAGTCCCACATGGAAGGTATGGATCGGAGCGGTCGCCGGGTTAGTGGCTGCATCCGCGAACGGCGGGTTGTGATGCACGACGGGCGCCGGCTGACCGCCCGGCGCCGGAGCCACGATGAACGTCTCGCGGCTGAAGCGGCCGATGAAGTCACCGACGGCTTTGCCGTTGGCGTTGCTTTCCATGTCGCCCTGGTACCACGCCATGCCGAACGGTGCGTTCGGCACCTGCGTCACGAACAGGTCGAACTCCGCGTTCGGCGGCAGGCCGCTGGCCTCTACGTGCATGACCTCGACCGGACCGAGCGAGTTGACGGTCACTTTCGCACTGGCGTTCAGCGCGCACCCTGCAGTGGTGACTGCAGCCGAGCGCACCATATTGAAAACGATGCTCTGCCCAGCGGCGGCAGCGGTGCCCGGTAACGCGAGCATGCAACCAAGCGTGCCGAGCGTGCCGATCGCCGCCGAAACGTATCTCCTCATGGGACTCTCCTGGTGAAGAAGTAAAAACGCGCTCTAGGTGAGCGCGCTGAGAGTCTGCTGAGCTGCGATCGTCGGCTGTACTGCTGGCGGTCACTTCGCGTGACTGACATTCGGCCCCGAAAGATCTCCTACGATTTAATGTGAGCCGCCCGGCTCGCGTCGTTCGTTCACCGCGATCGGAACTCGGTCGGTGTCCTGCCGGTGTGCCGCACCGTCAGCCGATACAAAGCCGATGGATCCGAAAACCCGACACGTTCCGCGATCGCCGCGAGCGGCAGCCGCGTGGTATCGAGCAGATGCAGCGCGGCGTCGACGCGGATCTTCTGCACGAAGCGCATCGGCGACAAGCCCGTGACGCGCCGGATGCGGCGGCTCAGCGTGCGGCCGCTCGTTCCCATCGAACCCGCCATCTTGTCGAGCTCGATGCGTTGGGCGAGGCGCTTGCGAACGTAGCCTTCGACTTGTGTGGCGAGCGGATCCTGCGCCGCGAGGAATGCCGGAATCACGTAGCGCGCCTGCGATGCCCGTTGGTCCACTACCAGGTAGCGCGCAGCCTTGGTAGCGAGCTCCGGACCCGCGAAGCGCGTCGCCAGACTCAGCATCAGATCGATGTGCGAGAACGAAGCGCCTGAAGTCCAGACGCGCCGGTCTTCCGTGACCATTGCATCCGCTTCGACGCAGCACGAGGGATAGAGCTCCGCCAGGGTCGGCACGAGCCACCAGGTCGTCGTGCACCGCCTATCATCGAGCAAGCCGCTCGCGCCGAGGAGGAACACACCGGTGCAGGAGGCGGCGACCGCCGATCCGCTCTGCCACGCCTGCCTCAGCCATTTCGCAGCTTGCGTCGCCTCGCGAGACTCGAGGCGTGGACGCACGTCTTCCGCGGCCAGGGCGCCGATACCCAGCACGATCACGAGATCGCGGGGCCGCGCGCGATCCAGCGACTGCGCTGCAATCTGCAGCCCTCCCCGCGCCCGCGCCTTCGATCCTTCGACGCACAGCACGCGCCAATCGAACACGGTGCGCTGCGCGAGACGATTGACGATCTCGAGCACGTCCAGCGTCACGCCGAGTGCGCCGGGGCCGCAGTTTTCGAGAGCGAGAACGTCGACTTTCATGCTGCTGGCCAGACTAGCATGAATCGTGTCTGTTCGGACAATGGGCATCTGCGCGATCCGCTGGCGTAATGTGCTCACGAATTGCGGAGACCTCGATGCCGTTCATGCTCGTCACGCTCACCCCCGGCTCGTACGACCACGAGGCGCGCGATCGTCTGGCGAAGCTGCTGACAGACGCCGCAGCGCGAGCGGAATCGGTGCCGGACCGGCCCGGTCCGCGCTCGCGGGCCCTCGCCTGCATCCATGAGTTGCCGCCCGGGCGCTTCTATTCGGCGGGACTGCCGGCCGATGATCTGGTGCGCGGCGTTTTCATCACGCTGTACGTCAACGCAGGCGTGCTCGATGCCCTGCGCAAAGCCGAGCTCGCGGCGGCGTTGCAGAAGGCAGCTGAAGCGAGTGCGCCGGATCAGCAGCGACCGGTGGTAACGTCGGCGGTCATCGTCGAAGTACCGGAAGGTCAATGGGCGCAGCAAGGACGCATCGCGCGCTTACCCGACATCGTCGGCCTCGCGGAGTTCGAGCATCTCGCCGGCGCCGCGCTTTGAGACTTTGGAGTACCCCATGCCCCTGGTTCGAATCAATCTCGCGCCCGGCAAGTCGCCGGAGTATCGGCGCACCATCGGCGACGTCGTGTATGAATCCATGCGCGCCACGATCGACGTTCCCGCCGACGATCGCTTCCAGCTGTTCGGCGAGCATGCGCCGGGCAACTTCAGCATCGATCCGACCTATCTCGACATTCGGCGCAGCGCCGACTGGCTGGTGATCGAGATCACCCTGCGCGAAGGACGCACGGTCGAAAAGAAGCAGGCGCTGTACAAGGCGATCGCCGCTGGCCTGCACGAGCGCCTCGCAGTGCGCCCTGAGGACGTCTTCATCGTCCTGACCGAGGTGAAGAAGGAGAACTGGTCGTTCGGTAACGGCGTTGCGCAGTACGTGACCTAGCCTGGACCGCCTGCCAGGCTCTCACCGATCGTCGAGAGCCACCGTCAGCGAGGCTATCGCGGCCCGAACGCGCTCATCGTTCGCAGCCAGCTCGGGCTCTTCTTCGCAGAGCCTCTTCGCCGCAGTCAGGAGCTGGCGCGCTTCGGTCGATGCGCGGTGCGCGGAGATCGTATCCTGCAAGCGCCGCGACGCGCTGGCGAGCAGCAGACCCCGATGCACGTTCTCGAGAATCGCCGCCTTCGCCCCGGTCGTAGGCGCCTCGGACTTGTGCGATGCCGGCATCCAGCTCATGAGAAAACAACGCGGCACAGGCCGCCGCGTTCCGCGTCAGTGCGTCTCCATCTTGCCGATCGCGTGACTCAGCGCGTGATCGAGCTTGTCGAGCGCACCTTCGAACGCCAGCTGCAACGACTCCGCCTGGTGCGTCACCGCGATCGGCTCGAGGTTGCGCAGGCGCGCCTCCAGCATGCAGCGCTTGTCGGAATCGCCGCCCTTCGCTGCATTTTCGTCACCCAGGTGCATCTCGATGCGAGTGATGCGATCCGCAAATTGGCAGAGCGAGCCTTCCAGCACCTGGGTGAGGCGCTGCGCCACCTCCTCGCCGATTCTGACGTGGTTGTCGTGATTTACCTGTACTTGCATGGATTCACCGCCTCGTGGGTTGCTCAGAAAAGCAACTCGGCAGCGAGGACGGAGTTTCCGGTCAGCGAGTGACGCTTTCGACGCGATGCCTGGATTTCCACAGGTCGTCGAGCAACGCGTCGATCGCCTCGCCGTCGACGCGCAACACGCAGTAGCGTCGAGTGCCGTTGGGCAGCGAGATCAGGCTGATGACTCTGAGGCCGTGCTTATCGACGAGCGCCGCGACCAAAGGCAGGATGTCCTCGCGCGCGCCGATATCGAAGGTGATGCGCGCACCGGAGCCGGTCGCAGCGAAGATGTCGGTGAAGGCGCGCAGAACATCCGATTCGGTGATGAGCCCGATGAGCTGGCCGGCTCGGAGAACCGGCAGCGCCCCGATCTTGCGCTCCCGCATCAGCGCCGCGACGGACTCCATGGGCGCGTCGGGCGTCGTCGTCAGAACGTTCGGCGTCATGACTTCGCCAACCGTGGTCGCCCTCGTACCCGACGCGTGCGCGACGTCGGTGGACGAAAGGATGCCGACCAGAGCCTCGTCGTCGCCGGCGACGACGG
>DATBKP010000199.1:0-11346 GCA_036555785.1 Steroidobacteraceae bacterium
CCGACGGATCCGCCGATGTAGAACCCCACTTCATTGGCGGCGGCGGTGTGCGCAGCGCCGGCCAGCAGGACGGCCGCTGCGATGAGTGCGATCTTGTTCTTCATGCCTACCCCGGATCGTTGGCCAAGAGCCGCGACTGTACCTGCCCCACGGTCGGCAGCGACTCGATATCGGCCGGCCGATAGTGCTGTCCCGTCCGTACGTGCCGGAAATTGCCCCGGCGGTTTTGTGAGATCCACAACGCGAGGCTGCGCAAAGCACGACTGGCGCAACTGCCACGGCTCGTAAAGCATCGAGTGTCGCGGCAGTTCCGCCCGCCCCACTTCTCTACGGAAGCCTCTGATTGGGAAAGGGATGCCATCCTGGGAGGCAAGCAAGCATGCCCACTTTCCTTCGCATCCTGGTCGTGGGCGCTACCGGCGCTCAAGGCGGCTCGGTCGCACGCCATCTGTTGCGCGCGGGTTCCTATCAAGTGCGTTGCCTGACGCGGCATCCCAACTCGCCGGCGGCGCAGGAGTTCGCACGGCTCGGCGCGGAGATCGTGGAAGGCGATCTGGGGAATCCAGTGTCGCTGCGTGCCGCGCTCCGCGGCTGCGACGGCGCATTCGGCGTCACCAACTACTGGGAGCATTTCGAGCGCGAGTACGACCACGGCCGCAATTTCGTCGACGCGCTCAAGGCGACCGGTATACAGCACGCCGTCATCAGCACCCTGCCGCACGCGAAGCTGCTTTCCGGCGGCCGCCTCGCCGTGCCGCACCTCGATACCAAAGGTCACATCGAGGAGTACGCGCGTTCCGCCAATCTGCCCGCGACGTACGTGCACGTCGCCTTCTACTACGAGAACTTCCTCAAGCACTTCCCGCCGCGCCGCCAGGCGAACGGCACTTATGTATTCGGCTTCCCCCAGGGGAGCACGCCGCTCGGCGCAGTGGCCGCGGAAGACGTCGGCGGCGTGGTGGCTGCGATCTTCGCGGAGTCGTTCTGGTATCGCGACAAGGCCGTCGGCATCGTCGGCGACGATCTGCGCTGCGACGAGTACGCCGAGATCATGCATCGCGTGCTCGGTCGCGCGTTCGCCTATCGCTACGTGGCACACGATGCCTTCGCGGCCCTCGATTTCCCGGGCGCGCGCGATCTCGCCGACATGTTCGATTTCAACCGCCAGTACGTGCCGAACCGGCGACTCGACATGGCGAAGTCGCGCGAGCTGTATCCGGAGATCCGCCCGTTCGAGCGCTGGCTGCGCAGCCACGTACCCGCGTTCGAGCGCGCGCTAGCCAGCTGACCGCTCTTTCAGGAAGTCGCGCAGCACCTGACCCGTGTGCGAGCTGCGCGCGGCGCGCGCGACGTCGTGCGGCGCGCCCTGCACTACGAGACGCCCGCCCTGCTCGCCGCCCTCCGGGCCCAGATCGATGATCCAGTCCGCTTCCGCGATCACGTCGAGGTCGTGCTCGATCACGACCGCGGTGTTGCCGGCATCCACCAGCCGATGCAGCACGCGGATCAGTTTCTCGACGTCGGCCATGTGCAGACCGACCGTCGGCTCGTCGAGCACGTACAGAGTGCCGGGCGCACTGCCGTTCGAGCGCGCACCCGCGTAATTCACTTTCGACAGCTCGGTCACCAGCTTGATGCGCTGTGCTTCGCCGCCCGACAGCGTCGGGCTCTGCTGCCCGAGCGTCAGGTAGCCGAGCCCCACGTCCTGCAACAGCCGCAACGCGTGATGAATGCGCGCATGCGCGGCGAAGAACTCGACTGCGTCATCGACGCTCATCATGAGCACGTCGCCGGCGTTCTTGCCTTTGTACTCGATGGTGAGCGTGTCGTGATTGAAGCGGCGGCCGCCGCAGGTATCGCAGATCACGCGCACGTCCGGCAGAAAGCTCATCTCGATGCGACGCATGCCCTGCCCTTCGCAGCTCTCGCAGCGCCCGCCGGCGGTATTGAAAGAGAACCTCGATGCGGTGTAGCCGCGCATGCGCGCCTCGGGTGTCTCCGCGAACACGCGGCGGATCGCATCCCAGAAGCCGACGTAGGTCGCCGGACACGAGCGCGGCGTCTTGCCGATCGGCGTCTGATCGACTTCGAGCACGCGGCCGACCTGGTCCCAGCCGTGAATGCCCTTGCAACCCTGCCAGCTCACTTTCGCGCCGCGCCGGCGCGCAAGCACCGCGCGCAGGTTGTCGTGCAGCACATCGCGCGCCAGCGTCGACTTGCCCGATCCCGAAACCCCGGTGACGACCACGAGCCGGCCGAGCGGCACGCGAAACGTCTGGCGCCGCAAGTTGTGCAGCGACGCGGCTTCGATCTTCAGCGCAGGCGAGCGACCGTTGACCGCACGCCGCTGCGCTAGCGGATGGCGCAGCGGCTGTGCCAGCAAGCGTCCGGTGATCGATTGCGACGAGCGTTGCAGCTCACTGGCTGTTCCGGCCGCGACCACCTGACCGCCGCGGGTACCGGCGCCCGGCCCGAGATCGATGACGTGATCGGCGCGCCGGATCGTGTCCTCGTCATGCTCGACCACCAGCAGCGAGTTACCCTTCGCCGCCAGCCGCGACAGCGTATTCAGCAGGATGCGATTGTCGCGCGGATGCAAGCCGATGGTCGGCTCGTCGAGGATGTAGCACACGCCCTGCAGATTCGAGCCGAGCTGCGCCGCGAGCCGGATCCGCTGCGCTTCGCCGCCCGACAGCGTCGGCGCCGAGCGATCGAGCGCGAGATAGCCGAGCCCCACCTCTTCCAGGAACGCCAGCCGCGAGTTGATCTCCGCGAGCACATCGCGCGCGATCGCGCTCTCGCGGCCCTGCAGCTGCAGCGCCGTGAACATCTCGCGCATGCCGGAAACGGATTGCGCAGTCAGTGCAGCGATCGACCGCTTGCGGAAGCGCACATTGCGCGCGATCTCGTTGAGACGCTCGCCCGCGCACGCGGCGCAAACCTGGTCGGCGTCCGCGCCCTCGCTCCACCACCATTCCTCGCCGGTCTGCTCTGCGTCGAAGCCGCGCAGCTTCAGGCCGGTGCCGAAACACCGCTCGCACCAGCCGTGCTTGGAGTTGAAGGAGAACAGGCGCGGATCGAGCTCTGCGAAGCTGCGGGCGCATGACGGACACGCGCGGCGGGTCGAGAAGATCGCCGTGCGGCCGTCCGCTTTGATCACGTGCACGACGCCTTTGCCGAAGTCGAGTGCTGTCGTCAGGGCCGCACGCACTTCGCGCTCCGCGCGCGACGAGACCGCAACGGTGGCGACCGGCAACTCGATGGTGTGCTCGTGAAAGCGCGACAGCCGCGGCCACTTGTCCGTCGGCAGCAGCGTGCCGTCGACCCGCAGCTGCGCGAAGCCCTTCTTCGCGGCCCACGCGGCGAGGTCCGTGTAGTACCCCTTGCGCGCCACGACCAGCGGCGCCAGTACGCCGATCCGCTTGCCGCGATAGTCCTTGAGGATCCGCGCCGCGATCGACTCGAAACTCTGCGGCTCGATCGGCATCTCGCAGTCCGGGCAGTACTGCGTGCCGAGCTTGACGTAGAGCAGACGCAGGAAGTGATAGATCTCGGTCAGCGTCGCGACCGTGCTCTTGCGGCCGCCGCGGCTGGTGCGCTGTTCGATAGCGACCGTCGGCGGAATGCCGAAGATCGCATCGACGTCGGGCCGCGAAGCGGGCTGCACGAACTGCCGCGCGTAGGCGTTGAGCGATTCCAGGTAGCGGCGCTGCCCTTCGCCGAACACGATGTCGAACGCGAGCGTCGATTTGCCCGAGCCGGAGACGCCGGTCACGACGGTGAAGCGATTGCGCGGCAGCTCGACATCGATGTTCTTCAGGTTGTGCTCGCGCGCGCCATGAATCGAGATAGAAGAAGAAGCGGTTGGCGGTTGGCGGTTGGCGGTTGGTGCAGAGGCGCGCAGTGCGGCGTCCGGCTCCCCACCGTCCGCGAGCCGCCAACCGCTAGCCGCTTCCCGCAGGGAGCGACCTGTATGCGATCGCGCGACCTTCATCACCTCGTGCGGCGTACCCGCGCACACGACTTCGCCGCCCGCGTCGCCGCCCTCGGGACCCAGGTCGATCAGCCAATCGGCAGCCGCGATGACATCGAGGTTGTGCTCGATCACCAGCAGCGAATGGCCGGCGTCGAGCAGGCGCCGGAACGCGCGCAGGAGCTTCGCGATGTCGTCGAAGTGCAGTCCGGTCGTCGGCTCGTCGAACAGGAACAGCGTGGCCGGCGCGCCGCCCGTGCCGCGCGGACGCTCGTCCGCCGCGGCGAGATGACCCGCGAGCTTCAGACGCTGCGCTTCGCCGCCCGACAGCGTCGGCACCGGCTGGCCGAGCTTCAGATAATCCAGCCCGACCTCGACCAGCGGCCGCAATCGCGCGAGCACCTCGCGCTCGCCCGCGAAGAACTCGACTGCTTCGGAAACCGTCAGGTCGAGCACGTCCGCGATGCTGCGTCCGCGCGTGGCGCCGCGATTGAGCGTGACTTCCAGGACCTCCGCGCGATAGCGCCGGCCGTTGCAATCGGCGCAGCGCAGGTATACGTCCGAGAGGAACTGCATCTCGACGTGCTCGAAACCGTTGCCGCCGCAGCTCGGACAGCGGCCGTTGCCGGAGTTGAAGCTGAACGTGCCGAGCGTGTAGCCGCGTTCCTTCGCGAGCGGCTCGCACGCGTACAGCTTGCGGATGGCGTCGAACGCGCCGACGTAGCTCGCGGGATTCGAGCGCGTGGTGCGACCGATCGGCGCCTGGTCGACCATGACGACAGCGGCGAGCTCGTCCGCGCCTTCGACGCGCTCGTGCGCGCCGGGCGCCTCGGTCGGCTTGCCGAATCGCTTGCGCAGCGCCGGATGCAGCACGTCCTGCACCAGCGTCGATTTCCCCGAGCCGGAGACACCGGTGATGCACACCAGGCGGTTCAGCGGAATCGCGACGTCGATGCTCTTGAGGTTGTGCTGGCGCGCGCCGCGGATGTGCAGCATTCCGGCGCCAGGCTTGGCGCGACCATTCGCTGCATCGTGCCCGTTCACCTTCTTCCGCCCGGTCAGGTAGTCCGCGGTGAGCGAGCGCTCTGCAGCCGCCAGCTGCGCCGGCCGGTCGAAGAACACGACCTGCCCGCCTTTCTCGCCCGGACCGGGTCCGACGTCGAGAATGCGGTCCGCCGCCTGCATCACCTGCGGATCGTGCTCGACCACGAGCAGAGAATTGCCCGACTGCTTCAGGCGCTGCATCACGCCGATCACGCGGCCCATGTCGCGCGGGTGCAGGCCGATCGACGGCTCGTCCAGCACGAACAGGGTGTTGACCAGCGAAGTGCCGAGCGCCGTCGTGAGATTGATCCGCTGCACTTCGCCGCCCGACAGCGTGCGCGACTGCCGGTCGAGCGTCAGGTAGCCGAGACCGACGTCGAGCAGGAACTTCAGGCGGCTGCGGATCTCGCGCAGCACGAGATCGCTTGCCTGGTCGAGCGGCGCCGGCAACGCGAGGCGCTCGAAGAAAGCGGCGCAGCGCTCGATCGGCAACAGCATCAACTCGTGGATCCCGACGCCCGGCATGCGCGCCAATGTCTCAGCGGTCCAGCGCGTGCCCTGCGGCGCGAAGCGCGTCGCTGCCGTCAAGACCGCTGCCGCATCCTGCTGCGTTCCCAGGCGCCACAACAGCGCGTCGGTCTTGAGTCGGGCTCCGCCGCATGCCGTGCACGGCGTGTACGCGCGATACTTCGAAAGCAGCACGCGGATATGCATCTTGTACGCTTTGGTCTCGAGCCACGCGAAGAAGCGGCGCACGCCGTACCACAGCTTGTCTTCCCAGCTGCCTTCGCCCTCCAGCACCCACTTGCGCTGCTGCTGGTCGAGATCGCGCCAGGGTAGGTCGAGCGGAATGCCGCGCTTGCGCGCGAAACGCACGAGGTCGCCCTGGCATTCGCGATACGACTCGGACTGCCACGGCCGCACCGCGCCGCCGCGCAGCGATTTCGTCTCGTCCGGCACGATGAGCCCGAAGTCGATGCCGATGATGCGGCCGAAACCGCGGCAGCTGTCGCAGGCGCCGAGCGGCGAGTTGAAGGAGAACAGGCTGGGAGTCGGCTCGCGGTAGTGAACGTCGCAGTCGGCACAGTGCAGGTCCGAGGAAAATCGCCAGACGCGCGCCACGCGCTCCGCCTCGTCGAGCGTATGGACCGCTACGCGGCCGCGGCCGACGCGCAACGCCGCCTCCAAGGCCTCGATGACCCGCTCGCGCTCGGCCGTCGCGAAGCGCACGCGATCCTGGATCAGCTCCAGGACCACGCTGCCGTTCGGCTGGCTGCGCCCGAAGACGCGCGTGTAACCCTGCTTCTCGAGCAGCCCGAGCACCTCGGCCTCGCTGAAGTTGTGCGGCACCGGCACCGGGAACGTCACGACCAGGCGTCTTTCCAGCCAGCCTGCGCTCGTGAGCCGCGCCTCGAGGTCGGCGTAGATGCTCTGCGCCGAATCGCGCCGCACCGGCGCGCCGCAGTCGCGGCAGTACAGCTGCGCCGCCCGCGAAAACAGCAGCTTCAGGTGATCGTTGAGCTCCGTCATCGTGCCGACCGTCGAGCGCGAAGTGCGCACCGGGTTGGTCTGGTCGATCGCGATCGCCGGCGGGATGCCCTCGATGCGCTCGACCTGCGGACGATCCATGCGATCGAGGAACTGGCGCGCGTACGGCGAGAACGTCTCCACGTAACGGCGCTGGCCCTCGGCGTAGATCGTGTCGAACACCAGCGATGACTTGCCGGAGCCCGACACCCCGGTGACGACGATCAGCTCGTTCGTCGGCAGCTCGAGGTCGAGATTCTTCAGGTTGTTCTGGCGCGCGCCGCGGATGACGATCGAGTGGGACATGGAACCCAATAGTGGAATCGGCGCACAACACTCTGCCGTGCGCGCAGTATTTTCAGAATCGGTCGGGAACCGGCGTATTCAATACCAGAAAAGTGTCACCACGTGTCTTGTTTCAGGCAACAATGATCGCTGCCGGCCGTTATGGTTGCCGGTATGTCCGCGCTTCCCGCACCTGTCGCCGTGAGCAGCAGCCCGCTGCGCGACGCCGCGCTCGCCAGCGCGCTCGTCGGCATATTCCGCGGCCGCTTCTGCAACATCCTTCTGCTGCGCGAGCGGACCGCGACCCGCTTCGCGGAAGGCGCGGTCATCTACGAGCTGGGCGACACGCGGCGCGCCTTGTGGTTCCTGCGCCGGGGCGTGGTGCGGATCGGCACCATCACCGCCGAAGGCCGGGAGATCATCTACGACGTCCGCAAGGACGGCGACGTCGTGGGCGAGCTGTGCGCAATCGAGCCGGTGCGGCGTGACCGCGCGGTGGTGGTCGAGCAAGCCGACCTCGTTGCCGTGGAGCTCGATGAGGCGCTGGGCGCCCTGGCGCGTGACCCGGCCGCGTTGCAGGCGTTCGTGCAGGTGTTCGGCGGCGCGCTGGCCGAAGCCTACGACCAGCTCAGCAGCCTGGCGCACGACGATCTCATGCATCGCGTGGTGAAGACGCTGCGCTCGCTGGCGCACAAGCTCGGCGAAGCGCACGGTGAGCTGGTCGAGATCGCTACCTATCTCACGCAGGACGAGCTGGCGCAGATGGTGATGGCGCGCCGCGAGCGGGTCTCGACGATCCTCAATGTCCTGCGCCAGCGCGGCGTGGTGCACTATTCGCCGCGCGGCCGGCTGCGTGTCGACATGCGCGCTCTTACAGAGTGACCCGCTCTTACCCGGTCACATTTGCAGTCGAGCGCGAACGTTACGGCGGTAACTGATTTCCAGCGCAGGCCGGCGCTATCTGCTCTACGTTGCATGTGCAACGGAGGGGATAGCCATGAACGGCGTGCGCGCGCTCACCTTGATCGTTGTTTCGTCGTTGGCATTGTGCGGGCTGGTGCTCGCCGCAGACGATGCGCCCACCGACCTGTCGCGAATCGCGAGCGACGTGCAATCTCTACCGAGCGCCGACCAGCACACTATCGCCAGCGGCGTCTCGCAGATCCTGCGCGGCCGCAAGGTGTTCCGCTTCGACACGTTCGGCGACCAGGCATTCTGGGGCGATACGCTCGGCCTGCATCGCGCGATCGCCGGCCAGGCGAACGGCGGGGTGGGCACCGGCTTGAGCCCCAAGGCCGCGCTCGGGCTGGGGTTGAAGGTGGACGTCAATGCCCTGCCGGCCTCGCTGCGCAGCGATCTGCGCCGTGGACGCGTCGACCTCAACAATCCGGCCACGACACTCGCGCTGCTCAAGCTCGACGCTGTGGTGGGCGTGCGCGGATTCTTCGACGACAGCGGCAGACGCCTGCAATCCGTCGGCATAACGTGCGCACTCTGCCATTCGACGGTCGACAACTCGTTCGCGCCCGGCATCGGCAATCGTCTGGACGGCTGGGCGGCACGCGACCTGAACGTCGGCGCGATCATCGCCTTGTCGCCGACCGTGCAGCCTTTCGTGGACCTGCTGCAGCTCGCGCAGCCCGGCATCGACGGACGCACGGTGCGCACCGTGCTGCGCAGCTGGGGGCCCGGCAAGTTCGACGCCGAGCTGCTCATGGACGGCAAGGCGTTCCGCCCGGACGGCAAGTCGGCGGCGACGCTGATTCCGCCGGCGTTCGGACTCGCGGGAGTCAACATGCACACGTGGACCGGCTGGGGTTCGGTGACGCACTGGAACGCTTTCGTCGCGAATCTCGAGATGCAGGGCAGCGGCACGTTCTACGATCCGCGGCTCAACGATGCAACCAAGTTCCCGATCGCGGCCGCCGCAGGCTTCGGCGACGTGCGCAAGGATCCGGATCTGATCACAGCGAAACTCGCGCCGCTGCACGTGTACCAATTGAGTCTGCCCGCTCCGCGCGCGCCGGCGGGCAGCTTCAACGCAGCGGCCGCGGCGCGCGGCAAGACGCTATTCAGCGGTACGGCAGGTTGCGCGCGCTGCCACGTTCCGCCGCTCTACACCGAGCCGGGTTGGAACATGCACACGCCGCAGGAGATCGGCATCGATGCGTTCCAGGCGCGGCGCTCGCCGGACGAGCGCTATCGCACGTCACCGCTCAAGGGACTGTGGACACATACCAAGGGCGGCTTCTACCACGATGGACGCTTCGCTTCGCTGCGGCAGGTGATCGACCACTACGACAGGCAGTTCGCGCTGGGATTGACTCCCGCGGAAAAGACCGATCTCGCGGAGTACCTGAAGTCGCTGTGAGCGTCAGGTTGCGACGAGTGGCGGCAGCGGACAGTGCACGCTCGCGCATACCGCGCGCAGCAGCTCTGCCTCGCCGATCGTCAGCTGCTGGTCGTGGGTGACGGTCGCGACCATCGCCTCGACCAGCTGCTCCTTGGCGATCGGCGCCAGCTGGTCGAGCCGGCTGAGCGCGCGATCGAGCGCAGCTGCCCACGGACCGGCGATGCCGTACGCGGGCCGCTCGCGCGGAAACAAGTGATGCATGCCCGCTTCGTAAGCGCGTCGCGCACCAGTCTCGTCGCTCTGGCCGTGTTGTGCGAGAACCGAGAACAGGATCTGCGCATCGCGTTGCACGGCCTGTAAGGTCAGCCGCGACGTGCGTGCGCTGGGATTCAGGTCGTCGCGCAAGTGCACCTGCGCGAGCTTGCGCAGCACATAGCTGTGCAACGCGACGCTGCCGTCCTGAGGCAACATGCCGTTGAGGCATGCCATCAGTTGCACGCGCTCTTCGTGCGTCAGCTGGCGCAACGCCGGGAACCCTCGCAGCAGCGCGGGAATCCGTTGCTCCGGCTCCAGCGCATCCGCGTCTTGCTCCAGTGCGCCGACGGCCGCTGCGATCTCCGCACTGAGACGCTGCGCAATCACCTGCTTCTGCCGGGCGCGCGCCGCGGCATTCGAATCGAGCGCAAGAGCGAGCAGCAGGGCGCGTGCAGACTGAGCATGCTGGCCCGCTGCAACGATCGTCTCCGGTAACGATTGCCGGATCTCGCGCGCCAGCTGCATATGAGCAGTGCCGGGATTGCCAACGAGCTGCGCGACCATGGCCGGCGCCGCGGCCGGCAGGTCGATGACGTATTCCGCGGCCTTGGCCTGCGCTGCCGGCGTCTCGGCTTCGGCCGCTTCGAGTGCCATGCGGGCGCGCGCGCGGTCGAATTCCTTCGCATCGAACTGCGGATCGATCTCCTTGAGACGCTCCAGGAGCGGCGGATGCGTGGCGAACAGACGCTTCATCCCGGGCGCGAACAGCATGTGCGCGACTTCCTCGACTTCGGGACTGCCGAGACGCGAGCCCGCGCTGCTCGCACCGATCTTGACGAGCGCGCCGCGCAGCCCGCCGGGATCGCGCGTGAATTGCACTGCCGAAGCATCGGCGAGCGATTCGCGCGAGCGCGACACCGCCGCCTGGATCAGCCGCCCGAAGAACAAACCGACATAGCCGATGATGAGCACGGCCAGCGCGATCAGCAGGATGAAGATCGCACCGCCTCTGCGCGCACGCACCCCGCCGCGCAACACCAGCCGTCCGATCAGCGCGATCGCGAGCAGGCCGAACAGCAGCCCCATCAGCCGCACGTTGAGCCGCATGTCCCCATTGAGAATATGGCTGAACTCGTGCGCGATGACGCCCTGCAGCTCGGCGCGGTTCAACGTGGTCAACGTGCCGCGCGTCACGCCGATCGCAGCGTTCGAAGGATTGTGGCCGGCGGCGAAGGCGTTGATACCGCTCTCCTGCTCCAGCAGGTAGACCTCCGGCATGGGCACGCCGGAGGCGATTGCCATTTCCTCGACGACGTTCAATAACCGGCGCTGCTGCGGATCGGTCGTATCCGGCGACAGGCGCACGCCGCCGAGCGAGCGCGCCACCACTCCGCCGCCGCCGCCCAGCACCATGCTTTTGTAGACACTCGCCAGCGTGATGACCGCGAGCACGATCAGCGTGGTGCCGACCGCCATGCCGGGATTCGCTGCGAGCCAGCCGCCGAGAGGCGGCATGTTGAGGTGCTCGCGCGACTCGTTCAGCCGCATCCACAGGAAGACCACGTAGTCCACCGCAGCGACGACCGCAATCACCGCGAGGCCGAACAGCACGACGAGGCGCCGCGACGCCCGCCGCGCCTCGTCCTGACGCGTGAAGAAATTCATGCCGCGATCAGGTGAATTTCACCTGCGGGACGGCGCGCTTCTCCGGCGACTCGATCTCCAGCAGCTGCGCCGGCGCGAACACGAACATGCCGGCGACGATGCTGTTGGGGAACATCTCCCGCAGGTTGTTGTAGTTCATGACCGCGTCGTTGAACGCCTGGCGCGCGAACGCGACCTTGTTCTCGGTCGAGGTCAGCTCCTCGGACAGCTGCATCATGTTCTGGTTCGCCTTGAGGTCCGGGTA
>DATBKP010000200.1:0-2905 GCA_036555785.1 Steroidobacteraceae bacterium
GCCACTTCTCCTTGAACGCCTGCAGCGCCTCCTGTTGCACGGCTGCGTGTCGCGTTGACAGCAGCAGCTGCGAGGGCGCACACACACGCGCGCGAATCAACCCGAGATCCGCAGCCGCATCGAACAAGCTCGGATACCAGCTCTGCCAGCCCGGCAGCAGACGCTCGACCTGCTCGCGCAGGTTGAGGCGCTCGGGCGATTCGGGCAGTACGCTCATGACCGCCCTTTTGTATCACGAAGCTCATTGCAACTGCAGTCCTTGCATCACACAGGATCTGTGCTAGTAGTAGTGGGCGACGTGCCCAATCGATACCAGTCGATCCTGCGTGTGACGAGCATCACCGCAGCGAGTGCGACGAACAGCACGATAGCGCCGAGCAGCAGTGCGTAGTCCTCCGACAGCACGAGCGCATATAGCAGCGCGTAGACGCCGCTCATCGCAACTCCTGCGACGCCGCCACGCATCGAGCTGCGCAACGCGCCCGCAATGTACACACCGATGAGCAGGACCAGCGCGACCGCTGCCGTGAGGTACGCGGCTGCGAACGAGATGTGCTCGGAGAGTGCGATCAGCAGCAGATAGAAGACGCTGAGCGCCAGACCGATGAGCAGGTATTGCAGCGGGTGCAGCGGATTGCGCGTCACCTGCTCCCAGGCGAAGAAGGTGAGGAACGTCAGCGCGATGAACAGCAACGCGTACTTCACGGCGCGCTCCGCTCGCTGATACACGTCGACCGTCTGATAGAGCCCGACGCCGAACGTGGATTCCAGCAACGCTGCTTCGTTGACTTCGAGCTCGCTCCACGCCTGGCTGTAGGAGCGATTCAGCTCGAGCACCTGCCAGCGGGCGTCAAAACCCGCTGCGCTGATCGTGTGCTCGGCCGGCAGGAATGCACCGTGGAACGAGGGATGCGGCCAGTTGGAATGCAGCTGCAGCGTCGTCGTGCTGCCGAGCGGCAGCACCGACAGGTCGCGGCTGCCGGCGATCACCGTGCGAAACTCGAATGCGCTCGGCTCGCCTTCGATCAGCGACGTCAGATCGATGGGAGTTTCGATGCCGCGATACACGGCCTGTCTGCCCGGTCCGAGCTTCAGCTGCTGACCTGCGAACGACGCCTGCGTCACTTCCCGCAGGCTGCGCACCTGCGACAGCGGCAGCACCAGGCGGCTCTGGTTCCAGAAGTACTGCACTCCCGGTCCCGGCTTGCCGACCAGTGCGCGCATCGATTGGTAGTCGAACTCACCGCGCAGGCGGACCTCGGCCAGGTAGACCGGCACCGCATAGATGCCAACATAGCGAGCTTCGTCCTGCAGCTTGAGATCGACCTGCATGTCGAGTCGCGCCGGCAGCAGGTACACCTCGCTGCGCACGAGCCGGCCGATTGCGGAATTCCCGACCTTTTCGACGACCGTCTCCTGCTTCGGCACGATCAGCATCGGTCCGCCGAGCACGATGTTGCCGCCCCACCCTTCCGCGACCTTTGCATAAGCCTGCTCGCGCAGTGCGGACCGCTCGCTCACCAGGCCGCGCAGCATCGCGAGCGGGACGATCAGCAGCAGCACGATCGCGCCGATGATGAGTGCCTTGAGAGTCACCGAACCCGATTCGCCGACCCGGAACGCCATGCGCATCACTCCCCTGCTCGTGTGTTGCCGGGAGCGTGCGCGTGCAAGAGGGCAATCCGCCGACTCAATTCGGGCGAACTGTGGCGGCGGTTGCAGCCGGCTGCGGCCGGCCGCAACCGCTTGCGAGGCGGCGCGCGTGAAGAATCCGCAGTGCGCTCCCGTGCGTAGGGCAAGAGTGATAACGTGACTTCGTGACAGTCCTGGAGCCCGCTGCATGCTGATCCGCAAGTTCCGACCCGGCGACTCGGCCGCGATCCGCCCGTCGGAGATCACAGCCGAACCCGTGTATCTGAATCGCCGTCGGCTGCTGCAGGCCGCGCTTGCTACCGGCGTTGCCGGTCTCGGCGGCGCCTGGTCGGAGCCGGCGCCTGCCGACGTCGCGGCGCTCCAGTACCAGCGCAACGAGAAGTACAGCCTGAGCGAGGCGCCGAACAGCTACGAGGACATTACGTCGTACAACAACTACTACGAATTCGGCATCGACAAGGGCGCGCCGGCCGCGAACTCCGGCCGCTTCAAGCCCGCGCCGTGGTCCGTTGCGGTCGGCGGCGAATGCGAGAGCAAGGGCACGTTCGCGCTCGAAGACGTTCTCAAGGGCCATGCGCTGGAAGAGCGCGTCTACCGTCTGCGTTGCGTCGAGGCGTGGTCGATGGTGATTCCGTGGATCGGCGTGCCGCTCGGCGACGTGCTGAAGCGCTTCAAGCCGACGTCGAAAGCGAAGTACGTCGCGTTCAAGACGGTGCTGCGGCCGGCGGAAATGCCGGGCCAGCGTTACCCGGTGCTCGAGTGGCCGTACGTCGAGGGGCTGCGCATCGACGAGGCGCTGCATCCGCTCGCGATCCTGGCCGTCGGCCTGTACGGCAAGACGCTGCCGAACCAGAACGGCGCGCCGCTGCGGCTGGTGGTGCCGTGGAAGTACGGCTTCAAGGGGGCGAAGTCGATCGTGAAGATCCGCCTCACCGACAAGCAGCCACCGTCCACGTGGAACATCGCCAACGCGCGCGAGTACGGCTTCTACTCCAACGTCAATCCGGCCGTGGATCATCCGCGCTGGAGCCAGGCCACCGAGCGGCGCATCGGCGACCTGCAGCGGCGCAAGACACTTCCCTTCAACGGCTACGCCGACCAGGTCGCGAGCCTCTACGCGGGCATGGACCTGCGCAAGAACTTCTGATCGCCGATCAGTGTTTAAGAGACGCCGCCAGCAGGATTGCCCGGAGAATTGACCGCATGCTCGACTGGTTCCCCATCGCCGACCTTCGTGGCCTCCGCCGCCGAC
>DATBKP010000201.1:0-18828 GCA_036555785.1 Steroidobacteraceae bacterium
CGACGACGGGCAAGTGGCGGAATCTGTGCGCAGCCATCAGTTGCGTGGCGTGCGCCAGCGAGTCGGAGCGCTTGACCGTCACGACGTCCCTGCTCATCCACATTCCAACCAGCATCGAGCGCGCCTCCGCCGAATCCAGCGTATGGCTACGCTATCGGCAGAGGCCACCCGAACTGGTGACTGCGCGGCGCTTCCCTGCGTGACGGACTTCACAATCAGCCGTCGGACTTGCGCACCTGCAGCGAGTTCTTTACGTCCTTCACGCCGCCGACTTCCTTGGCGAGCTCCGTGGCCCGGGCGCGAGCCTCGGCGGAGTCGACGACGCCGTTGAGCTGCACGGTGCCTTTGAACGTTTCGACGTCGATCTGATAGGCCTTGGTGGCGGGATCATCGACCAGCTTGGCTTTCACCTTCGCTGTCATGACACCGTCGTCGGAGACTTCTCCGGCCGTTCGCTGCCCCGTCGCCGCAGGCTGAGTCGCGGCTGGCTTGTTGGCCGCGCCGCGTCTATCGCCCGATGACGGGTCGCCCGAGGAAGCGCAGCCGGCCAACGTCGCGCAACCCACTATTGCTGCCGCGAACAACGCTCTGGTGAGAATTTGTGACACGGTGCTGCTCCCTATGGGTTGGTTTTCGCCGACTGCTTCGCCTGGTCGAGTGTCCTGTCAGCGCGATCCTTGCAGTCCCTCTGCGCCGATCCCTCGAGGGCTTCGCACTTCGCGACGGCGACCTTGTGGTCCGCCTCCGCCTGCGCAATCACGATCTTCGACTTGCTTTCGTCAGCAGTCTCGTTGGCGTCGTGCGCCTTGGCGGCGACCGCATCTTCATCGTGATCGGCGATGGCCTTCGCGACCTTCTGGTCCGCGTCCGCTACGTCCTTCTGCGCATCCGCTTTCGCATCGGCGACCTTGCGCTGGCCTTCGGCCTCGGCTTTGGCTACGTCCTGCTGGACTTCGGCCGGAGACTGCGACTTGTTACAAGCGCTCAGTGCGAGTGCCACGGCAACGAGCGCGCAAAATGTCTTGAGATGCATGGTTGGCATCCTGTTGCGTGATCAAACCTGGCGAAATAACGCTCGTGGCGCCGGGAGGGTTCCTACGCGTCACGGCAGGTCGAACGACTGTCCGTCCCAGTCTTCGAACACGATGGGCTCGCCGCTGAAGCGGCCGACCTGAAACGTGGTTCCAGCCAGCGCCGCGGGCACGTGACACAGGCCGGCCTCGCGATCCAGCGGCATCCACATGTCGACCGCGTAATCGTTGCCCGGGAAGGTCTGCGTGAGCGTGAACCCGCGCGGAAAGCGCCGGCTGCCGGGCTGCACTCGCACTTCCACGCCGGCACTTTTGCGCAGCGTGATCGTCCGGTTCGTGATCGGCGAGGAGTACGCAATCTTCTCGCGATGCAGCTCGTAGCCGGCTTTGTAGACGATCAGCATGATCTCGCCCGGCTCGATGCCGGTGATCGAGAACTCGCCGAAGTCGTTCGTCTGCTTGTCGTCGCCCACGCGCGAAGTCTCGGGCGCGCTGCCTCTCACATACACGTTCGCGCCGACGATCGGCACACTGCCGCCGTCCTCCAGGACGCGAGCCGATAGCTGCACAGCCGGGATATCGATGTTCAGGACCGCATCGCCGAGCATCGTGATGGCTCGACTGATGTCCCCGTCTGCGCGGAAGCGGTATTCGCCGGGCGGCAGCCCTTCGATTTCGTAGTCACCGTCCGCCGTGGTTGTCGCCCGATAGAGCAGCCTCACATCGTGCCCGCTGGGGTTCATCGAGATATTCCTGTTCGCCGCGGGTTTGCCGTCTTGTGTCACACGCCCCGACAAGCGAGCACCGGCCGGAAAGACGACGTTGGACGTGACGTCCTGGTCGGCTGGCACGTCCACGGACGTATGGAGTTGCACACCGTGGCTGTACACGGTCATCGTGGCAAATCCCGCCGGCACACCTCGCAGCGCGTAAGCACCCCGGGCATCCGGACGTGCCATGAGAAACGCCCCATCTGAGGCTTGCAACATCAGTTGCGTTTCCTGCAGCTGTTCCGGCCGCAAGCCACGGACCACACCGCTGACGCGATGACCCGCCCCGACGATGAGAGCAATGCCCTCTTTGATCTCGTCCCGGTGCAGCACGAACTCCTGGCTGGCGCTGCCTTCGCTGGTGTCGGCCGAGACTCGGTAGCGGCCGGGCGGCATGTGCCGATAGGAGAACTGGCCCGCTGCGTTCGTTTCGTCCTGGTAACTCGGGCCCGGTCCCATCAAGATGACGGGTCCCTTGACGGGCACGCCCGCTATCGTCGTCACGGTCCCACCGATGGTGGCGCCCGCGGACAGGGCGATCTCCTGCGGCGGTGTGTTTTCGTTTACGACGGTCGCCAGCTCACGATACGCGTGGTCGGTGGCGCCGACACTGAGGATGACTTCGCCCGCGGGCACGCCGTCGAGAACGAAAGATCCGTCGTCCTGCGACTTTGCGGTCCCTGCCGTCCGGAAAGATCGGTAGCCGCCGTCCGCCTTCCGAAAACTGATCCCGGCATCGGCGATGCCTGCACCCGTGCTCAACTCGAACACACGACCGCGTACCGTGAGGCCTCGCCGCAGCGGCATGATGACCTCGCGCGTCGCCTCGCCGTCTGAGATCCGAAATTCGTCGAGACTGAACAGCTGATAGCCTCGCGCCGTTACGGCTGCCCGCCAGGTTCCTGCAGCCACGTCACTCCAGGTGAAGCGTCCCGTCTTGGATTTGAAGGTCCGGGTGATCGGCTCGTCTTCGGTGTAGGCTTCCTGCCGTACGCGAATCAGCTGGACCTCGAATTCCTGCACGGGTTGGCGCGTGCCGGCGTCGATGATCCGGCCGCGAAAACCAGTCGCGGCTGCGGATGCCGCTGACGGCAACGCCGATGTGACCGATGCAGCGGCTCCCGTCGTTGCAAGCTCAACCTTCGCAGGATGCGCCTCGACGAGCTGTCTGCCTGGCGCCGTGTCTGAGGTGGCGACCGGACTGGGCGGTGCAGCAACCCACTGGCGATGCAGCAGCAGCAACAGCCCGCCGGCAAGGAGCACGAGTCCGAGGAAGACGAGTCGGCGATGCTTCGGACGATCCATGACACCAGCAACCCGAAGAGTCGATACGTTGGCCGTGTTACCAACGTAGCGACTTTTGCGGCGAATGTCAGCTGCGAATGAACGCGAGCAGATCGGGGTTGACGATCTCCGGATGCGTCGTGCACATGCCGTGCGGCAGACCCGGGTAGACCTTCAACGTCCCCTTCTTGAGGTGCTTGATGGACAGCAACGCTGCGTCCGCGATCGGCACGATCTGGTCGTCATCGCCGTGCATGACCAGCACCGGAACGTCGATCGACTGCAGGTCTTCGGTGAAGTCCGTCTCGGAGAACGCCTTGATGCATTCGTAGCCTGCATTGGCGGCGCCCATCATGCCTTGCCGCCACCAGTTGTCGATCACGCCCTGCGATACCTTGGCGCCCGGGCGATTGAAACCGTAGAACGGACCGGACGGAATATCTCGATACAGTTGCGCGCGGTTCGCAGCGAGCGCCGCGCGGAATCCATCGAAGACCTCGAGCGGCGTACCGCCGGGATTCCTCGCGGACTTCACCATCACGGGCGGCACCGCGCCGATCAGCACAGCCTTGGCGACGCGACCGGCACCGTGCCGTGCCACATAGCGCGTGACTTCGCCGCCGCCGGTCGAATGCCCGATGTGAATCGCATCGCGCAGGTCCAGTTTCGCGACGAGCTCTGCGACGTCCGCCGCGTAGGTGTTCATCTCATGACCCTTGGCGGACTGCGATGAACGACCGTGGCCGCGACGGTCGTGAGCGATGACGCGATAGCCCTGAGCGAGGAAGTACAGCATCTGGTTGTCCCAGTCGTCCCCCGACAGGGGCCATCCGTGGTGGAACACGATCGGCTGTCCGCTGCCCCAGTCTTTGTAAAAGATCTCTGTGCCGTCTTTGGTGATGAGGGTACTCATGGGCTTCTCTCCTGATCGGGCGGGGACGGGGATCCTACTCCTCGCACGTCGCAAAAGCGTTACGCAGCGCCTGTCGAAATGAACTCCGCTGGGTCGTCATGCCTATAGCAACACCCGCAGAGCAAGGAGACATCACCATGCATACGCCCCCTGTCGTATCGCCCAAAGAATGGGAAGCCGCTCGCGAGCAACTGCTGCTCAAAGAGAAGGCGCTGACCAGGAGCCGTGACGCGCTCGCCGCCGAGCGTCGGCGGATGCCCTGGATGGCCGTAGATAAGAACTACGTGTTCGAGGGCCCGAACGGCAGGGTGAGCCTGCTCGATCTGTTCGAGGGCCGCCGCCAGCTGATCGTCTATCGCGCATTTTTCGAGCCCGGCGTGCACGGCTGGCCGGAGCACGCGTGCGTCGGATGTTCGTTAGGTGCCGATCAGGTCTCGCACCTGGCTCATTTGAATGCGCGGGACACTACCCTCGCCTATGTCTCGCGTGCGCCGCAAGCGGACATCAAGCGTCTGAAGGCGAAGATGGGCTGGGACATGCCGTGGTACACGATCACCGACAGCTTCGACACCGACTTCGGAGTGAACGAATGGCACGGCCACAACGCGTTCATCCGCGACGGTGAGCGCGTGTATCGCACTTACTTCATCAACAACCGCGGCGACGAAGCGATGGGCACGGTGTGGAGCTATCTCGACCTGACCGCGCTCGGACGCCAGGAGGAAGGCGAAGATTCGCCCGAAGGCTACCCGCAGACGAAGCGGTACAAGTGGTGGAACTGGCACGACAGCTACGTGCCCGGCGCCCCGCCCGATCCGAAGTGGGTCAAAGTGTCGGACGTCGGCGAAGCCGCGTTTCGCAAGCGCGACGGCTGAGGATGATTGACGAACGCGCGGGAGATCAACTCCCGCGCGTGTCGCACGAACTAGGTTTCATCCTCGTCTTCGTCTGCATCGCCGCCTTCGTCGTCGTCGGTCGGGATGTCATCGAGGTCCTCGAGCGGCTCCGCCGCGTCGCGTCCGGTCTTCGGGACGTCGCGTCCCTCGTTGCTGTCGGGCGATTGCCGCGAGCCCGGCTTTCCGGGCGTGGTCTGCGGCTGCTGGCCCGGGGGATTCGGTGTCTGGGTGCCCATAAAATTCTCGCTGTGGACCGAAGGGAAGATTTCGCGAGCGTGAGTTGAACAAACGCTCGCCTACGCGCAGCGGTTGCGTGTAGGCGCGAAACATTTCCGAGGGTACGCTTGACTTAGCGAGATCGCTTGCGCAGCAGTGCGTACGCGAACTTCTGCGGAGACCCGCCGGGCGTCGTGTGTGTCTCACGGCGGGCCTCGACGAGATCGAACTCCTCGGCAAAGAGCTCGGCGACTTGTTCTGGGTCGCGCCGTACGACGGGCAAGAGACTGCATTGATCGGGGCCGTCGCTTGCGAAGCCGCCGATGACCGCGTGGCCGCCGGGCGCGATTACGTGTGACGCCACTCGCACGTAGTCCTGCGCATCCGCCGGTGTCGTGAGGAAGTGCAAGGTCGCGCGGTCATGCCATATGTCGATACTGGATTGCGGCAGAGTCAGCTGCGTGACGTCACTAACAATCCAGCGCACTCGGTCGGCACGTTCGCCGAGACGGTCGCGCGTTACTTGCAGCGCCGCTACAGAGATATCCACCGCCGTCACTGCTTGCACATCGCGCGCGAGCAGATCATCGACCAACGTCGATGCGCCCGCTCCGATATCGATGATGCGCGTCTCGCGACGCAAACCGACGCGCTCGAGCAGTTCGAGCGACAGACCCAGGTGCGGCTGAAACCAGCTCACCCGGTCCGGCTGCTTCGTCGTATAGACGGTGTCCCAATGCGTCACGCGGCTCATCGCTGAGCCATTCTGCCCCATTCTCTCGTTCAACGGGAAAGGGGGCTCCGTCATGACCGCATCGAATGCGTTCGATCCCAAGGAACTGGAGACGAAGGTCAAGGCCATGTATCGCAGCGTGGCCCAGAATCCCCACGGCGACTTTCACTTCGAGATGGGTCGCGCGATGGCGGAACGCCTGGGCTACCCGGCGGCTGACCTCGACCAGCTTCCGCAACCGGCGATCGATTCGTTTGCCGGTGTCGGCTACTACTTTCACCTGGCGCGGCTCGAGGAAGGGGAAACGGTCCTCGATCTCGGCAGCGGCTCGGGCATGGACACCTTCTTCGCCTCGCTCAAGGTCGGGCGTTCCGGCAAGGTCATCGGTGTCGACATGACCGACGAACAGCTCGCCAAAGCCACGCGGCTGCGGGATCTAAATCGCTTCGTCAACGTCACCTATGTGAAGGGTTACATCGAGGACGTTCCGTGTGCGCCCGCCTCGGTCGATGCCGTCATCAGCAACGGCGTCATCAATCTCGCGGTGGACAAGCTCAAGGTGTTCCGCGAAGCCTTCCGTCTGCTGCGGTCCGGCGGTCGCCTGGCCATCGCGGACATCGTGACCGACGTGCAACTGCCGCAAAGCATCGTGTGCAATTCAACCTTGTGGGCGGCCTGCATCGGCGGCGCCGCTCAGCAGCAAAGTTACCGCGACCAGATCGAAGCTGCGGGCCTGCGGGTCGACACGATCCAGGAGAATCCCGCCTATCAGTTCATCTCGGACAACGCCCGCGCCGCCAGCCGCAAGTTCGGCGTCAAAAGCGTGTCGGTACTCGCATTCAAACCGTAGTGGACCCGCCCGTTCGCCATGAATGAGAGCTAAGTCCGCGCTGCCGGCCCGCTTTCCTGTCATATGCGGGTCAAGGCAGCGGGAATGAAAGCGAAACGGACACGTTGGCGGAGCGATCGATCGGTGCTGCACGGCATCCTGGCCGGCTGCTCGATCCTGGCTATTGCGTCGCTCGGCCTGTTCTACACCTGGCACGCGGCTCGCGAAGGCCAGCTGCGCGCCATTCAATCGGAGCTGCTGCAATTGGCCCATGTTGCAGCGATCCAGGTCGACGGCGACGCGCATCGGACGATGACATCCAATGCGCAGGCCGGCAGTCCGGAGCATCTGAAAATGCTCGCGCCGCTGGTGGCTTTCCACAAGGCCACGACCGACGTCATCTACGTCTACACCGCGGTGCTCAAGGGCGACCAGATCTACTTCGTGCTGGGTACGGACTACTTATATAAGGTGGTCCCCGACGACCTGCCGCCCGACCCGATCATGGAGCCCTACAACACGGCGGACCCGGCGCTGCGCCACGCGCTGCAGTTTCACGAGCCCGCCGTCAACGACCATCCGGTGAAGGAAGCCCTGCGCAGCTACATGAGCGCGTACGCGCCCTTCTTCGACTCCAATGGAGAGTTCGTCGGCGTCGTCGGCATCGATATGTGGGTCCATCACTTCGATGCACGACTCGCCACCATTCGTCGCGCCGGCCTGACTGCGTTCGCAGCCGTGACACTGCTGTCGCTCCTTGCCGGTTATATGACGTTCCGTCTCAGCCTCGCGGCGGGACGCGCGCGGCGACGCGATCGCATCATCAGGCGCAAGCTCGCACGCGCGAAGCAGCAGGCCGAAGTGCAGGCCGAGCGCGCCGAGTCGGGATCGCGCGCGAAGAGCGAGTTCCTGGCGATGATGAGCCACGAGATCCGCACGCCGATGAACGGTGTGCTGGGATTCGCGAATCTGCTCATGGATACCAAGCTCGACGGCGAGCAGCGCGAGTTCGTCGAGAACATCCGCTGCTCCGGCGACGCACTGCTGACGATCATCAATGACGTGCTCGACTATTCGAAGATCGAGGCTGGCAAGCTCAGCGTCGACAACATGCAGTTCGACCTGCGCGCGGTTTGCAATGAGGTTCGGTCGCTGTTGCAACCGAGCGCGACTGCGAAAGGGTTGACGCTCAACCTGCACTTCGCGCCGACCACCACGCAGATGCTGATCGGCGATCCGGTCCGTGTGCGGCAGATCCTGCTCAACCTGGTCGGCAATGCGATCAAGTTCACGACGTCGGGCTCGGTCGACATCGAGGCGTGGCAACTCGACGAGGATCGAGTTCGCGTCAACGTCATCGATACCGGCATCGGCCTCGCGCCCGGGCAGATCGACAAGCTGTTCGAGCGCTTCACGCAGGGCGACGCTTCGATCACACGTCGCTACGGCGGCACCGGCCTCGGGCTGGCGATCAGCAAGAAGTTGATCGCGCTCATGGGCGGCGAGATCTCGGCTCAAAGTGAAGTAGGCAATGGATCGACCTTCTGGTTCACGCTGCCGGTCCGCGCGCCGCTCAACTCATCGACGCGGGTGACGTTGCCGCAGCCGCCGGCGATGCAAGCGGCGCCGGTGCAAGCGCTGCCCGCGCGACAGAGTGCAAAGGGACGTCTGCTGCTGGTCGAGGATAATGTCGTCAATCAGAAAGTGGCCCTGCACATGCTGAAGAAGATGGGCTACGAGGTCGACCTCGCCGAGGACGGCAAGCAGGCGCTGCAGCGGCTGACCGCGACGCGCTACGAAGCAGTGCTGATGGATTGCCAGATGCCGGAGATGGATGGGTATGAGGCCACGCGTCACATCCGTGATCTGTCGTCCGCGGTGCTCGATCACGACGTGCCAGTGATTGCCATGACGGCCAATGCCTTCGCCGAGGATCGCGACCGCTGCCTCGCCGCCGGCATGAACGACTTTCTGTCGAAGCCGGTCGACCGCTCGACGCTGGCGCAGATGCTGGAGAAGTGGCGCGTCAGTAAAGTCGCGTGAGTCCTCACGGACGAACGCAGATGATCGTCTTCCCCTTCCGCCGCTCGGTCGGGTTGAAGGCTGCGACGGCATCGGCGAAGCTCGAGAAGTTGCCGATGTTCGTCCGCAGTCGCGTGCGAGTTGCCTCACCATCGACCCGACCGCGCCGGCCGCGCCATGCACGAGGACGCTCTGTCCCACGTGAAGACGGCCGTGCTCGAACAATCCCTGCCACGCAGTCAGGCCCGAGATCGGCAGACTCGCGCCCACTGTGAAGTCGACGTCGCCCGGCAGCGGCGCGAGATTGCGCGCCTCCCACGGCCGCGTACTCCGCGAGGGTGCCGTCGCGATACCAGTCCGTGAGGCCGAAGACGCTGTGGTCACGACCGAGGCGATCGGTCCAGGTCGAAGGCCACGCCAGCTCGGTCGGGACGAATCCCGACGCATGAACCTGGACGACGACGCCGTTGATTGCTGCCTGTGGGGCGGGTCGCTCCACCAACTTCATCCCGGCCGTTCCCGCAGCCTGGTCCGTCACCACGATCGGTTTCATTGGAGTGGCGGCGCCTCCGTGATCGAGACATTGTCGAAGCTCGCGTTGGTCCAGTGCGTCACGAGACCCGGACGCCCGACGCCCGTATCGGGCTGGTCGACATTGTTGAAGACCGTCACGCCATTCACCGAGACCGTCGTGTGCCGATTGCGCTGGAGCAACTGCACATCGAACGATTGATGTGGACCGCCACCGGCGTACGGCGCCGTGGCGATGCTCGTCGTGACGCCCTTGAGAACCCTGTTCAAGTATGCGACACCGGTTGGAGAGAAGACGGCTTCGTAGTAGTCATCCGGCGCGCGATACGCGTACATCAGCCCCGCAAGGTTGCCGGCGGCGCCGTAGTTGTTGGTGACGCGCACGCGGTAGTCGAGATCGGAGAGATCGTGCCAGACATCGAAACCGGCGATGTCGCTCTTGCCGATGCCAAAGCTGTTCATCGCGCCGTTCTGCACGCGCCAGGTCGAGATGGGCGAGAAGAACTCGCGCGGGAACGATCCGCTACTGAAGTCCGTAACCAGCGGTTGGAAGAAGCGCGGCGCCGCCGCCAGGCTCACGAATCTCGCGTTCGTGAAGTGGGTGATCAGTCCGATCTGGCCGTCTTCCAGGTTGAACGGCAGGTTGTCGAAGACCAGATGTCCGTTCGTCTTGACGTGGCTGAACACGGGGCCGCCCTGGTCGCCGCGATAGGCCACCTCGAGCTCGAATGGCGTGTTGTGGCCGCCGCCGACATACGGTGCCGTCGCCAGCGTGACGCGCTTGCCGTTGGTGACCTGGCGAAGACTTGCCACGCCCGTCGGGGAGAAGACGACCTCGTCGTAGTGCTGAGCATCGTGATAGAACACTACGCCCACCAGGTTGCCGCTGGCCCCGTAGCGATTGATGACTTGCGTCTTGATCGTGTAGCGCCGCGGACTCGGCGAGAAGCCGAAGTGGAACAGATCCACGAGCGGCGTCAGCATGATGTCGTTGGCGCCGATCGCGAGGCTTTCCAGGCCAAAGGGACCCGCCGACCAGCCGTCTCCTTGCGGTCGCAGGTTGGTCCAGCCGCGAAGCGACGCCTGCCGGAAGGTGTCGCCGTACGGATCGATCAGCCGATCGAAGCTGTTCACCGAAAAGTCGTCGAAGCGCGCGCGCGTATTGTGAGTGATGAGCCCGACATCGCCGGCCGGCAGCTCTACCGATCCGGTGAAGACCGGCACGCCATCGACCTTCACGTCGAACTGCGTGCCCACTTGCCGCACGCTGATGCGAAACCACTTGTTCACGCCCGGCGCAGGAATGTGTTTGACCTCCTCGGGTATCGTCTCGCCGCCGCGGACGGTGAGCGAATGAACCTCGCCCGATGCCGAGAAAGTGATCTCGTAGTAGTTGCCGGGATCGCTGTAGTTGAAGACCACCCCGACGAGTCCGTTCGCCGCGCTATTGGTGATGACGGCGGAGACTTGCAACGCGACATCGTTTTCGATCGTATCGAGATCGAAGGGGTCGTAGGTTTCCACCGTCGCGATATTCGTTGCGCCGGCGGCGGAGTTGACGAAGGCTCCGTTCTGAATATTCCAGCTGCCCGACGAGACGGTCCAGCGACCGATCTCGCTGGCATTACTGAAATCCGTTTCGTGAAACTGCTCCTGGGCCAGCGCGAGGCCGGGAGCGAGCAGGATGGACAGGGCAGCGAGCGAAGTCCGGCAGAGTGCCCGGATCGAGATTCCGTTGTTCATCGCCAGGTCTCCCACGCGCGTGATCTGAGTGCGCAGGGGGGCTAATTCCTGCCGACGCTGTGAGTTCCGTTGCTTACAAACGTTGACCGGCGCGATGTAGGAGTTGTAGTCCGCAGCCGGCGGTGCTGCGGTCGCAAAAAACGTAGAAGGCTTCGTCGGACGTACTGCCCATCAGTGCGCCGGCGCGCCAGTCGTTCAGCAGAAAGTTCGTAACAGTCTGACGTACAGCCGCCCAGAGCGGCTCGCCGTTCGGCTCGAACACCACCCATTGGAGGCCCTTGTCGATCGACTGCTCCAGGTAGATGAAGTAGCGCCGCACGTTGACGTACTTCCACTCTGGATCTGAGCTCGTGGTACGAGCGCCCCAGAGCAGGATGCCGCGAGAGGGAAGAATCGAATGCCGTTGATACCTTGCGGCCCGAGACGTTCCTGTCCTTGGTCGTCGATCAAGGCCTGCAGGCCCAGCGCGTCGATGACGGTCTCGTTGGCAGGGGCCTTCCACACGCCGCGCGCATTGTCCGTGCGTGCGTAGATGCCACACGCGAAGCCGCTCGGCGGGAGCTGCACTGAGTTTGCGGCCGTGACCCACGGGTAGTACATCGCCGCGTAGGAAGTATCGATCCCCGACCGGGCCGCTAGCGCTTCGTCAATCGTCGCCACGGGCGGCGCGTCGAGCACTGCAAAACGAAAGCGGTGTGGCTGACTCATGTGCTCGACAAGCACCTGCTGTATGTCCGCTGCCGCGGGCCGCGCGGAATAGCCCGGCGCGGCGATGACCGAGATTCCCGCGGACTCAGGCAGTGCTTGCAGCGCTGTTGCGTATTCATCCGCTGGCGCATCAGGACCGGAGAAGTGGCACGTCAGTAAAGTCGCGTGATCGTCGTCCAGGCTCAGCTCAAAAGCCCACGCGCGCCCTCATGCCCAGCGTGCGCGGTCGAACCAGCGTCTGCCATTCGCCCAGGAAGTTCAGATTGTGGTAGAGCACGCCTCGTTCATCGAAAACATTCTCCGCGTAGAGCTCGACCTCCCACCGTCCTCGTTGCCCACCGGCACGCAGATTGAAGAGCTCGCGTGAGGCCACCCACTTCCGGGTCGTGGCGTCGTACGTGTTCCAGGCACCGCCGACATACTGGAAGTCCGCTTGCACGAATCCCGCAAGGCCCGCGGAGAGGTGAAAGCCGCGCCGTGCGCTGCCGCTCACCGTCCAGTCCGGAACCGTGGGAATGCGTTGGTTCGCTTCGCCCGCCAGGTTGGGCACGTCTTCTTCGAGACGCGCGTCGACGTACGATGCGCTCACCATCAATTCGAGCGAGCCCGGCGCGAGCCACGAGAGCTCTACTTCCACGCCGTTGTTCGAGGCCCGGCCTGCGTTCTCTGTGAGCCCTGCTCCGCACGAAGGCAGCAGCAACAGCGTCTGCATATCGCGCCAGTCGATGTGATACGCGCTGACACTGCCGCCAAGCCGACCGTCGAGTGTGCGCACTCGCGCTCCGATTTCGTAGTTCCACAGCGTGTCGGATGCGAAACCGGGCGCGAACGCGAGCCCCAGTGCATCCAGGTCCTGCTGGCAACTCTGCAGCACATCCGCCGTAAATTCGTTGACGCCGCCGGGTCGAAATCCTTCCGCGGCACTGACGAATATCAGCGTGTGCTCGCCCGGCCGGTACTCGAGCGCGAAGCGCGGCGTCACTCCGTTTTCGCGATAGTCCGCGTGCGCGTTCGTCGCGCCGCTGGCGAGCAGACCGGCGAAATCGTCATCGAGATGATCGCTGAAGTCGAACCATCGACCGCTGATCGTTGCTCGCCACGCGGCCGCCAACGCATATGCTACTTCGCCGTAAAGAGCGCGCTGACGAAAGTGCGAGAAGTAGTCGGCGTGCCACGGGCTGTCGGGATAGCCGAAGCTCGCGGCCAGGCCGCCGGTGGCCGCATCGAATCCCGGCGACAGCCAGTTCTGGTGAGTGGCACGATCCTGCGTCTCGTAATACGCGCCGGCAACCCATGCAAGCTTGCCTTCGGCGGCAGAAACGAGGCGCAACTCCTGCACGAGATCGCGAACGCCGTCGTTGTAGTCGTTGCCGGTAGGAATCGTGAAGCCGACGAAGGGTGCAGTACCGCTCGTGATGTCGAACGTCAGGATGGGCTGGCGATCGACGTAAGCCGTGCTCGAGGCAAGGTGAGCCCAAGGCAGGTCGTAGTCGAGCGTGAAGTTGAAGAGCTCCCAGGACTCGATGTCCCGCTCCGGCGCATATCGCCGCTGCCGATAGCTACCTGCGACGACGTCGGTCGAGCTCAAACCGCGCGCGGTGCGCTTCTGCCCTAGCGCCCGGATACCGAGCGTGAGATCCGTCGTGGGCTGCCAGCGAACGGCGACTCGTCCTCCGGTCGTGTCCGAATTGTCGATGTCGGCGATCCCGCGCGCTTCGTTGTCGATGTAGCCGCCGTATTCATAGCGATAGCCGACGAGGCGCAACGCCGCTTCCTCGACAATTGGTACGTTCAATACCGCGCTGAGCTGATGGTTGTCACCGCCGTGCGCGGTCGTCGAGACACCGGCATCCACCCAACCGTAGAACTTGTCCAGCTCGGGAGCATGCGTGATCTGCCGAACGGCGCCGCCGAGCGCATTCGAACCGAACAGCGTTCCCTGGGGACCTCGCAATACTTCGATGCGCTCCAGATCGACGGCTTGCGGGTGCGGCGCGCCGAGCTGACCCAGCTGACTGCTACCCGCGAACGTGATCATCGGTACATCGTCGAGGTACCACGCGCTGAGCGGCCGCGGCTCGACTCCTGCGGCGCTGGTGATGCCGCGGAACGTCGTGCGATGCCCGCCCCAGCCATCGTCCGAATAAGACAACCCCGGTGCGCTGGCGAACCACTCCGTGATGTCACTCGCTGCGGATCGGCGCAGCCTGTCGCTAGTGAGCGCAGTGACGCTGAGTGGCGTGTCTTGCAGCGTTGTGGCGTGCCGCCGGGCGGTGACGACGATTTCCTCCAACCTGTCCGCCCCCAGTGTCGCTGCCATGTGACTGAGCGCGCCAATCGCAATCGTCGCCTGGATGAGCGGGCGAAATCGCACGGACCTGCAATCGTGGCCGCGCATGCTTCACTTCGCCGCGGCAACAGCAGATCGAGACTGGTTCATGTCGCGCGTGTGCTGGACGCGCCGCTCCTGATGGAGCAGATGAACCAGCTTCTGGAAACGTGGGTCTGCGTGCAGCGGCATGAATATCTTGTAGTGCAGACACTCATGCAGGAATCCGTCGTTCTCGCGATAAGCCTGCTCGAGAGACGCTGTCGCTCCCTCGTAGTCGCCCAACCCGGCGAGCACGTAGGCGCGAAACGCCGGGCGCAGGTGCGCCTTGTTGCTGGGATCGTCGATCTGGCGCAAGAGCTTGCGCGCATCGTCCATCCTGCCTGCCCCTGCGTAGGCGACAACCAGGTCCCCGGCGGCGTCCGGATTGTTGCCGCTGAGGGCCGTCGCTTTGCGCGCCGACACGATGGCTTCCTCATAACGACCCAGATCGATCAGGGCTGCATCGAGCGCCCAGTATCCTCGCCATGAGTTCGGGTCGAGCGCGATGGCCGCCTTGCCTGCAGCCACCGCCTCCTCATAGTGGTGCGTCTGCCAATAGGCAAACGTCAGGTTGACGGCGGCGAGCGGGTTCAACGGATCGAGCTTGAACTGGCGGCGCGCGTAGTCGATGGCGCGGTCGGGCGGCCAACCGACGCCGTGGTAGTACATGTTGAGATAGCGCAGGACGAGCTCGCCGTTGGGATTGATCGCTTCGGCGCGATGCAGCTCGCGTTCCGCGCCGGCGAAATCTCTGGCCAGCATCAGGTCCAGCCCGAGGCTGGCGATGGCATCGGCGTTGCGCGGATCGAGCTCTACCGCGCGGTGCAGGAGAATCTGCCGTGGACCGGACCATGGTGCCATCAAGTTGCAGCATTCGCCGGTGACCTGTGCGCGTGCGAACAGCGCCTCCGCTTGCGACACATAGACGGCAGCGAAGTCGGGATCGATGCGTCGCGCCGCCTCGAAGTACTCGATGCCCTTGTCGATTCGCTCGAGCTCCCAGCTTTGATATTCCTGCTTGCCGCGCAGATACAGTTCGAGCGCCGCAGGGTTGCGTGTCATGCGATGGCTCGAGGTGGCGTCCGGATCCGCGGCAAGCGTCAACTCGAGCTTCTCCGCGACCGTCCGCGCGATCTCGTCCTGCAGTGCGAACACGTCGGCGAGATGCCGATCGAAGGAATGCGACCAGAGCCTGTAGCCGTCTTCGGTGCTGACGAGCTGCGCTGTCACGCGTAGCTGGTCGCCCTCCCGGCGAACGCTGCCTTCGAGCACATGGCGCACGCCGAGCATCTGGCCGATCTTTCTGACGTTCTCGGTTTTTCCCTTGAAGTAGAACGAGGAAGTGCGCGCGACCACGTGCAGCTCCGGGATCATCGTCAACCGGTTCAGCAGCTCCTCGCTGAGTCCGTCGCTGAAGTGCTCGTTCTCGGGGCCGCCGCTCAGGTTGACGAATGGCAACACCGCGATGCTTCGGGGCGGCTGTGAGACGACTGCGGCGCCGTTAGCGCTGCTTTCCGCCGAAGCATTCCGTCCATGCCACTGCGTGGCGAGCGTTGCACCCAGCGCCAGCAGCAGTACCCCACCGATCACTGCTGCGGCGCGCCAGCGCTGAGTACGTTCGATTGCCGGCGCGGGCTGCTCCGAAGCTCTCGGTTCCGGGGCGGTCAGAGGTTCAGCCGTGGCGAGCAGCCGATAGCCACGCCCACGAACTGCGCCTATGTACCGCGGAGCTTGCGAGTCATCACCAAGCACCTCGCGCAGGAGTTTGGCGCGCTGCGTTACTGTTTCCGGGCTGACGACCGCTCCCGACCAGACGGTGTCGATCAGCGCATCGAAGGTCACGACGTTCGGCGCCGCGCGGGCCAGGGCAAGCAGAAACCTGAAGGACAGTTCAGGAAGCTCGAGCTCGACGTCGCCACGCCATACCCGCTGTTGGCCGTCGTCGATGACGAGGTCACCGACGCGATAGCCAGAGGACGACATTCGGCTTGCGACGCTCCCTGAAGATCGCATGTCCTTGTCCCGACGCTCTGCGCGTGCAGACCGATTGTACGCTTCATCCGATCTTCACCGCACTTCACCCGGGCTTCACACTCGATTGGATCGGCGCCGACACCCTCCGCTCGCTATCACAGCGGATTCACGGGCAACTCGGAGGGTGTTGACATGACCACGACCACGAAGACGGCGCTGCTGGCATCCATCGGCGCCTGTGTGGCGCTCGCCAGCAACCTGGCGGCAGCGAATGACAAGCCGCATTGCAGGCAGATCAGGGGCACAGGCGAACAGCCTGTGTTTCAACTGCCCTGCGAAAGGGACCCCAGCTACAACAATTGCCTGCTCGGCTCGACCCAGGGCGATCTCAAAGCCACCTGGGAAAGCTTCTTCCATCAGGTGCCCACCGATATAGGAGGCTTCGGACTCCCGGTACCGCCCGAGGCGATCTCGACGCTCTACCAGAGCGAGGTCGACGTGTTCACGACACGCCACGGCACTCTCACCGGCTACGCGCACTACATCGTTGATGAGCGCACCTTCGACTCCGGCGGATTGTCGTCGACCATCTACATTACCGGCGGCACGGGCAGATACCGCGGCGCGACCGGCTGGATTGCCGTCATTGCGAAGGATCCGCAGCTCGTGACGTTCGAGATCTTCGGCCATCTGTGCGGCCCGGCGCTTCCAGGCGCCAAGGACGAGCGCGACGACGCCGGCATCGAGGAGCTCGGCCTGTCCGATGCAGCAGGAAACTGATCGCGCCTGCGAAATCGTGATCGTCGTGCTCGCCGACCCATCGATCGGTCGCACCGTCGGCAGCACGACGAGCCAAGCCACGAGGGGGTGCACTCACCAGCTCGCTCCAACGCCCACGGTGTAATGCTGGCTCCTCGAGCGCTCGCCGTTCAACTGCGCCGAGTCGAACTCGAAGCGGGTCGTGACATACAGCCACTCGCTGAGGCGATAGCGCAGGCCGAGATTTCCGGATCCCACGTAGTCGACACCTTCCACGTCCGGTAGCGCCACTTCGCCATCGCTGAAAACTTCGAGATGAGTTCCGAAGAGTCTCCAGCGATAGTCCCATTGCAGCAGGACGGCGTTGACGTAGACCTCCGCGTCCGGCTGAAGGTCGAACTTGAAGCGTCCGAGGCTGGCGGTCAGGTCGAATCGCTTGACGTCGTTGTCGGCCAGGCGATAGCCCATTCCCAGGCTCAGTCCCCGCGCTCGCCATATCGTTGCGAAGGCGTCTTCGCGATACAGCATCCCGGCGCGCGTGAACCAATGCTTGCCCCACAGCCGATCGAGCTTGTAGCTCGATTCCGAGTGGTCGCTCGTCGTTTCGCTGTTGGCGGTGGCGCGCTGGTAGTCGACATCGAGGATGTTGCGCCACGCATCCGTCTCGGCCCGGGCACTCAGGGAGAGCGTGTTGTCCGTCGAATCGTTCGTCTCACGATCGATATCGACCGCAACGTCGGCGTTACCCTCGAAGCGCCAGGCCGCGCGCGGCGACTCAGGCCGGGACAAGCTGGAAATCGCGCTGAGCGCGACGACATCGCGCGCGTCCGTGAGCGCGGAGCCTGCACTATGCACCGCCAGTTTCGTCTGCAGCTCTTTGCCACCGACTTGCATCGTCAGGGAATCGTCTGTGCTCAGCGTTGCTACCGCACTCCACTTGATCGCGACTTCGCCGGCGTACTCTGTCTGCAGAGTGAGCACACCCGCGTTCATCGAGACGATGTGACCGCTGAGCTTGTCGCCGTTGGTCAGCTCGACCGTGTCCGCATGGGCGACACCCAGCAGTGCACACACCAGCAATCCGGCCACGGACGGGAGTCGCATACTCATGACGATTCCTCCGCTGACCAATCGATCGGTCGCACGGTCGGCAGGATGATTAGCCACGCGACGAGTCCGATCAGACCCACGAACGCCGAAACGATCAGTGCCAGCGAGTAGTGTCCCGTCTGTTGCACGAGGTAGCCGGTGACGACAGGCGCGACCATGCCTGAGGCATTGGCCACGGAGTTCTGCATGCCCATCCAGCGGCCGCTGGCCTGCGGGCCGGCAAATATCTGGGCCAATGAACCCCACAGCGGGCTGTTCAATCCATCGAGCACGCCCGTCGCCAGCAGCGCGATGACCGCGCCCGTTGGGCCGACGACTGTGCAGAGGAAGAGACTGGCCGCGACGCCGGCGCTGCTCACTGCGAGCACGGTCTTGTACGCGACATTCGCGCTCCCGCCTTTCGCGATCCACTTGTCGACGATCCAGGCGCTGAGTATCAGGCCGATGCCGTTCGCGATGAAGGTGAAACCGGCCACCTCAGTCATCGTCGTCAGCGACATGCCGCGCTCCTGCACGAGGTAAAGCGGCATCCAGGTGAGGATGAAAGTGAACGCGTAAGAGATGCAGAAGGAGCCGAGCATGCCCGCCCACAGCGCGCGCTGCCCGAGAACTGCGATCGTCGTCGGCGCCGCTGCGGGCGCCGAAGCGGTCCTGCGACCCCACAGACCAAACCACGGGATCAACCACAGCAGCGATGCGCCACCGAGCGTGATGAGCATCGCTCGCCAGCCGTAGTGCCCGAGCAGCCATCCGCCCAGGAACGCGCCGACCGTCAAGCCGACGACTGCACCCAGCACAACGGTCCCCATCGATCGTGCGCGATGCCTCGGCTCGACGTGCGTGGCGAGCAGTTTCGCTGCCGACGGGTACGCGACGGATTCGCCCGTGCCCATGAGCAGGCGGAACGCAAACAGCATCGCGAAGCCGGTGGCCAGACC
>DATBKP010000202.1:0-3563 GCA_036555785.1 Steroidobacteraceae bacterium
ACTCGTCCCGGGTCTTGCGCACGTTGCCCTGCACGCGCAGGTTCAGCTTGTCGCTCGCGATACTGCCGGCTTCGTTGTTCGCAGTCAGCTCGACCAACTCTACGTCGAACTTTGCGGACTGCAGCTCTACCGCCGAGCCGATAGCCTCACCCGATAGCTTCGCGAAACCGCTCGCGTCCACTTTTGGCAGCGGCAGTCGCAGCTGTTTCGCGAGCGCGACGAGGCCTTCCACCGGAACGCGCCGCATATCCCATGCCACACGCCAGCTCAGCGATCCATCGCCGCGGCCGTAGGTCAGGTTCGCAGTCAATGACTGCGTGCCGATACCCGGCAGGTTCGTGGCAATGCGCGCGCGCTCGCAGCCGATCGCACGAACGGACAGTTCCAGACTCGGACAAACGATGCGGACGTCGTGCAATTCCTGCGCGATCGCGGCGAAGCGGAGCTTGCCGATCGTCGCCGTCGCACGATCGGGCAGATCCCACTCGATCTCGACGTGCTCTGCGCTCCAGCCGTCGCCAGCGACGCGCTCCACGATCAGGTCGGCGTCGTCGACCGCATTGACGAGGCCCGCAGCACCGAGCGCCAGCGTGGCAGCTGCGAGAAGGATCAGCCTAGGCAAGGCACAAGAAGCCGGAGCTGTGCAACACGCCGCCACTGTACGCTAACCTGATGGCCGTGGAGCGTCACCGCCTGTCGACAATGTCCCGACTCGCTCGCGTGCCGCGCGTGGCATGCGTGCTGCTGATCGTCGCGGGCGCGGCCGGTTGCGCGAACCTCGTGTACAACCGGCTCGATACGCTCGCGGCCTGGTATGTCGGCAACCTGGTGTCGCTCGACGACCAGCAGACCTCCGACCTCAAGACCTGGCTGGCGCAGACGCTGCAATGGCATCGCGAATCCGAGCTCAGCCGTTACGCGACGTTCCTGCGCGAGCTGTCCGCGGAAGTCGCGCGACCCTCGGACCGCGCGGCGTATCAGCGCGCTTTCGCCCGCGTGGAAGGCTTCGCTGCGGACTTCACCACGCAGACCGCGCCGCAGGCGACGCGCCTGTTGCTGGAGCTCACGCCGGCGCAAGTCCAGGAGTTCCTGGCGAACCTCGATGCGAAATCGAAGGAGCGCTCCGCCAAATCCCTGCAAGAGATCCGCGACGGCACGTGGCAGGCGACCCGCATCAAGGATGCGCAGCGGCAGGTGAAACGCTGGACCGGCACCGTCACCGACCAACAGAAGCAGCTGGTGAGCCAGATGTCGCAACAGCTGCAACCGACGACGAGCGATTGGCTGGAAAGTCAGCGTCGCTGGCGTGCAGCTCTGGCCGATGCTTTTAGCAACCGCGGCACGGCGCAGGAGCGTATCCTGCAGCTGCTGCGCGAGCCCGACTCGCAATGGACCGCGCAGTACAAGAGCAAAGAAGCGAGCAATCGCGAACAAACGCTGTCGCTGCTGCTGGCTCTCGACGCGTCGCTGACGCCGGCGCAACGCAAGCGCATGCAGCGCGAGCTGACCGACCTCGCAGAGCGACTCGATGCATTGACGGAGGAGTAACCATGCGACGTTTATTCTGGCTGGCGATCGCGCTGGCATTGGCCGCGTGCAGCAAACACGAAGCAGCGAAAGCGCCCGAAGCACCGCCGCCCGAGCCCACGGCCGCCGCCGAGCCGGCGCCCGCGCCGACCGCGGATGCCGCCGCTATCGATGCTGCGCTCGCCAATCCCGACCGGTTCGCGGGCGACGCCGACCAGGATGCATGGCGGCATCCGGCCGACGTGCTGAAATTCCTGGAGCTGCGGCCCGGCCAGCACGCGCTCGATTATTTCGCCGCCGCCGGCTACTACACCGAGCTGATGTCGCGCGTCGTCGGCGCGGACGGCAAGGTGATCGCGTACAACAACCCGGAGTACCGCAAGTTCGCGGAAGACGCGCCCGCCAAGCGCTACGCCAACAACCGGTTGGCGAACGTCACCGAGCTGACGACGCCGGTCGAAGCCATGCCGCTCGATCCCGCCTCGCTGGACGCGGCGCTGTTCGTGCAGAGCTATCACGACCTGTACTGGCGGCCGAAGAAAGGCTGGCCGGTGACCGATCCGGCCAAGGCGCTCGCGCAGCTCGTGCCCGCGCTGAAACCCGGCGGCGTCGTGGTGGTGGTCGATCACGTCGCCAACGCCGGCGACCCGACCGCGACGGTCAACGCGATGCATCGCATCGACCCCGCGGTCATCAAGCGCGATTTCGCAGCCGCCGGCCTGACGTTCGACGGCGAGAGCTCGCTGTTCGCGAATCCCGCCGACGATCACACCAAGGAAGTGTTCGACAAGTCGATCCGCCACAAGACGGATCAGGTGATGTTGAAATTCAGGAAGAAGTGATGAAGGTGATGGGGTGATGAGCGTGATGAGTCGCAACGCTCATCACCGTCATCACGTTGCCTTCAATCTTCTTCCACCGTCTTGAACGCCTTCATCAGCTCCTGCTGCTTGCGCGGCGGGACCGGGTCGTAGTGGCTCAGCTCCATCGTGAACGAGCCCTCGCCGCCGGTCAGTGATTTGACGCGGGCCTGGTAGTCCGTGATCTCGGCCAGCGGCACCAGCGCGCTGATGCGATTGCGTTGACCGGCGAGGGATTGCGTACCGCTGACGCGCCCGCGGCGGGTTGCAAGATCACCGGTGATATCGCCGGTCGCGCTGGTCGGGGTCGTCACCTCGACGCGCACCACCGGCTCGAGCACGATCGGTCCGGCTTCGCGGAAGCCGTTGAGGAAGGCGCGCCGGCCGGCGGAGACGAACGCCACTTCCTTCGAATCCACCGCGTGATACTTGCCGTCGTAGACGATGACGCGCAGGTCCTGCACCGGGAAGCCCGCGATCGCGCCTTCTGTCAGCATCTGCCGCACGCCCTTCTCGACGGCCGGGATGAACTGCGAGGGGATCGCGCCGCCGACGACTTCGTCGACGAATTCGAAGCCCGCGCCGCGCTCCAGCGGCTCGATGCGCAGGTACACCTCGCCGAACTGGCCGGCGCCGCCGGTCTGCTTCTTGTGACGATGATGACCCGGCGCCGGACGCGTGATCGTCTCGCGATACGGAATGCTCGGCACGTGCGTCTTGCACTTCACGCCGTAGCGGTCGCCCATGCGCTGGAGCATGACGCGCAGATGCAGATCGCCCATGCCGTACAGCACGGTCTCGTTGAGGCTCGAGTGATGCTCGACGCGCACGCACGGATCCTCGGCGACCAGCTTGTGCAGGGCGTCCGAGAGCTTCTGCTCCTCGCCGCGCCGCTCCGGCTCGATCGCCAGGCCCGCCATCGCCGGCGGGAACACGATCGACTTCAGGTGGTAGTGATCCTCGTCGTGCGAATCGTGCAGCACGGCGTCGAAGTGCAGCTCGTCGACCTTCGCCACGGCGCAGATGTCGCCGGGGATCGCGCGCGAGATCTCCGAGTGCTCCTTGCCCTGCAGCTGATACAGGTGCGCGACCTTGAACGGCTTGCGCGCGTCGCCGACGAAGAGCTGCGAGCCGGTTCGCACCGTGCCCTGGTGCACGCGGAACACGCCGAGCCGG
>DATBKP010000203.1:0-4524 GCA_036555785.1 Steroidobacteraceae bacterium
CCCCCCCCACGCCCATGACCTGGTAATAGTCCTTGTAAGTTGCCACCGTGCGTTCTCAGACCTGCGGGGACCGCAAGCATGCGAGCCAACATGGCGACAGTCGAGCGTGCTTTCAAGCGCGCCGGCGGCGGGCGCGCTGCAGGGGAGCGAGGGCCAGGAGCAGCAGCAGTCCGAACGAGCCGCCGCCACCTCCGCCGCCGCCGGATGCAGGAGGCTCCGCGGTCGCAGGAGCGGAGGCGCTGCCGACAGTGACGACGAGATCTGCGGTGTCGTTGGCGTTATTGGAATCGAAGTAGTCGCCCGACACTGCGGCGTGTAAAGCCGCGCTGCCCGGCGCGGAAGCCATGAGCGAGACGGATCCGCTCGCTGCAAGCCCGGCGCCGAGCGGCGTCAGCGTGCACTCGATCTGCGACGCGTCCGTCGTGCAGCTGCCATCGGCGAGCGAGGCGCTGGCGATCGTCGTGCCGGCAGGAACGTCGATCTGCACCGTCACTGTCCCGGCGTTGTCCGCCGCGACGTTGGCGACCTGGAAATCGACCGTGAAAGTCTTGTTGGCAGTCGCCGTTGCCGGGCCGCGCAGCGTCACAGCCACGTCCGCCGGCGACTCGATGACGATCGCGCCCGAGCCGTCGTTGTCCATCCGATTCGCATCGTGGTTGGCGGTGACGTGCGCGCTGATCGCGTTCGTACCGGCGACGTTGCTGCTCAGCTGCAGCTCGACCGCGCGCGAGTTGCCGCCGGCGAGATCGCCGAGCTGACATTGCGCGATGCCGCCGCCGCTGGTGCACGACCCGCCAACGACGCTTGCGTCGGCTATCGCGAGCGCGGCAGGCAGAGTCAGCTCGACCCGCACATCGCGCGCTGTCAGGCCGCCTTCATTCGTCACTTGCAGCTGCCACTGGAAGGAGGAGCCGAGCGGCCGGCGCGTCGCGCCGAGCTTGTCGGGAATGGTCACGTTCGCCGGCGGCAGGTTGGTGATGCAGCTCGCGTGCTGCGCTCCCTGTCGCATGCGGGTGAGGCTGCAGGGCGAGAAATCGTCGGTGCCCGTCACGACCGGCGCCATGAGGAAGCCGGACGAGGGCGTGTTCGGGCAGCTGCCCTGCGCGTCGCCGTCGTGATCCGCGCCGAAGTTGTGGCCGAGCTCGTGCGCCGCGACCAGCGAGTCCAGCCACACGTTGCGCGACTCGGTCAGGCCCACGGCGTTCTGCCGGTCGCACAGCGAGCCGAGGTAGCCGATGCCGATCGTGCTGCCGTCGAGATCGCGATCGGTGAACAGATGCGTCACGCCCCTCGAGTTCAGCTCGCTGGTGCGCTTGCGCAGGTTCGCCAGCTCGCGCAACAGGCTCTTCGGATCGGTGGCCGTCGACAACTGATCGTGCGCGGCATCCGGCACGGTCAGGCTGCCGACGTGAATCTCGATTGCGAGCTGCGAGCTATAGATGCCGTCGACGTTGTTCAGGCGCGTCAGGATCGCGTCGCGCGCCTCCTGCTCGCTGCCGTAGCGCTGCCGGAAAGCTGCATCGCTGAGCGCGGACATTTCCAGCCGTCGAGTTGCGCCGGCCGCCTGCATCGCCACCGTCGTGCTCTTCAGCTCGGTGGTGAGCTTCGTGAACGCATCGCTCGCCTTGGTGGGCAGGCTCTCGGCGCCGCACGCGGCAGCGCTTGCGTCCATCGTGACATCGGCGAGACGAAAGATGACTGTCTGCGACGAATCCGCCGGCGGCGAGGCGAGCGAGTCGCCGAGCTCGGCCGCGGGCTCGATCGCGTACAGCTGCGAGCCGTCCCACATCATCCCGTGCAGGACATCGCCCTTCGACGCCAGCCGGACCCACGATCCGGCGACGCCGTCGATCGAGCCGCGATACAGCTGGAGCGCCGACTGCCCCGGCTTGCTGACCATGAGGCGGCCATTCAGGCCGAGTGAGATCTCGAAGCGGCGGCCGAACGCATCGAAGCGCAGCTGCTGCACGACCTCGCCGGTCTTGCGCTGGGCGGCGCCAGTCGCCGCGGGCAGAACGTGGAGGGGTTCGAAATAGCCAATGCGAGTCGCGCGCCCGCTGTCGTTCGCGGCCGCGATGCACGGCGCGAGCGCCGCGACCGCGACGACCCACAGGCCGGCGCGCACCACGCCGGCGATCTGGCGAACTCCCATGCTTCCTCCCCAGGAAACGTGGCGCCTTTGTGTCACAGGCGGCCACGCCCCACAAGGAAGCAGCGCATCCTTTGCCGACTTTCGCGAAGCAGTTCCGCGAGTGTCGGGATTCTTTGCAACTGCGCCTGCGGGACTGGCTTAAATTTAAACACGCGTTTAATATTGGTGCGAGGTCTGAAATGAGCAGCAGCGCACAATTGCCGCGGCGCCGGCGGCCCAGGCTCCGCAGCCGCGGGCGTCCGCCCGTGGATGCCGACAGCGACGTGCGCAGCGCCTTGCTGGACGCAGCGAGCCGCTTGTTCCTCAAGCACGGGTTCGAGCGCGTCACGGCGCGGCAGATCGCCGTCGCGGCGGACACCACGCCCGCGATGATTCATTACTACTTCGGCACCAAGCTCGGCCTGTTCCGCGCGATGCTGGAGCGTGCCATCGCGCCGGTGCGTGAGTTGATTGCCGGCTCGCTGTCGCAAGCGGGCGCGGTGGTCGACCCGGCGGTGCTGATCCGCATGCACATGCGTACCGCCGCCGCGAACCCGTGGATCGCGACGCTGATCGTCAACGAGGTGCTGGCGGAGAAGGGCCGCTTCCGCGCCACCTTCATTCGTGACGTCGCGGGCAGGCAGGCGCCGCTCGTGATGGAGTTGCTGCAGCGAGCCCGCGCGGGCGGCAGCCTGCGCAAGGATCTCGACGTGCGATTCGCGGCTTTGTCGCTGATGTCGCTGTGCATCTTCCCGTTCGTGGCGCGCGCGGTCGCCGGGCCGGTGCTCGGCTTGAAGTACGACGAGGAGGAGATGGAGCGTCTCATCGCGCACACGGCGCGGCTGTTCGCTGCCGGCACGACCGCGGCGAGTCGGGAGCATCACGCATGAAACTACGAGCTGTTCCGCTGCTGTTTGCTGCCGTTGCGCTGACGGCCTGCGGCGATAGCGCCTACGACGGCCAGATCCTCGGCACGCTGGAGCGCGACCGCCTGGAGCTGATCGCCGAATCCAACGAGCCGATCGTCGAGGTCACGGTACGCGAAGGCGATGCCGTGCAGGCCGGGCAGACTCTGATGCGCCAGGAGCTCGGCTCCATGCAGGCGCGGCTCGATCAGGCCGTCGCCGCCCGCAACGTCGCCGAGCACCGGCTCGCCGAGCTCGTGAAAGGGCCCCGCGCGCAGGAAATCACCGAGGCGCGCGCGGCGCTCGAATCCGCGCGCAGCTCGCTCGAGACCGAGACCAACGAATATCAGCGCGCGCAGGACCTCGTCACGCGCAAGCTCGTCAGCCAGTCGGCGCTGGATCAGGCGCGCGCCCGTCGCGATAGTGCCGCCGGCGCGAACAAGCAGGCGACCGCGCGACTCAACCTGCTGCTCGAAGGCACGCGGGTCGAAGAAGTCGACCAGGCCGAGGCCGCGCTGAAGCAGGCGACCGCGGCGCTGGTCGAATTGCAGACCAGCGCGGCGCGCTATGTCGTCAAGGCGCCGCGAGCCGGGCGCGTCGAGGCCATTCCCTACAAGCTCGGCGAGCGGCCGACTGCCGGAACGCCGCTGATCGTGATGCTCGCCGACGGCACACCGTATGCACGCGTGTATGTGCCGGAGCCGCTGCGGACCCAATTCCTGCCGGGCACACACGCACGCGTACGCGTCGATGGCCGCGACGGCGATCTGGCCGGCGTCGTCCGCTTCGTATCGGCCGATGCTGCATTCACGCCGTACTACGCGCTGACGCAGGAAGATCGCTCGCGCCTTTCCTATCTCACCTACATCGATCTGGACGAGCGCGCGGCCGCGAACGTGCCCACTGGCATGCCGGTGCAGGTGGAGCTCACGGACCAGGGGCAATGAGCGCTCGCGCGCCCAGCGGTCCGGCCATCAGCGCGCGTCAGTTGACGCGGCGCTTCGGCAAGCTCACGGCCGTCGATCACGTGAGCCTCGACATCCCGCGCGCCTCGATCTACGGCTTCCTCGGTCCGAACGGCTCCGGCAAGTCGACCACGATCCGCATGCTGTGCGGGCTGCTGCGGCCCACCGAGGGCGAGTGCGTGGTGCTCGGCCACCCGGTGCCGCGCGAGGCCGAGCAGCTGCGACTGAAGATCGGCTACATGACGCAGCGCTTTTCGCTGTGGGAGGACCTGACGGTCCAGGAGAACCTGGATTTCATCGGCCGCATCTTCGGCCTCGCAGGGGACGTGCGGGCGGCGCGCATCGCGGAGCGGCTCAAGCAATATCACCTGGAAGACCGCCGCGCCCAGCGCGCGGGAACGATGAGCGGCGGTCAGAAGCAGCGACTCGCGCTCGCAGCGGCCACGCTCCACGAACCCGAGCTGCTGCTGCTCGACGAGCCGACCAGCGCGGTCGATCCGCAGAGCCGGCGCGATTTCTGGGA
>DATBKP010000204.1:0-32805 GCA_036555785.1 Steroidobacteraceae bacterium
GGTGCGTACTCGGTAATCCGCGCGACACTGCAGATCGTGCGCTAGCGTCACAAACGGCCAACGAATCTCGCGCGACGAGCTCCCGCGTCATTGCCGCGCGTGCGTTCGCGATGCTATCCAGGGATATGAGTACAGATGACACTTTGCCGGTGGAAGAGGCAGCGATTCGCGACCTGCTGACGAGCTGGGCCGCCGCTGTTCGCGCCAAGGATCTGCGCGCCGTGCTGGCGCAGCACGCGGCCGACATTTCGATGTTCGATGTTCCGCCGCCGCTCGAGTCGCGTGGCCTGCAGGCCTATGAGAATACCTGGGCTCTGTTCTACTCGGCGCAACCGGAGCCAGTGGCGTTCGACATCAAACGCCTGGACGTGGTCGCCGGCCGCGACGTTGCTTTTGCTTACGCGCTCATGCAGTGCGCGGAGATCGCTGCCGACGGCCGGAGGGTGCCGCTCGACTTCCGTCTGACGGTGGGGTTGCGCAAGCTCGACGGGCGCTGGACCATCGTGCACGAGCACCACTCGGTGCCTGCGACCTAGAAAGCGTACAATGCGCCGGCCGCAGAGGAGTCAGCGGCATACATAAGAAGAAGAGAGTGGCGCGCAGTATTGTTCTGCTTGGCGTGGTCATTGCGATGAGCGTGGCGGTGGCCGTTTATCACGTGGCCGCGCTCTATCACAGCTACGAGCCCTCCGCGGACTTCTATCGGGTCTGGGGCTACGTCTTTGCGCTGCTGCTGGCGACCTGGGTCGACGAGGACAGTCGCGGGCGAATCGAGGTGGATCGGCCCTCGTTCGACATCGGCATGTTCATGGGTCTCTTCTGGATCCTGTATCTGCCCTGGTACCTGGTGCGGACTCGCGGAGCGAAAGGCTGGCTGTGGATCGCCGGACTCCTGGCGTTGCCTTTCCTCGGATGGATCCTGCACCTGCTGTTGTATGTCGCGACGTAACAAGGTACGCCCGTGTACTACGTCATAGTCGCGACGCTGATGTTCGTGTTCCCGCTGCTGTCCGTCGGCGCCGAGGCGTGGACTACCGGCGCACCCATAGACGCTGCGCTGATCGGCAAGTGGTTCGTCTTCTGGGCCGTCGGCTGCCGGCTGTTCCTCGCAGGCCTGCGACAAATCGTGCAACCGGCATACACCGCTCGCGTCATTCTTGGGCTCGAGCATGACGAGTCGCATATTCTCGTGCGTGAGCTCGGCTTCGCCAATGTCGCGCTTGGAGCAGTCGGCGTCCTGGCGCTGTTCGTGCCCTCGTGGAGACTTGCTGCCGCGCTCGCCGGCGGCGTCTTCTATGGATTGGCAGGCGTGAACCACCTGTTTCACGCGCATCGCAACCGACTCGAGAACGTGGCGATGGTATCGGATGTGTTCGCGTCGATCGTTCTGCTGTGGGTCTTAGCGAGCGGAGCATGGGTGTTCACTGCACGGTGACATGAGGCGGCGGCGGTGCAATTCCTGGAGAACAGTCTCATCGGACTGCGCGCAGCCTGCCATCAGCTGCGAGGTCCGCCTGGGTTGCCGGATATATGCCTGTTCCCGATGATCCACATCGGCGCTGCCGAGTACTACGCGGAAGTCTCGCGGCGACTGGCGACGTGCGACGTCGTGCTCTTCGAGGGCGTGGGATCGGTGCAGTCCTGGTGGATCACGCGCTCCTACGCGCTGGCGACTCACCGCAAGCGGCTGGGCCTCGTGCTGCAGCGTGATGCGATCGATCGCGGCTTGCTGCAGAGCCGCGGTATCCACGCAGATGTGACCGCTGCGCAGTTCCGGGCGTCGTGGGGCGAGATCCCGCTGCGCTACCGGGTGGCGCTGCTGATCCTGTCGCCGCTGTATGGTGTGTGGGTCTACCTGACGGGCACGCGCGAATCGATCGGCCGTCACATGAGCGTCGAAGAGGTGGAATCGAAGAGTGAACTGTTCGAAAGAGTGCCGGAGCTGCGCGACGCCATCGTGACCACGCGCGACGCCAGGCTGGTCGAGAAACTGGCGGCAGCAGTCGAGAGCAGCGGCGCAGGCCAACGGATCGGAGTCATCTACGGCGCAGGTCACATGCGTGTCGCCTCGCGCCTGCTCACGGGCCAATACAAGTATCGGGTCGCCGAGTCGGAGTGGATCACGGTATTCGGCTACGAATGATGCGCGGAACTCTGCGCGGCGCTGCCGCCTTCAATTCGAACACACTGTGTTCAACGAAGGAGGCTCGTGATGCCGGACATCAACCGTTCGAAAGTGGTCATTCTCGCGACGCATGGCTTCGAGCAATCCGAGTTGCAGGTGCCGCAGCAGAAATTGCAGGAAGCCGGCGCACAGGTCGTGGTCGCTTCCCCGGAGCGGGGTCAGATTCGGGGCTGGAAGCACAAGGACTGGGGCGAGAGCGTCACCGTCGACAAGACGCTGGATGAAGTCAGCGCCAGCGAGTACGACGCGATCGTACTGCCCGGGGGCCAGATCAATCCCGACCTGCTGCGCATCAATGCGCAGGCACTGCAGCTCATTCGCGACTTCCTCGATGCGGGCAAAGTGGTCGCGGCCGTGTGTCACGCGCCGTGGTTGCTGGTCGAGCTCGATGCTGTGCGCGGCAGGCAGGTGACTTCCTACAAGTCCATCAAGACCGACGTGATCAACGCGGGTGGTCAGTGGGTGGATCGCGAAGTCGTCGCCGACGCCGGCATCATCACCAGCCGCAATCCGGGAGACCTCGCAGCGTTCAGCGCGAAAATCATCGAAGAGATCGAGGAGGGCGGTCATTCGCGGCAGCGCAGCGGCAAGACGAAGAGCGAGCAGAGGTCGTCCGCGCACTGACGAGGCCTCGTGCTAGTGTATGCGCATGCCGCAGCAGCTGGATGCAACCTGGCCGCAGTTACCGTACGACGCATGGCGGGAAACTGCGGCCACTTTGCACCTGTGGCTGCAGATCGTCGGCAAGATCGCGCTCGTGCAGCGTCCGTGGGTGAATCACTCGTGGCACGTCGCACTACGCATTACCGCGAGAGGGATCGGCACCGGTCTGATCCCGCATGAGGCCGGCTCGTTCCAGATCGATTTCGATTTCGTCGAGCACCGCCTCGTCGTGCACAGCACCGAGGGACGCACAGTCACAGTGCCGCTGCAGCCGCAATCGACTGCAAGTTTCTATCGAGACGTGATGAGCGCGCTGGCCACGCTTGGTGTGCCGGTGAAGATTCATACGCTGCCGAACGAGCTGCCGGATCCGATCCGCTTCGACGCGGACGAAGTGCATCGCTCCTACGACGGCGAGTACGTCAATCGTTATTGGCGCGTGCTCGTGCAGGTGGAGCGGGTGTTCGAGGAATTCCGCGCGCGCTTCATCGGCAAGTGCAGCCCGGTGCATTTCTTCTGGGGCAGCGCCGATCTCGCGGTCACACGCTTCTCGGGCCGCGCGGCCCCGCCGCACCCGGGCGGAGTGCCGCATCTGCCCGACTGGGTCACGCGCGAAGCGTATTCGCATGAAGTCAGCAGCGCTGGCTTCTGGGCCGGCGCCGACCAGTACCCCGAAGCGTGTTTCTATTCGTATGCCTATCCGGAGCCGGCGGGGTTTGCCGTCGCGCCGGTCGCGCCGCTCGGCGCGCATTACAGCGAGAAGCTGCGGGAGTTCGTGCTGCCGTACGAAGCAGCACGCCGTGCAGCTTCACCCAACGCGGCAGTACTGGAGTTCTTGCAGAGCACCTACGAGGCAGCGGCCAACCCGGGAAGATGGCCTCGGGATCAGCTGGAGCGGCCTCCGCCCTAGTGTTGCCGCGCGAGGCGGTCTCAGCGCCGCGGCGCTTCGATCATCATCTCGTTCGGTGTGAGCACGCCATTACCGTCGACATCCAGCTCCTCGAACATCCGCTGCGAGCCGTTGGTGTATTCCAGAACCGTCAGCACGCCGTCGCGGTTGCTGTCGAGGCTGCGCAGTTTTTCCGCGGCCGACACCGGATGGTTCGCCCACACGATGCTCTCGGCGCCGTGGCTCGCATTGATCTCGTCGACGCTGATCTTGCCGTCCTTGTTCGCGTCCATCAGCTCGAAGCGCTTGGCGGCGGTTGCAGCGTGCCGCTCCGCGGTGATGCCGCCGTCGCTGGTGCCTTCGGCCTCCTTGGTCGTGACCTGCGGACGCTGGCAGCCGGGCGTTTCGTCGTCGGCAGCGAGCGCGCAGGTTGCGATGAGAGCGAGCGCGGCGGCAGCGAAGCTTCGTACCGGAGAAGTGTTCATCGCGAATCCCTCCTGGACCGCTTTAGCGTACCTCATTGACGGTGGCGAGTCTTGTCCAGAAACCGCTTGACCGCCGCATCGATTGTGAAAAAGAAGTGATCGCTGCCCAGCACCGCGTACAGGCCCGAGCGTTTCATGACATCGCGGACCGGCGCCTTGACGCCGGCGATGTAGAACTCGATGCCGTTCTGCTTGAACTCCGCCGACAGCTGATGCAGCGCGGTGTCGGCCGAGGAGTCGAGGTCGTTCACGGCGCTCGCATCCAGGATCAGCGCCTTGAGATCCGACGCGTGCTGCCGGCAGATCTCGTGCACCTTTTCCTTCAGGAAGACGGTGTTCGCGAAGTACAGCGAGGCGTCGATGCGCAGGATGACCAGGCCGGGAATCGTCTGCGCCTCGGGAAAGTGCTGCACGTTGCGAAAGATGTTGGTGTTCGGCAGCCGGCCGAGTATCGCCGTGTTCGGTCGCGTGTTGAGCGTGATGAACAACAGGATCGAAGCGACGATGCCGAGCAGCAGTCCCGGCATGATGCCCAGCGCCAGCGTCGCGACGAACGTGAACACCAGCAGGATGCCTTCGGTGATCTTCACCTTGAACAGGTAACGGATCTCGCGCGTGTCGATCAGTCGCAACGACGACACGATCAGGATCGCAGCGAGCGTCGCCTGCGGCAGGTAGTGGAACAGCGGTGTGAAGAACAGCGTCGTCACTCCGACGCACAACGCGGAGACGATCGCAGCGACCTGCGTTCGTGCGCCGGCCGCAGCATTCAGCGCCGAACGCGCGAGACTGCCGGACACCGCGTAGCCGTGCGATACGCTCGAAGTGAGATTGGACAGGCCGAGCGCAGTCAGCTCGCGGTTCGCGTCGATGTCGTAGCCGAACTTGTTGCCGAGCGACTTGCCGACGGAGATCGTCTGCGAAAAGCCGACCAGCGCCATCGTCAGCGCCAGCGGCAGCAGCTGGCGAATGTCCGCCCAATGCATTGCGGGCAGGCTCAGCTGCGGCCAGCCGCCCGCGACCGGCCCCAGCACGCTGACGCCGCGGGCATCCAGGCCGAGCAGATAGGCGAGGGCGGTGCAGACGATGACCAGCGCCAGCGCGCCCGGCGCTGTCGGCGCCCAGCGCCGCACGCCCCACAGTACAACCACACAGCCGACTGCGATGATCACCGTGATCGGATTCGCCTGGCCGACACGCACCAGCACGTCCGCTACCGTTCGATACAGCTCCGCGTGCTGCGGCTCGCTGACCCCCAGAACGTGTTTGAGCTGACCGAGCACGGTGATGACTGCCGCCGCGGACGTGAATCCCGCCAGCACGGGATAGGAAAGAAAGTTGACGAGGAAGCCCAGGCGCAACGCGCCCATCGCGAGCTGAATCGCGCCGATCAGCGCGGTGAGCAGGATCGCGAGTGCGATGAAGGAGCCGGTGCCGGCCGTTGCCAGCGTGCTCAGTCCGAGCACGAGCATCAACGAGTCTACCGTCACGGGACCGACGGACGTCTGCCGCCCACTGCCGGCGAGCGCGTACACGATCATCGGGAGTACCGAAGCGTACAGTCCCATCGCGGGCGGCAAGCCCGCCAGGAGTGCGTACGCCATGCCTTGCGGTACGACGAGCGCCGCGACCGTCACGCCGGCGATGATTTCCTGTCGCAGACTTGCCGTGCGATAGCTTTCGGCGAGCGGCGTCAAGCGCAACCAGCGCGCGAGCGAGCGATCGGCTGTCAGCGTGTGCTGCCTGGCCGTTTGCTCGGCGCCGCGCCGGCCCGGCGCCGCAGCCCGGAACGCAGCCATGTCGAACATCGTGTGCTCGCTGGCGGACGTGGGCGAGGGCGTCGCCTGCAGCTGCAACGCCAGCTCGAAGGAGCCGATCCGCACCACTTCACCGGCATTCAACGCCTGGCGACGAATTCGCTCCGCGCCCACGAACGTGCCGTTGGAGCTGCCGAGATCTTCGATGAAGCACGCACCGCCATCGTTGCTCAGCACCGCGTGTTGCCAGCTCACCTGGGCGTCCTGCAAGCAGATGCCGCAGCCCGGATCGCGGCCGATCGTGAGGGGTCCGCCGTGCAGCGTGTAAGTGCGCTCGGTGCCGTCGGTTCCCCGGACAGTGATCCTGTGCACGGCCGATCTCGTTGGATTGGAGCTTGGCCACCATCATAGGACGGGGTTCGATAGAATCGCCAGCGCGGCGAGACCGGTCGCCCTCGAACCAGAATGAATTCGATAGATCACAACCGCATCATTGCCACGGCGGCGAGGTCCGTGCTGGCACCGTTGGGCTGTCGGCAGCAAGGCCGCTCGCGCACGTGGCTCGACGATCACGGCTGGTGGGTGGCTGTCGTGGAATTCCGGCCGAGCCGCTGGTCGAAGGGCAGTGGCCTCAGCGTCGGAGCCTGCTGGCTATGGCACGAGCAAGACCATCTCTCGTTCGACTACAGCATTGCCGTTCACGGTTCGAAGACCAGTCCGTTCCAGGAGTTTGATGGCACGCGGCGGTTCGAGGCGGTTGCGACGTCGCTGGCGCAGAGTGCACGGCTCCAGGTCATCGAGCTGCGTCATCGGCTGCAGAGCGTCGCGGACGCGTCGGCGGTGCTCGAAGCAGAACTCGATTCGCTGTCGCCAATCTGGTCGGACTATCATGCGGGTGTGGCGGCAGGGTTGATCGGCAACGTCGCGCACGCCGCCGCTCATTTCCGCAAGATCGAGAAGGCGAGGCATGACGTCAGTTGGGTGCATGAGTTGAAGGGCCGCACCGCGGAGCTCGCGCGATTGCTCTCGGACCGCGAGCAGTTTCGACGAGAGATCGAGTCGGTCATCGCTCGCACCCGAGAGCGCCTCGAGCTGCCGAAACTTGCCGGGTCCGCAATGGCGGAGGTCTGAATGAACGACACGTCCGGGGCGCATACTCACTGCGCCAACTGCGGTGCGCCTCTCGCCGATCGCTATTGCGGTCGCTGCGGGCAGGACAGCCGCGTGTCGTTGTCCTTCGGTCATTTCCTGCACGAGTTCCTGGAAGGCATGTTCCACGTCGACTCGTCGTTCTGGCGGACGCTGCGCGCCCTGGTGACCCGGCCCGGGCTGCTCACCGAGCAGTACCTGGCCGGCAAGCGACGCGCGTACTCCCCGCCGTTTCGCAGCTACCTGGTGATCTCCATCGTCTACTTCGTCGTCGCCTCGGTGTTCGCGGTGCAAGTGTCCAAAGTCGTGAGTCCGGCCGGTCGGGAGATGCAACCATCCGACTGCGCGCAGATTGCCGCCAATCCCGGCTTCCTGCTGCGCCTGGTGCCGGATCTCGAAGGCTCGTGCGTGCGCGCGCTGAGCAACGACCGGCGTGCGCTGACCGCGGCGGTCGAGAACCTGCTGCCCAAGGTGATGTTCATCGTGTTGCCGCTGGTCGCGCTGGTGCAATTCTGGATCTACCGCCGACAGCGGCCGCTGTATCTCGAGAGCCTGGTGTTCGTGCTGCATTTCCAGTCGTTCTATTACTTCGTCAGTGCGCTCGCGCTGCTGCTCGCCGCGGGCATCGCGGCGCTCGCGGGCGCCGCGGCAAGGATCGGCGACGTCTTCGACTTCGCAATCTACGTCTGGAGCGTCGTGTACCTGTTCATCGCCATGCGGCGCGTCTATCGCGCCGGCGCCGGCAAGATCGTGCTGGGACTGGCGGCCATGGCGGTTTCGTACGTCATCTTCTATGCCCTCGGCGTTTCGCTCGCGGGCATGTACGCGTTCCTGCGCGCCTGACTCGTTGTCAAGAAAAATACTCGCCGGTGGCCGCTGGCCATTCACCGGCGCTCGCTTGTTGCCGGTCTCGCCACCGCGTGCAATAGCACCATCGAGGGAGACGAGAGGTAACACCACAAACCGTGCTGTTCGCTGCAGAAACCTGGCCTTTCACGGCAGCCGCTTTTCTCATGCTGCTCATCGCCGTCGTCGAAGGCGTCGCAATGCTGATCGGCGCGAATCTCTCCGAGACCCTGCAGCACGCGCTGCCTCACCCCGATCACTTCGACGGGCCCTTCGATAGATTGCTCGGCTGGCTGTATGTCGGACGCGTACCGCTGCTCGTGCTGCTGGTGCTGTTCCTGGCGGGATTCGCATTGACCGGTTTCGCGCTCAACCTGGTCGCGCATCGATTCCTCGGTCTGTGGCTGCCGCCGATCGTCGCAGTGCCGCTGGCTGCGATCGCGACGCTGCCGATCGTGCGTATTCTCGGGGCGGGGCTGGCGCGGCTGATTCCGCAGGACCAGACCTACGCCGTCTCGTTCGATTCGCTCGTCGGTCGCGTCGCGACCGTAGTCAACGGCACGGCACGCACCGGGTATCCGGCGCAGGCGCGCGTCGTGAACGAGCACGGCCAGACGCTGTACGTGATGGTCGAGCCCGACGCCGACGGCATGCAGTTCGAGCGCGGCGAGCGCGTACTGCTCACGAAACAGATCGCGGGCAGCCGCTTCGCGGCCGGGATCAATCCCTGGCCGGACGTGCTGTGACACCCGCGCACCGATTTTTGGGCAACTGAGGACAAACGGATGACGAAGCTACTCCTGATGGACAACCTGGTTTTGACCGGCATCGGCTTCCTGGCGCTGCTGATCGTCGGCCTGATCGTGGCGCGCCTGTACCGGCGCTCCTCGAAGGAACGCGCCTTCGTGCGCACCGGGCTCGGCGGCCAGAAAGTGATCATGGACGGCGGCGCGCTCGTGTTCCCGGTGTTGCACGAGATCATTCTCGTGAACATGAATACGCTCAAGCTCGAAGTCACGCGCTTCGGCAAGGACTCGCTGTTCACCAGGGATCGCATGCGCGTCGACGTCGTGGTCGCATTCTTCGTGCGCGTCGTGCCGACCAAGGAGGGCATCGCCAACGCCGCGCAGACGCTCGGTCAGCGCACCATGGATCCGGAGCAGCTGTCGCAGCTGGTGGAAGACAAGTTCGTCGACGCGCTGCGCGCCGCGGCGGTCGCGATGACGATGCAGGAGCTGCTCGACAAGCGCCAGGATTTCATCCAGGGCGTGCAGAACGCGGTCAGCGAGGACCTGCTCAAGAACGGTCTGGAGCTGGAGAGCGTCTCGCTGACGCGCATCGACCAGACGCCGATGCAGTTCTTCGACCCGAACAACGCGTTCGACGCCGAAGGCCTGACGCGGCTCACCGAGCAGACGCAGCGGCGCACCAAGGAGCGCAACGAGATCGAGCAGGACACGTCGGTGGCGATCTCGCGCAAGAATTTCGAGGCCAAGCAGCTGCAGCTGGAGATCGATCGCCAGAAGCGCTTCGCCGAGCTGGCGCAGTCGCAGGAAGTGTCGGCGCGCGAGGCCGAGCAGGCCGCTACCGTCGCCAAGGTGCAGGCCGCGAAGACGCGCGAGGCGGAGGAAGCGAAGATTCTCGCGCAGCGACAGATCCGCGAGGCCGAGGTCGCGAAGCAGCAGGCCGTGCGCCAGCGCGAGGTCGAAGCCGAGCGCGAAGTGCAGATCGCCTCGATCGAGCAGCAGCGCGCGACGCAGATTGCCGAGCAGGACAAGGCGATCTCGGTCGCGCAGAAATCCGAGGCCCAGTCGAAAGCCGAAGCGAGCGCCAACCTGGCGCTGGCCGACGCCGTGAAATCGCAGCAGGCCGTGAAGACCGCCGAGGAGGTGGCGAAGGCCGAGCGCGACAAGCAGGTGACGCTGGTGCTGGCGTCGCAGGAAGCCGAGCGTCAGGCGATCGGCGTGAAGGTGTCCGCCTTGGCCGAGAAAGAAGCCTCGGAAGCGAAGGCCGAAGCGATTCGCACGCTCGCCAAGGCGAACCGCGAGAACTACGAGGCGGAAGCTGCCGGCAAGCGCGCGCTCAACGAAGCCATCAATACGCTCTCGAACGCGCAGATCTCGCTGCAGGAGAAGCTCGCGCTGATCCAGGGATTGCCGCGCATCATCGAGCAGGCGGTCAAGCCGATGCAGAGCATCGACTCGATCCGCATCATGCAGGTCGACGGGCTCAACGCCGGCACGGCCGCCGGCGCGCAGAGCACCGACGGAACGCCCGCTGCCACGTCCGGCAATCTTGCGGAGCAGGCCGTCGGCGCCGCTCTCAAATATCGCGCCTATGCGCCGGTGGTCGATCAGCTCATCAAGGAAGTGGGCCTGTCCGGCGACGGGCTCGGTGGCCTGGTGAAGGTGCCCACGGCCGTGGCGGCGCCGGCGGGCGTGCCCGCCGTGACCCAACGATGAGGTCTCGACAAATCTAAAGATCCACAGCATCGGCCTTCGCCCCGCGCGCCAGTGTCAGACAAGACTCTCCGGCGCGCGGGGTGATAGATTCGAGCGAGTCTCAGGGCTGCCTCCCTGAAGGGGAACACAATGATTCGCTCGAAGCAGCGCAGTTACGCCACTGGCCTGGCCGCCGCAATTACAACAATCCTGTGGAACGCCGCTGGCGCTGACGGCAGCGCCACGCTTGCCGGCTCCAAAGTCGACAACTTCATGCTGGCCGACCAGACCGGCATGGGCCACGAGCTCTATTACTACAACGCCAGCCCGGCCATCGTGCTGGTGACCTCGGCCGACGGCGATGCCGTCTCGGCCCGGGCCGTCACGGCGCTCAACAAGGTTCGCGACGCATTCAAGGGCAGGAACGTACAGTTCATGCTGCTCGACTCGTCGCTGAATTCCCCGCACGACAAGTTCGTCGGCACGCCGGGCTCGGCGGATCTGCCGATCCTGGCGGACGAGCTGCAGCTCGTCGGCCGCGCGCTCGGCGTCACGTCGACGGCGGAGGTATTCCTGATCGAGACCAAGACCTGGACCGTCGCCTATCACGGCCCGATCGACGACTCGTTCGCGCAGAAGAAGAACCGCAAAGCGAATCTCACCGCTGCCCTCAACGCCGTGCTCGACGGCAAGGTGGTCCCGGTGAGCGAGGCGGCCGTGCAGGGCACGCCGGTCGAGTTTCCGGATCGCGCGCACGTCGCCGAGTTCGCGAACATCGACTACGCGACGCAGGTCGCGCCGATCCTTGCCGACAAGTGCGTGATCTGCCACACGCAGGGCGGCCTCGGGCCGTTCGCGATGAACAGCTACGACATCGTCAAGGGCTTCGCGCCGATGATCCGCGAGGTGCTGCGGACCAAGCGCATGCCTCCCTACCATTCGGACCGTCACGGCGCGATCTGGACCGACGACATGCGACTCAGCGACGCGCAGGTGAAAACGATCGTCAATTGGGTCGAGGCCGGCGCGCCGCGCGGCGAAGGTCAGGATCCGCTGCCGGATGCCGCGAAGCCGGCGCCGAAGTGGCCGCTGGGCGAGCCCGACGTCGTCGTGCACATTCCCGCGTTCAACGTGCCGGAAACCGGCGTCGTCGACTACCAGGACCGCTCGGTTGCAACCCAGATCCCCGAAGGGCGGTGGCTGCGCGCCACGGCGTGGGCGAACGCGACGCCGGCCGTGCATCACGCGCTGGCGGGCTGGATCCCGAAGGTCGATCCGAACGGCCGCGGCTTCTCGTGGAACGTCGCGCTCGGCGGCTATGGCCCGGGCGGCGCGCCGAACCTGACGCCCGCGGACACGGGCATCTACCTGCCGCCCGGCGGCTCGTTCGCCTACCAGATGCATTACACGCCGATCGGCAAGCCGATCACCGACCAGACCGAGGTCGGCTACTACTTCTACAAGGAAGAGCCGAAGTACATCCTGCGCCAGGCTTCGATCACCGACTTCTCGATCGAGATCCCGGCCGGCGAGTCGCGGCACCAGGAGACCGCGTATATCGAGTTCCCGCACGACGCTGAAGTGTTCGGTGTGCAGCCGCACTGCCATTCGCGTTGCTACTCGACCAAGCTGCGCATCCGCTATCCGGACGGCACGGAGAAGGTGTTGTTGAACCAGCCGCGCTACTACTTCTCGTGGCAGCGCGAGTATCACTTCCAGGACCTGCTGGAAGTGCCAAAGGGCTCGCTGCTGATCGCCGACTACGTTTACGACAACTCGACCTCCAACCTGGCCAACCCCGATCCGCACAAGCACGTGACCTTCGGCGAACAGACCTCCGAGGAGATGCTGTTCACGTTCGCGCGCTTCCGCTTCAAAGGCGAGACCACCAGCGAGCGGCACGACGACTGGTTCCAGGAGCTGCAGCAGAACGTCACGTTCGGCGCGCTCGACGACAACATCGACGGCAAGCTGACCGCCGCGGAGTTCCGCAACGATCCGCGCTTCAAGCCCGTCGTCGGCTATCTGCCGATGGTCGACGCGGACAAGGACGGCGCGCTGTCGAAGACGGAGATGGCGACCGCGCTGCAGATCATGCGCAAGATGCGCGAGCAGAAGCAGCAGCAAGCCGCGCCGAAGGGCGATGCCGCGGTCGAAGCGATGAAGCAGCAGGCGACGGGTAGCAACTAGTCGCTAGCGCGCGAGAACCGGCACGCCGAAGCCGCGCAGGATCTTCTCGTCCGCCGTCGGCTGCGACTTGATGTAGCCGAGTCCACAGGCTTCTGCCGCCAGGCCGCGGCTGCGCAGCGCAGCCGCTGTCGTCTGCGACATCATCGACACCCGCAGCTTGAGCGCTGCGGTCGTTCGCGTCAGCGGCCCGATATCCGCGCCTGTCGAAAAGTCATCGAGCAGCCGCAGCGACTCGTGCCTGAGGCGCGCCACTTCGCTCCGACTGGCGCGATATTCCGGCATCTGCGGCAGGCCGTGCGCGCTGCGTAGATGCTCGACACGCGCGAGGTAGATCTCGGCGATGAACAAGTGGAACCAGGATCTCTGGTAGTCGGCGATGCAGCCGAGCTCGGCCGCGTCCGGCACGATCAGGTAGTGGCCGTCCGGCACGCGATGATCGACGAACGTCACCGATGACGTGTCCGACAGCTCCATGGCACCGCTGAATTTCCATTGACCGATGCGGACGCTGCTCGCGCGCAGATCGGCGGCGCACAGCACGGCGTGGTTGCTGTCCGCCAACTCCGCTTTGAACAGAACGATATCGGCAATGCTGCTCAACGACAGGTACTCGCACCTGCCGTCGATCCGCACGCCGTCGGGCGTGCGAGTGGCAATCAGCGGCGTCGTGGTGCCATGGATGCGCTCGCTCCCAGTGTTCGCGAGAAGCAGCGAGCGACGCCGGATCGTTCGCAGCAGCAGCGCCCGCTTCAGTCTTGCGACGCTCAGCAGCGGGATCGGTACGCATTGCAGAACGCAAAGCGGATACAAGTGCATCGCGACGGCGACCGCCAGCGGCAGGCAAGTTGCAGCGAGCGACCGCACGACGGTGGCCGCCGCTTCGAAAACTGCCGACGGTGTCGATCCGACAGGGTAGAGCGGCAGCTGGCGGCGCAGCTGGTTGAACGAGCGACGAAAGGCGTGGCGGGCGGCGCGCTCGTCCGCTGCGTCGCTCACGCGTTCCGCGAGGTCGGCCAGGAGCAGGCTGTCGTTACTGCGAACTTCGGCTTGCATGGACCGCACTGTGCGCCCACGACCGGTCCGGATGCTGGCGTTTGAGACGAGGTGCGGTTTGGGTGCGGCGAGCTACGATCGGGGCGGACGGGCGGCGGCGATGGATATAGAGTAGCGCCATGAACGCGCACAGCGCCTTGGGTCATCTCCGCCAGGTGCTGATCGTCATCGCCGGGGTGCTGGCGATGTATCTGCTTGCGAGCTGGACGGGCCGGGTGCTGAGCCGCATGTTCGCCGTCGGTCAGTACGAGTTGTTCATCTGGATCGACCGGCTGGTCTTCTTCCTGTGGGGCGTGCTCGCCGGCGCACTGTTGGTGCGACTTCTGACGTGGCGGTTGCGCCTGCTCGGCACGCTGGCCTTGCCGGTGCTCGTGCTGCTCGTCGTACCGAACGTCGCGTACCTGCGGGCGCGCGCGATCATCCAGGGCGACGTCTCGTACCTCGCGATGTGGCCCTACTACGTCTACCTCGGCGTGCCGGTGCTCGGGATGATCGTCGGCGGGCTGCTCGCCGCCCGCCGCCGAACCATCGCTTCGCAGTGACTACATGCCGGGGATCGGCAGGCACTCCATGATCTCCACGGCGTCGCCGGGGAAGATCGTGAAGTGCGGGTGATTCGCGAACAGCTTCGCGGCCGCTTCATGCGACTCGGCCTGAACGATCGTCCAGGCTGCCATCGCGTTGGACGTGTCCTTGATGCCGCTCGCGTCAGCGCGCTTGGTCTTGCCCAGCGGACTGCCGTTGTCGACGATCGCCGCCTTGTTCTTGTCGACCCAGTCCTGCCAGGCCTTCATGCCCTGCTGCTCGCGCTGTTTGCGCGTCGCGTCGTCGAGCTTTTTCCACTGCTCCATCTTCGCGGGGGTCCCGAGATAAATTGCACAGAATTTCTTCATAGGGTTGGCTCCTCGTGGGGGTCGTCGGAAGGACCACAGCCCGCGTGACGGGCGGCGGCCATACCCTAATGACGAACGAGACGGCTCGTTCCAGACATCGCCCGGACATCGACTATTTATCCGGCTTTTCCTGCTGGGTCTTGAGCCGCTGCAGGGTCAGATGGGTGACGGTGTCCCAGGCATTGTGGATGCCAACGAGCACCAGCAGCGTCGCCGCGCCCGCGACCATGAACAGGCCCAGATCGGTATCGAGCGCCAGAATGATCGCCGTGGCGAGTGTGGCGCTATAGGCCAGCAAGGGCAGCACCACATGCCACGCCCAGTCCTCCAGCACCATCTCGTATCTCTTCTCCCGTTGCATGCCGCGCGTGCCGTGCAGGACCATCGACGTCCAGATGAGCCCGACGGTCGCGCAGGCGCCCAGCGCGATCTGCACATCTATATGTCTGTGCCAGGGAGCGCTGAGGATGGCTGAAATCAGCAGGGCCGCGCAGAAGTGCACGATGATCGGCGTGACGAACGTCCCGATGCCGAGTTGGCTCGCGGCGCGCGGCCCGGCATCTGCGACGACCGCGATGACGACGAAGGTCAGGCCGGTCAGCGCCGCCGCCGAGCTGCCGATGATGACGTAGAAGCTCTCCCATTCGTGCAGCGGGAGCAGTGCCGGGTCGGGTGCCATGGCCCGCAGGCTACACGGCGGTCACTCGTCCTTCCAGTCGCCGGCAACGGGCGGGTCGTCCATGTGCTCGAACAGGTCGCCCCGCGCCGGCTTCTTGCCGAACTGGCAGAAGGGCATCGCCAGCAGAGCGATCGCAACTCCGCATTTGTCGTTGATCCACACGACGAAGCCGCCGCCCTCCATCGGATCGATACGACGCGTGCGCGAGTGCGACCAGCCGAAGTCCGGTTTCGGCTTGGGGGCCGCTTCGCCCGGGTGCTCGCGGTTGGCCTCTGCGGAAATGGCGTGATCGCGCGCGACCTGCTCGCCATCGCGATGCCAGTCGATGGTCGGCGGGACTTCCGTCTCTGCGCGCTCCGGTGGGGCGATCAGCTGCGGTGCTGTACTCGTGGGCGGCACTGTTTCCGGCAGCTGCGGCGGAGGCAGTGGCGCAAGCTCGAGCGGCGGGTTGCTTGCCCGAGAAGTATCCGGAATCAGCACGAGCACGGCCCGGCGCTCGGGCGCTTCGCGGCTCGCCGGCCGCGGGCTCAGCAACAGCAGGAACAACCCGGCGTGGATCAGCAGGGCGAGCGCGAACAGCGCAGGACGATTCTGCTCGCGAGCTGCCGCGCTCAATGCCACTGGACGTGTCTCCTTCGCAGGCGCCGCAGACTTGGGCCGCGCACCCTGGCAAATGTTCCACAGTGCTAGGCAGCGCGCACAAAGCCTGTATCCTTGCGCGCCTATGAAAACACTCATCGCGACTTTTGCCGCTTCACTTTCCTTGACGTTGACCGCCTGCGCGCACGCCGCCGCCGATCCCGGCCGCGCAGCGTTTCGCGAGATTTACCAGGAGATGGTCGAGATCGATTCCTCGCAATCCACGGGCTCGTGCACGAAGGTCGTGCGTGCGGCCGAAACCCGGCTCAAGTCGGCCGGCTTCAGCGCTGATGACCTGCAGGTCGTCATTCCCGAAGGCAAGCCGGACGACGGCAACATCGTCGCGCGCATCCGCGCCAAGAATCCCGCGAAGAAGGGCGTACTGCTGCTCGCACATATCGACGTGGTCGACGCGCGGCGTGCGGACTGGGAGCGCGACCCGTTCAAGCTGATCGAAGAGAACGGCTTCTTTTACGGCCGCGGCTCGGCCGACGACAAGTCGATGGCGGCCGTGTTCCTCGACCTGATGATCCGGCTCAAGCAGGAGCGCAACTTCAAGCCGCGGCGCGACGTGATCATGGCGCTGACCTGCGGCGAGGAAACCTCGAACCGCGTCAACGGCGTCGATTATCTGCTGAAGAATCGTCGCGAGCTGATCGACGCCGCGTTCGCACTCAACGAAGGCGCCGGCGGGCTGCTGTCTGCGGACGGCAAGCCGCTCACGTTGCAGGTGCAGGCCGGCGAGAAGATTCACCAGGTGTTCACGCTCGAGGTCACGAACCCGGGCGGTCATTCCTCGCGGCCCGTGCCGGACAACGCGATCTATCGCGTGGCGGCCGCCGCCGGGAAGGTTTCGCAATTGTCGTTCCCGGTGCAGGTGACGCCGGTGGTGCGCGAGTACTTCCGCGTCAGCGGTCCGCTGATCGGCGGCGAGCTCGGCGCCACGATGAGCGCTGTCGCGAAAAATCCGGACGACCAGCAAGCGCTGCAGCGCCTGATGCAGGATCCAAGTTACAACGCCGTCGTGCATACGACGTGCGTGGCGACGCAGATGGAAGGCGGTCACGCAGCGAATGCGTTGCCACAGCGGGCGACGATCACGCTGTCGTGCCGTGTGATGCAGGGCACGACGCCCGAGCAGGTCAAGGAGACGCTGGAGAAGGCGATCGGCGACGAGCAGGTGAAGGTGTCGATCGTGCGCCGTCGCGAAGGCTCGTCCGCGCCGCCGCTGACGGATGAGATCATGGGCCCGGTGAAGAAGATGGCAGCGAAGCTGTGGCCGGGCGTGCCGGTGGCGCCGATGATGAGCGCCGGCGCCACCGACGGCCGCTTCCTGATGAACGCCGGCATCCCGACCTACGGCATGAGCGGCATGTTCTCCAAGCCCGAGGAGAGCAACGCGCACGGACTCAACGAGAAGCGTCGCGTCCAGTCGTTGTACGAGGGCCGCGAGTTCCTCGAAGGTGTGGTGCGCGCCTACGTGAAGTAGAGGTTCGGTCCCGACGCGAACACCGCATCGGGATCGTAGCGGCGCTTCGCGTGCTCGAGCGTGTGCCACTGTGCGCCGTATTGTCGGCGCCAGTCCTCGCGCGTCAGCTCGACTGCAGCGAACGGATAGAGTGTGCCGCCGCCGTCGCGGTTGAGATCGTAAAGGGTGCGGTTGCCCGCGAGCGTGCGGGCGAGCAGATCAGAGTCGTTGGTCGGAGTGCGCAGCAACGCCGCGTAACAGACCAGCTGCTCCACCGGCAGGCGCAGCAGCGGGCGCCTGAATGATGTGCGCTTCCAGAAGAACAAGCGAATTCCCTGCACGCCACCCAGGTCATCCGGCGTCAATCGCGGCAGAGCATTGCCGATGAAAGCAGTGGCTTCCTGTTGCGCCATCATCAAGCCCAGGTCGGCGTGCGATTGCGTGAAATCGATCGGCGGCATCTCGTCGAGATACGCGAAGTAGTCGACGTCGCGGATCTGCGCGGAGCCGGGAATGAACCGCAAACTGCGCAGCAGGGCTGCATCGTCTGGCAAATCAGGGGAGGTGAGGTACTTGACGGGAGTCAACGCGTACTTCGCGCCGCCCTCTATCGGCATGATGAGCGCTACTGCGGCGTCGAAGCGTCCTTCGAGCGTCACTCGCGTGGCGTCTTCGACGAGCGTTTGCAGATCCGCATACGGCAGCGTGTATTCGCGAACCTGGCGCGGCGCGCACTCCAGTCGCAACGTCGCGCGCGTGATGACTGCACATTGGCCCTGACCGGCGAGTGCTGCTTCGAACAGGTCCCGCCGCTGCTGCTCGGAGCAGACGACGACGTCGCCTTCACCCGTGACGACCTGCAGCGCCAACGTCTGATCTGCTTGCGCGCCGTGCCGCATCGACGCGACTCCGACGCCGCCGATCGACAGTGTGCCGCCGACCGTCAAGCCGAGAAACTTCGTCAGCACTGGCGGTGCGAGCCCGTAGCTCAGCGTCGCTTGCAGCACTGAGCGCCAGCTCGCGCCGGCGTCTACTTCGACGGAGTCAGCAGTGAACGTATGCACCTGCTGCAGCGAGCGCATGTCGATGACGATTCCGCCGCACACCTGCGCCTGGCCGAACGGCTGGTGACCCTCGCCGCGCGCCGCGATCTTCAGTCCGAAGCGGCGCGCAAAGCCGACCATGCGCGAGATGTCTTCGACCGATCCGGGTCGCAGCACCGCGAGCGGCTGCTCGTGCACGATCTGGCCGTAGTCTTTCGCATAGTCCTGGCGAGTCGACGGATCGAACGACAGCTCGCCATCCAGGTGCGGCAGGCTGGCGAACGGCGTGCCATGCGCATCAGCCGCGGCCACCCACGATCCCGTCAGGGCATCGAAGCCCGCGATCAGCGAGCCGCCGGCCACCGCCTGCGCGAAGCCGCGGCGTGAGAATGTGCGGTCGTCCGTCATCGGCGCCACCTCCGCGAATTCTTCAGGAGGTATACGCTGCGGCGCCGATGCGGTTACATCGTCACGGCATCCTTGTCGGCCAATCCCTTCGTCAGCAGCCAGATCGCCAGCGCCAGATTTGCCAGCCCCGCTGGCGCCAGCAGCACAAAAATGACGTGTCCGCCGAGCAGCGGCATCGATACCGTCGCCATCTGCAATGCGGCTGCCGCCATCCCGAACGCCGCCAGTGCACGCGGCACCAGCGCGAAGCGGAATGCTGTCGCGTAGAGCACGAAGAATGTCGAACCGCCGACGATCAGGTGCGTGAAGTGCGCCCAGTTGCGCGAGGCCGCGACCACGCCGCGCAGGCCTTCGAACGCCGCCGGATCGGTAGCGCCCGACGCTGCATAGGCCTGGCTCAGCGACAGCAGCGACATGACCTTGCCGTTTTCGACGACGGCCAGCGACAGCGCTGCTATCGAGAGTGCGACGAGGAGCATTGCCATCCTCTCGCTGTGCTTCTTGAAGACGGGCAGCACCGTGATCGCGATGGCAGTGGCCATCGCGCCCGCCACGATTCCGACCAATGCGGCTGCGCCCACACGCAGCGCGTGAGGTGCGGCATTGACGAGAAATCCGGGCGGCGCCGTCGCGGGGCCGAGCAATCCGAAGTTGGTCAAATAGCCGCCGACCATCTGCACGATGATCAGCGCGCCGGCGGTGCGGCCGGCACTCTGTGCGATCGACATGGAAGCTCCCCCGTTATTTGTTGGCTAGGATTGTGGGCGCACGGGTTCGACGTCGACGATCACCTTGCCGCGGGCGCGGCCCGTTTCGAGGTATGCCATCGCCTGCGCGGCTTCATCGAAGGCGTAGCGCCGGTCGATCACCGGCGTCATCGCGCCGGACTGCATCAGGTCGCCGAGGAGTTTGAGGTCGCCCTGCTCGAGCTGCGCAATGAAGAAGCCCATCTTCTGGTCGACGAACGGCGCGACCACGCTCGCCCGGATCACCGGCATCAGCGGTCCGATCCAGTCGCCTTTCTCGGCGCCGACGATCACGAGGTGGCCAGTCGGCTTGAGCACGCGACGCAGCTCGGAAAGCGAGCGATTGCTGACGTTGTCGAGGATCAGGTCGTATTGCTCGTTGCCCTGCGTGAAGTCTTCCTTGGTGTAGTCGATCACGCGATTGGCGCCGAGCGAGCGCACCAGCTCGACGTTGCGCGTGCTGCACACGCCGGTGACGTCTGCGCCGTAGTGTTTGGCGATCTGCACCGCGAAGGTACCGACACCGCCCGACGCGCCGTTGATCAGTACTTTCTGGCCGGCCTTGATCGTGCCCTGGTCGCGCAGGCCCTGCAGCGCTGTGATCGCTGCAACCGGCACGGATGCGGCCTGCTCGAAGGACATGTTCGGGGGCTTGAGCGTGACGGCGCGGCTTTCGCGCACTACGACGTATTCCGCAACAGAGCCCCCCGCGCCGCCGAACACTTCGTCGCCCGGCTTGAAGCGCGTAACGCTCTTGCCGACCGCTTCGACGGTGCCAGCGAAGTCGACACCGACGCGTACATCGTCGGGCGTGCCGATGCCCGACGAGAGGCGCATCAGATACGGCGAGCCGCGCATGGTGTGCCAGTCAACCGGATTCAGCGACGCCGCGTGCACTCGCACGAGCAGCTGATCGTCAGCAGGTGTGGGCTTGGCGACTTGCTCGACGGTCAGCACATCGGGCGCACCATAGCAGCGAGCGACGAGCCCCTTCATGGATGCTGTCCCCGCGGGCAGCGGCGCGGCCGCGCCGCAGCTGGAGGTATAGCTGATGGCGACCGCCAGTGACGTGAATGCCAGCACCAGCACGATCGCGATGATGCCGAGGATGCGATTACGTAATCTCATGGTTATGCGCTCCTTCGGCCGGGACTATGAGCGCGGCCGATCCCGCAGGCCAGTCGCTTGCGACCAGCGACGGCAAAGCGCCGGTGAGCTACGGCGGGCGCGGACGAGTGGCGGTCCTGGGCCCCTGCGGACGGGGGTCGAGTCGCGAACGGGCCGGAACCTTGGTCTATAGTCCTGCCATGGCGATCGCCGTCCCAGCCGTCAAACTCCAGGGCCTCGCAAGGATCTTCGCGTGGCGCCGCGTGCGCTTCACGCTCGGCGTCGCGCTGTTGTTCGGGGTGATGCTCAAGGTCTTCGGCGGCAACCAGTCGCCGTTTTACATCGTGCTGATGCGCGCCGCGATCGTCGCCATGTCGATCCTCTTCGTATTCGGCGCGCTCGAGCGGTGGCCGCGGCGCTTCGGACGGCCGTTCTCGCGCTGGGGATGGCAGCTGCTCGGCGTCGTGATCGTGATTCCGTTCGCTGCATTCCTCGCGTACTGGATCACGACCGCAGGCAGTCCGCAGCTGGGCACCAACGAGCTGCGAATGGCCGGCTACAAGCACTTGTGCTTCACCGCGTTGCTGTTCGCGCCGTGGATCGCCGTCGGCGCGATGATCAGGCAGCGCGAGGAGTTTGCGCGCGACCAGGCAGTTTCGTTCGATCTCGAAAAAAGCGAGCTGGAACGCAAGGCGCTGGACACGCGCCTGCGATTGCTGCAGGCGCAGGTCGAGCCGCACTTCCTGTTCAACACGCTGGCGAACGTACAGGCGCTGGTGGATTCCGGGTCGCCGCAAGCATCGAGCGTGCTGAAGAGCCTGGTCGCGTATCTGCGCGCAGCCGTGCCTCGCATGCACGAGTCGTCCACGACGCTCGGCCAGGAGCTGGAGCTGGTGCGCGCGTACCTGGAGCTCATGCAGATGCGCATCCCGGACCGGCTGCAGTTTGCGTTGCATATCGATCCTGCGGCGAATTCACTGCAATGTCCGCCGATGACGCTGCTCACGCTGGTCGAGAACGCCGTTCGTCACGGCATCGATCCGCGCGAAGACGGCGGACGGATCGACGTGGACGTGTGGCTGCGCGACGGACGATGTCACGTGCGCGTCACGGATACCGGCGTCGGCCTGAAGTCGAAGACCAATGGATTGGGCACGGGACTATCGACGCTGCGTGAACGAATGCAACTCGCGTTCAATGGCGATGCGCAGTTGCAACTCACCGAAGTTCAGCCGCATGGCGTCTGTGCCGAGCTGCAGTTTCCGGCCCGGCAGGAGAGCAAATGACGTCGCGGCGGCCGACGGCCCTGATCGCAGACGACGAGCCGCTGCTGCGCGACGCGCTGGAGCGGTTGCTGGTGCAAACGTGGCCGGAGCTCGAGATCGTCGCGCAGGCTCGTAACGGCCGCGAAGCAGTCGACCGGTTCGAGCAGCATCAGCCGGACGTGTGCTTCCTCGATGTGCACATGCCGGGCATGACCGGGGTCGAGGCTGCGCGGCATATCGGCCGCCGCGCGCATCTGGTGTTCGTCACCGCGTACGACCAATACGCCGTGCAAGCCTTCGCGCAAGGTGTACTCGACTACTTGGTGAAACCGGTCGAGCCCGCGCGGCTCGCGGAAACCGTGTCGCGCCTGAAGGAGCGGCTGCGGGCTGCCGAACCCGCGCTCAATACCGACGCGTTGCTACATCAGCTCGCCGCGAGTCTGCACAAGAACTCTGCTCCTGCGCCGTTGCGCTGGGTGCGGGCATCGGTGGGGCAAACGGTGCGCTTGATTGCCGTGGATGACATCGACTTCCTGCGCTCGGAAGAGAAGTACACGACGATCGCGTGGCGCGACGACGCACAGCAGCCAAAGGAAGCAGTAGTGCGCATGCCGCTGAAGGAGCTGCTCGCGCAACTCGACCAGTCGCAGTTCGCGCAGGTGCATCGCTCCGTAGTCGTGAACATGCGCGCGATCAGTCACGTCACACGCGGCGCGAATGAGACCGCGGACATTCATCTGAAGGGCAGGGAAGAAGTGCTGCCGGTGAGTCGCAGCTATCTGCATTTGTTCCGGCAGATGTAAGCGAGTTTCCGACTCGCGAAAGAGCTTGTCCGTTCGTGGTCGGCGCGTGACCATCCGTGCTATCGCCGTCGGCCCGCGAGCGTACGCTGCGTAGCTTCACGATCTACGGAGTGCAGCATGCAACGTAAGTCGATCAACCCGTGGTCCTGGCCGGTCAAGCTGGGATTCGATCAAGCGCAGCTGATCAGCGGTCAGCGACGCATGCTCCTTTGCAGCGGACAGGACTCGGTGGACGCGAACGGCAACGCGCAGCATCCGGACGATATGGGCGCGCAAGTCGAACTGGCGCTCGACAATCTGCAGACTCTCTTGACCGCAGCCGACATGAGCTTCGGCAACGTCGTGCGGCTGAACGTCTACACGACCGACATGGATCAGCTGCTCAGGCAGTTCGGGCGCATCGCGAAGCGCTTCGGCAACGCCGATGTGCGCTACACGACTTCGCTCCTTGGGGTCACACGGCTGCCGTTGCCGCAGCTTCTGGTGATGCTCGAAGCAACCGCGGCCGACTAGAGCACCCGCCGAAACCGCTGATCGTTGACCTGCACGCCCCACACGGTGTCGGTGCGTCGCGAGCCGTCGGGCGTCCAGCCGTCCTGCGCATAAAAACGCTCGGCGCGAACGTTGCCGACGAGCACCCACAACAGCGCGCGCCGGAATCCCGAGTCGAGCAGGTGAGCGCGGGCGGACGCGAGCAGTGCCTGGCCGACACCTTTGCCCCACCATTGCGGATCGACGTGGATCGCAGCGACTTCGCCGTAGCCCGGCACATCGTCGTCGCGCGCCGCGCAGGTCGTTACGAAGCCCCTGATCGTCCCGGCATCGTCGACTGCAACTGTCGTCATGGGTTGGCGCGGATCCGTGCCGCCGAACGTGTAACGCGATGCGCGATCTTCCGGCTTCAGACCCGCCAGATACTCGGCGGGCAGCAAATCGCGATAGGCAACCTGCCACGCGCGCACGTGCACGGTCGCAACACCCATCGCATCGGCAGGTTCAGCGGGTCGCAGCAGCATGGCGCCGAGTCTCGCACGTTCGGTTGTCGAACCGTTAAAACGTGAAACAACGGTTGACAGATTCGAACCCCCGATGCAATAGTCCGCCGCATGCTGCGCACGGTCGCACTCGCCCTGGCACTCGCGATGCTCACTGCGACTGCGCGAGCTGCGATCGAAATCCGTCCGCTGACGGAAATCATCGAAGGCCATCAGGTCGGCGGCGTCACGGCGGACATGGTCGGCGATCTCTACGTCGCGGACTTCGGCGAGACCGTGTGGAAGATCACCATGGAAGGCGAGCGCCGCGTGTTCGCGACCGGGCTCTACGGTGCGTCCGGCAACGCGATCGACAACGACGGCAACCTGCTGCAGGCGAACTTCTACGGCAATTCGATCACGAGGATAGATCGCAAAGGCGAGGCGCAGCCGTTCGCCACGGGATTGAGCGGCCCGGTCGGCGTGACGATCGACCGTCAGAGCGGCGACGTCTACGTCGCGAACTGCCGCGGCAACTCGGTCGCGAAGATTTCACCGCAAGGCGTCGTCGCCGAGTTCGCGAAGAGCGACCTGTTCAAGTGCCCGAACGGCATCGCGCTCGATGCCCAGGGCTATGTCTACACCGTGAACTTCCGCGACAACCGCATGCTGAAGATCGATCGCGACGGCAAGGTGACGCCGTTCACGACCATCACGGATAAGGGACTGGGGCACGTGTGCTTCAGCGTCGATCGCTTCTACGTCACCGCGCACCACTCGCACCAGATCTTCCAGGTGTCGCTCGACGGCAAGGCGACGCGCATCCTCGGCAATGGCGAGCGCGGCTTGGTAGACGGACCGGACGGCACGGCGCGGCTCAGCTTCCCCAACGGCATCTCGTGCCACCCGTGGGGCGAGCGGCTTTACATCAACGAATACCTCGGCGAGACGAGCTCGTCCGTTCCGCGCCGCGCGATCGTGCGGCAGATCATTCTCGACAAGGGTAAGAGCTAGGAGCGCGAGCCGGCCCGGCGCCGCGAGCGCGCATAGAACCGCTGGGCCTTCGCGACGTTGCCGCACACAGCCATGTCGCACCAGCGGCGGCGTCCGGCTTTCGAGCTGTCGATGAAGACCCACGCGCAGTTGCTGCCGCCGCAGACCCGCAGCCGATCGACGGGTTGCGGCAGGACGTGCTCGACCATGCGGTACGCCACCATCGCGGCAATCAATTCGAAGTCGCTGGAGTCGGGGCGGACATCCGCGACGACTCGGCCGTTCTCGAATCGAAACTCGTGCGCTTCGATGCCTCTGAGCCAGTGCTCGTGCAGCGTAGTGAGAGCGCTCTTAGGCGGCGCGCTGCCAGTCGCTACGGCATTGATGAGCGCGAACAACTCTTCACGCAATTCCTTGGCACGGATCAGCGCGCGACCCGCAGCGCCCGGCTCGGTGTGCAACTTCTTCGTCAGAGCGCGCAGATTTCTTTCCGGCAGCAGCCGCACCAGCGTGGCCCATTCGAGCAGGCGGGCATAGCTGTCGAGCCAGTCGCGCGGCGACTGGTCGCGTCCCGTGACGGTGTTGACGAAGTCCAGCGCGGCGTCGCCGCCGACGAAGTCGCGCGCGGCGAACTCGTGAGATTCGGTCGCGTAAAGCACTAGACCCGCTGTACGGGCGCGCTGCGCGGGTTGCCTGCGGGACGCGCCGGCGCGCCGCACGAGGCGCGGATGATCAGCTCCGCGGGCACGGTCTCCGTGACCGGCTGGAACTGTGCGGGGTTTTCGATGGCCGAGGCGAGCCGGTCCAGCGCGCGTCCGCCCATATCGGAAATCCGCACGCGCACCGTCGTCAGCGCCGGCACCACGAAGCGCGCCGTGGGGATGTCGTCGAATCCCGCGAGCGCGATGTCCTGGGGCACGCGCAGCCCGGCTTCGGTCAGCGCGCACAGACAACCGATCGCCATCATGTCGTTCGCGGCGAACACTGCGTCGGGGCGCATCGCCGTGATGAGCAGCTCGCGACCGGCGCGATAGCCCGACTCCTCGGTGAAGTCGCCGCGCAGGACGTATTCCGGCGCGCCGGGCAACTCGCGCTTGAGCGCAGCCCGATAGCCGCGCAGGCGTTCCTGCGCATCGACGTTCACCTCGGGGCCGGCGATGTGCGCGATCGTTCGATGACCGCAGCCGGCGAGGTGCGCGACCATCGCGTAGGCGCTGCTGTAGTTGTCCACGTAAAAGGATGTGTGCTGGTGATCGGCGTCGACCGTGCTGATCAGTACGACCGGCAAAGTAGCGCGCACGCGTTCCTGCAGAAATCGGCCGTTCACGTACGGCGACATCACCAGCAGGCCGTCGACGCGGCCGATCAGAGAGGTCACGGCATTGCCGGCTTCGGTGGCATCGCAGTGGGTGCTGGAAATCAGCAGGTGCAGTCCGCGGGAACGGGCTGCGACGTCGATGCCGCGAATCAGCTCGGAGAAGAATTCCCCATACAGCGTCGGCAGCACGATGCCGATCGTATGGGTGCGGCGAGTCATCAGACTCTGTGCGCCGCTGTTCGGCACGTATTGCAGGCGTGCCGCAGCCTCGAGCACTCGAGTGCGGATGCTTTCAGTGACGACGCCAGTGCCGTTCAACGCCCGCGAAACCGACGCCATCGAGACATGGGCTTCGCGGGCCACGTCTTTCAATGTTGCGCTCACGCGTCAACCCGGAGTGCGAGCCCCGGGTTCCCCCTCTTGCCACACTGCGGTGATGTCGCAGCGTGGCGCTATTCTGCTGAGGGCGCGGAGAAGGTGTCAAACCGATTCGGGTCCGCGCTTGCGCGCAGCGATTTCCTGCACCAGCTGCGCGTGCGTGCGCGCATCGAGCCGGTAGAAATGCATCACCAGCGCGGAGACGATCAGGCCGCCGGCCGCCACCAATGTAATCATCAACTTGATCGCGGCCGCGGTCTCGGGCGTCTGCGGCTGATTGGCGACATAACCCGCCCAGCCGAGGTAGGCGCCGAGGAAGGCGGAGGACGCGCCGAGCGCGATTTTCTGGATCAGGGTGACGAAGCCGAACACGAACGCTTCGGCGCGCACGCCGGTGCGCCACTCGCCGTATTCGACCGTGTCCGGAACGATCGACCAGAAGTTGATGCCGATCGAGGCGCTGCCGATCGCGTACACGACGATGTAGCCGTAGAGCGCGCTCGCATCGCGCGCGTCGGAAAGATACAGACCGACGAGGCCGGCGAAGGCGATCGCCAGTCCCGCTTGCCAGGCCCAGCGCTTGCCGACGTAACGCGCCGCGATCGTCCACGGCAGGATCATCGCGGTGATCGTGATCTGCATGAGGCTGGCTGCCTGGCCTGCGACCGCCTCGGTCTCGCCCAGGTAGTACTTCACGTAGTAGACGAGACCGGAGCACACCAGGATGTTCGCGAAGCTGAAAAACCCGATGCCCGCGATGATCTGCAGGAATGGCACGTTCCGGGCGAGCATGCCGAGCAGCTCGCGCACCGGCGGCGGCCGTTCCTGGGCGTGCGTGATCGAAGAATCCTCGCGGGTCGCGGCGAACGTCAGGACGGTGAAGACCGTCGCTATCGCGGCCAGCACCGCCGTGGCGCCGAAGTAGCCGGCGGTGCGGCCGCCGCTCGTGAAGTACGTGACGAGTCGCGGCGTGAAATAGCTGACGACGGCGGTTCCGAGGAAGGCGCAGACCATGCGCGCGCCTGCCAGCCAATTGCGTTGCATGGAGTCGCGCGTCATCGTCGCCATCAGCGCGCTGTACGGAATGTTCACCAGGCCGTACATCGTGCGGAAGAAGACCTGCGTCGCGAACGCATAGCCGATCAGCGCCGCACCTTCGAGCCCGGTCGGCGCGAACATCAGCGCGAAGCTCACCGCCAGCGGCACGCTGCCGAGCAGCAGGTACGGCCGATACTTGCCCCAGCGCGTGCGCGTGCGGTTTGCCAGCACGCCGATCGCAGGATCGATCAGGCCGTCCCAGGTGAGGCACAGGAAGATGATCAGGCCGGCGACCTCGCTGCGCAGGCCCAGCACGTCGGTGTAGTAATACGCGAGGAACAGCTGCAGCGAGAACCAGTAGAAGTTGAAACCGAAGTCGCCGATGCCGTAGCCGATGATGCGCGGCAACGCAATGCGATCGGCGCTCGCGCTCGGGACCCCGGTCTTCGTCTGCTGCCCGGCCACGGTCTCTACGTTGGTTGCCATAGCATCTCTCAGAGATCGTCCTCGAACGTCGATTCCTCGTGCGGCGCGCGGTCGTCCACCGGGGCGATCCAGTTGAACTGACGCGTCGCGCGGATATCCGCGGCTGAGCTCCCCACGTGCAGCCGATACTTGCCCGGCGTGGTCCGCCACTCGCGGCGGTGCACGTCGTAGTAAGCGAGGTCGTGAGTGTGCAGCGTGAAGCGCACCACCTGCGACTCGCCTGGCGCCAGATCCACCTTGTGGAATCCCTTCAGCTCTTTCACCGGCCGCACTACATCCTGCGTCACCTCGTCGCCTACGTACAGCTGCACGGTTTCGCGACCCGGCAGCGTGCCGGTATTGGTGATCTCGACGCTGACATGGATCGGCTGGCCCGCCAGGACCTCGTCCGGCGCGCGCAGGCTCGAGTATTCGAACGTGGTGTACGAGAGGCCGTGACCGAACGGGAACAGCGGCTCCACCTTGCGCTTCTCGTAGTAGCGGTAACCGACGAACACGCCCTCGCCGTAGTGCGCGTCGCGGCCGTTCGAGTAATACAGGTAGCTCGGGTTGTCCTCGAGGCGTCGCGGGAACGTCAGCGGCAGCTTGCCGCACGGATTAGCCATGCCCAGCAGCACTTCCGCGACGGCGCGCGCACCTTCCTGGCCCGGCAGCCAGGCTTCGACGACAGCGCTGACACGGTCGATCCACGGCAAGCGCAGCGGTGCGCCGTTGTTCAGCACCACGATCGTTTGCGGATTCGCAGCCGCGACCGCTTCGACCAGCTCGTTCTGCGGCCCGTACAACTCCATGTCGCGGCGATCCGCACCTTCGGTTTCCGAAGTGGTCGAGACGCCGACGAAGACCACTGCGACGTCTGCATTGCGCGCGACGCGCACGGCCTCGTCGATCGTGCCCGCCGGCGGGCGAATGCCGAAGCGGAACAGATGAAACGCCAGCGTGCCGCTCACGTACTCCAGCAGGATCGGATAGCCGCGTCCGGCGCGCAGCTCGAGCTGCACGACGCGCATCGGGATGGGGAACAGCTCTGCGCCCGCGGGCGGCCGCGTCGGCGTCTCGTCGTCGATGACGCGCACGCCGTCGATCGTCAGTACGGCGCTGCCGACCTGCGTCAGACTGAATTCGTACGTGCCCGACTTCGGCGGCCAGAAGTAGCCGCTCCAGCGCGCGGAGATCGGGTCTTCCTCCGCCGGCGTCAGGCCTTCGCCGAGACTCAGCTTGTTGAAGTACGTATCGACGCCCGCGCTCGCCGGTTTGCCGGCGAACTTCGCGTTCGCGTAGATCGCAAACTGCAGACCCTGCACCTCGCGCGTCGCGGTCGTGCTCAGCAGGCGGCTGTCTGCGGCCGGCGTGACCATCTCGTTGTCGACGCCCTGCGCATACTCGACGTGCATGCCGGAAAGCTCGCGCAGGCTTTCCAGCGCAGTGACGATGCGCGACGGAATCACGTTCGCGCTGCCGCCGCCCTGGATGACGGCCGCGTCTGCATTCGGGCCGATGACTGCAATCGAGCGGACGCGCTCGTGCGACAGCGGCAGCAGCCCACGATCGTTCTTCAGCAGCGTGATGCTCTCGCGCGCGACGTCCACCGCGATCTGACGATGCCGCTCGCTGCCGAGCTCGCCGCTCGGCCGGCGCTGCGCATCCATCACTCCGGTTCTGAACAGGGTGCGCAGCACGCGCCGCACGTTTTCGTCGAGCTGTTCGATGTCGACCTGCGCGTTGCGGATCGCCTTGACCAGCATCTCGCCGTAGTAGCGGGCCGGCCCTGGCATTTCCAGATCGAGCCCGGCGTTCGCCGCTTCGACCGTGGTGTGAACCGCGCTCCAGTCCGACATCACCAAGCCGTCGAAGCCCCATTCCTGCTTCAGCACCCCGGTGAGCAGGCGCCGGTTCTCGGTCATGAACGTGCCGTTGAGCCGGTTGTACGAGCTCATCATCGTCCACGGCTGCGCCTGGCGCACGATCATCTCGAACGGCACCAGATAGATCTCGCGCAGCGTGCGCTCGTCGACGTTCGAGCTGCCGATGCGCCGTTGCCGCTCCTGCTCGTTCGCGACGAAGTGCTTCACCGAGGCGCCGACGCCTTCGCTCTGCAGCCCGCGCACGAACGCACTGCCGACGCTGCCGCTCAGCAGCGGGTCTTCCGAATACGTCTCGAAATTGCGGCCCGCGAGCGGATTGCGCTGGATGTTGACGTTGGGCCCGAGCACGACGTGCACGCCGAGCGCGCGCGCTTCGCGGCCGATCGCCGCGGCCGCGCGTGCGATGAGCTCGGGATTCCACGTCGCCGCCATCGCGACGCCGGTGGGAAATGCGGTCGCGGCATCGCCGCGCGTCGAGCGCACGCCGTTCGGTCCGTCGGCGAAGCGCAGCGCCGGAATGCCGAGACGCGGCAGCGCCAACGTCGAGAAATTGTCGGCGCCCGCGACCAGCGCCGCTTTCTCCCGGGTCGTGAGTCGCGCCAGGAGATCCGCGACGCGATGCTCGAGCGCAGCGGCGGAATCCTTGTACAGCGGTAGCGCGCGCGCCGGCGAAGTGAGCGCTGCGATCTCGTCCTGGGCGATGCGCGTTGACATGAGTTGTGCGTGCCTTGTTGCGCAAGCAATGGAGATGACCGGTGCGATCATGTTCGAAGTCGCGCGCGATTGGAACTACGCGGCAGCGGTAATTTACGCAGAAAGCGCTTTCAATTTTCGCGCGCGCGAATTGGTCGGCGCTGAAAGCGCTTTCTGTTTCGCTCGCGAAAAAATATTTTCTTGAAAGCGCTTTCTTCGGCGCCGTCGCGTTGACACGTCGCCACCGCGGTGCGCAGACTCGAATCACATCGAGTGAATTGCGTGACGAGCGAATGCTTCAAGCACGTGCACACTTGAGTGCACACACAAGCAGAAGGTTGCAATGGGGGACAGAATGTCAGCCAACGAAGTGTGTCATCGAGTTCGCCGCTCGGCCGTGCTGAGCGCCGCGATTTCTTCATGCCTGGCGATGGGTGCTCACGCGGCACAACCTTCCTCGCAGGCAGCGAGTACCAGCACCGAGCCGCTCGAAGAGGTGGTGGTCACCGGCTTCCGCGCCTCGCTGGCCGACGCGCTGCAGAACAAGCGCGAGTCCAACCAGATCATCGAATCGGTCACCGCCGAGGACATCGGCAAGTTCCCCGATCAGAACGTGGCCGAGTCGCTGCAGCGCCTGCCCGGCATCTCGATCGACCGTTCCAACGGCCAGGGCACCAAGGCGCGCATCCGCGGCCTGGACCAGAACGTCACGCTGCTCAACGACGACATTTTCCTGAGCGGCCTGGAGCTGTACACGCAGGGCGAGGGCAACGTCCGCAACGCCGACTCGCTCGAGGGCATTCCGTCGGAGCTGCTCGGCGGCATCGACGTCTACAAGTCGCCGAATGCCTCGCAGAGCGAGAGCGGCCTGGGCGGCATCATCAACCTGAAGACGCGCAGCCCGTTCGACCTGGGTGGTACCACTCTGGCCGGCAACCTGCGCTATGCCGACAGCGGCGAGGGCTGGGAGCCGCTCGGCGCGCTGGTGTTCAGTCACCAGTTCAACGAGCGCCTGGCCGTCATGGCATCGGTCTCCTACGACAAGCAGCAGTTCCAGACGGACGTGCTCGGCGGCCAGAACCGCGGCGGCTGGCGGCTTTCGAATCGCAACGACCGCGCGACGGTGCCGCAGGACTACTTCGCGCCGGAATATCGCTACGCAACGGATCGTGACGAGGAGCGCGAGCGCCTGGGCGCATCCGTCGCGATCGCATTCCGCCCGACCGATGCCACTGAGCTCGAACTGCAGTGGTTCCACTCCGGCCTGGAGATCCTGACCCAGGAAGCTTCGATGAAGTTCGCGTTCACCGGCGAAGGTGCAGCGCTGGTCACGGGCGATCCGTCGCACCCGATCGAGATCGACGACAACGGCGTGCTGGTCCAAGGGACGATCAACGCGAATTCCGCTGAAGCCATTTCGTTCGTCAAGAACACCGATATCAAATCGAACAATTTCCAGCTGAAGTTCAAGTACGACAACGACGGTGCGTGGCGAGCCACCGCCGCGGCGGCGTACTCCAAGGCAGACCAGGACAGCGCGAGCGCCAACAACGACGTGCGCTTCACCGCATACACCGTGCGCGGCGAGGACCGCGTCAGCTTCGCGCCGAACGCAAGCGCGCCCTCGACCTACCAGTTCACCTATCTCAACAACGGCGGCACGCTGCCCAGCTTCCAGCTGGTGGGCGATCAGGATCTGCTGACCAATCCCGCCAACGGCTTCTTCAAGTCGCATTGGGCGTTCGCCGACCAGACGGAGGCGGAGAACTGGGCGGTGCGCGGCGACGTGCAGTTCGATCCTTCGTTCAGCGAGTCCCGCGCCGTGACGTTCAGCGGCGGACTGCGTCTGGCGGATCGCAAGATCGATTATGAGTTCGGGCGGTACCTCGCCGACTACTCCGGCAAGGGCGAGCTGGATGGCTCGGCTTTCGGTGCGAACTGGACGCCGTTCGGCTACTTCCAGGACGGCGCCATCGGCTACAAGTCCTGCGAGATCCCGGGATCGGCCGGCGCGAATTTTCAATTCGCACCCTGCTTCCGCTTCGGCAACAACGGCACCAGCTACTCGCCGCCGCTGATTACGGCGTTCCAGACTTTCGGCGGATCATCAGGCCGCGTCGAGACGATCAACGGTTTCTGGAGCTCCGGCCATGCGGGCACGGGCAGCGTGCTGGTGCAGAACCGCTCGCAAATGGACAACGCGCAGGCGTGGATCCAGAGCTTGTATCCGAACACGCCGTTCGCGTTCTTCCCGTCGCCGCTGGAGACCTTCAAGGTCGAAGAGCAAACCACCTCGGGTTACCTCATGGCCGATGCGGGCGGGCCCGGCGATCGTTACCACATCAACGTCG
>DATBKP010000205.1:0-2766 GCA_036555785.1 Steroidobacteraceae bacterium
GACAACTCCGTCGACGAGGCGTTGTCCGGCCACGCCAGGGAAATCGACGTGGTGCTGTACAAGGACGGCTCGCTGGAAGTCGCGGACGACGGGCGCGGCATGCCGGTCGACATCCATCCGAAAGAGAAAGTGAGCGGCGTCGAGCTGATCCTCACGCGGCTGCACGCGGGCGCCAAGTTCAACGATCAGAACTACGAGTTCTCGGGCGGCCTGCACGGCGTCGGCGTCTCGGTCGTGAACGCGCTGTCGAAGAACCTCGAATGCTGGGTGAAGCGCGGCGGCAAGGAATACAACATCAGCTTCAAGGACGGCAAGGCGAAGTCCAAGCTCGAAGTCGTCGGCGAGGTCGGCAAGAACAACACCGGCACCACTGTGCGCTTCTGGCCGGACCCGCAATTCTTCGAGAGCGTCGCGTTCTCGGTGCCGAAGCTCAAGCACGCGCTGCGCGCAAAGGCCGTGCTGTGCCCGGGCTTGCGCGTCACGCTCAAGGTCGAGCAGTCCGGCGAGAAGGACGAGTGGTTCTACACCGGCGGGGTCAACGAATACCTGCGCGAAGCGCTCGGCGACGGCGAGTGGCTGCCGCCGGAAATGTTCACCGGCAGCATCAAGGCCGAGAAGGAAGCAGCCGAGTGGGCGGTCTGCTGGCGACTCGACGGCGGTACGCGCATCGAGGAGAGCTACGTCAACCTGATTCCGACGCCGCAGGGCGGCACGCACGTCAACGGTCTGCGCGTCGGTCTGACCGACGCGGTCCGCGAGTTCTGCGAGTTCCGCAACCTGTTGCCGAAGGGCCTGAAGCTTGCGCCGGAAGATGTATGGGACGGCGTCAGCTTCGTGCTCTCGACCAAGCTCAAGGAGCCGCAGTTCGCCGGTCAGACGAAAGAGCGTCTGGCGTCGCGCGAGTCCGCCGCGTTCGTCGGCGGCGTGGTCAAGGATCAGTTCGGTCACTGGCTGAACCAGCATCCGGAGTCGGGCGAGAAGATTGCGCAGCTCGCGATCACCAGCGCGCAGGCGCGCATCAAGGCGTCAAAGGTCGTCGCACGCAAGCGCATCACCAGCGGACCCGCGCTGCCCGGCAAGTTGACTGACTGCACGACGCAGCAGCCGGAGCGCGGCGAGCTGTTCCTGGTGGAAGGCGATTCCGCCGGCGGCTCGGCGAAGCAGGCGCGCGATCGCGAATTCCAGGCGGTGCTGCCGCTGCGCGGCAAGATTCTCAACACCTGGGAAGTCGAAGCAGGCGAAGTGCTGCAGTCGCAGGAAGTCCATCACATTGCCATCGCGCTCGGCGTCGATCCGGGTTCCGACAAGCTCGATGGCCTGCGCTATCACAAGATCTGCATTCTCGCGGATGCGGATTCGGATGGAGCGCACATCGCGACGCTGCTGTGCGCATTGTTCCTGCGGCACTTCCGGCCGCTGGTGCTCGCGGGTCACGTCTACGTCGCGATGCCGCCGCTGTACCGCATCGATGTGGGCAAGCAGGTGTACTACGCCCTCGATGATGCCGAACGCGCCGGCATCCTGGACCGCGTCGCCGCGGAGAACTCGCGCTCCAAGCCGCAGGTGACGCGCTTCAAAGGTCTCGGCGAGATGAACGCGATGCAGCTGCGCGAAACGACCATGGCGCCGGAAACCCGCCGCCTCGTGCAGTTGACGGTGGAAGCGAAAGATCAGGCTGATCAGATGATGGACATGCTGCTTGCGAAGAAGCGCGCCGGCGACCGGCGCGAGTGGCTCGAGACCAAGGGCAACCTCGCCGAGGTGCAGGTCTGATGCCGAGCCAGCCCCCGCTCGATTTCGAAGGCATCGAGCGCCAGTCGCTGCGCACGTTCACCGAAAAGGCGTACCTCGACTATTCGATGTACGTAATCCTCGACCGCGCACTACCGCACATTGGCGACGGACTGAAGCCGGTGCAGCGGCGCATCGTGTACGCGATGAGCGAGCTCGGTCTGTCGGCAACCGCCAAGTACAAGAAGTCGGCGCGCACGATCGGCGACGTCATCGGCAAGTTCCATCCGCACGGCGACTCGGCGGCGTACGAGGCGATGGTGCTGATGGCGCAGTCGTTCTCGTATCGCTATCCGCTGGTGGATGGCCAGGGCAACTTCGGCTCGCCCGACGACCCGAAAGAATTCGCGGCCATGCGCTACACGGAGTCGCGTCTCACGCGTTACTCCTCGCTCCTGTTGTCGGAGCTCGGGCAGGGTACTGTCGACTGGCAGCCGAATTTCGACGGCACCATCGAAGAGCCGGTGCTGCTGCCGGCGCGCGTTCCCAACGTGCTGTTGAACGGAGCTACCGGCATCGCGGTCGGCATGGCGACGGACATTCCGCCGCACAATCTGCGCGAGGTCGTGAACGCCTGCGTATTGCTGCTCGACGAGCCGGACAGCACGCTCGGCGACCTGTGCAAGAAGATCAAAGGCCCGGACTTTCCGACAGGCGGCGAGATCATCACGCCGGCAAGCGAGATCCGGCAGATGTACAAGAGCGGCAACGGCTCGATCCGCGCCCGCGCCGTGTACGAGATCGAAGATGGCGAGATCGTCATCACGGAGCTGCCCTACCAGGTGTCCGGCAGTCGCGTGCAGGAGCAGATCAACGCGCAGTATCAAGCGAAGAAGCTGCCGATGATCGAAGACTTCCGCGACGAGTCCGACCACGAGCATCCCACGCGCCTGGTGATCGTGCCGCGCTCGAACCGGGTCGACACCGAGCAGCTGATGGCGCACCTGTTCGCCACCACGGACCTGGAGCGCACCT
>DATBKP010000206.1:0-2020 GCA_036555785.1 Steroidobacteraceae bacterium
CCATGAATACGTGCTGCGCAACTGGCGGCTGGTGAAGATCGCCACCACCAAGGCGCAGCGCAAGCTGTTCTTCAACCTGCGCCGGTTCAAGAAGAACCTGGGCTGGTTGACGGAAAGCGAGACGCGGGCGATCGCCGCAGACCTGGGCGTAACGGCCGCGGAAGTCACCGACATGGAGCAGCGGCTGAGCTCGCGCGACCTGTCGTTCGATCCGGCGCCCGATGCCGACGAGGAAGACGGCTCGTACTCGCCGTCGACGTACCTGCCGCACCCCGAGGCCGATCCGTCGGTCGCGGTGGAGCGCGAGCAGTGGGACGAGGACACGGCGGAGCGCCTGGCGCAGGCGATGGAGACGCTCGACGAGCGCAGCCAGAACATCCTGCGCAGCCGCTGGATGACCGAGGAGAAGGCGACGTTGCACGAGCTGGCCGACAAGTACGGCGTGTCGGCGGAGCGCATTCGCCAGATCGAGGCGAACGCGATCAAGAAGCTGCGCGGACTGGTCGCCGAGCCGCTCGAGGCCTGAGGCAAGAAGATCGGCAATGAAAAAAGGGCCGGCTCAGCACTGAGCCGGCCCTTTGTTTTTTGCGGCAATCAGCCCTGCTTGGTGATCGGCACGATCGTCAGCTCGACGCGGCGGTTCTGCGCGCGGCCCTGCTCCGTGTCGTTGGAGGCGACCGGATGGGTTTCGCCGGCGCCGAGCGTGATCAGGCGCTGCGTCTTCACCCCGTGGCTCGACAGGTAACCCGCGACCGACTGCGCGCGGCGCTCGGACAGCGTCTGGTTGTACTGGTCGCTACCGGAGCTGTCGGTGTGACCCGCAACTTCGATGACGGTCTTGTCGTACTCCTTCAGCACCATCGAGACGCCGTCGAGCGCGCTGTAGAACTGGCCGTTGAGGTCGGCGCTGTTGAGCGCGAAGGTGATGTTGCTCGGCATGTTGAGCGTGATGTTGTCGCCCATGCGCGTGACGCTGACGCCGGTGCCTTCGAGCCGCTGCCGCAGCTTCGCTTCCTGCACGTCCATGTAGTAGCCGACGCCGCCGCCCGCGAGCGCGCCGACGCCGGCGCCGATCAGGGCGTTCTGCAGCTTGTCGCCTTTCGTGAGCAGGCCCACCACCGCACCGGCTGCCGCGCCGATGCCCGCACCTTTCGCAGCTTTGCTGGTCTGCTGCTCGCGCGTGTACGGATTGACGGTAGAACAGGCTGCGACGCCGATCAGCACCGCGGCCGTCACTGCAACTTTCACCAGACGCTTCACCATGACTTCTCCTCTCATCAATACGGAATGCGAAGCTTGCGGTACACGAAGCTCAGCAACCACAACGGGCCGATCAGCAGGAACTGCACGTCCTTGAAGAACGACGGCCGCTTGCCTTCGTAGTGATGCCCGATGAACTGGCCGATCCACGCGACCACGAACAAGCCCAGGCACAGGATCCACAGCGGCCAGGGCAGGCTCTGCAGCCACGTCACGGATGCGAGCACGGCGACCACGAACAGCACCATGCCGAGCGCCAGCGACCATGACATCGCGACGTAGTACAGCACAGCAGCGACCAGCAGAACTGTGCCCCAGTTCAACAGCGGCGACGCTGCGCGCAGCTGCTGCGGCATCGGCAGATACCACAGCAAGCCGACGAGACTGATGACGATCGCGGGCACGCAGATCCAGTGCAACAGCTTGTTCGCGGGGTTCCGGTGGCTCTCGCCGTACTCGTCGAGCCATTGCTCCACGGTTTTCATGGCCGCGTACGCTACGCCGGGACACAACCCGAGGACAAGGCGGTATCATGCGGGCCGTTCAGGAGAGTCCCATGTCTGCAATTCCGCACAGCGCCAAACCCACCGTCGCCGCCGAGCTCGACCCGCTCGATCTGTACAACGTCCGCAGCATGCTCAGCGAGGAGGAGCGCCTGGTGCAGGACTCCGTCGGCAAGTTCGTCGACGACAAGGTCATTCCGATCATCGGCGAGTGCTTCGAGGAAGAGCGCTTCCCGCGCGAATTGATTCCGGCCGTC
>DATBKP010000207.1:0-40983 GCA_036555785.1 Steroidobacteraceae bacterium
ATCTGATGCATCTCCACTCTCGATTCGAACGCCATCCATTCGTTCGAGTGAGTGAGTCGGGACTTCAGCTTGCGATTGCGCAGCTGCCAGTCCCCGACCAGGTAGTCGAAGTCATGCCGCGAGGATGTCGCGGAGGCCTGCATGACGATCTCGCCCGCACTGTCGAAGTGCAACGCCGGGATCGGCAACGAAGTATCGGGAATGAGCGCGCTGTCCTGCGCGTGTGCCAGCCCTGCGAGGAGCAAGAGCCCGACCGACCAGGATCGAACGATGTGCTTTTCCATGAAGCGCAGACTACCTGCGAGTGGCCACATCGAAAGAGCCATTCTGCGTACGCTCGCTGAGCCACTTTCCACGGTCAGAAATTACGCAGCAACGCCACCACTTGATCGAAGTTGCGTGCCTCCGCTACGTCGGCAGCAGCGGCATGATCGTGATTGCGCAATTTGGTGCTCGCGCCCGCGTCGAGCAACAGGCGCACGATCCGCGCATCCCCATTGCGACTCGCAATGATCAACGCGGTGTCGCCAAAATCATTCTGCGCATCTCTGCCAGCGCGTGCATCGAGCAGCGCTGCTACGACGCCAGCATTCCCGCTGCTCGCCGCGAGCAGCAACGCGGTGTCGTTGCGTGCGTTGCGCGCATCGACACGCGCGCCTTTCTCGATCAGGAACTTCGCCACCGGCTCGTGGCCGGCAGCGGCCGCGGCCGCGAGCGGCGTTACACGGAAACGATCCTGACGGTCGATCTCGGCATGGTGCGCAGCCAGCATCTGCGCGATCTCGAGACGACCGGCGCGCGCGGCAAACCACAGTGCCGCGCGCCCCGATGGGTCCACCAGATCGACTGAAGCTCCACCTTCGAGGAGCGAGCGAACGACGGACAGATCCGCGCCTCTGGCTGCGATCATCAGAGGCGTCTCGCCATCGGCATCACGCTCATTGACCGCTGCGTGCCCCGCGATCAGCGTCGCCACCATTTGCGATGCGCCGGCCTTCGTCGCGGCGACGATGGCCGCATCCGCCGACGGCGCATGCTTGTCGGGGTTCGCGCCGCGCGACAGGAGCAGACCAACGATGTCCGCACGGCCGGCGCGCGCGGCAAGCGTCAGCGCCGAATCGCCATGCGCATCCGTACCGTTCGCGTCCGCACCCGACGTGAGCAATGCCTCGACCGATTGGCCAGAGCCTGCGAGCGCCGCGACGATCAGCGCCGGAACACCCGCCGAGTTCCTGGCATTCGCATTGGCGCCGCGTGCCAGCAGCAGCTTGAGCAGCGATGCATCGGCGCGTGCAGCCGCGACGTGGACGTCTTGCCAATTGGCATAGAGGTCTGGCGCCTGTGCCGGGCGCGTGACGCCCGTCAGTCCTCCGGAACTGCTCGAAGCGCTCAACAGCGCCGTCGCCCCGCGCGCTCGCAGCAGCGACTCGACTTCGGGCTTGGCAGCAGCGCGTGCAAAGTCGACGGCTGACCAGTCCTGCACGTTCCGCGTCATTACGTTGGCGCCGCCGTCAAGGAGTCTTGCCACTGCTTCGCGGTTGCCGGAGCGCGCCGCATACATCAGTGCCGTATTGCCCAGCCGATCTGCTGCACTCACGTTGGCGTCGGCGTGCAACAGCACGTCGATGGACTGCGCGCTGCCAGACTGCGCTGCGAGCATCAGCGCTGTCATGCCTCGGATATCCGCGGCGTCAACGGCAGCACCGAGCCGAACGAGCGCTGCAAGCGCATTCGGGCCTCCAGTCAAAGCCGCGCGCGCCAGCGCGCCGCGACCGAACTCGTCCTGCGCGTCGACATTCGTCTTGTCCGCGAGCGCCGCGATCGTATCTACCTCGCCTGTTGCGGCGGCCAACCACAGCGCATCGCGCCGCGAGCGAGCATCGACCAGATCGATTTGCGGACGGAACTCCAGAGGCAAGCCGCCGCGAGCACGCGTCCGCGCGGCGACGTCCAGACCGAGTGCTTGCGACTTCGCGAGCCAGCGACGCGCGCCCTCCTCGTCCGGCGGATCGGCAGCCGCCAGCAGTGCGGCCAGGCTGTACGCCGCGCGCGCGTTGCCGCTCGTCGCTGCCTTCTCCAGCCACATCCGCGCCTTGACGATATCGCGCTCTTGCACGAGCCCATTCAATGCAAACGTGCCGAGCAGGTACTGCGCTTCGCCGTTGCCCTTCGCCGCCTCGCGCTCGAGCTCGCCCGCGGCGCGTCCGTACTCCTTGACGCGGATGGCGGCCTTGGCGGCCTCCAGTGGATCGACGCTGGCGGGCGCAGCCGCCGACCAGCGCCCCGACACGAGCGCCATCGCAGCAATCACGGCCAGCAGCACATACGCCCGGTCACGCCGTCCCATACTTCGTCTCGATCTGAATGCCGACGCTGCGGAGAAATTCCGTCGGCAGCACGCCGCCGGCATTCACGATGATCGCGTCGTTGCGCATCTGCTCCATTTTGCCATTCTGCTCGATGACGACGGCGTCTGGCGTGATCTGCTTGACATTGGACCCGAGCATCACACGCAGCACGCCGCTGCGTTCTGCCGCCGCGACCCGTTCGCGATTGCGTTGCTTGGCACGCTGGAACGCGTCGCCGCGATAAGAGAGCACCACTTGCGTGTTGCCGAGCTCCGCTACGCTCGCCGCTGCTTCGAGTGCACTGTCGCCGCCGCCAACGACGAGCACGTGCTGCCCGGAGTACTGCTCCGGATCGATGAGCCGATAGACAACTTTCGGCAGCTCTTCGCCCGGCACTCCGAGCTTGCGGGGCGTGCCGCGTCGACCGATCGCCAGCAGCACGCTCGCCGCGGCGTAAACACTCTTGGTCGTGCGCACCTTGAAGCCGTCGCCGTCCGGCTCGATGGCTTCGACGCGCTCGCGATAGTTGATCGTGACCCCGCTCTTGCGCTCCGCCTCCTGCCAGAACTGCAACAGCTGTTCCTTGCTGGTGCTGCGAAAATTGACGCGCCCGACGATCGGCAGCTGTGCCGGCGCGGTCATCACGAGCTTGCCGCGCGGATACTGAAACACGCAGCCGCCGAGCGACTCCTGCTCGAGCGTCACGAAGCGCATGCGCTTGGAGAGCGCAGTCAGCGACGCCGCGAATCCCGCGGGTCCCGCGCCGACGATCACGACATCGAACTGCTCGCCGTTCGCCTTGCGCGACGCCTGAATCGCATCGACTGCCTGCCTGCCCTGCTCCAATGCATTGCGGATGAGACCCATGCCGCCGAGCTCGCCGGCAACGAAGATACCCGGCACGTTGGTTTCGAACCTCGGGCTCACTACCGGTATTTCCACGCCACGCCGCGCGCTGCCGAATACCAGCGTGATCGCTTCCGTCGGACACGCCGTCTTGCACGCACCGTGTCCGATGCAATCGGTCGGGCTCACGAGCTCCGCGCGTCCGCCGACGATGCCGAGAACCTGATGCAGCGGCTGCTCGGGGCACGCCTGCACGCACGAGCCGCAGCCGATGCAGCGCGCCGGATCGATGACGGGATGCAGCGAAACCGGATCGATCAATCCGGCCGAGTGCGCACTCTCGTGCGCCTGCGCGCTGATGCGCTCGAGTCGCACGCGGCGACGCAGATACCAGCCCATCAGCACGACCAGCGGCACGCCGTAGATGAGATATATGAGCGCGTTCATGAGTCGCAGTGTGCCGTCACGTTGACACATCCATGAGTGTGCACGAAACGTGTATCCGCTGAGAGACGGTTTAGCGCGAGGGTGTCGCAAATTCTGTGAGACATGGCTCATGAATGGGGGTTTTGCCTACTTGTCACGGACTCACCCACTACACACCCTTGCGTCACCGCTCACGCGCGCGCATTCGCTTCGCTTACAGATGCAGTGTCGGCCGCGAGCGACGCCCCTGGAAATTTTCGATGAGTATTTATTTCGGCTTCATCGCGGGAACACTGACGGGCCTGGCCGCAGCGTTCATCGCATTGCCGCTGCTGCGCGCGACGCGCGCAGCTCTTCACAAGCGCAACGTGCGTATCGCGGTCGCAGCACTCGGCATCGCCGCATTCGCTGCGGCCGCGCTTCTCCTGTATCGCGTTCTCGGTCGCCCGGATCTGCTCGAGACTCCGGTCGCCGTCGCTGCTGCGCATCCCGGCAGCGGCGCGGCTGATTCCGGCGCAGCACCCGATTCGATGGAGAACGTCATCGCGCGCCTCGAGGCGCGCCTGACGCGCGAGGGCGGAGGACGCGAAGACTGGTTGCTGCTCGCGCAGTCCTACGACTTCGTGGGACGCGCCGCAGATGCGCAGCGTGCGCGCGAACGAGCTGGCGGTGGTAGTTCTCCAGTCGCGCAAGCGGAATCCGTCCCGGCCGGCGCGGCAGCGCCCTATGCAAGCGAGGCCGCGGCGGAGTACGAGCGTCGCGTGCACGCCAAGTCCGACGATGCTGAGGCGTGGCGCGCGCTCGCGGAGATCTACCGCCGTCAGCACGACCCCGCCAAGGCACGCGACGCGTTCGCGAACCTGGTGCGCCTCAAGGCAATGAACGCGGACACGTGGGCCGACTACGCGGACGTGCTCGCATCGGCATCCGGCTCGCTGCAGCAGTCGGCGCAGGCGATCGAGTCCGCGCTGCGCCTCGATCCGGCGCATCCGAAAGCACTGTGGCTCAAGGCGAGCCTGGCACATGAGCAGCGCCGCTATGCCGATGCGCTCGCCGTCTGGAAGCAGTTGCGGGCGGCATTGCCACCCGACTCTTCCGATGTGCGCGTCATCGATGCCAACATCGCGGAAGCGAGCGAGCTCGCGGGCGCATCGGCCGGCGCCACCGAAGTGAGCGGCACCGTCTCGATCGACGGCAAGCTCGCCAGTCGGGTCCCCGCCGCGGCCACTCTATATATATATGCCAGGGCGGCGGACTCTCCCGGGCCGCCGCTGGCCGTCATCCGGCAAGCTGCCGGTAACTGGCCGGTGACGTTCCGGCTGGACGATACGCTCGCGATGATTCCGTCGCGCAAGCTTTCGCAGTTCGACCGCGTGATCATCGAGGCACGCATCTCGCGCAGCGGGCAGGCCGCGCCAACGCCCGGCGATCTCTACGTCACGAGCGCCGTGCTGAAGCCGAGCGAGCGCAAGAAGCTCGCGCTGGTAATCGACCGCGAAGTGGGATGACTCGTATGCCAGCGCCCGCGAAACCAATGCGCCACAGTGAGCCGTCGGCGGCTGCGGCTCGACCGCCACAGCTGCGACCGCTGCCCACTGCGCATCCAGCCGGCCGCGCGGCGGTCGCGGCGCCTGCACCTGCGGCGCCGGCCACGCCTTCAAGCGAGCTCCGCACCAAGCCCAGACGCATCACCGCGGCCGGCATGTTTGCAGCGTGCACCATCGTCGCGCTGTACGTCGGCTGGCGCTTTCCGACCGCGCGTTACATCACGCCCGAGCGCGGCGTCGGCTACGCACTCGGCATCGTCGGCGGCAGCATGATGCTGTTGCTGTTCCTCTATTCGGCGCGCAAGCGTTTCCGCTGGCTCGGATTCCTCGGCGCGGTGGCGGGCTGGTTTCGCTTCCACATGGTGCTCGGCATCCTGGGACCGCTGTGCATCCTGTACCACTCGAACTTCAGCCTTGGCGCGGCGAACAGCAATGTCGCACTGTTCTCGATGCTGACAGTGGCGGGCAGCGGGCTCGTCGGTCGCTACATCTATTCGCGCATTCACCTCGGGCTCTACGGTCGCAAGACCAGTCTCGGTGAGTTGCGCGACGGCGCCGAAGGATTGCGCGGGTTCACCGGTACGGTCAACTTCCTCCCGGAGCTCGTCACGCGTCTGGAAAGCTCCGAGCAGCGATTGCTGGCGACCGGGCCGCATCTGCCGATCCTTGGCTTCGCCAAGCCGCTGTTCGTTGCTTGCAACGCCATGGTGGCGCGATGGCGCTTGCGCAGCTACGTGCGCTCGGCGCTGCGTGCCGCTGCGCGCACCTCACCGACGATTGCAGCGCATAAGCGACGCCTGCGCAAACTAGCCGCTGCCTACATCGACGAGCGGTTGGTCGCGACACGACGAGTCGCGGAGTTTCAGGCTTACGAACGCCTCTTCTCGCTGTGGCATGCGCTGCATCTGCCGCTCATTTTCATGCTGATCGTCGCAGCGGTCGTTCACATCGTCGCGGTGCACGTCTACTGAGGCGCCGCGGGCGACACATGCGGGAGGCCACAGGTCAGGTCGTATGGTCGCTGGCGATACTGCTTGGTTTGTTCGCGGTATCACGCGCCGACGCGCAGAGCCCTGAGACATTGCTCATGCCTGGCAAGCTCACCACAGCACACGCGAAGTACGAAGGGGACTGCGCGAACTGCCATGACCGCGCCAATCGCGGCCGGCAGCCGCAGCTCTGTCTGGCGTGCCACAAGGACATTGCCGCCGATGTCGGCGCCCGGCGCGGATTCCACGGCCGCCTGAGCGGCGCGTCCACGTCGCTGCAGTGCCAGGCCTGCCACTCCGAGCATCTCGGGCGGGACGCCGACATCGTGAAATTCAGTCGTGACCAGTTCGATCACGCGCGCACCGACTTCCCGCTGCAAGGCGCGCATGCGACGGTCGTCTGCGACAGCTGCCATGTGCAAGGCAAGCGCTTCAGCGAAGCGCCCTCCGACTGTTACTCCTGTCATCGCAAACAGGAACCGCACGAGGGCAAGCTGGGCCGCGACTGCGCAAGCTGCCACGACAGCGTCGCCTGGCGGCGGATCGCCTTCGATCACGACAAAACTGCCTTCCCTCTGCGCGACAGGCACAAGGACGTTGCGTGCTTCGCCTGCCACTTCGGCAATCGCTACAAGAGCACGCCGCAGCAATGCGTTTCCTGCCATGCGCCGGACGACGTGCATCGCGGCGAGCGCGGTGCGAAGTGCGGCGACTGCCATGCGACGTCGGGCTGGAAGACTGCCAAGTTCGATCACGCCAAGGAAACCGGATTCGCCCTGCAGGGCGCGCACGCCCGCATCGACTGCGCGGATTGTCACCGAGGCGGCCGTCTGCATGATCCATTGCCGCGGGACTGCCAGGGTTGCCATCGCGGCGAAGACGCTCACGCGGGCCGCTTCGGTGGCAAATGCCAGACCTGTCACGGCAATGAGGCATGGTTGCCCGCCACGTTCGATCATGCGCGGGACACCCAGTGGCCGCTCGAAGGGCTGCACGAGAAGGTGGCCTGTCATGCCTGCCACACCGCCGACGTCGCCACCCAGAAGCTCGATACCAGCTGCCTCAGCTGTCACCGCGCCAGGGATGTGCACTCGGGCAAGCTCGGAATCGACTGCGCTCAGTGCCACACGTCTGCGGGATGGCGCTCGGACATCGGCTTCGATCACGACCTGACCAGTTTTCCGCTCGTCGGCCTGCACGTCGCGGTGCCTTGCGAGCAATGTCACGTCACCCCCGCGTACAAGGATACCGGCACCGGCTGCGTCGACTGCCATCGGGCCGATGACTTTCACAAGGGCAGCCTCGGCGGCGACTGCGCCCGCTGCCACTCGGCGAATGGCTGGCGAATCTGGGAGTTCGACCACGGCAAGGAGACGCACTTCCCGCTCACCGGCGCACACACCAAGCTCCTGTGCGCGGACTGTCACAAGCAGCCGGCGGATCAAGTGAAGCTCGATTCATCGTGCGCGTACTGCCACGCGCAGGACGACGTGCATCTGGGGCAATACGGTCGCCAATGTCAGCGGTGCCATACCACCGTGACGTTCAAGGGTGCGCGCCCACGTTAGGGCCCAGCCATGAGCGCATCGACTGTGCCGCAAGTTCGTTCAGTCCGGAGCATCGCCGCGGCGGCGATTGCGCTGCTGCTGGCGTTGCTCTGGACCGACTCGATCATGGCTGCAGGCGCCGCACCGCCCAAGTCGTTCGACCATCGAACCACCGGCTTCGATCTGACGGGCGCGCATCGCGACGCGCCGTGCGAATCCTGTCACGTCAACGCGATCTTCAAGGGCACGGCGCGCGAGTGTGTGACCTGCCACACTCGCGGCTCGCTCGTCGGCGCAGTCGCGAAGCCCCCGGATCACGTACTGAGCACCGAGCGTTGCGGTGAATGCCATACGACCGCCGCCTTCATACCCGCAACGCGCTTCGATCACGAAGAAGTGCGCGGCAGCTGCCAGAGCTGCCACAACGGCGCGCGTGCAACCGGCAAACCGGCCAACCATGTCGTCACTGCGCTCGACTGCAATGCATGCCACAACACCACGGCGTGGCGCCCTGCTCGCTTCGATCACGCCGGGGTCAGCGGCAATTGCGTGAGCTGTCACGACGGCGGTCGGGCCACCGGCAAGGCGGCAACTCACATGCCGACCAGCAATACCTGCGAGGCCTGCCACACGATTGCCGGCTGGTCGCCGGTGCTGCGCGTCGACCACGCCCAGGTCATGGGTACGTGCACGTCCTGCCACAACGGAGCGATAGCCGATGGCAAGAATGCCAGCCACATCGCCACGACGGCCGAGTGCAGCACCTGTCACTCGACCGTCGCGTGGCGTCCGGCGGGCTTCGACCATGCAGGCATCACGACGAACTGCGCGAGCTGCCACAACGGCACGCAGGCGACGGGTAAAGCCGCATCGCACATCCAATCGAGCATGGCCTGCGAGACGTGCCACTCGACGTCGGCGTGGCAGCCCGCAGTGCGGGTCGATCATGCGCAAGTGCTCGGCAGCTGTTCTTCGTGCCACAACGGCACGACCGCGACCGGCAAGAATGCCAATCACATCGTGACGACGGCGGAGTGCGACAACTGTCACGGCACCACGGCCTGGAAGCCCGCCCGCTTCGATCACAGCGGCATCACCAGCAACTGCGTGAGCTGCCATGACGGCACCCGCGCTACCGGCAAGAACGCCACTCACATTCTCACGACCAACAGCTGCGAGTCATGCCATGTCGTGGCGACGTGGCAGCCGGTCTCGCGCGTCGATCACACTCAGGTTTCGGGCACCTGCGCCTCCTGTCACAACGGCACCACGGCAACGGGCAAGACGCCCGATCACATCGTGACGTCCGCCGACTGCGGCAGCTGTCACACGACCGTGGCCTGGACGCCGGCGAACTTCAGTCACGCTGGCATCACCAGCGGCTGCGTGAGCTGTCACGACGGAACGCGCGCGACCGGCAAGAGCGCGAACCACATCCTGTCGACAACGAGCTGCCAGTCGTGCCACTCGACGTCCACGTGGAAGCCGGCGGTCCGTGTGGATCACACGCAGCTGTCCGGCAGCTGCGCGTCGTGCCACAACGGCACGACCGCGACCGGCAAAGGCCCGACGCACATCCAGTCGAGCAGCAGTTGCCAGGCGTGCCACTCGACCACTGCCTGGTCGCCTGCCACGCGGGTCGATCACACGCAAGTGATCGGCAGCTGCTTCTCGTGCCACAACGGCACGATCGCCACCGGCAAGAACCCCGGGCACATTGCCAGCGACAACACCTGCGAGAACTGCCACAACTCCAATGCATGGAAGCCGGCCAAGTTCGATCACACGGGCATCACGACGAATTGCGTGAGCTGCCACAACGGCACGAATGCCACGGGCAAGAACGCCGGCCACATCGCGAGCAGCAGTAGTTGCGAGTCGTGCCATGCCGTCGCCGCCTGGAAACCCGCGACCAGGGTGGACCACACGCAAGTGAGCGGCACCTGCGCCTCCTGCCACAACGGCACGATCGCCACCGGCAAGGGCGCGAACCACATCCCGACGACGCAATCGTGCGATACGTGCCACACGACCATCGCATGGACTCCGGCGACCTTCAGCCACACGGGCATCACCAGCGGTTGCTCGAGCTGTCATGACGGCATTCGTGCCGACGGCAAGAACGCCACGCACATCGCCACGACTACGCGCTGCGAGTCCTGCCACTCCACGAGCGTCTGGAAGCCGGCGACCCGCGTCGATCACGCGCAGGTTCTGGGATCATGCACGTCGTGTCACAACGGCACCGTGGCGACCGGCAAACCGGCTAACCACGTGGCGACGACTGCGGACTGCGGCAGTTGCCACAGCACGACGGCCTGGACGCCGGCGACCGGATTCAACCACGCCGGCATCACCACGAACTGCGTGAGCTGCCACAACGGCACGCAGGCCACGGGCAAGAACGCCTCGCACATCGCCAGCAGCAACAACTGCGAGAAGTGTCACACGACGGCCGCCTGGAAGCCCGCCGTCCGCGTGGACCACACGCAGGTCGTCGGCACCTGCTTCGCGTGCCACAACGGCACGATCGCAACCGGCAAGAACAGCGGCCATATCGCCAGCGACAACAGTTGCGACAACTGCCACACCACGACGGCGTGGAAGCCCGTCGTTCGAGTGGATCACGCACACGTGACCGGCAGCTGCTCGAGCTGTCACAACGGAGTCGCCGCGACCGGCAAGCCGACGACGCACATTCCCACGACGCAGGAATGCAACGCCTGCCACTCGACGCTCGCGTGGACGCCGGCGGCATTCAACCATACGGGCATTACCGGCAACTGCGGCTCGTGCCACAACGGTACGACCGCAACCGGCACGACGACCGGCCACATGACGTTCCCGGTGAATCACTTCGATTGCAATCACTGCCACACGACGACGGCGTGGACACCGAACACCTTCCAGCACGTAGCCGGCGGCGGCTATCCCGGGAATCACCGGACGGTGCTCACCTGTCAGGACTGCCACACGACCAATACCGACGCCGCCACCTGGCGCTCGCCGGCGTACAAGCCGGATTGCGCCGGCTGTCACTCGAACCGATACGACTCCGAGCCGCATACCAAGTACGGCAATGTCAGATACACCGTGAGCGAGCTGCGCAACTGCTCCGGTGCATGCCACATCTATACCGACTCGACGCTGACCAAGATCAGTCGGTCGCGCCCCGGTCCCCAGCACCGGATCACCTCGAATAGTTTCGATTGATGAGATCACGTGCCGCAACTCTCGCCATCGCCCTGTTGCTGACCTGCTTCGGCGGCCCCGCTCGCGCGCAGCTCGCCGGGCGTCTCATCGATGCCGTCGACGCAACCGAGCGCGCCAATCACGTCGACATCAGCATCATCTTCGGCTGCGGCCTGCGCTATGTCAGTCACGCGCCGGCCAGCGAAGGCGACACGCTGCGACTGCGATTCGTGCCGCAGCCGGACTGCGGCAATCTGACCGGCGCGCTGACCTCGCAACCGCCGCTCGACGGCATCAAGGCGCTGCGCTCGATCGAGGCCGAGCAACTGGCACTCAACCAGGTGGACGTGACGCTGCACTTCGCCGCGGCGGAGCGCTACGTCCTGGCGCCTACTGCGGACTTTCGCGGCGTGCGCATCAGGCTGCTGCGTCCGGACTCCGATGGCGCGCGCGTCATGGTGTTCGAGAATGGCGCACCTCCGGCCGGCTACGCGATCAATCTCGCAGCTGCGCAACAGCCCTTCGACGCCGCGGCGATTCAGGAGGCGACGCGAGTCACCGGCAATCCGGCCTACGTCTCGGAGTCCCTGCTCGGCGACAAGACGTGGTATCGCCTGCGGATCGGGCCGTTCGATACGGAGTCGAACGCGCGCAGAGTGCTGCTCGCGGTGCGCGACGCATATCCCAAGGCGTGGCTCGCGATCGGCGACGATGAGAAGCTCAACACGAGCGATACTGTCGGCGTCACGCCCGTAGCACCCACACAACCCGGCGCGGTCAGCACACTGCCGCCGCAGGACATCGAGGCTACCTTCCGCAAGGCCAAGACAGCGTTCAACCGCAAGGATTACGCGACAGCGATTCCGCTGCTCACGAGCCTGCTCGAGCAACCGGAGCATCCGCGGCGCGCGGAAGCCCAGGAGCTGCTGGGCCTTGCGCGCGAGCGCAGCCGCCAAATCGCGCACGCCAAGGCGGAATACGAGGAGTATCTGCGACGCTACCCGGACGGACCGGCCGTCGGCCGCGTCCGTGAACGGCTGCGGGCACTGCGGCTGGCGGCACGCAAATCGATCGGCGGCGGCGGTGCCGACGACGCCGACGAGGCGTGGAAGATCTACGGAGGCGCGGCCCAGACCTATCGCCGCGATACGCTGCAACTCGACAACTCAGTCCAGTCGCTGGATTTCACGAGCCAGAACGCGCTGATCTCCGACTTCGATCTGGTCGCGCGACGCCGCGGCGAGCGCTTCAATTTCTCGTCGCGGCTGAGCGTGGGCTACATCAAGGACCTGCTGGCGGACGGCCCCGGCGACCAGCAGCGCGTCAACTACGCGTTCGTCGAGCTCGGGGACCGCGAGCGCGAGTGGTCGGCGCGACTCGGCCGGCAGTCGCGCAATACGGGCGGACTGTTCGGGACGTTCGACGGGATCTCGGCCGGCACGCAACTGCTGCCGCACATGCGACTCGACCTCGCTTACGGCTATCCCGTCGACACCTCGCGTCAGGGCTTCGACACGCAGCGCCAGTTCACCGGCCTGTCGCTCGACTTCGGCACGTTCGCCGAGGCGTGGGACGTCGCGGTGTACGGACTCATGCAACGCATCGATGGCGAGAACGACCGCCAGGCGTTCGGCACCGAGGTGCACTACTTCCGCCCCGGCCGCACGGTCGTCGCGCTCGCCGACTACGACACGCACTTCAACGAGCTGAACAACGCGCTGTTGCTCGCGACCTTCGCCTTGCCGGCGCGTTTCACCGTCACTGCCAACGTCAATCGGCTCAAGAGCCCCAGCCTCAGCCTGCGCAACGCCCTCATCGGCCAGTCGGTGACCTCGTTCGACGAGCTGTTGCTGCTGCTGCCGCGGGAGGAAATCGAGCGACTCGCTCTCGACCGCACGGCCGATGCGACGCTCTACAGCCTGTCGGTGTCGCGACCGTTCGGCGAGCGCTGGCAATGGTCGCTCGACTATTCCAGCTTCGACATCGGCGGCACGCCGGCCTCCGGCGGCGTGGATGAGCTCGCGGACAGCGGTACCGACAACGGCATCGCGCTCGAAGGCATCGCCTCGGGCCTGTTCGGCGGCAGCGATCTTACCGCGATCGTGCTGCGCCACCAGACCGGCGAGAGCGTCGACATCGATTCATTCGGCGTCACCAGTCGGTTCCCGCTGTGGATGTGGCGCATCGGTCCGGGGCTGCGCGTCGACGAGCGCCGCACGCACAGCGACGGCTCGACCCAGATGCTGTACGTGCCGACGCTGCGACTCGATCTGCTGCGCGGCCGCTTCCTGGTGGAATGCGAGCTCGGCGCCGAGCTCGGCCGACGCTCGCTGGACCAGTCGCGCGAGGACACGACGCGCTACTATTTCAGCCTCGGATACCGCCTGAATTTCTGAGGCTGTCGTGCTGTCAATGACGCTCACCAGGCGCCGCGCCCGCGCCGCGCCGGCAGTCCTGTTCGCAACCCTGCTCGTGCAGCCGTCCGGCTTGCCCGCGGCCGACGACGCGCTGCGCCAGTACGTCGACGAGACCACTGCCGCCAGCATCACCGTCGCAACGCAGCCGCTGATCTTCGCCCGCGAGCGCAGCGATCTCGCCGTGAACGCGCGCGATTACGTGGTCCTCACCGCAACCGAAGTCAATATCACGGGCAGCCGCAGCCATTTCTGGTCTGCCTACATCTGGTCGACGATCGATCGGCGCGACCGCGAGCCGGTCGTCGCGCCGGGCGATGAGCTGGTGCTCGTTGCGGACGGCAGGCCCATCACGCTGCGCAGCGATGGGAAGACGCTGCGTGACCACGGGCTCGGGCAGCCGCCGACGCGGGCGCCGTCACGCACCGCGATCCCGGTGCTCTATGCTGCGGACCGCGAGTCGATCAGCTATGTGGCCCACGCCACGGAGCTGCACATCGAGCTGATCCACGGCGGCAGCAATGAAGTGTTTGCGCTGTGGAAGGACGGGCGCGCCGCGCTACGCGCGTTCAGCGCAAGCGTCGGCGGCGGTTAGATCGCGGCCTTGGCACGATGGCCGTCGCCACCGCTCGCTTCGATGAATCCATGGCGCAGGGCGAACAGGGTCACGGCTGCCGCATTGTGCAGCGTGAGCTTGCGCATGAGATTCGAGCGGTGCTTCTCCACCGTCTTCACGCTGAGCCCGAGATCGCGCGCAATGATCTTGTTCGGGTGCCCGAGCGCGATCCGGGTGAGGACCTGCTTCTCACGCAGCGTCATGAGCGACTCCGGCGAGCTGGCCGGCTTCGGGTCGGCGCCATGCACGAAGCCCGAGACCACGCGGGCCGAAACCGACGCGCACAGATACTGGCCGCCGCTCACTACGACGCGGATGGCCTGCAGCAGATCGGCACGACCGGAATCCTTCAGTACGTAGCCGTGCGCGCCGGCATTGAGCGCGGCGCGAATGTACTCTTCGGTGTTGTGTGCAGTCAGCACCAGCACGCGCGCGGTGACGTTGCGAGCGCGCAGACCGTTGATGAACGAGATGCCTGAGCCGCCGGCGAGCGCCAGGTCCGTGATGACGAGTTGCGGCCGCAGTCGCTCCATCGCGGCGAGCGCAGTCTCGACGTCGCTGGCGTCGCCCACGACCTTGAGATCGGGTTCCATCTCCAGCAACGCGCACAGGCCTTCACGCAGAATCGCGTGATCCTCGACCAGCAGAATGCGAATTCTCGCGGAGTCAGAGTTGGTGACTGGCTGCGATGGCCGCGGATCCCCGGATTCGTGGCTCGGCACGTTCGTGTTTCACGGCGCTCCGTTGATGGCGCCGCCCCGCTTGTTCTATGCAGACCCTCGACTGGTCTGCAGCATTCGATCTTGATCTGCATCATACGTCGTCGCCGGCCGCTTGCCGAGTAGAGACTTGACATATCAAACGCGGTCGCAGGCGCGTTTGCGACGCCGGTCCGGCGCGGCGTCCCGGAAATGCCCCAGCGAGCGGGGCTTTCCCCTGCTGCGACCTGCGCGGTTGTCCGCTCGGGCGCAGCGCCGGGGATGGTAGGGTTTTTGCCCATCGCGCGCCCCGCGCGATTCTCCCAGTATCGTCATACGCGGCCGGAGCGGCACAACGATAGCGGGCGCATCCGCTTCCGGTCCCGACGACATCCGCAACGATGAACGCACCCGCGCAGCTGCGGCCAGGGGTCCTCATGAAGACAGCGTGGCTTTTCGCTTGTGCGAGCGTGATGCTCGCAGCGGCCGCGGACGCCCAGGACCTGCAGCACGAGCTGCTCGTCTTCGGCAGCGGCGAGATTGCACGCACGACCGGCGCCGACGAGGACGCGACCGACGTCGAAGAGGAGAAGATCGCCGCCGACGTGCTCTTCAGCCTGCAGCGCGACTCCTTCAAGGTGTTCGGCGAGTACCTGCTGACGAATCACGAGTCCGACCTGGAGCGCTTCCAGGTGGGCTGGGAGCCGACTGAGCGCTCGGTGGTCTGGCTGGGACGCTTTCACCAGGCGAGCAGCGTCTGGAATCACGAGCATCATCACGGCCAATACCTGCAAACCAGCATCACCCGGCCGGCGAGCGAAGAATGGGAGGATGAGGACGGGATCATCCCGCAGCACTTCGTCGGCGCGCTGTGGGAGACCGCTTGGCGGATCGGCAACCGCTATCCGCTGCACACCGCGTTCGGCGGCGGCATCGCTCCGACCCTCACTGCGGACGGACTCGAGCCGTTCGACCTGCTGCGTCCGGATATGGGCCGGCACAAATTCGGCGCCCAGGCACGCATCGCGTACGTGCCGAACGAGCTGAAGGACACCGGCATCGGCCTGCTGTACGCACACAACGAAATCGCAGCCGACGACGACGACCCCGACACGCCCGCCGCTTTCGATCACGTCGACCAGAGCGTGATCGGCGTCTACGCCAAGTGGGAATCCGAGCAGTGGAAGCTGGCTGCTACCGGCTATCACGTATCGGCTTGGTTCGACGGCGCCGGCAGCGACCCGCACCGCAACGACTTCTTCGCGGGCTACGCGCAGCTGGAACGCGACTTCGCGCACGGCGTCGATGTATTCGCGCGGCACGAGAACACCCTGCACGCTGGCGACTCCGCCTACCTGCAATTGTTTCCGCGGTACGTACTCCGCCGCTCCACGCTCGGGGTGCGCTGGCAGTTGGCCCGCTCGCACGCATTGACGCTGGAGGTCTCGGATTCGACGTCACGCACCCGCAGCTACAACGAGTTCCGCCTGCAATGGAGCGCAACGCTGCTGTGAAATTCTGGCGCACAGTTCTGCTGTTAGCGCTGCTCGCCCGTTCCGGCGGCGCGGGCGCTGCCGATCGCCAGGTCGTGCTGGTCGTCAGCGCTGCGAGCCCGGTGCAGCAGCTCGAGCCGATCGAGGTGCAGAAGCTGTTCCTCGGCTTGCCGGTCGTGCGCGACGATCACGTGCTCCACCCCGTGCGCAACGCCAGCGACGAACAGCTCGCGAATATCTTCCTGCAGTACGTCGTTGCGATGTCGCAATCGGCTTACGATCGCCGCATTCTCGCGCAGGTGCTGCAGCAGGGTCGCCCTCGCCCGCTCGAGTTGCACAACAGCAGGCAGGTGACGGACGCGCTGGCGTCCGACCGCTACGCAGTGAGCTACATGTGGCTGCGCGACGTACCGGCAAATCCGCGCATGCGCATCCTGCGAGTCCTATGGACAGAGTAAGCAACCGGCTGTGGCTGCGACTCACCTCGGTGGTACTGGTGATCAATGCCGTACTGCTGCCGGTGCTGTTCTCCGGCCTGCTGTTCATCGTCAAGCAGAGCCTGGCCGACGCTTTCATCGACGAGGTTCGCAGCTACAGCCGCCTGCTCGCCAACGAGCTGGAGCTCAGCGATACGCTCGCCAATCCGGAACGGACGCGTACGCTGCTCGACAGCATCATCCTCAGCGGCCGCGTCGCGTACGCGGAGGTGACACCGAGCGGCGGGATGCGGCGCAGCGACCTGATACCGGCGCAACCCAGTTCCTTCCCGGGCGACGATTTCGCGTTCGGCGATCACGACGACCGTACCTACTTCCTGTCGGTGCCGATCAATCGCCCCGGCGGCTCGGTCGTGCTGCGCCTCGGCTTCGACGAGACGCCGACGCTCGAGCACATCGAGCGCGCCCGCACGCGCATTCTGCTGGCGCTGGTGGCGTTCGCGCTCGTGTCCGTGGCCCTCGCCATCTGGCTGGCGACACGCATCGCGCAACCCATGATCCATCTGCAGAACGCGGCGCGGCGCATCGCTACCGGCAACTTCGACGCGCACCTCTCGACCCAGAGCAGCATTCAGGAAGTCCAGGAGCTGGCCGGCCACCTCGAATCGATGCGCAGCGAGCTGGTCGGTATCAACGAGCGACTGTCGCGCGAGATGCTGGAGCGCGAGTCAGCGAACGCCGAACGCCGCGGGCTCGAATCGCGGCTGCGACACAGCGAACGCGTCGCTACGGTCGGCACGCTCGCCGGCGGCATCGCGCACGAGTTCAACAACATTCTCACGCCGATCCTGTTGTACGCGCAGACGGCGCTCGAAGAGATCCCGCCGACCAATCCCGCGACCGCGGACCTGGCGCGCGTGATCGCCGCCGCCCACCGGGCGCGGGCGCTGGTCAACCGCATCCTCGCTTTCAGCCGCGATTTCGAATCCGGCCCCGGCACGCTGGTGCGCATGGGGCCGATCGTCGAGGAAGTGCTGGCGCTGTTGCGGGCGATCGTGCCCTCGAACGTGGAGATCTCCTACGAATGCCCGCGCGAGCATCCGGCCATCCTCGGCGACCCGACCCTGTTGCACCAGCTCGTGATGAACCTGTGCACGAACGCGAGCCAGGCGATGCGCGGCACCGGCGGACTCATGCGCGTGCGCCTATCGCGCGAGCGCCTGATCGCCAACGATCCGCGCGTGGCGCGCGGCGACTATGTGGTGCTGGAAGTGGCCGACACGGGTCACGGCATGGACGAGCGTACGCGCTCACGCATCTTCGAGCCCTTCTTCACGACGCGCGAGGTCGGCGAAGGCACGGGGCTCGGGTTGTCAGTCGCGCATGGCATCGTCGCGAGCATGGGCGCCAGCATCCTCGTCGACAGCGAGGTCGGACAAGGCGCCCGCTTCCGCGTGTATTTCCCCGTCGCCAATGCAGCCGGCGACTCCCCATCCCTCACCGAGCGAGACTCCGATGTCCTCAGTACTCATCATCGATGACGAGGTCGAGGTCAGCGATGCCCTGCGTCGCGTCCTCGAGCGAGCGGGCTTCACCGTCACCACCTGGACAGCGAGCGCCGAAGGCCTGGCGGCCTTCGAGCGCACGCCCGTGGATCTGGTGATCACCGACATCATCATGCCGAAGATGCACGGCATCGCCGTGATCAAGGCCATCCGCACGCACCATCCGCGGACGCGGATCATTGCGATTTCCGGCGGCGGCAACTTCGGGCCGCTGGAGTATCAGCCCGAAGCGATCACTACGTCCGCGTACCTCGCCGCGGCGACGCAGGCGGGCGCCGACGCCGTGCTCACCAAGCCGTTCGACAAGTCCGAGCTGCTCGAGACCGTGCAGCGGCTGCTGGCTCAGCCGTGAATGCGTTTCGACCGATGCAGGAACCAGAGCATGAACGCCATCGCGGCAAGCCAGGCGATGAGCGCAACCTTCCACCACGCCATAGGCCTCAGTCCTCGCAGGAGTAGCGCGAGCGGCATCGTATAGCGGCGACGCGCCGCCGGCCATCCGGCGAATTGCCGTTTCCGGTGACGTGTTTCCCGCCGGCAAGTGGGGGGTTTTCAGGTAGCGCGCCGCCGCCGGGGCGTAGGGTAAGGTGACGCACACACGGTGTTGCGTGTGCCGGGAGCAGAACAATTTCAACCGGGCCTGTCTCGCCGAGATCGCTGCTGCCGCCGACGCCGAAGCGGGCCAGTCCCGTTGCGGCCGAAGACGCGGTGCTGTCGCCGCGAGTAAGAGGACGCATCCGCATTCTGCTGCTCGATGAGCCGGGCATCATGCGCGACGGGTTGTGCGCGCTGCTGGCGAGCTCCGCGGAGTTCGAAGTGATCGGCACCTTTGCCGATGCGGCCGAGGCGCGACGCGCGCTGGCGAATGCCGCGCCGGAAATTCTGATCGTCGATCTCTCGCACTCCAGGGACATCGGGCACCAGATCATCGTGGAAACCAAGACGCGCTACCCCAGCGTGCGCGTGCTGGTCCTGACGTTCCGCAAGGACGACAGCGTCATCGATGCGGCACTGCGCGCCGGCGCTGACGGCTACGTCCTCAAGAACGACAGCCGCAGCGACCTCTTCATGGCCCTGCGTAGCATCGCCTCCGGCCAGGGCTACATCAGCCCTTCCATCTGCCACCGCGTCGTGAGCGGCTACGTGCAGGCGCGCGATCCGAGCCGCAGCCGGGCTGCGGCGCGCGGCGAGCTGACCGAGCGGGAGCGGCAGATCATGCGGCTGATTGCCGCCGGCCAGCGCACGCGCGAAATGGCGCAGTCGCTGTCGCTGAGCCCGAAGACCATAGAGAAGCATCGCGCGAACCTGATGCGCAAGCTAGGCTTGCGCAACGCCTCGGCGGTTGCGGCGTACGCGATCGCCAACGGTTACGTCGACATCTAGGCCTCGGCCCATGTATCTCGACTTCTACAAGCTCAAAGCGCTGCCGTTCCGCCTTGCACCGGATCCCAGCTTCATCTACTGGAGCTCCGGGCATGCGACCGCGCTCGCGTGCATGCGTTCCGCCCAGATCCATCACAACGGCCGCGCCGTCATCACCGGCGAGCGGGGCACCGGCAAGACGATGCTGCTCGAGTACCTGCTGCAGCGCGAACCGATCGGCAGCGCCGTGCGCGTGAATTTCCCGCCGCGCTCGATGGAGGATCTGCAGCAGATCGTGCTCCGCTACGGCGAATCCGACGCGCGACCTGCCGCCCGCGTCATCGTCTGCGACAACGCCCACCTCTTCGAAGAGCAGATGCTCGAAGCAATTCTGACCAAGGCAGTGGTGCCGGCGTCGCAGGCACCGGACACGCGCATAGTGCTGATGGGAGAGCCGGCACTGGCCCAGGCCCTGAGCAGTCCGTCGCTGGCAGCGCTCGGCGATCTGCACGAGCACTGCGAGCTGCCGGCGCTCGCGGCCGTGGACGTCATCGCCTACATATCCCATCGTCTCGAAGTCGCCGGTGCGCCCGGGCCGCGCATCTTCCGCGACGACATCTGCGTCGAGATCCATCGCGAGACCAAGGGCAATCCGCGGCTGGTGAACGCACTGTGCGATGCCGCCATGATGGTCGCGTGCGAGCGCGAGCTCAGCGAGGTCGGGCTGGCCGAGGTCCGCCGCGGCCTGGAGGACATCGGCCGGCTGGTGGCGGCGCATCCGACCGAAATACACCCCGCGGTGGCGGCCGAACTGCCGCACGAAGTCTCCAGCGATGCCCATCGGCGCGTATATGCGCGACTGCGGCTGCTGTATCACGGCGAGCTCGTCGTCGAGCGCGAGCTGCGGCGCGGACGGTTTCGCATCGGACGCGGCATCGACAACGACCTGCGCATCGACGGGCGCTATGTAAGTCGCTATCACTGCTGCGTCCTGACTGGCGACGACGAGTGCGTGCTGGAAGACGTACACAGCACCAACGGCCTGTACGTCAACAAGGAACGCATCCGCGAACGTCATCGCCTGCAGGACGGCGACCTCATCGAGCTGGGCGAGCACGAGCTGCAGTACCTCGAGCTCCGTCCCGCCTCGGAGTGAATTCGAACAGCCAGTCGCAATAGCGCTCGGCCTTCTCGAACTCGGCGTCCTCGGCCGGAAAATTGGCGCGCTTCAGCGGCGTCCGCAGCGAGCTGCTGGCGACGCCAAAGATGCCGCCGTCCGGGTCGCGCAGCAGCTGCCAGTCGGCGCGGCCGGTCATCGGGTCGAGATAGATCCGACGCAGATACCGCCGCGGCAGCGGCGTGCGCTGATCCTCCACCAGGTCCTCGAGCTCTTGCGGCAGCTGCCGCCCGTTGGCGTAGTAGCTGGCGATCGCGCTGCGAAACGCATCGCCGACGAACAGCAACTGCGCTTCGCGCTCGCGCCGCAGAGTCGTAGTCCACACGGTGCCAATGGCAGCGAGCGCAATGCCGAGGAACGCTACGGCGAGCAGCACCCCGAGGTACGTGAATCCGGCGCTACCACTCGGCGAACTGGGTCCCATCGCTGGCCTCGCCGGTTGCTCCGCTGTGTACGTCGCGCACGCCTGGCGCTTCCTCGTCCTCGCTGAGGATGGTCAGCCAGGTTTCCGCCGACTTCGTCTGCGGGTCGACGGGGATGCTGCGCAGGTAATGATGCTCCACGAGATCCGGCAGCGCTTCCGGGTAATGCCCGAGATCGGCGTAGTACTTGTCGATGGCGTCGCGCAGCACCGCCAGATCCTGGCGCAGGACCGCTTCTTTCGAGCGCTCCAGGCTGTGAAAGTAGCGCGGCACGGCGATCATCAGCAGCGTAGCGATGATCGACATCACGACGAGCAGCTCGATCAGCGTGAAGCCGCGCCCGCCCGTCTGCGCGGCGGCGCTACCAGTCGCGATATGCCGAGCCATCGAGCGCCCTGCCGCTTGTCATCGAGTACACGTCGTACACGTCGTCGCCTGCCTGTGGGCTGTCCGGAGCACTGGCGTAACTGCGCAGCCCCCAGGTCTCGGCGGCGTCCGTCGTTCGATCGGGAAAAAACGGATCGCGGGGCAGCCGGCGCAGGAAGTAGAGCATCTTCTTCTCGGCGCTGCCGCTGTCCTCCACGCCGGTGACGAGCACATCGAGCGCAGGCGGATAGCCGGAGGCGTCCGCCTCCTTTTCGATGTGACCCTGATCGGCCGCGCGCTTGTAGGCATCGAGCGCCGTACGAATCTCGCGCAGCGCCGCCCGCAGCTCCTGCTCCTTGCCGCGCTTCACCGTCAGCTCCGCGAGCGGCATGGCTGCAGTCGCCAGCAAGCCGACGATTGCCACCGTGATCACGAGCTCGATCAGCGTGAAGCCGCGATTCGTCATCAGCCGCTCCGCAGATACAGAGCGAAGCGGATATCCGCGTCGATCTCGGCGGCGCCGATGTCCTCGCGCTCGAGCCGCAGACCATCGACAGCGGCACCGGGAATCGTCGCGAGTGTCGTATCGACGAAGCGACGAATGTCCGGATAGCGCGCGTGCACCGGGAAGGTCATCCTTACGCGCACCAGACGGCCAGTGCGCGTCTGCGTCACGTCGTATTTCCCGCGCTCGAGCGCAATCCCTGCCGCGCCCGCGGCGGCAACGATCCTCTCGGTCAGCACGGGCAACTCCGCGCGCGTCGGCAAGCCGTTCACGAACGTGTCGATGCCAAGCACCGGCGTGGTTGGGACTGTCGCGCGCGTCTGCTCCACTCGCTGCAGTCGCGCCTGCAGCTCCGCGACCTCGGTCTGCAGCGGAGAGTTGGCGCCGAGGAAGAATGCCAACGCGAATACGAGCAACCCAATGCCTGCCGTACCCGTCCGCCCCACGTGCTGCAGCTGACGCGACACGTACGGAACGAGGCTTGAGGCACGCGCTCGCGACAGCCCGAGCTGCAGCACCGTACGCACCACCGAGGGCACCTCGCTCATGGCGCTGCGCTCCAGTCGGCCGTGATCTGAAATCGCACCGGACGCTGTGGGTCCCTGAGCTGGACCTCATGGCTCTCGAGCATCGGATAGTGCAGCGCCTCGCTCTTCTGCAGGCGTTCGACGTACGCCAGCGCGATGGGCAGAGTGCGCGCCTCGGCAAGCACGCGGACCTGGCGTTTGTCGCGGTCCGGCTCGACCCCGAGCACAGCGACCGAGCCCTTGCTGTCCGCGCTCGCAACCTCCAGTTCCTGTAGCAGACGGGACCAAGGGATCGTCAGCTCGGCGAGCGCCGCCCGATTCTCCTCGGCAATGCGCTGCGCCGCCTTGTCGGGTTTGCGGGCAGTTCTGGGCGCCTGCAAGTCCGCAAGCCGCAGATCGAGTCCGTCGCGACGCGCTGCGTCGACTCGATAGTCCGCCAGCACCAGTGCCGCGGCCACGACACCCGCCGCGAGCAATATGACACCTCGCCGGTTGATGCGCCGGCGGCCCGCAAAATCCAGCTCGATGCGCGCGCGCGTCATTGCTGCGATCCCACGACGTGCCAGCGCCTCGCGGCCAACGACACCGCCGGCTCGGGTGCTTCGAGCCATTCGATGTCGGGCTCGCATGCGGCTGCAAGCCGACGCAACCGTGCCGGCGCATCGACGAGTACGCGGCTGCTGGCGGAACTCTGCGCGGCGAGACGCGCGAACGTCCGCAGGCGCGACAGCTCGATCCCCCAGTCCGCGCCGATGCGCGCCGTGTAGACGCGGTCCCAGCCCGTGGCCACGAGTCGCGCGGCGGCGAGCGCGCCGTCTTCCACATGGACGAACCAGCCGGTCGCTTGCGGCAACCGATCTCGCCAGCGATTGTGCGCGGCAATCAGAGCGGGTTGAACCGACAGCACGCGGCCGCGACGCGCAGCGATAGTCGTACGCAGCCCGGCCAGCAGCCCCTCGTGAATGGCGCAGGCGATCCGCGCCTGTCCGGGCTCCCCGTCGCTGAAACGTACGTGCCATTCGGGCCCCATCGCCCCATAGGTCTCGGCCAGGCAGATGCAGGCATGTGCCCGGCGCTCCTCATCGTTCGCGAGCGTGTCCGACCACGGCACGATCGCGTAGCGCGTCCAGAGATTCGACACGACGACTCGCGCCCTCGCCCCCTGCCACTCGCTTTCGGCGAGGCACGCGTCCAGGTCGGCGAGCGCCGGCTGCCAGTCGAGTGATACCGCATCCACCGCGTGCCTCTTCTCGGCGTCACACGTCGGCCGCGTACCGCGTCGCATACGCCGCAGCCGCACTTCGCCGGGCGCGATCCAGATGTCCGTCGCATCACGCCATAGCCGTGACACGGTTCACCTCTTCCAGCGTCGTGCGCCCCTGCTTCACCAGCTCGAGCGCCGCACCGCGCAGAAAGCGAGCACCCCCCTTGCGCGCCAGCTCCTTCAGCCGTCGCACGGGCGCGCGCTCGATGATCGCTTCGCGCAGCTCGTCGTTCAGTATCAACAGCTCGCCGACGGCTACGCGCCCGCGGTAACCGGTGCCTCGGCAGTGTCGACAGCCGCTGCCGGCGCGGAACAGATACTCCGCAGTGTCGAGCGCCGAGATGGCGGTCTCGTCGAGCAGCCGATACTCCGGAACAGTCGGTTCCGCGCACTGCATGCAGACGATGCGCAGCAGGCGCTGCGCGAGAATGCCGTTGAGTGCCGCAACGAAGCTGTACGTGTCGACGCCCATGTGCAGGAAGCGCCCGAGGACGTCGAAGACGTTGTTCGCATGCACGGTCGTGAACACGAGATGTCCGGTCAGCGCCGACTGAATGGCGATCTGCGCGGTCTCCGGATCGCGAATCTCCCCGACCATGATCTTGTCGGGATCGTGACGCAGGATCGAGCGCAGACCGCGCGCGAACGTCAGCCCTTTCTTCTCGTTCACCGGAATCTGCAGGACTCCGGCGAGCTGATATTCGACCGGATCTTCGATCGTGACGACCTTGTCGTGGCCGGTGTTGGTCTCAGACAGCGCCGCATAGAGAGTGGTGGTCTTGCCGCTGCCGGTCGGACCGGTCACGAGCAGCATGCCGTGGGGCAGCGCGGCGAGCCGCCGCAGCTGGCTCACGGTGCGCGGATCGAAGCCCAGCGCTTCGAGGCGCAGGTCCTGCAGGTGATCGGCAACGGCGCGCTTGTCGAGAACGCGCAGCACCGCGTCCTCACCGTAGACGCTTGGCATCACCGAGACACGGAAATCGATGGGCCGACCGTCGATCGCGATCTTGAAGCGGCCGTCCTGCGGCACGCGGCGCTCGGCGATGTCCAGCTCCGACATCACCTTGATGCGCGAGAGCACCTGCTCCGACACCTCGTGCCCGGCCACCGTGGCCACGGGCACGAGCACGCCGTCGATACGGTAGCGGATCACCAGGCCGGTGCTGATCGTCTCGATATGCACGTCGCTCGCGCCAGCCCGCAGCGCATCGAACACCGTCGAATGCACGAGCTTGACGATCGGGCTCGCGTCCTCGTTGATGGACGCCAGCGACAGATTCTCGACTGCACGTACGGCACCGGTCGTCTGTTGCGCACGCTCGACTGCCGAGTCGATGGCTCGCACCACCTGCTCGCGCGCGCTGATGAACGCCGCGATATCAGCGCGCGTAGCCATTGCCCATTCGAATACGCCGGGGGCATGCGCCTCGAGCCACGGGCGCAGCGCTCGATCGAAGGGATCGGCGATCACCGCCAGGACTCGATCGTTCTCGCGTGCCAGCACGCAGCTCCGCCGCGCCGCCTCGGGCGCCGCGAGCAGATCGAACGCCGGCTCGAGGCGCATCAACGCCGCAGGGCCGACGTATCTGTAGTTGAACAGCTCCGCCACGCCGGCCGTGACACCCGCGGAGTCGAGGCCGGTCATCTGCCCGAGCGCATCGAGCGGAGCGCTGCCCTCGCGCTCGGCTGCGGCCAGCGCCGCCGCCATGACCGTCTCGTCCAGCGTCACGGCCGGGGTCGGCGACTCGTCCGGCGTGAGATCCACGGCTGCGTTCACCGGATGCTCCCCGCCAGCTCGAAGATCGGGAAGTACATCAGCACGACGATCACGCCGATCACGACGCCCACCAGCGCCATCAGCGCCGGCTCGATCAGGCGCGCCAGCGTGTCCACAGTACGGGCCAGCTCGTCGTCGTAGAACGCGGCGATCCGCTCCATCATCTCGCCCATGTTGCCGCTGCGCTCGCCGACGCGAAGCATGCGCGTCGCCACCGGCGTCGTGAGCTGAAAGCGCTCCATCGATTGCGCGAGCGACTGGCCCTCGCGCACGGCCTGCGTGGCCTGCGCCAGCGCGGGTCGCAACGTCGGACTCAGCAGACCTGCTGACATGTCGAACGACGTCACCGCCGGCACTCCGCCTCGCAGCAGCATGCCTACCGTGCGATAGAGCCGCGCGAGTTGATAGAGGCGCATCTGCCGCCCGATCACCGGCACGGCCGCGAGCCTGCGGCCGGCTGCTGCACGCCAGAGCGGCTGCGATGCCAGATGCCTGACTGCGAAACCCGCGACGACGAGCACGGCGATTACCGCGAGTCCGTGATCGTGCACGACCCGCCCCCACTGCATCAGCATGTGCGACGCCCACGGCAGCCCGCTGCCGAGGTCCTCGTAAATCATGCTGAAGCGCGGCACGACGTAGCCGAGCAGGAACAAGGTGACGAGCGCGCCCGCCCCGCACAGCACCAGAGGATAGATCGACGCGCTGACGAGCTTCTTGCGCAGCAGATCGATCTGCTGCTGATAGGCGACGTAGCGGCCCAATGCCTCGCGAATCGAGCCGGTGCGCTCGCTGGCGCGTACGGTGGCGATGTACAGCGGCGGAAAATTGGCCGGCAGTTCCGCCAGCGCCGCGGACAACGTCAGCCCTTCGAACAGTCGCGCACGGATTCGCTCGAGGGCGCGCCGCGCGCCTGTGCCCGGTTCCTTTTCCGTGAGCGTATCGATCGCCTCGACCAGGGTCAGCCCGGCGTCGAGCAGCGCCATCAGCTCCTGGCTGAACTGGACCAGAGCGATGCGCGCGCCACGCTGCGACGTGCCGCGCCATGGGCGCAACACCGCGATGATCTGCCGGCCGCTGGTTTGCACCTGGCGACGGGCATCCAGCTCGTCGCTCGCATCGACGGTATAGAGTCGCACTGCGCCGTCGCGCTCATGAGCTTTGATCTGGAAGCGCACCGCCGTTCACCAGTTCGTCACGTCCGCGTTCTCGCCGGTGCCGCCCGGCTGACCGTCCTTGCCGTACGAGATGAGATCCACGTCCGCGTGCTCGCCCGGGCTGACGTAGACGTAAGGATGGCCCCACGGATCCAGCGGCACGGCTTTCTTGAGATAGGGCCCGCTCCATCCCGGCTCGCCGGGCGGCGCATTCATCAGTCCGCCTAGCCCCTCCTCCGTCGTCGGGTAGCGGCCGAGGTCGAGCCGGTACTGGTCGAGTGCCTTGTCGAACGCATCGATCTGCGCGCGGGCAGCCTTGACCTGTGACTTGCCGACCTGGGCGAAATAGCGGGGCGCGACGAAGCCGGCCAGCAGCCCGATGATCACCATGACGACGAGCAGCTCGAGCAGCGTGAAACCCCGCTGCGCCAGCGGCCAGCCCACGCGCACGACGGTGCCGCAACCGCGCTTGGATTGCAGCGAGAAAGTGCCCCCCGTCTTGGCCGCACGCTCGCGCAAGCCGCTGAGGCCGTGACCGCCCGCGGCCGAGGAACCCTGCGGCTCGCGCGGATCGAAGCCGACGCCGTCATCGCTGATCTGCAGCATGAGGCGGGACTCATCGTTGTGCATCGAGACCATTGCGTTGCTCGCCTGCGCGTGACGCGCCACGTTGTTCAGAGACTCCTGCACGGTGCGGAAGATCGGCGTCGCGAGCGGCTCCGGCACGGTGCTGTCCGTGACAGCGATGTCGGTGTGAATCCGCAACGGCGCGTAGATCTCGCCGAACTCGCGGCACAACCAGCGCACGGCAGACACCGCGCCGAGATCGTCGAGGAGCGACGGGCGCAGATTCATGGCGATCGAGCGGATGGACTCGAGCGTCTGCTGCACGCGGCGAATGGTCATGCGCAGCAGCTCGGCCGGTGCGGCCGGCTGATCGTTGTTCGCCATCTCCACGGCTCGCTCCAGCGAGTACTTGATGGCGCTCAGCGACTGACCGATGCCGTCGTGCAACTCCTGGGCGATGCGCTTGCGCTCGTTCTCCTGCGCCGTCATCAGCTGTGCCGACAGCATCGAAAGCTCGTCCCGCGACGCATTCAGCTCGCGCGTGCGTGTTTCGATGCGCGTCTCGAGCTGCTCGTTCATCGCCTTCAGGTCGGCCTGGATGTTGTGCAGGGTCGTGATGTCGGACAGCACGATCACCGCGAGGTCGGTGGTCGCCACCGTACGTAGCGTCGTGTTGAGAACGCGGCCGAGCACCGCATCGCGCAACTCGAACATGGCGCAACCGCCGGTGCGCATGCGATGCCATGCCTGCTCCAGGCGCCGCGCGAGCTCGCACTCGTCCGCATTGCACCGGGGATGCAGCAGGTGATGCACGTTGCGGCCCTGCACTTCGCGCACGCCACCCAGCCCCCAGCTTTCGATGGCGCGATTGGTGCGCACGACGTTGCAGTCGCTGTCGACGACGCAAACCACCTCCGCCAGCGCGTCGACCGTGCTCTCCCATTCCTGCTTCGCCCGGGCGATGGCCGAATGCACCGCCGGGCTTTGGAGTTCGCTGCTCACGTCTAAAGAGGCTACAGGCAGCGCTGCGCCGACACAGTGCTGTCAGGGCCGTAGCCGCAAGGTAGGGTTTTTCGGTAGCTCCAGCCGCTTCAGCCGGAGGCCAGCAGACGCTGGTACATCTGCCAGACCCGCGGCACGTAGGCCTGGGTTTCCCGGTATCGCGGAATGCAGCGGCCGCAGCGATCCACCGCCTGTTCGCCGGCGTTGTAGGCCGCCAATGCGAGCTTGATGTCGTTGTCATAGCGCGCGATCAGGGCCTTCAGGTAGCGCGCGCCGGCGTGGATGTTCTGCCCGGGATCGAAGCGATCGCTGACCCCGTAACGATCCGCGGTGTGTGGCATCAGTTGCATCAGCCCCGCCGCGCCCGCCTTCGAGACGGCGCGCGGATTGAAGCCGGATTCGACTGCAATGACCGCGCGCAGCAGTTCGGGCTCGACGGCCGCGGCCGCGGCCGCCGACTCGATGAGCGGGTCGAACTTGCCGGCCGCGGCCAGCAGCATCGCATCGTACGGCTGGCCGCTCTGCGTCTCGGCCGCGCCAGCCAGCAGGAACTGATAGCGTGGGTCGACCGGCACGTTGGTGTAATGAACGACACCGTTGGCGTCGACGAAGGAATAGACGTCCGCGTGCGCTTCGGCTGCCGTGCCCAGTAACCCCAACCCGACCAGCAGTGCCGATGCGCGGATCACGGCACGATCCAATCGCTGTCGGCAACGACGTGAGTGCCGACCGGTTCCGCGAAGCGCACGAGGTAACCGCCTTTGGAGGCGAACCTTTGCCCCGGCGCGAGAGCGAGCCTGGGGTAGTAGCCGGTCACGGCGCGATGCTCGAGCATCTCCTCGACGCGCTCGACCAGGTAGTCGCGCACGAACGCATCGACCATGTGGTTGACGGTGTCGGACACGATCCCGCAGACCAGCCAGGTATCGACCTGAACCTGTTGCGCCACGACCGGGATCTGGCGGATCCGGAACCAGCCGAGCGGAAAGTCCACCCGAACGCGCCGCTGCTGCGGCAGATCGAACGGATAGGTCATGGACGTGAACGGCCGCCACGCCGCCGGCAGCGGTGCCTGCTCGAGCCCGGCCATCTGCCCCGAGATGAGTACCTGCGAAACGGCGGACGGCGGCGCGCCGAGACGCTCGATATCGTCGGGCCGCAGCCACAGGACGAGTACGTCTTCCGGCGCGATGTCGCGCAGTGCTGACGCGAGCTTGCGCTCGGCATTCAGTCCGCGGTCGACGACAGTGAGCTCGTTACCGGCGAGCGAGCTTGCGAGCGCTCTCGCCGCGGCTGCACCGACGTCGGCCTCGCGATACACCTGGACTACGCGATGAACCTGCTTCGATGCCTGCAACTCCTGCAGCTGGTATGCCATCAGGCGCGCCTCGAGCAACACGCCCTGCGACAGATACAGGTTGTCGAAATCTCCTTCGGCCACGACCGGCAGCTCCAGGTTCGGAAACAGGCACGGCAGCGCCTCCTGCTCGCAGAATCGATGCACCGGCTGCCAGGTGCGGCCGCCGAGTCCCGACAACACCGCGAACACAGGCTGCGCCGCGAGCTTGGCTTGCAGTTGCGCTTGCCAGGTGTTCGCCGGTCCGGTGAGTTGCCACACGTGCAGCTCCCAGTGCCGGTTGACCTGGAACATCATCCGGCGCGACGACCGCAGGCGCGGGCTGAGGGCGCGTGTGTAGCGATTCTTGTCGGCAAAGAACTTCTCCAGCACCTCGAGCATGCCCTGACGTTTCACCGGATCCGCGTCCGGCGTGATGATGGTCGCGAAGTGCAGCACGGTGTCCGTGACGCCGGGCACTGCGCCGGGCGAAAGCGTCTTCAGATGGGCGATGAGCGCGTGCATCGCGGAATCGTCGAGCGTGTAGCGCGGCATCAGATAGCTGAGCGGCGTGCCGTCTGCGGCGATTCCTGCGCGAATCGCGCGCGCCAGCGTGACCTCGGTGTACGGATCGCGCTCCGGTCTCATCCCGTCGACGAACGGCAGATCCATGCCATCGGCGCTGTCAGCACGCGCATGGAACAGATAGCTGCCGGCAATTGGCGGAATGGTCCGACGCCCTTCCTTCATGCCCAGCCCGCTGCGGCGATGGCAGTTGATGCACGCTGCTGTCGCCCCGGAAAGCTGGATGCCGCCGTCGCGCTCGGCCTGCAGCGGCTGACCCGAAGGCTGGATGCCGGTGCGATAGATCGCCGCGCCGATCGCCGCGGCGTCGTCATGCACGGAGTGGTTGCGCGCGAGGGCGTTATTCGCCGAAGCGGAGCCGACGAGTCCGAGCGTCGCAACGAGCGCGGCGAGCTCGCGTAGCGGACGGCGCGGCGCTGTTGCGTTCACTGTGCTGCCAGCAGCTGTTGATACTCGTGCAGCAGCTCGTCGGGCGTCACGAAGCCGTCGATGCGTCGCCACGGCTGGCCGGGGGCGGCTCGCAGCAGAGTCACCGGGCCGTGACTCATCTTGTCCCCTCGATACACATCGAACGCGCGCTGCGCAGTAACACTGGCCTTCAGCGTGCCAGTGTAGTGCTGCCATTGCGGCCCGGCGCCGAACTGACGCGCGTACTGTGTCAGCCGCGCCGGCGTGTCCTGCTCCGGATCGGTCGAGATCGACATCAGGTGCACCTGGCCGGCCTGCGTGCCGAGCTTGCGCTGGAACTCGCCGAACACCTGGCTCATGAGCGGGCAGATCGAGCCGCAGCTCGTGAAGACGAAGTTGAGCACGACGGGACGCCCGTCATCGATCTCCTGCGGCAATGACACGCGCTTGCCATCGTCGCGCACCAGCATCACAGCGGGCACGTCGTAGCGCACGGTCGAGCGCGTCGCCGCCTGACTCGCTTGGGCCTGCGGCTCCGCGTTGGCAGATGCATGCGCGAAACCACAGCTCAGTGCGAGCGTGCAGCTGGCGAGTGCTGCGAGTGGAAACTGCCGGGAGGCCATTGCGTGGTCTCGCGCTCACGTCGGCCGCGCGAAGCGCGAGTCCGCCAAGCGCGGATTCACGACGACCTTCTCGACCAGGATCCGCTCCGTGCGCGGCACACCCTCGACCACGGTTTCGATCACGTGCGGAATTTGCAGGCCGTTCACGGCTCGATAGTCGCGCAGGAAGATCGCCACCGGATGCAGCTTGCCGTCGAGCCGACGCGGCACCCCTTCCACCTTGACCTGCAGGAACGACTGCGAATCGATCCACACGTGCACGACATGCTGGTTCTTCAGCGTGAGCTTGAGCCGGTAGGCGTCGCGACTCTCGATCGGCTCGGAGCCTTCCAAAGCGATCTTCGTGCCCTTCGCGGCGTAGTCGACGAGCGCGCCGTCGATGTCTGCCTGCGACCCTGCGGCATCGAGCTCCGCCGGCGTGAACGCCTCGATCTCGCGCCGATTCAGGAACGGCCGGACCTTCCAGCCCTGCGCACCGTCGTACACTTGGATCGCCGTCTGCCCCGCGAAGTCGATCTCGAGCCGCGACTTGTGCGAGCGCATCATCTCCATCACGAACGGCAGTTGCACCTGCGGTTGCGGTTCCTTCGGCGGCGGCGGTGTCGGCGCTCCAGGAATCTTCAAGGCACGCTGATTGTTGCCGCCCGCCTCCATTTTTCCGGTCCACGACAGCGTCCGCACCCCACGCCAGGCATCGAGGCCGCCGCTCGCGGCGACATTGCGCGCGACGATCTCGTCGGCAGAAAGCTTCGGCGATGCGGCCTGCGCCGCGCCCGCCAGTGTGAGCAGTGAGCACAGTCCGAGCTGCAGTAAATAGTGTTTTCTCATACTCGTCGTCTCTCTTGTTCTTGCGCTAGTCGTCAGGGTTGAACGACGAGGCCGTCGATACGCACCTGCCCGACCACGACGCTGACGCGATGACCCACCTTGACGATGTTCCCCTTGTTGGAGAACGCCATCCAATACGTCTTGCCGTACTCGGGCGCGACGGCCTGGCGCAGCGGCCCCACTTTTTCCATCACCGGAACCTGCAGCACGGCGCGCGCCTTCTCATCGAGCATCTGCGGGCTCGCTGCCTTGTCGTGCAGGGCAGCGGCTTTGCCGGTGTCGGTCACGCGATAGCTGAAGCGCACGAGCTGGCCGGATTCGGCGAGCTTCGCGGAGAGCTGATCGACGCCGTAGGCCTGGCTGTAGTACCTGACCGCGCTTGCCGGCATGCCCACCGTGCGATAGCGAGCCGGCTTCACGGTTTGCGCGCCTTCCACGACGCTGCTCGCGAAGAACATCGCAACGACGAGCACGGCGGTTCTGGTTGCGAACATCTATAGCGACGCCGTGCATTGAGCGAGCGCAGCCTCGCTCGACAGTTGCGCGAGAGACTGCTCGACGATTCGATACGCGGCCTGGAATTCCGCGCTGGACTTCGCCTTCGCGATCTCGCCGTCGGTGGCGCCCGGCAGCAGCTTGCGCGCTGCCTGGCTGTATTTCGCGCCGTTGGCGCGATCGATACGCGCGCAGAAATCGATCGCCGCGGCCGCCGCGCCGAGCGCCTGTGCGCGCGTCGACGCCTGCGGCCTGGTCTCGGCGCCCGATGCCGGCCCAGTCAGACCGAGCCCGAGAATCGTCAGCAACATGACCTCCCTCATCTTCATGGCGTCGCGATTCCTGCAAGGCTGCCGGTCTGCACGCCCGTGCCGCTCGTCGGCGGCTGCGCGTTGTCCGTGAACGTGATCGTGCCGCTGCGAGTCGGTCCGCGCGCTGCCAGCACGTTCGTGAATCTGACCGTGACGGTGCAGCTCGCTCCCGGCTGCAGTGTTGCACCCGTGCAGTTGTCCGGGCCTGCCAAAGCACCGACGAGGTAGAAGTACGTCAGCGCACTGCCGCCCGAGACGGACACGCCGCTTACTGTCATGTACGCGCCGCCCGCGGGAGCGGTGTTCGTCAGCGTGACGATACCAGTGCCTGTCATCGAACCCGACGGCAATGTGATCGTCAGCGGGTTGGGCGTGATCGATACCGTTGCACGCGACGCGACTACTCCACCCGAGAGCGCCACCGGGGAACCCACGACCGGCACGCTCGCCGTGAGCGTGACGGAGCCTGTCACTGCGCCGACAGGAGTCGCCGTGACGGGCGCGAGCACGACATTGATCGTGCACGACGCGCCCGCTGCGAGCGTCGTTCCGCAATTGCCGCCGGCCGATCCGGACGGACGCGAGAACGGCGCCGTGACCACAACGGTGATGCCAGTCGCGGACGAGCCGGTCGAGTTGGTCAAAGTCAGCGGCTGCGCCGGACTCGTCGTGTTACGCGCCCACGTGCCGAAGGACAGCGCTGCGGGCGAGACGCGCAGGTTCGGCGGAATCACGACCTCGACGGCGCCGATGTCGAATCCCGAGCCCTGCGGACGCGCCGTGCCGAAGAAGTCGGCCGGGGGCGAGCCCGAGGCAAAGGCGTTGTTGATCGCCGGCGACGTCGTGTCGGGACGGTAGTCGCCGAGCACGGTCTGTCCATCCACCGGGCTGACCAGCGACAGCGGCCCATAGCCCAGGTTGATCCAGTTGTTGCCTTCGTCGACCGTCGCGGCCGGCGTGATCTGGTTCAACGCGAATACCGGATAGAGTCCCGTCGTCTCCGAGCGCCCGGGCGGTGCGTTGTAGCCCTTGCCGCCATTCTCCGGCGGCACGCGCGCGCCGTTGCAGTACTGACGCAGCACCGCCGGATCGCTGCCGATGTTGTGATACGGCGATAGCGCCGGGCCCGGATACTGCGAGGCATTCGTCAGGATCGAGTAGCGCGGCTCGAGTGTGAAGCCTGAGCCAGAGTTCGGTGTGGCGCTGGTATCGCCGCGCACGCCGATGTCCCAGTAGTTGACGGGGCCGCCGCTGCCCGGCGCATCGTTGGCCGTGCCGGCGGACGCGCAGAAACCCGTCGCCGTCTGGTTCAACGAAGGCACCAGCGTAACGACCTTCTGCTGGTTCGTCTCGTCGTCCGGATCGCTGCCGAGCAGGTCCGCCACTTCGATGTGGAACGCGCGGTTGTGCCAGAACACGTTGTTCCGCAGCACCGGGAAGGAGATGCGCCGGCAGTCGCCGTTCGGGATCGGCAGCATCGCGCCGAGCCCGCTCGAGTTGCCGGCTGGGCACAGCACGATACCTCCGCCGGGCAGGTCGTTGATCGCCGCGTCCATGTTGGGCGTATTGCGCATCGTCACCAGGCCGGCGGCCTGATTGGTCGAGGTCGTGACCGGGTTGTTACAGCTTGGATCCTGCGGCTGCGTCGGATCCTCCTGGGGCGTGCAGCCCGGCGGCGGCACGGCTGCCAGCGGCGCACCGAGCGTGTTGAACAGCACGCCAGCTGTGGCCGTCGTGTCGTTCTCCATCACCGTATTGTTGAGGAAGGTCACGCGCAACGCGTCCTGCAGGGACACGCCGCCGCCATCCCAACCCGCGACGTTGTTCGAGATGATGTTGTTGGTCACGCGGATGTCGTTCCAGCGGGTCGGCTGGAGCGGCAATGCAGTGACGTCCTGGCCGTTCACCAGCTGCAAGCGCAAGCCGCCGCCCGTGCCGCTCTCGGCGCTGTTGCCCATGATCAGGTTGGCGTCGATCAGCAGGTTGCGCCCGGTTCCTTCGGCCAGCCCCGGCGGGCAGTCGAGGTCGTTCACGCTGCCGCATTCCTGCCCCGCGTTCGGCCCGCTGTTGATGTTTCGATCGGGCGCTGCGCCGAGCACGCCCAGTCCGCCGCCGTTGGTCGGAATCGTCGAGTTCTGGCTCTGATTGAAGACGATCCAGTTGTTGGCGATCGTGCCGTCGTTCGAGAAACCCGAGTGCACGACGCCGCCGCCGTCGCCGGTGCTGAGATTGCCGCACACCCAGTTGTTGTTGAAGCGGTAGCCGTCCGCGCCCGTGCAGAACGTGACGCCGCCGCCCGCCGAGTTGGTGCCCGAATAGAGCGCATCGCCGATCGATGCGTTGCTCGTCACCGAGTTGTTGTGGACCCGGACGTTGCGGTTGAAGCCATAACCGGCCTGCTCGCCGTTCACGAGGCCCGCTGCCGGGAGATTCGGCGGCGGCGGATTGTCACCGCCCACTACGTACGGATCGGGGAACTCACCGCTGCCGATCGTGATGCCGCCGGTGAGTGTGCCGTGGTTGCCGTACACGCGTGTGTTGGAGATCTCGAGCGAGTGGTTCCAGCCGTGCGCAAAGATCGCGCCACCGCCCTGCGAGCTGTTGATGATGCTGATACCGTCGATGCGCGAGGGATTGCACAGGAAGTTGCTGGTGCCGAAGTCGAAGCCGGCGACGCCCCGCGCATTGCTCGCTATCGTGCAATCGCCGTTGGTGCCCGTGGAAGTGCCGAGATAGCTGTAGCCCGCCGGGAAGCCGCCTTCGGCGCCGACGCCGAAGCGGTCCTGCGGCGTCGTGCCGTTCGGAATGCGAATACCGCGGGCGAGAACCGTGACGCCGGCGCCCTCATAGGCGCCCATGATCGTGGGCTCCTGGAGTTGCTCGGCGAGATTACCGTTGGTGGTCGTATCCCAGCCGATGATGCCTTCGAGCGGCATCCGGTCGACTCGACCCAGCATCGATGCCGGGCAGTCGCCGTAGGGCGCGCCGGCCGGACGTCCTTCGTCCGTCAGGCCGAACACGCAGTTAACTTGCCGGCGCCACGCGTCCATCTTGCCGGCGGGATGCGCGTCCGCGTTGATCGTCACCGAGTACGCGCCGACGCCCTGCAAGCGCACCGGCTTCCACATGAGCACGTTCTCGCGATACGTGCCCGCGCCGAGGATGATCAGGTCGCCAGGCGCGGCGTGATCGATCGCCGTCTGCACCGGGCTCGCTCCGAGCCGGCCGAAGGTGTCGTCGCTCGGGCTCGACGGCGTGATGAAGGTCGGCGGCTTGCCGCCGATAGTGACCGTCACGGTGTCGATCGACTTCTTGCCGTTCGCCGCGGTGATCACGAGCTCGCCGCAACGTGCCGAAGAGCCGATGCTCGAGGGCGAAGTGCGCTGCGTGATCGTGCACGTCGACTGCGACGTCGACAGCGTCGGCACCGTGCCGACGATCTGATCGTTGGTCCAGGTCATGACGTTGACGAGCGGCACGCCGGCGATGGTCGCGCTCAGGCAGTTGCCCGACGTCGGACAGTTGCTCGGCCGCGACCCGAAGCCGTAGTGGCGCGTGATGACCTTCTTGTTGAAAGGATCCTTGGTGGAGCGCGGGCCCGAGTACGCGTGGTTCAGCACCTGCCTGTCGCCCGCGCCGTTGATCGTCAGCGTGTGTCCCGCTCCGGAGGCGCTGACCCACGGACCACGGCCGGAGGATCCCGGAATCGCATCGCCCGTGACCGAGGAGATCGCCGGCGTCAGGTCCGGATAGTCGCAGTCCGGCAAGTTATAGCCGTCGGCAAACGCCATCGTCGGCAGCACGGGCGTATCGAGATACGCCGTCTGGCCGGGCATGAACGGCGTTTCGTAGCAGAAGTTGCTGTACGCCGGGTTATAGGCCGGGTCAGTGATCATCGTGCCGCTCGGTCCCGGAATCGGACCGGGATCGTTCATGCACACGATCATCATCTGCGGGATGTAGCCGCTCGGGCTCGGCGGGTTGACCGTCCAGGTCGAATAGGTGACGCCGTTGAACGCGCCCCACTGATCCGAGTAGACGCGCGAGATCTCCTTGCCCGCGTAGTCGCGGACCGAGACCGGCAGATTCGGCACCGCGAACTTCTCGCCGAACTGCGGCGAGAACGGATCGAACTCGGACGCGAAGTCGTTGGTGATCATGCCGGTGAAGTGGCCCGCCACGTGCGCGGAGGTGAACACGTAGAACTTGGCCAGCGCCGTCATCTGATTGTCCAACGTCACTTCCTTGCGGTCGCACAGCGGACGTGTCGCGCCCGCGAACGGCGCAGCCTGGCCGGCGCCCGGGAACAGGCTGTTGAAATCGGGCACGATGCGCTGCGCGCCGACGCAGGGCCAGAAGGTCTCGATCGAGCCGGTGTCGCCTTCGTGGCGCGGCGAGGCATTGTTGTTGGTCGTGGACTGCAGCTCGTTGAACTTGTTGTAGTACGCGTTCACTGCTGCCTGGTCCGGCAGGATGAAGATCGCACCGAAGCCCGCGAACTGCTGCTCCGCCGGCGCGATGTACACGTCGCCGAGCAGGATGTTCTTGTCTTCCTCCTTGACCAGCTCGTAGCCCTCCGGCAGCACGACCTCGACCACGTACTTGCCGGGCGGCAGCATCGGCGCGCCGTCCGGCCCCGCGGTGCAGATCGTGCAGTTGGTCTTGAACGAAGACGGGTCGAACTGCAGGTACGTCGCTTCGCCGGGCGCGGGCAGCGTGCCCGTCGCGCTTGCTTTCGCGACGACGCTCGGGAACTTGTACATGCCGTTGTACGGCACCGGCTGCACCTGGTTGAGCATCGACCAGCCGTCGTAGCACTTGTAGCGCCCGTTGGCCGCGAGCGGCGTGTTCGGATTCAGCGCCTGCGTGCTGTTCTCCATCGTGTAGTAGAACGGGCTCGAATCGTCCTGGCCCGGGCAGTTCATGTTGGGAACCGCCTTGCCGCCATCGAGCACGATGCTGCCGTCCGCGTTGCGCCGGAAGCCCTGGGCCCAGGCGTCCCAGCTCGAGGTCGAGGTCGTATCGACCAGCTTCAGGCTCTGCGTGCCGTCCGCGGCGACGCCTTCCTGGTAGAGATTCACTTTCACGTCGGCGACACCCGGCTCCCAGCTCAACTGCAGCAGCAGCGCGGGATCGTCGAACGGCCGGGTCGAGGTGTAGATCACGTGGCCGCGGATGCCGCCGTTCTCGGTCGGCTGGAAGTTGCGCATCGCGAACTCGACGAAGCTGTTCTGGCCGAGCAGGCCCTGCCAGCCTTCGCTCGGCACCCAACCCGGATCGACGCGTCCTGAGGAGCCGCCCAGCTCGTCGCCCGCCGGACAATCGGCGCTCGCGCAATAGCGCGCGCCCGGCACGCGCAGGCTGGCGGGCACGGGATGGCGTTCCTTCGTATTGGCGAATCCCGCGCCGATCTCGGAGTCACCGCCGCCGGTGGTGCCATCGGCCGGACCGCCCGCGTCGTAGACCACATGCGCATGGGTCTGCTTGAAGCGCGCGCTGTCGGTGTCGACGACGAGCCAGTTCAGGAACGGGAAGACTTCGTTGAAGCCGGCGCCGCCCGCGAGATCCGTATTGTTGAAGCCCATGTAGCTACCGTCGCGGTAGCGGATGTTGTACGGCACGAGCGGCAGACCTGGCTCGCTCTCCTGCGAGACGCCGTCGCCGTTCTGGTCGAAGAAGACGCGACCGTACAGATTCGTGCGCCACTGCGTGACCGCGATCTCCATGGGTTGCGCCGGCGTGCCGACATTGCCGCCCGCGACCTTGATCGGCGTCGACAGGCCATCGACCAGCAAGTCGTTCCACTGATCGAAAACGGTCACCTTGAGGTTGCCCTGGGGCACGTTCTCGAACGTGAACGTACCGTCGTCGTTGCACTTGGTGAACCCGAAGTCCGCGCCGTCCGGCGCGCCGAGGCTCACGTAGCACTGCCCGAAGCCGTACGCGTCGTAGCTGCCGCTGCTGTAGACGCGCTGATCCGGCGTGCGGCTCATGCGCAGGCCGGTGACCTTGCCGTAGATGTTCGCGGTGCAGTTCTGACCATCGCACACCGCGGCCTTGCGGGAGTTGATGGTCGCGGGATTCGCGAAGCCGACATAGACGTGATAGCCGCCCGGACCGAACTCCTGGAAGTAGGCCGGCTCATCCGCCTTGATGAACGCCTCGACCTCCTTGGTGCCGTCGAGCGTGTTCGTCTGCAGCCACTCTTCGCCGCGCGCAATGCGGTCGGCCGCCGGCGTCGCATGCACCTCGTACATGCCCGGATACATGTTCTTGATGATGGCGTGACCGGCCAGCGGCGAGAGCACCGTAGAGGGCGAGCCGTCGAGGTTGGCCTCGTACGTCGGGCACGTGACGATCATGCCGACGATGCTGTCTTTCGACGTCGGCGAGATCGGGCACGCATTGAGGCCGGTCGCAGGATCGATCCTGCCCGCCAGCGCGTTGGAGACCGGCTGACCGAACTCGTCGTAGGTGAGCTGGCCGGCGGGATCGCCGAACTGGCCCGTCTGGTCGAACAGCACGATGTTGAAGCCGCCGAGCCCGGGCTCGTTCGGCGCCAGCACATCGACGCCGCCGCCCGTGTCGGGTTCGCCGTTGAGCGGCGAGTCGTCCTGGAAGATGAACACGGAGATCTGCGCGGGCGGCAAGGGCAACGCGCGCACACTGATGTTCACCGTGGTTGCGGCGCCGGCGGCAACTTGCGCGCTCGAGATCGACGCGCCACCCATGCTGTGCGCCGAATCGACTTCGGTATCGTTCGCCGCATCGCCGGGGAGCACGGAGATGTAGTAACGCTTGGTCGGATCCAGCGCGACCTGGCTCGGATCGACCGGCGCCTTGCCGGTACCCAGCGTGTCGGGCCGGCACGCGCCGTTACCCAAATCGCATACGGCTGGCACGTGCGCGCCGCTCGAATCGATCATCGTTTGTCCGCTTTCGCAGGCCAGCGGACCCGTGCAGCCCGTTGCCACCACGGGCATGTGGCTGGAGTGGAAATTGACCGCGAGATTGCGCACCGGCGTATCGCTGCAGGCCGGCGGCACCAGCGGCGGACTCGAACCGGTGCACGCGGGCTTCGTCTCCTGCGTCGGATCGATGGCGACCGTGCGGTCTTCCTCGATGATCCAGCGATAGTCCGTGACCGGCGCGGTGGTCTTTGCGTCCTGGACCACGAAGTGCAGACCGCTGGGAGTCGGGAACGTCAGCTGCACGGTGGCAGCCGCGCTCGATGACGTGTTCTGCGAGTTCTTCGCCTTGTACGTGAACGAATACGCGCCGGGAGCGGCGGTGGCGACAAACGATCCATCGGCGTTTACGCCAACCGTCAGGCCCGCGCTCGCCGACACGCTCGCCACGTCGACGGTGAGCGGCAATCCGGAAGGATCCGTGTCGTTGGTGAGAATGCCCGGCGGACTGATCTGCAGTCGTTGCGCGACGGTGCTCGTGTATTGATCGCCGTTCGCAGTGGGCGCACCACCGAGGCACGAGCCCGTGCACGCGGCCAGCGAGACCGTCGCACACGCTGACCCGCTGGTCGTGCCATTGCCGCAATACGTGAACGTCACGCCGGCGGCGCCGGCGTAGGTGAACGTGCCGTTGGCATACAGCGTGAGGCCGGCGGGGGTCGCGCCGACGACGGCGACACCGTACACACCGATGTCATTGGCGAGCAGGCCCTTGCCTTGATCGGACACGGTCAGCGTGTTGCCCGCGATCTTGTAGTACTTGTCGGCATTCGCGACGGCTGCCGTCGCCGTCGGATCGCTGCCGGCAGTCGAGTTGATGTACGCCTGCATGCCGCCGTCGCGCTGATTGTTGGTCGAAAGGCTCAGCTGGCGATCGAACACAGGGAGCGGCGCGCCGGTGGCGGGCGCGTTGATCATCACGTCATGCGTCTTGCCCGCGGGCAGCAGTACGTTGCTCTGAATGCGCGGTGCGCCCGGCAGCAGATTGCCGTCCTCGGCAACCAGCGACAGGCCGGACACTGCCGGCGAGCCCGTGAGCGCGCCGACGATCGACGGCGCGTGCATGCGCAGGCCCGCATTCACCAGGCGCACCAACACGTGCCCGCTCGCGCCCGTCGGCGCGAACGTGAAGCGCGAGTTCGCGGGCGTCGAGCGATCGAACGACACGCCGTTCACGAGGTAGTA
>DATBKP010000208.1:0-15228 GCA_036555785.1 Steroidobacteraceae bacterium
GCTGTTCAACTTCCGCGAGATCCGCTACTTCGACATCGAAGGCAAGAAGACCGGCCTGTTCAGCCGCGCCATGACCAGCCCGTGCGGCAAGATCCGCATCCCGATCAACGAGTCGCAGGACGACAAGTCGCAGATCGAGGAATACCTGCACGAGTACAAGGGCGAAGGAATCCAGCACATCGCGCTCGGCACGCCGGACATCGTCCGCACCGTGGACGTGCTGCGCGGGCAGGGCGTGCAGTTCCAGGACACGCCTGATACATATTATGAGGGCGTGGACGCGCGCGTCCGCGGCCACCGCGAGAACCTGGAAGAGCTGCGCAAGCGGCGCATCCTGCTGGACGGCAATCCGGAGAAGGGCGAGGGCCTGCTGCTGCAGATCTTCACGCAGAACGTGATCGGCCCGATCTTTTTCGAGATCATCCAGCGCAAGGGCAACGAGGGCTTCGGCGAAGGCAACTTCCGGGCGCTGTTCGAGTCGATCGAGCTGGACCAGATGCGTCGGGGTGTGTTGTGAGGAGTGCTGTGACATGAAGCGGCCGATCTTCGTCCCGCAGGTCGAGGGCACGGCTTCGCGCCAGGCGCACGCCGACATGCCCGCAGGCACGTACGAGCGCGAGATCAGCAAGGAAGGGTTCTTCGGACCGGCGGCATTCTTTCATCACAAGCATCCGCCGACGGGATGGGTCGCCTTCGAAGGTCCATTGCGGCCGCACGCGTTCGATCTGAACAAGCTGGCGCGCGCGCAGGGCTCGCCATGGCAGGCGGCAGACGTGCTGCGTAATGCGCACGTCCGCCTGCGATTCTGGCAGGCCTCCTCGTCGATGGATCATCTGGTGCGCAATGCGGACGGCGACGACTTGCTGTTCCTGCATCGGGGCACCGGCGAGTTTCATTGCGACTACGGTCATCTGACGCTCGTTGCCGGCGACTACGTCGTCATTCCCCGCGGCACGATGTGGCGCATCGAAACGCAGCAGCCGCTCGCGGCGCTGCTCATCGAGGCGACCAACTCCAGCTTCTCGTTGCCGGATAAAGGCATGCTGGGCAACCATGCGATCTTCGATCCGGCGATGCTGGATGTGCCGAAGATGGATGCGGCATTCGTCGCACAGCAGAGCGACGATCGGACGTGGCAGGTGCGCGTGAAGCGCAACAACGCGGTATCCGTCGTCACGTACCCGTTCAATCCGCTCGATGCGACCGGTTGGCATGGCGATCTGTCGGTCGTGCGGATCAACGTCGAGCACATCCGCCCGGTGGCTAGCCACCGCTACCACCTGCCACCGTCGGTGCATACGACCTTCGTTGCCAACCGTTTCGTGGTCTGCACCTTCGTGCCCAGGCCGTTCGAGACCGATCCGGGCGCGCTCAAGGTGCCGTTCTTCCACAATAACGACGACTACGACGAGGTGATCTTCTACCACGCCGGCAATTTCTTCTCGCGCGACAACATCGCACCGGGCATGATGACGCTGCATCCTTGCGGCTTTACGCACGGCCCGCATCCGAAGGCGCTGAAGAACATGCTGGTACAGTCGAAGCCCGCCACCGACGAGTACGCGGTGATGGTCGATGCGCGCGACGCGCTGGAGATCACGCCAGCGGCGCAGGATGTCGAGTGGGCCGGCTACGTCGACAGCTGGAAGGAAAAGTGAAACTCGCGACAGTGCGCAACAGCTCGCGCGATGGCCAGCTGGTCATCGTGAATCGCGGCTTGACGCGCGCGCTGCCCGTCTCACACATCGCCGGCACGTTGCAGGAGGCGCTCGACAACTGGTCGCGATGCGTACCGCTGCTGCGTGACGCGGCGGAATCGCTGGAACAAGGCGCAGTCACGTCCGCGCCATTCCGTCTCGATCGCGTCATGGCGCCGTTGCCGCGCGCGTATCAGTGGGTGGACGGCTCGGCGTACGTGAATCACGTGGAACTGGTGCGCAAGGCGCGCGGTGCGGAAATGCCCGAGAGCTTCTGGACCGATCCGCTCGTCTACCAGGGCGGCTCGGACGATTTCCTCGGAGCGTTCGAGGACGTTCCGGTCGCGAGCGAAGAGTTCGGCATCGACCTGGAGGGCGAAGTCGCGGTCGTCACCGACGACGTACCGATGGGCACGAGCCCCGACCAGGCACGCCAGCACATCAAGTTGCTGATGCTCGCGAACGACTGGTCGCTGCGCAACTTGATTCCCGCCGAGCTCGCGAAGGGATTCGGCTTCTACCAGTCGAAGCCCGCCACCGCATTTTCGCCGGTCGCCGTGACGCCGGACGAGCTCGGCACTGCGTGGGACGGCGGCAAGGTCAACCTGCCGCTCACGGTGCAGATCAACGGCGCGCCTTTCGGCAAACCGGAAGCGGGCGTCGACATGACTTTCGATTTCCCGCGTCTGATCTCGCACGTCACGAAAACGCGCAACGCGCGCGCCGGCACGATCGTCGGCTCAGGCACCATTTCCAATTACGACCGTAGCCGCGGCTCGGCGTGCCTGGCGGAGCGCCGGACGCTGGAGTTGCTGGAGAAGGGCAAGCCGGTCACGCCGTTCCTGAAGTTCGGCGACCGCGTGAAGATCGAGATGCTCGACGCGGCGGGCCGCAGCATCTTCGGCCCGATCGATCAGAAGATCGTCAGAGCCTGAGAAATGGGGACATTCCCCATTTCATAACTCCTTCAACAGCGCGGTGCCGCCGAGGCCGCGCATCTGCCCGAGAATCCATTGCTGCCGCGAGCGAACGTAGCTCGACGGCGCATCGACGCGCATGCGCTTCGGGCTCGGCAGCACGGCGGCCAGCAGCGCGGCATCGTACGGATTCAACCGCGACGCGCGCTTGTGGAAATACGCGTCCGCGGCCGCACCGACGCCGAACACGCCGCGCCCGAACTCCGCGACGTTGAGATACACCTCGAGGATGCGCTGCTTCGGCCACAGCGTTTCGATCAGCACCGTGAAGTAGGCCTCGAGCCCCTTGCGCAGCCAGTTCTGGCCCGGCCACAGGAACAGGTTCTTCGCGACCTGCTGCGAGATCGTGCTCGCGCCGCGGATGCGGCGGCCGCGCTGGCGGTCGGCGAGCGCGTCGTTGATCGACTTCAGATCGAAGCCATGGTGCGCGGGAAAGTTCTGATCTTCCGACGCGATCACCGCGACTTTGAGGTGCGGCGAGATCTGCGCGTCGTCGACCCAGCGGTAGCGCAGCGGTGCAGTCATGCGCTCGCGGATCATGAAAGCGGACGTCGGCGGATCGATCCAGCGGAACGCCAGCACGGCGCCGACGCTCGACACGATCCAGGCTGCGAGCGTCCAGCCGATGAAGCGCACTACGCGCCGCATCGGCCTCACTCGTGCGTGCGTCAGCCCGACACTATTGTCCAACGCGGCGTGCCGACTCGATCACCACGGTCTCGGTCGGCACGTCCTGGTAGCGGCCCTTGTTGCCGGTCTTGACCGCCGCGATCGCATCGACGACGTCCATTCCCGAATCGACGCGGCCGAACACGGCGTAGCCGAAGTTGCCGGGCTTGTGGTCGAGGAACTCGTTGTCGACCAGGTTGACGAAGAACTGCGAGGTGGCGCTGTTGATCTCGCTGGTGCGGGCCATCGCCAGCGTGCCGCGCTTGTTCTTCAGGCCGTTGGCCGCCTCGTTCTTGATCGGGTCGTGACCCTTCTTGTCCTTGAGGTCCGCGGTCAGGCCGCCGCCCTGGATCATGAAACCGCCGATGACGCGGTGAAAAATCGTGCCGTCGAAGAAGCCTTCGTCGACGTACTTCAGGAAATTCTCGACCGACACCGGCGCCTGCTTGTCGAACAGCTGCACCGTGAAGGTTCCTTTCGACGTCTTGAATTCGATCATGGGAACGATCCCTCCGTCACGCGTTCATGGCCCGCCAAATCGGCGTGCGAGCGTACGTGAGCGAAGCCGCTGCGCACAAGTCGGTCGCGCACCGCGCCCGCCTGGGTCCAGCCGTGCTCCAGGACCAGCCAGCCGCCGGGCTGCAGATGCGCGCCGGCCTGCGCCACGATCTGCTCGATCGCCTCCAGCCCCGTAGCACCCGGAATCAGCGCGCCCTCGGGCTCGAACCGGCTGACGCCCGCCGCAAGGTCGGCATCGCCACGCGCGACGTAGGGAGGATTCGCGGCGACGACGTCGAAACGCCGGCCCGCCAGCGGTGCGAACCAGCTGCCGCGCGCGAACTGGATATTGCGGATCTGCAGTCGCGCTGCGTTGCGCTGGGCGATTTCCAGCGCGTCGGCGGACACGTCCACGGCCGTGACTTGCAACGCGGGTCGCTCGCTTGCGACCGCGAGCGCGATGGCGCCGCTGCCCGTGCCGAGATCCGCGACTGCGGTTGCTTCGGGGCGCAGCAGCGCCAGCGTTCGCTCGACCACCAGCTCGGTTTCCGGCCGCGGAATCAGCACCGCCGGCGTCACTTCGAGCACGAGCGACCAGAACTCCTGCTGCCCGCGTATGTATGCAACGGGCTCGCCCTGTAGGCGACGCCTGATCAACTGCTGAAACGACCAGCCGGCGGCCGCGGGCAACGCGCGCTCCGGCGCCGCGCGGAAATCCGTGCGCGACAGACCCGTTACATATTCGAGCAGCAGCTCGGCATCGAGACGCGCGGACGCGGACGTACGCTCGAGCATGAGCGTCGCAGTATGCAGCGCATCGGAGAGGGTCTGAGTCACGTACAATCGCTCATCGCAAACTCATTGTAGGCCGGATCGCATTCCGGCGACCCACCATGCGCCTCTACCAGAACGCTATCGAAATGATCGGCTCGACGCCGATGCTGCAGCTTCACCGCTTCGATACCGGGCCGTGCGAGCTGTTCCTCAAGCTCGAATACATGAACCCGGGCGGCTCGATCAAGGACCGCATCGGCCTGTCGATGATCGAGCAGGCCGAAAAGCGCGGCGAGCTCAAGCCGGGCGGCACGATCGTCGAGGCGACCGCCGGCAACACCGGTCTGGGGCTCGCGCTGGTCGCCGCGCAGAAGGGTTATCGCCTGATCCTGGTGCTGCCCGACAAGATGAGCCAGGAGAAGATCTTCAACCTGCGCGCGATGGGCGCGGAAGTGGTGCTGACGCGCTCCGACGTCGCCAAGGGCCATCCGGAGTACTACCAGGACCTCGGCGCCGCGATCGCACAGCGCAGCGGCGCGTACTTCATCAACCAGTTCGGCAATCCGGACAATCCCAAGGCGCACGAGGAGCACACCGCGCCGGAGATCTGGGAGCAGATGTCGCGCCAGCTCGATGCGATCGTGCTCGGAGTCGGCTCGAGCGGCACGATCGGCGGTCTCGCGGCGTTCTTCAAGAAACACGCGCCGCACGTCGAGCTGGTGCTCGCCGATCCGCAGGGCTCGATCCTCGCGGAGTACATCCAGACCGGCAAGATGACGCAGAAGGGCTCGTGGCTGGTGGAGGGCATCGGCGAGGACTTCATTCCGACGATCTGCGATTTCTCGCTGACCAGGCGCGCGTACAGCATTTCGGACGCGGAGTCGTTTCAGACCGCGCGTGAGCTGCTGCAGAAGGAAGCGATTCTCGCCGGCTCGTCGACCGGCACGCTGCTCGCCGGCGCGCTGCGCTACTGCCGCGAGCAGAAGACGCCGAAACGCGTCGTCACGTTCGCGTGCGACACCGGCGCCCGCTACCTGTCGAAGCTGTACAACGACTTCTGGATGGAGGATCAGGGCTTCATCGAGCGCGAGCGCTACAACGATCTGCGCGACCTGATCGGCCGGCCACACGGCGAGCGCGCCACCATCACCGTCGGTCCCAACGACGTGCTGACCACCGCGCACAATCGCTTGCGCAATGCCGGCTTCTCGCAGCTGCCGGTGATGGAGGACGATCAGCTGATCGGCGTCATCACCGAGGACGATATCCTGCGCTTCGCATTCGGCCGTCCCGAGCGCTTCAAGGAGCCGGTGCGCAACGCCATGACTTCGACGATGCTGCGCGTGGACAAGACGCTGTCGATCAACAATCTGGTCGCGATGCTGGAGGTCTGTTCCTCCGCGGCCGTGATGGACGGCGACAAGTTCCAGGGCCTGATCACGCGCTCGGACGTCCTGAATTACCTTCGTCGGCAGGTTTGAAAATGAGCTCCAAGCAGTCCCTTCGTTTTGCCACGCGCTGCATTCATGGCGGGCAATCGCCCGATCCCTCGACCGGCGCCGTGATGCCGCCGATCTACGCGACCTCGACGTACGCGCAGTCGAGCCCGGGCGTGCACAAAGGCTACGACTACGCGCGCACCGCGAATCCTACGCGGGGCGCCTATGAGCGCTGCATCGCCGATCTCGAAGGCGGGACGCACGGCTTCGCGTTTGCATCGGGCATGGCCACGACCAGCACGCTGCTCGAGCTCATCGACGCGGGCAGTCACATCGTTGCGATGAACGACCTGTACGGCGGCACGTTCCGCGTGTTCGAGCGCGTGCGTCGCCGCTCGGCGAATCTCGACATCAGCTTCGCCGACCTGACGCTGCACGAGAATCTGCTGAAGGCAGCGCGCCCGCAGACGCGCATGATCTGGATCGAGACGCCGACCAACCCGACGCTGCGCCTGGTCGACATCGCGCAGGTCGCGGAGTTCGCGCGGCAGCGAGGCATTCTCACCGTCGTCGACAACACCTTCGCGAGTCCGTGGATCCAGCGGCCGCTCGAGCTCGGCGCCGACATCGTGATGCACTCGGCGACGAAGTATCTGAACGGACATTCGGACATGGTCGGCGGCGTTGCCGTCACCGGTAATGCAGCGCTGGCGGAGAAGATCGCGTTCCTGCAGAACGCAGTCGGCGCGATTGCGGGTCCGTTCGACAGCTTCCTCGCGCTGCGTGGCCTGAAGACGTTGGCGCTGCGCATGCGGCAGGCGAGCGAGAGCGGTCTGCACATCGCAGGTTGGCTCGAGAAGCATCCGCGCGTCGCGCACGTGTTCTATCCCGGTCTGCCGAGCCATGCGCAACACGAGCTGGCGAAGCGACAGATGAAGAACGGCTTCAGCGGCATCGTCACCTTCGCAGTGAAGGGCGGTCTCGACGAGGCGCGGCGCGTGCTGGAGCGCTGCCGGATCTTTACGCTGGCCGAGAGTCTCGGCGGCGTCGAAAGCCTGGTCGATCATCCGGGCCTGATGACGCACGCGTCGGTGCCGGCGCAGCAGAGGAAGGCGCTCGGCATCGACGATGCGCTGATCCGCTTGTCGGTGGGTATTGAGGATGTCGAGGATCTGGTGGCGGATCTCGAGCAAGCGTTGGGGTGATGAACGTGATGAACGTGATGAGGTGATGGGCCTCATCACCCCCATCACGCTCATCACCTTCATCACTTGTCTTTTTTCTCCTCCCCGTTTTTCAACCGCCCGCTCTTGCGCAGGGCATCGCGCAGCACGTATTCGATCTGCGCGTTCAGGCTGCGCAGCTCGTCCTCGGCCCAGCGTTGCAGGGCATCGAGGACGTCGCTGCCGATACGCAGCGGATAGGCTTTTTTCTCAGCCACTGTACAGCGTGCCGGTGTTCACGACCGGCTGCGCGCCGCGCTCGCCGCACAACACCACGAGCAGGTTCGAGACCATCGCGGCTTTGCGCTCTTCGTCGAGCTGCACGACGCCTTTCTCCGCGAGGCGATCGAGCGCCATGTGCACGATGGTGACGGCACCTTCGACGATGCGCGTGCGCGCCGCGATGATTGCTGCCGCCTGCTGACGTTGCAGCATCGCCTGCGCGATCTCGGGCGCGTAGGCGAGGTGGCTCACACGCGCTTCGAGCACGGTCACGCCGGCGCGCTCGAGCCGATCCTGGATCTCGCGCTTCAGGTGGTCGTTGATCTCGCGCGAATGCGAGCGCAGGGCGATCTTGTGATCCTCGTGCAGGTCGTAGGGATAGCTGGTCGCCATCTGCCGCAGAGCCGCCTCGCTCTGCACGTGCACGAAATCCTCGTAGCTGTCGACGTTGAAAACGGCTTCCGCGGAATCGTGCACCTGCCAGACGACCACTGCGGCGATCTCGATCGGCGAGCCCTCGAGGTCGTTGACCTTGAGCTTGCTCGACTCGAAGTTGCGCACGCGCAGCGAAACTTTCTTCTTCGAGTAGAACGGATTCGCCCAGCGCAGCCCGCTGCTGCGCTCGACGCCGACGAACTTGCCGAAGAACTGCAGGATCGCCGCCTGGTTCGGCTGCACGATGAAGAAGCCCTTCCACAGGAACAGCACGAGCACCAGCACGGCGATCGGCGGCAGCGGATTGAGGAAGCTCCTGACCGAGACGATCACCCACCAGAAGGCTGCGGCTGTGAACACCAGCAGCAGCAGGAACATCAGCATGCCGGGCAGCGTGGCGGCTTCGCGTTCTTGAATGGTCTTGTTCATGGCGTCTCCCAGGTGACGCCACGAAGATATCACAACGATACCAGTGGTGGGTGATTGTTAACAGAATCATTCTGTTATGCGCGCCAGCTCCTCGGCCTGGAACTCCTGCTGGAGCGGCGCGATGAGCTCGCCGAGCCGGCCGTTCATCACGTCCGCGAGCTTGTAGAGCGTGAGGTTGATGCGATGGTCGGTGACGCGGCCCTGCGGGAAGTTGTACGTGCGAATGCGCTCGGAGCGATCGCCCGATCCGACCTGGAGCTTGCGCGATTGCGCCTCGGCCTTGTCGCGCCGCTCGCGCTCCGCGGCCATCAGCCGCGCCTTCAGCAATGACATCGCTCGCGAACGGTTCTTGTGCTGCGAGCGCTCGTCCTGGCACTCGACCACGATGCCGGTCGGCAGATGCGTGATGCGAATCGCCGAGTCGGTCTTGTTGACGTGCTGGCCGCCGGCGCCGGACGCGCGATACGTGTCGATGCGCAGCTCCGCGGGATTGAGCTCGACCGCTTCGATCTCATCCTGCTCCGGCAGGATTGCGACGGTGACCGCCGAAGTGTGAATGCGACCTTGCGCTTCGGTCGCGGGCACGCGCTGCACGCGATGCGTGCCCGATTCGAACTTGAAGTGCGAGAACGCGCCCCTGCCGACGACGCGGCTGATGATTTCCTTGTAGCCGCCATGCTCGCCGGGGCTCTCGGACAGCACTTCGACGCCCCAGCCCTGCTCGTCGGCGTAACGCGAATACATGCGGAACAGATCGCCGGCGAAGATCGCGGCCTCGTCGCCGCCGGTGCCGGCGCGCACTTCGAGATAGATGTTGCTGTCGTCGCGCGCGTCTTTGGGCAGCAGCAGCTTCGCAAGCTCTTCTGCTTCGCGCTCGAGCCGCGCGTTCAGACTCGCCAGCTCTTCGCGACCGAGCTCGCGCAGCTCGCTGTCGGCGCCGTCGGCCATCTCCTGCGCGGACGTGCGTTCGGTCAACAGCTCCAGGTACGCGCGATAGCGCGCGACCACCGGGTCGAGGCGCGAATACTCCATCGACAGCTCGCGGAACTTGTTGGTGTCGGCGATCACGAGCGGATCGGCGAGCAGGTGGCTCACTTCCTCGTGCCGCTCGGCGAGCTTCTCCAGCTTGTTGCGTATCGAATCTTTCATTCAGCCTTGTCCGGGACCAGCAGGGCGCGCGCAGCTTCCAGCACCTCGCTCTCGCCGCGCTCCGCGGCTTCGCGCAACCTCTGGCTGGGCCCGTGCAGCAGTCGGTTCGTGAGCGTGGCCGCCAGGAAGTCGATGACTTCGCGCGGATCGCGTCCCGCAGCCAGCATGCGCCGCGCCTGCTCGACGGTGTGCGCGCGGACGACTTCAGCCTCGTCGCGCAATTGCCGGATCGTTGGGACGGCATCGAGCGTCTTCAACTGCTGCTCGAACTGCGCGATCTCCAGCGCCAGCATGTCGTTCGCATCGTGTGCCGCTTCCCGGCGCGACGCCAGGTTCTCGTTCACGACGCCCTGCAGGTCGTCGATCGTGAACAGGTAGATGTCTTCGAGCTGTGCGACCTCCGGCTCGATGTCGCGCGGCACCGCGATGTCGACCATGAAGATCGGCTTGCGTCGCCGCGCGCGCAACGCCGCTCGCACCGCGTCGAACGTGATGACCGGCGTGGGGCTCGCGGTCGAGCTGATCACGATGTCGGCTTCCGGCAGATGCGTCGCGAGCGCTTCGATGCCGATCGCGAAGCCGTCGAACTCCTGCGCCAGCTCCTGAGCGCGATCGAGACTGCGATTGGCGACGATCATTCGTCGCAGGCCATGTGCGCGCAGGTGCCGTGCAGCAAGTGCAATCGTCTCGCCGGCACCGACCAGCAATGCCGTGTGGTCCGCGAAGTTCTCGAAAACCTTCCGCGCCAGCGAAACGGCGGCGGAGGCGACCGACACGGCGTTGGCACCGATCTGCGTCTGCGTGCGCACGCGCTTCGCGACCGAGAACGCCGTTTGCATCAGCCGATTCAGATACGGCCCGGTGACCTGCTGATCCTTGGCGGCGCGATACGCGGTCTTGAGCTGTCCGAGAATCTGCGGCTCGCCGAGCACCAGCGAGTCCAGGCCGCACGCGACGCTGAAGACGTGCTGGACCGCCGGCGTGCCGCTGAACCGATAGAGGCAGCTGGAGATGTCCAGGTTGTGCGACGTCAGGTCGTGCCAGCCGCTGAGCCACGCGACCAGCTGCTGCTCGTCGCCTTCGCTGAAGCAGTACAGCTCGGTCCGGTTGCACGTGGACACGATGAGCGCTTCGCGCACGCCGCCGACGCCGCTCAGCTCCTGCAGCGCTTCGGGCAGCTCTTCACCGGCGAATACGACCTTTTCGCGGATTTCGACCGGCGCGGTGCGGTGATTGATTCCGATGACGAGGAGTGGCATGCCGGTGCTTTGGCCAAGCGGCTGCGATTCTCCGGGAAGCCCCTCTATATGACAAGTTGCTGGCGCAATTGGGGGGAAATGGGGACATTCCTCATTTCCGCAGCATCTGTTGCCTGCGTGCGCACCGCGCAGGAAATGAGGAATGTCCCCATTTCCCCCTGCTGCTATAGTCGCGCGACGATGAAGCGACCCTATTCCCATTGCGCAGGCCTGGCAGCGCTGCTGGTAGTCACGTTACTGACGGCGGCGTGCACGACCCCGGGCAAACCCGCGCAACCCGCGACCACCGCCTCGGGCCAGCCGTTGCCGAGCGATCCGAATGCGCTGGTGCTCGGTGCCGAAGTGGCCCTGCAGCGCGGCCAATATCGCGAGGCAGCTTTGGCCTACGTGCGCGCCGCGACTGCCGCTTCCGACGAGCAGCTGTGCGAGCAGGCAGCACGCGTGGCTTTCGAGCATCAGCAATGGACGCTGGTCCAGCAGGCGGCCGAGCGCTGGCTGCAGCTGAATCAGACGAGCGAGGAGGCGCATCGCTTCGCCGCGTTCGCTGCGCTTCATCTATATGAGATCGATACGGCGGCCGAGCACCTGAGCGTGCTGCTCAATACGGCGTTCATCAATCCGCAGGCCGGATTCCTCGCCTTGCTGCCGCAGATCTCCGAGGAAGCGCCGGCGCCGGGCGCGACGGCGGTCATGCAGAAGCTGGTCGAGAAATATCCGGATCTCACCGAAGCGCACTACGCGCTCGCCCAGGCAGCCGTGCAGTCCGACAACTTCGCGCTCGCGCTCGAACATGCGCAGAAGGCGCACGAGCTCGGGTCGTTCTGGTCACCGGCCGGCCTGCTGCTCGCCCGCGTGCAGATGCTGATGGGCGATCACGACACCGCGCTGGAAACCGCGCGCAAGGTGGTGGAACAGGACTCGCAGGACTCCTACCGCCTCGAGTATGCGTTGATGCAGATGCAGGCCGGCAAGGAAGACGAAGGTCGCAAGGAGCTCGATGCCCTGGCGTCCAGCGACACGAGCGGGGCGGTCGCCGAGCGCGCGCTCGCCGACATCGATTTCCAGCTGGGCAATCGCGACGCCGCCGCCAAGCGCTACACCAATCTCATGCAGAACGGCCGTTTCGTTTACGAGTCGCTGTTCTATCTCGGGGCGATCGCCGAGTCGCGCGAAGCGTGGGACGACGCCTTGCAGTACTACGGGCGCGTGAACAGCGGCGAGTTCGCCATGGCTGCGCAGACGCGCGCCGCGCGCATCAAGGCGAAGCAGCAGGGGCTCGATGCCGGGCTCAAGCATCTCGAAGATTTCACGGCGACGCGCTCCGAGTACCGCATCGACGCGATCATCGCGCGCGCCAACCTGCTGGCGAACAGCGGCGACGTCAATGGCGCACTGGCGCTGCTCGACACTGCGCTGAAGGAATATCCGGATTCGGCGGAGCTGCGCTTCGCCCGGGTGTTCCAGCTCGAGAGCGCGGACAAGGTCAACGACTCGGTCGCGGACCTGCGCAAGCTCGTCACGGAGCGTCCCGGAGATCCGGCCGCCACCAATGCGCTGGGCTACATCCTGGTCGATCGCACCCGCCAGCATAAGGAAGGACTGAAGCTGATCGAGGACGCGCTGGCGCAGACGCCGGACAGCGGCGCAGTGCTCGACAGCATGGGCTGGGCCCTGCATCGCCTCGGCCGCCACGACGAAGCGCTGAAATATCTCGAGCACGCCAAGCGGCGCATCAACGATCCGGAAGTCGACCTGCATCTCGGCGAGGTGCTGCTGTCGCTGGATCGCAAGAACGACGCGCGCGAGGTGTTGACGAAGGCCAGCGAGCGTTATCCGGACAACGACGAGCTGAAGCAGCGTCTGCAGAAGCTCAATTGATCGGCCCTGGTCCATGCGGCGGCATTTCCTGCTCGTCCTGCTCGTCTGCATCGCCGGTTGCGCGAGCGCGCCCCGGCAACCCAGTGTTCCCGCGAACATCGATCTCGCACAGCTCGATCGCTGGCAGGCGCGCGGGCGCCTCGGCGTTTCCGGCCCGGACAACGGCGGTTCGGGTTCCTTCGACTGGCAGCAGCGCGGCGATCACACGGAACTGCAGATCCGCGGTCCGGTCGGCGTCGGCAGCGTGCGCCTGCAGCTGCGCGGCGATCCCGCGAGCCCGGAGCTGAAGCTCGAGACGGCCGACGGCCGCAAGCTCGAAGCCGGTGCCGCGTGGAACGAGCTCGAGGCGCGGCTCGGTGCGTCCGTTCCCGCCGGAAATCTGCGCTACTGGATGCTCGGGCTCGCTGCGCCCGGCGAGCATCAATGGCACGAGCCGAACTCGGACGGCGTCACGACGTTGGAGCAGGGCGGCTGGCGCATCGACTATCAGCGCTATTCGACCGAGCCGGGCGCGCGCGTGCCCGTGAGGATGACCGCGAGCAACGGCGAAGCGCGCGTGCGCATCGTCGTCGACCGGTGGCAGCTCGGCCAATGAGCGCCGCGGCCTGGCCCGCGCCGGCGAAGCTCAATCTGTGCCTGCACATCGTCGGCCGCCGCGCCGACGGCTATCACCTGCTGCAGTCGGCGATGCAGTTCATCGACCTGTGCGACGAGCTGCGCTTTCACGAGCGGCTGCGCGGCACGATCGAACGCAGCGCAGGTCCCGCCGAGATTCCCGCTGAATCGGATATCGTCGTGCAGGCAGCGCGCGCGCTCGCCAAAGATCGCGATGTTCCGGGCGTTGGCATCGAGCTGACCAAGCTCATCCCGGTGCAAGCGGGCCTGGGCGGCGGCAGCTCTGACGCGGCGACGGTGCTGGTCGCATTGAATCAGCTCTGGCAGCTGCGATTGCCTGTCGACGAGCTCGCGCGCATCGGGTTGACGCTCGGTGCGGACGTGCCGTTCTTCGTGCGCGGCACGGCGGCCTGGGCCGAAGGTGTCGGCGAGCAGCTGACGCCCTGCGACTTCCCCGAGAGCTACTATCTCGTGGTCAAACCGCAGGCGGCCGTGAGCACCGCGGAGATCTTTCAGGCCGCTGAATTGACACGTAAGTCCCCCGTCACGACAATACGCGGCTTTCTTGCCGCGGGCGGGCGCAACGACTGTACGTCGTGCGTGCGCGGTCGTTTTCCTGAGATCGCTGAAGCCCTTGATTGGCTTCAGGAATTTGGTGAGGCAAGACTGACCGGAACCGGCGCCTGCGTGTTCGTGGCCCTGCCCGACGAGCATGCTGCGCAGGCTGTCCGGGCGCGCTTGCCGGCGCGCTGGAGCGGGTACGTGGTGCGCGGGCTGAATCGCTCGCCGTTGTTGTCCCGGGTCACCGTTCGATAGTTGGGGCGTCGCCAAGTGGTAAGGCAGCGGGTTTTGATCCCGCCATTCGGAGGTTCGAATCCTTCCGCCCCAGCCACGACGACGCTCGACACGAGGCTCTGAATGGATCGTTCGACGATGGCTGTCTTCGCGGGAAACGCCAACCCGCAGCTCGCGCAGGACATCGCGCGTCACCTGATGGTGCCGCTCGGCCGCTCGAGCGTCGGCCGCTTCAGCGACGGCGAGACGACCGTCGAGCTGCTGGAGAACGTGCGCGGTCGCGACGTGTTTCTGGTGCAGTCGACGTCGCCGCCGGCGAACGATCATTTGATGGAGCTGATGCTGATGGCGGACGCGTGCCGGCGTGCGTCATCGGCCCGGATCACCGCGGTGATACCGTATTTCGGTTATGCGCGCCAGGATCGCCGGCCGCGCGCGACGCGCGTGCCGATCACGGCCAAGGTGGTCGCGAACATGATTGCGGGCTCGGGCATCGATCGCCTGCTGACGATCGATCTGCACGCGGACCAGATCCAGGGATTCTTCGATATCCCGGTGGACAACGTGTATGCCTCGCCGGTGCTGCTCGGCGACGTGTGGAAGCAGAAGTATCCCGACCTGATGGTCGTGTCGCCGGACGTCGGCGGCGTCCTGCGCGCACGGGCGCTGGCGAAGCGCCTCGACGACGCCGAGCTGGCGATCATCGACAAGCGGCGGCCGCGCGCCAACGAGTCCGAGGTGATGAACATCATCGGCGAAGTCGAAGGTAAGAGCTGCGTGCTGATCGACGACCTGGTCGACACTGCCGGCACGCTGTGTCACGCGGCGACGGCACTGAAGGGCGCGGGCGCGAAGAAGGTGCTCGCGTACATCACGCACCCGGTGTTCTCGGGGCCGGCGATCGAGCGCATCGCGAAGTCGGACCTGGACGAGCTGGTCGTGACGGACACGATCCCGCTGCGCGAGGACGCGAAGCGTTGCGCCAAGATCCGCCAGCTCACCGTCGCCGGGCTGCTGGCGGAGACGATGCGCAGAATCCGGGACGAGGAGAGCGTCAGCTCGCTCTACATCGATTGATTGGGTGGACGGCTTGCGAACTGGTCGCGGTCGCAAGTCGATCCAAAGTTGTTGGACTGACGGAGTGATTACACATGAAGACCTCTTTTGAA
>DATBKP010000209.1:0-9884 GCA_036555785.1 Steroidobacteraceae bacterium
GGAGGTTAGGCGGGATTAAGCCGCCAGAGCGTAGTTGTCTTCGTTTGCAACTATAAGTTTGTAAGCAGTTTTACGAGTTACTTACAACTCGGCATGCACCTGGGGTTTCGCAACCCACGTCGAAACCGATCGCCCCCAAGAGGCGCAGCTAGTTTTGGGTACGCCAGCGCAAATAACAAGCGCTATTTAGTCGTAGCTGCAGATTCGTAGGTGTCGTTGGCGCGCTTGATCACGTAGGCGCGGATCGACTCCGCTTCCGCGGCGCTCATGACCGGGGCGAAGCTCACCATGCCGCGATCCTTGCGCGCGCCGTCGATCACGACCTCGCGCCAGCTTGCGGCCGTGCGGTTCATGGGCGACCAGCGCAGATCCGGCAGCACGCCGCCGCTGACTGCGGAGTCGCCGTGACAGGTCGAACAGAAAGTATGGAATTCGATCTGGCCCTGGTGCGCGAGCTGAGCATCGCCGACCGGCGCCGGCGGTTTCGCGAGCGCCGGCAGCGCTGGCGCCTCCGGCAATGTCGCAGTGCCGCCGAGCTTGAATGCGAGCACGCGGCTGCGATTGATCGCAGGTCCCTTCATGCGCGACGCATCGCCGCCGGAAATCGCGAACGTGCCGCCCCAGCCCGCGAGCACTACGACGTACTGCTCATCGCCGACGGTATACGTGGCCGGCGCCGCGACGACGCCGGTCTGCGCGGGGAACGACCAGAGCTTGGTGCCGTCCGCCGCGTTGTAGGCGACGAGCTCGCCGCCGACGTTGCCCTGGAACACGAGATTGCCGGCGGTCGACAGCACGCCGCCGTTCCACGCGTTGCCGAGATCGACCGACCAGCGCTCCTTCTGCGTCACCGGATCCCACGCTTTGAGTGAGCCGTGCACTGTCGCGAGCGCCGCGGCGCGGATCTGCGGATCGTCCGGCATCATCACAGCCGTGGCATCGATGCCGATGTTGAAGCCGAGCGGACGATCCTTGAACTTCGGATCGTGCAGATACGCCATGCCGATCTCCTGCGCCGGCAGGTAGACGAGGCCGGTCTGCGGGCTGAACGACATCGGTTGCCAGTTGTGCGCGCCGTACGGCCCGGGCATGACGAGCGCCGGCTGCTTCGGGTTCATGAAGCGCGCCGCCGGATCCTCGACCGGCCGGCCGGTCTTCAGGTCGATCTCCTTCGCCCAGTTCACCGGCACGAACGGCTGCGCCGAGATCAGCTGGCCATTGGTGCGATCGATGACATAGAAGAAACCGTTCTTCGGCGCCTGCATCAGCACCTTGCGCGGCTGGCCGTCGATGGTGAGGTCCGCGAGCACGATGTGCTGAGTCGCGGTGAAGTCCCAGGTCTCGCCCGGCGTCGACTGGTAGTGCCACACGTACTCGCCGGTGTCCGGCTTGAGCGCGACGATCGAGCTCAGGAACAGGTTGTCGCCGCCGCCGGGACTGCGGTACTGCCGATTCCAGGGTGAGCCGTTGCCGGTGCCGATGTAGAGCAGATCGAGGTCGGGGTCGTACGCCATCGAGTCCCACACGGTGCCGCCGCCGCCGAGCTTCCACCACTCGCCGTGCCAGGTCTTCGCGGCCTGCTCCAGGATCGGCGCTTCGAACGGCTGCGCCGGATCGCCCGGCACCGTGTAGAAGCGCCACAGCATCTTGCCGCTCTCGGCGTCGTACGCCGAGATGTAGCCGCGCACGCCGAACTCCGCGCCGCCGTTGCCGATGATGACCTTGCCCTTGATGACGCGCGGCGCGCCGGTGATCGTGTATGACTTCGTCTGGTCGACCGTCACGACCGACCACACTTCGTTGCCGGTCGCAGCGTCGAGCGCGACCAGGCGCCCGTCGAGCGTGCCGAGAAACAGCTTGCCCTGATACGCAGCCACGCCGCGGTTGACGGTGTCGCAGCACGCCTTCACGCCGGTTTCGCCCGGCACTTTCGGGTCGTATTGCCACAGCAGCTGCCCGCTCGCCGCGTCGATCGCCTGGACCTTGCTCCACGCACTGGTGGAATACAGAACGCCGTCGATGATCAGCGGCGTCGCTTCCTGGCCGCGATGCGTGTCGAGATCGACGAACCAGGCGAGGCCGAGCTGCTTGACGTTGCCCGCATCGATCTTCGCGAGCGGCGAATAGCGCTGCTCCGAATACGTGCGGCCGTGCGTGAGCCAGTTGCCTGGATCCTGGTCGGCCTGCGTGATGCGCGTCGCGTCGACCTGCGCCGGCTTGACCGTGGCAGCCGACTTCGCGGGTTCATTCTTCTGGCACGCCGTGCACGCAAGGACGAAGACTATCGTCGCAACGAGAGTTCTGAGCAGCATGGATCCCCCAGGGCTGAACTGTCTTTCTTCTGGCTACAGTCTACAGCCTACAGCCCACAGCCTTCTCTGCTCTTCATCCTCTCGTCGTGTGTTTCAGCAAGCGGGACTTCTCGCGCTGCCAGTCGCGATCCTTCTCGCTGGCGCGCTTGTCGTGTTCCTTCTTGCCCTTCGCCAGCCCGATGCGCAGCTTCGCGCGGCCGTTCTTCCAGTACATCTCGAGCGGCACCAGCGTGTAGCCGCGGCGCTCGACTGCGCCGACGAGCCGGTTCAGCTCGGAGCGGTTCAGCAGGAGTTTGCGCGTGCGGATCGGGTCCGGGATCACGTGGGTCGACGCGGTCGGCAGCGCGGACACGTGCGCGCCGAACAGGAACGCCTCGGCGTCCTTCACGAACACGTACGCTTCCTTCAGCTGCACGCGGCCGGCGCGCAGGCTCTTCACCTCCCACCCTTGCAGCGACAATCCCGCCTCGTAGGTTTCCTCGATGAAGTAGTCGTGGCGCGCCTTGCGGTTCTCGGCGATCGTCGCGCTCTCGTTGGCGGGGCTCTTCTTGCTCATACTGGTCGTGGATTGTAGCGGGTACGCAGGTAAACTCGCGCGATGCGGGAGGTCAAACGAAGCGCGCTCGTGCCCTACACGGCCGAGCAGATGTTCGCGCTGGTCGAGGACATCGAGCGCTATCCGCAGTTCCTGCCGTGGGTGAGCGCGGCGCAGCTGCTGGAGCGCACGCCGCAGGCCGTCGTCGGGCGCCTGGAAATGCACCGCGCCGGGATGCGCGAGGTGCTGACCACGCGCAACACGTTGACCCGGCCACGCGAGATCACACTCGACCTGGCGGCGGGACCGGGGCCGTTCAAGACGCTCGAAGGGCGCTGGACGTTCGAGCCGATCGGCGAGGACCGCGGCACGCGCGTCGCACTCACGATCCGCTTCGAGTTCGCCAACCCCATGCTCAACCTGCTGCTGTCGCGCTCGTTCGAGAAGAGCTGCAACGAGCTCGTCGACGCGTTCGTCGCGCGTGCGCGAGCAGTCTACGGCACGCGGTGACTCATGCGCGTCTGCGTCGTCTATGCGCTACCGGATCGGCAGGCGCTGCGAGAGCTGGAGCTGCCCGATTCGGCGACTGTCGGCGAAGCCGTCGCGCGCTCCGGGCTGCTGCAACAGTTTCCCGAGCTGGGCAGCCAGCCGCTGGTGTGCGCGATCTACGGGCGCGCCGTCGCGGATTCGCAAGTGCTGCGCGCGGGCGATCGCGTCGAGATCCTGCGACCGCTGCAGGTGGATCCGAAGGAAAGCCGGCGCCGCGCTGCGGCGCGCGGTCGCACGCCGCGCAAATGAGCTCTAGGACTTGGGCGCCTGCGCCGGCCGCTCGATCTTGGCGACCTTGTCGGCGCTGTCGAAGAACACGATGAAGTGCCGCTGCTCGGGTTTGTGCCAGCGACCCTTCTTGAAATAGTAGACGTAGTCCCAACGCGAGCCCTGGAACGGGTCCGCGACCATGGGCGTGCCGAGCAAGGCGCGCACCTGCACGCGCGTCATCCCGACGGCAATGCGGTCGATGTCCTCGCTGTCCAGGAAGTTTCCCTGCTGGATGTCGATGCGGTGGACGCACGCAGCCAGCAGCGCGAAGACCAGAGCGAGAATTGCGAGCCGGCGAGCGCCGTAAGGCGCGGAAGGTGCGGTCTGTGCAGTCATTTGACGGGCAGTGGAGGTGGAGCGGGGCGGCACGGTGCGCGATAATGGCCCGCGATTCTACCCGGCCCCCAGGAGTGAAGCACGTGGAAACCAGCGACCTGCGCAAGGCGGGACTCAAGATCACGCTGCCGCGGCTCAAGATTCTGGAGATCCTCGGCACCGCGACGCCGCGCCACATGAGCGCGGAAGACATTTATAAGCATCTGCTCGAGTCTCACGAGGACATTGGTCTGGCGACGGTCTACCGGGTGCTGACGCAGTTCGAGGCGGCCGGGCTGGTCACGCGCCATCACTTCGAAGGCACGACGGCGGTGTTCGAGCTGAACCAGGGCGAGCACCACGACCACATCGTCTGTCTTGACTGCGGCAAGGTCGAAGAGTTCATGGACGCCGGTATCGAGGATCGCCAGCGAACCGTGGCGGCAAAGCTGCAGTTCGAGATCAAGGATCACTCCATGATCCTGTACGGCCGCTGCAAGCGCGTGAACTGCCCGTCCCGCGACAAGGACAGGTAGCTCGGTGTGGGTCAGGCTTTAGCCTGACTCTTTCTCGTCGATCGGGCTTTGGCCCGACTCGGCGTTTCCCGCGCCTTCAGCATCTCCGCCGCATGCTCCCGCGCCTTGTCGGTGATGCTGACGCCGCCGAGCATGCGCGCAATTTCCTCGACCCGATCGTCCGCGCTGAGGACGGTCAGCACCGTGCGCGTCGTTTTGCCGTCCGTCAGTTTCGTCACGCGCACGTGCGCGTGCGCCTGACTCGCAACCTGCGGCAGATGCGTGACGCACAACACCTGGGCGCGCTCGCCGAGCGTGTGCAGCTGTCGCCCGACGATCTCTGCTACGCCACCGCCGACGCCGGCGTCGACTTCATCGAAGACCAGACACGGCAGCGCTTCGGATTGCGCGGCGGCGACCTGGATCGCGAGGCTGATGCGTGACAGCTCGCCGCCCGACGCGACCTTCGCGAGCGGACGCGGCGGCTGGCCCGGGTTCGCGCTGACCAGGAACTCGACTTCGTCGGCGCCATGCGCAGTCGCAGCGTCATCGTCCAGCGCACGCACGGCGATTTCGAAGGCGCCGCCGGGCATGCCGAGCGTCTGCATCAGATCGCCGATCTGGCGCGACAGCTTTTTCGCGGCGGCCGTGCGCGCAGCAGTGAGCTTGGCGCACGAGGCGCGAAACTGCGTCTGCAGCTGCGCGAGCTGCTTTTCGATCTGCTCCAGCGAGGCTTCGAGCGTATCGAGTTGCTGGAACTCGGCGGCCAACTCGGCCTGCAGCTTGCCCAGCGCCGCCGGCTCGACGCGATGCTTGCGCGCGATGGTTTCGATAGCGGCGAGCCGCTGCTCGACCCATTCCTGTCGCTGCGGATCGGCCTCGAGGCCGGCTTCGTAGCGCTCTGCCGATTCGATGCCCTCGCGCAGTGCGATCAGGCTTTCGTCGACGGCTTTCGCGATCGAGACGAACCGCCCATCGAGTTCCGCGAGCGAGCGCGCCACCGTCAGTGCGCGCGACACGGCGTGCTCTGCATTCATGTCTTCCGCTTCGCGCAGCAGCTGCAGGATCTCGCGCGCGCCTGACGCCAGCCGTCCGTGCTGCGACAAGCGCTGCCGCTCGGCCATCAGCTCTTCGATCTCGCCGGCCTTGAGATCCAGCGCTTGCAACTCACCGAGGTGATAGCGCAGCAGTTCGAGCCGCGCCTCGCGATCCTGTGCGGAAGCGGCCGCACGATCGCGCTGCTCTCGCAACTCCGACCACGCTCGGTGGTGATCGCGGACCGCATCCAGCAGCGCGCGGTAATCGCCGCTCTGATCTAGCAACTCACGCTGGGCGGCGCGCCGCATCAGCGATTGATATTCCATCTGGCCATGGATATCGACCAGCGTCTCGCCGAGCTGGCGCAGCGCCTGGACCGACATGGCCTGGCTGTTCACGTACGCGCGCGAGCGCCCGTCGGCCCCGACGATTCGCCGCAGCACGACGGATTCGTCCTCGTGCTCGATCGACTGCTCGGCGAGCCAGGCGCGCGCGGCGGGATTGTTCGCGATAGTGAAAGTGGCGGAGACCTCGGCGCGCTCGGCGCCGTGCCGCACGACTTCCGCGCCCGCGCGGCCGCCGGCAGCGAGCAGCAGCGCATCGACCAGAATCGATTTGCCCGCGCCGGTCTCGCCCGTGAGCACCGTCAGGCCCGAGGCGAGCTCGAGCTCGGCAGCGTCGATGATCGCGAAGTCGCGGATCTGAATGTGCAGCAGCACGGCGCGGATCAGTCCTGGACCTGCGTCGGCTGCACGCGATCGCCGCGGCCCCAGCGCAGCTTCGAGCGCAGGATCCGGAAGTAGTCGTGATCCTGCGGATGCAACAGCACCACGCTGTTGCTGGCGGGCTCAATCACGAGCTTCTCGCCGAGTGCGAGCTCGCCGAGCGACAAACCGTCGCAGATGACCTGCGCCTGGGTCTCGGGCCGCTCCAGCAAGCGGATCTCGACGCGCGAGGTGCTGCGGATCACGATCGGCCGGTCCGACAGGGTGTGCGGGCAGATCGGCGCGAGCACCAGCGCATCCAGCTCGGGGTAGAGGATCGGGCCGCCGCAGCTGAGCGCGTACGCGGTCGAGCCGGTGGCCGTCGCGACCACCAGACCGTCGCCGCGATGCGTGTTCACGTAGCGCTCGTCGATCCAGGTTTCGAAATCGAGCGTGCGGCCGGTCTGCCACTTCTGCAGCACGACGTCGTTGAGCGCCTGTCCGGCGACGCTGCTCCCGGCTGCGGTGAGCGTGGCGCTCAGCATCGCGCGCCGATCCTGCACGTAACGTCCTTCGAGAATCTCGTCCAGCCGGTCGCGCACGTCCTGCGGACCGATGTCGGCGAGAAAGCCGAGCCGGCCGCGGTTGACGCCGAGCACCGGCACGGAATGCGGAGCGGCGAGCCGTGCGGCATGCAGCATGGTGCCGTCGCCGCCGATCGCGACCATCAGGTTCGCTGCAGCGGCGAGCGTCGTGGACGGCCTGCGCTCGACGCGCGTCGCGCCGAAGTCGACGGTGCTGTCGTCTTCGGCGAGCACTTTCCGTCCGCGCGAGTGCAGGTGCACGGCGAGAATGCGCATCGACTCGACCACGCGCTCGTCGCGATCGTTGCCGATCAGGGCGACGCTGGCGAACGGTGGCGACGGGGCCGGCATGGCGTCTTTTAGCACGAGGCGATTTTTATCACGAGGCCGGGACCGGGGTGAAAGATAATATGGAGAAATAGCGGAGAACCCTGCAGAATGCCCGGCGACCTGGGTTGAACCCGCGTTGCGACGATGTCTTCGCAGACGACCGACGAATCGCTCAATGATCGCGCCCAGCAGCTGCTGAAACTGCTGGTGGAGCACTACATCCGCGACGGTCAGCCTGTCGGCTCGCGCACGCTGTCGCGCGACGTCGGCATGAGCTTGAGCGCCGCCACGATCCGCAACGTGATGGCGGACCTCGAAGAGCTCGGTTTCGTCACCTCGCCGCACACCTCGGCGGGCCGCGTGCCGACCGACAAGGGCTATCGCTTCTTCGTCGACACGCTGCTCAAGTTCCAGCCGCTCGGCGACGAGCAGATCGTCGCGATCCGCACCCGCCTCGGCGAGCTCACCAGCGATCCGAAGGCACTGGTCGCCGCTGCTTCGCAGATGCTGTCGAGCGTGACGCGGCTGGCCGGCGTCGTGACGCTGCCGCGCCAGAGTCACGCCGCGCTCAGCCAGATCGAGTTCGTGCCGCTCTCCGACAATCGCGTGCTCGCGATCCTGGTGGTGAACGGCCGCGAAGTGCAGAACCGCATCCTGCAGCTGGAGCGCTACTACAGCGCCGACGAGCTGCGGCGCGCGTCGAACTACCTGAACATGGAATTCGGCGGCAAGGAGCTGAGCGCGGTGCGCGAGCACCTGGTCGCGCAGCTCAAGGAAACCCGCGAGCACCTCAACGAGATGATGCTCGACGCGATCCGCCTCGCGCAGCAGGTGGTCAACGTGCCGCCCGCCGGTGGCGGCCGGATGGAATACGTGATCGCCGGCGAGACCAACCTGATGAGCTTCGCCGAGCTGTCGAACGTGGAGAAGCTGCGACGGCTGTTCGAGGCATTCACCCAGCAGCGCGACATCCTGCACCTGCTCGACCAGAGCCTGCGCGCCGACGGCGTGCAGATCTTCATCGGCCAGGAATCGGGCTACACCATCCTCGACGATTGCAGCGTGGTCACTGCGCCATACTCGCTCGATCAGGAGGTCGTCGGCGTGCTCGGCGTCATCGGCCCGACGCGCATGGCGTACGAGCGGGTGATCCCGATCGTCGACATCACCGCCAAGCTCCTGGGCTCCGCCTTGAATTCGCGGGGCTGAGCCGCCATTGCCGCACTTGAAATGCGTCGGGCGCAGGCCCGATCTACCACTTTTGACGAAATACAGAGGGTCGAAATGACGGTGCCAAACGAGCATGAAGCTGCCGGACGCCCGGTGCCTCCCGGCACGGAGCAAGAAGCCGCCGACGCCGGCGCTTTGCAGGCGGCGCTGGCCGCCGCCGAGAGCCGGGCGCTGGAGAGCCGGGACCTTTATATGCGTGCGCTGGCCGAGTTGGAGAACGTGCGCAAACGGGCGTCCCGGGACGTCGAGCAGGCCCACAAGTTCGGGGTCGAGCGCATCGCCAACGATCTGATCGGCGTCAAGGACAGCCTGGAGCTGGGCCTGGCGAGCTCGGCCTCGGCCGACGCGCTGCGTGAAGGCACCAAGGCCACCCTGCAGCTGCTGGCCCGGGCGCTCGAGAAGGCCGGGGTGAGCGAAATCGTGCCGCAGGGCGAGCAGTTCAATCCGGAGCTGCACGAGGCGATGGTGCTGCAGCCGTCCGCCGAGCATGTTCCGAACTCGATCGTGCAGGTCGTACAGAAGGGCTACCAGCTCAATGGACGCCTGCTGCGCCCGGCCCGGGTGATCGTGGCGAAGGCGCCCTGACCCCGGAAATGCCCCTTGATAAGGATTGTGTGCAACCGCATCTAGCCGGTCATCAAAGTCACTTTTAGTCAGGGTTCCAGGAGCTTCATCACAATGAGCAAAGTCATCGGCATCGATCTCGGCACGACCAACTCGTGCGTCGCGATCATGGAAGGGGGCAAGCCGCGCGTCATCGAGAACAGCGAGGGTGACCGCACCACGCCGTCGATCGTCGCGTTCACCAAGGACGACGAGGTGCTGGTCGGCCAGTCCGCCAAGCGCCAGGCCGTCACCAACCCCCACAACACGCTGTTCGCCGTGAAGCGGCTGATCGGCCGCAAGTTCCAGGACGACGTCGTGCAGAAGGACGTCGGCATGGTGCCGTACAAGATCGTCAAGGCCGACAACGGCGACGCCTGGATCGACGTCAACGGCAAGAAGATGGCGCCGCCGGAAATTTCGGCGCGCGTGCTCATGAAGATGAAGAAGACCGCCGAGGACTTCCTCGGCGAGACCGTGAGCGAAGCCGTCATCACGGTGCCCGCCTACTTCAACGACTCGCAGCGCCAGGCGACCAAGGACGCCGGCCGCATCGCGGGTCTCAACGTCAAGCGCATCATCAACGAGCCGACCGCGGCCGCGCTCGCCTACGGGCTCGACAAGCAGGGCGGCGACCGCAAGATCGCGGTGTACGACCTCGGCGGCGGCACCTTCGATATCTCGATCATCGAGGTTGCGGACGTCGACGGCGAGCGCCAGTTCGAAGTGCTCGCTACCAACGGCGACACCTTCCTCGGCGGCGAGGACTTCGACAAGCGCGTCATCGACTACCTCGGCGAGGAGTTCAAGAAGGAGAGCGGCGTCGACGTGCGGCGCGATCCGCTGGCGATGCAGCGCCTGAAGGAAGCGGCCGAGAAGGCCAAGATCGAGCTGTCCTC
>DATBKP010000210.1:0-6870 GCA_036555785.1 Steroidobacteraceae bacterium
GGCTTGTCCACCACCGCTGCGTTGGTAGTCCTGGCCCGCAAGCTGGCGCGTATCGCCTTCTCCATCGTTAGGCACAACGTCGACTTCCGTCCTGAACTGGTGCAAGTCGCTTGCGCTCAACCATAGAATCTTGGCGAGATAGTCTTCCTCCGCTCTCCGGTCCCGCTCACCCCACCCACCGCCCTACTCACCCCAAGCTTGCGGCGACTCTGGGTCGCAACCGCCAAGCTCCTTCCGAACCTGAAAGGAGGCGGCTTGGCCATGAACACAACGACACTTTCCGCGGGCTCGACCCGCTATGACTTCCTCGACTGGCTGCGGGTCATCGCGATCTTCGTGCTGCTGTTTTTCCACACCGGCATGATCTTCGTCGGCTGGGGTTGGCACATCGAGAACGCCGAGACCCTCACGGCGCTGCAGTTGCCGATGGGAATCGCCCATCGGTTGCGCATGCCCTTGCTGTTCGTGATCGCCGGCGCGGGCATGTGGTTCGCGCTCGGCAATCGCAAAGCCAGCGGCCTGGTGCGCGAGCGTAGCGTGCGCCTGCTGTTGCCGCTGGTCGCCGGCATGTTCCTGATCGTGCCGCCGCAGATCTACTTCGAGCGCCTGTTCCGCGGCCAGTGGGACGGCGGCTTTTTCGCCTTCTTCTTCGAGCGGGTGCTGCAGCTGCAACCGTACCCGAAGGGTGATTTCAGCTGGCACCACTTGTGGTTCGTCGCGTACCTGTACGTTTACGTCTTCGTGCTGCTGCCGTTGCTGCTGTGGTGGCGCGCGGCGAAGAAGACCGCGAAGCCCGGCGTGTGGTTGTACGCGCTGGGACTGCCGCTCGCGATCAACGAAGCGATCCTCAAGCCGCTGTTTCCGGAAACGCACGCGCTGATCGGCGACTGGTACCTGTTCAATCACTACTTCCTGTTCACGCTGTACGGCTGCCTGCTCGCCTCGATGCGCGACGCGTGGGACTGGTTTGCAACGCGCCGGCAACTGTCGCTCGGTCTCGCGCTGGTCGTGTTCGGCGTCGCGATGCTGCTGCAACAGCTGGGCGTCATCCATCGCAACACGACGGCGGATGCGTTCGTCGCCAACATCTTCACGTGGGCCTCGCTGATGGCGTTCATCGGCTACGGCCGGCGCTACCTGTCGTTCTCGAACCCGCTGCTGCGCTGGGCGCGCGACGCGAGCTATCCGATCTACATCCTGCACCAGACGGTGATCGTCGCGGTCGGCTACTGGGTCATCCAGCAACCCTGGAACGCCTGGGACAAGTACGCCGTGGTGCTGGTCGCAACGATGGCGATCTGCGTCGCCCTGTACGAAGCGATCCGTCGCTTCCAGCCGACGCGCCTCATCTTCGGCCTGAAACTGCTGCGTAAGCCGCCCCTGGTGCGGGCCCCCGCTGCAAGAATTGCGGATGACATAGCTTGACGTTGGGAGATCGCGGGATGTTGTCGTATCGTGTGCAGGACCCTCACCTCTATGGAGACCCGACTGCATGCAAGCGACAGTGTCCCGCGTCTTTCTGCACGCCCTCTGGATCGCCGGCCTGATTCTTGGCGCCCCGCTCGCGAACGCGCAGCAGCAGTGGGTGGAAGGCAAGGACTACTTCGAGATGCGGCCCGCCCAGCCGCCGACCACGCCCGGCGTGATCGAGGTCACCGAGGTATTCTCGTACGCCTGCACCTTCTGCAACCGCGCGGTGCCGGTCATGAACCAGCTGAAGGCGAGCCTGCCTGCGAATGCGCGCATGACGTATCTGCCGGCGTCGTTCAACGTTCCCGAGTCGTGGCCGATGTTCCAGCGCCTCTACTACACCGCCGCGGCGCTCAACCAGATCCCGAAAATGCATGACGCCATCTACAGCGCGGTATGGACGAGCAAGGAGCTCGCGGTCACCGACGGGCAGCGGCTCAAGTCGCCGCAGCCGACGCTCGAAGACGCGGCGCGCTTCTTCCAGAAGAAGGCGGGCATCAAGCCCGAGCAGTTCATGGCCACGGCCAAGTCGTTTGCCGTCGATGCGAACTGCCGCCGCGCGGACGCGCTGGTGAAGGCCTACAAGGTCGAAGGCACGCCGACGCTGATCGTCAACGGCCGCTACAAGATCGGCGCCGCGGCGACCGCAAAGCCCGACGATCTCATTGCGCTGGTGAAGTGGCTGATTGCGAAGGACGCTGGCTGACCTTGCGCGACTTGAGGTAAGTGAACGAGTCCTCGGTCGCCGGGCACTGCTCGACCGGCTGCGGTGAGACGGTCACGAGATCGCTCACCCAGCACTCGTCGAACACGGAGCAATAGCAGGCCCGGAACTTCAGCTCGAAGCGCAGCGTGTTGAGCTTGTCCCACAAGGCTTCCTGGCCTTCGCGCTTCAGGCCGAGAATGAGCGTGTCGTCGCCGGCACGCAGTACCGTGGGCAGGTTGACGCCGAGCGACAAAGACGGCACTGCGAAATCGACCCAGCGATGCCCGGTCCGATGCGAAGCGTGATGGACTTCCGGTTCAGGCGTCATGCCGGGAGTTTACCCTTTCGCCATGCGCTATTCGCATCTGGCGTTGGTGGCCGTCGGGCTGTTCGGGGCCTGGCAGTTCGTCTCCTCGCGCCCGATTCATCACGCTCCGGGTGAAATCGCGGCGGCCGATCCGTTGCAATCGCCCACGCTGGAAGCGGCGCAGCCGCTGAGCCGCGGCGATTTCCAGGTCATTCCGCGTGCGCAGTTCAGCGCCGAAGTGCGTGTGCTGGCCCGCGAGCGCTACCGGCTCGGCGCGCTGGCAGACGTGGCGCCGCTCGATATCGCCGTCGGCTGGGGACCCATGTCTGATTCGGCAGTGCTGGCGGACATCGACATCTCACAGGCCAATCGCTTCTATTTCTGGCACTACGACCACGAGCCGCGGATCCCGCCCGACGTCATCATCACGCACTCCGCCAATTGGCATCTGGTGCCTGCGAACGATGTGGTATGGCGCAAGCTCCGCGGCCTGCGCATCGGCGACGTAGTGAAGCTCGAAGGGATGCTCGTGAACCTCGAGAATCCCGGGGTCGGAACGATGGCGACGTCCCTGACGCGCAACGACAGCGGCCCCGGCGCGTGCGAGATCATCTACGTCGAAAAGGCGTCGGTCAGGTTGTAAGAAAGTCGGGCTGCCCCGACCTACTTCAAGATGGAGCGGGCGATGTTCCGGCGCATGATCTCGGCGCTGCCGTCCGCGATGCGCACGTAGCGGGCCTGGTGCCAGCCGTCGTACAGCTTCATCTCGTTGGTCAGTCCCATGCCGCCGTGCGCCTGCATGCAGCGCTCATAGACGCGCGAGCACATCTCGGTGGTGTACAGCTTGACCATCGAGACCTGCTCGACCGCCGTTTCGCCGCGATCCAGCCTGCGCGCACAGTCGATCGACATCGTGTGCGCCGCATAGATTTCGGTCGCGCAGTCGGCGAGCGCGAAGGAGATGCCTTGGTACTCGGCGATCGGTTGACCGAATGCGACGCGCTGCTTGGCGTACTCGGCGGCTTTCTGCAGCGCCCAGCGCGCGAGACCGACGCAGCGTCCGGCGTTGTAGACGCGACCCGTCGAGACGCCGGCGAGCGCCAGATCGAAGCCGCGATGCAGCTCGCCCACCAGCGCCGACGCAGGCACGCGGACGTCGGTGAACGACACGATGCCTTCGTCGCCGCCCACGTTGCCGAACAGCTTGATCACGCTGTCGACGTTGAGCCCGGGTGAATTCATCGGCACGAGCAAGCAGCTCACGCCGCCCTTGCGTTTGCTCTTGAGCGCTTCGTCGGTGACCGCGAACAGGAAGATGTAGTCGGCCGTCGGCGAGTTGGTGATCCATTGCTTGGTGCCGGAGATCACCCAGCTATCGCCATCGCGGGTGGCGCGCGTGCGCATCGCCCATGCGTCCGAACCTGCATCCGGCTCCGACATGCCGAAACACGCCGTCGTCGTGCCCGTCATGAACGATTGCAACATCTGCTCCGCGGCTACGGGCGTCAGCTGCGCACACAACACGCTCGGGCCGGAGCTCCAATGCGCCAGCGACGCATACGGCAGCATCCGGCCCGGCCCGTAGCGGTGATGCAATGCCTCCCACGAACGGTAGAGCACGTACGCACCGTATCCGCCGCCGCCGACCGACGTCGGGGCGAACATCGTGTAGTAGCCCGCTTGGGCTGATCGCGTTCGCACCTCGGCTTTCAGTCGCCGCACTTCCGCGCTGTACGCGCCCCGTTCGTCGTACACGCGTCGCGGATCGCTCAGCAGAGCTGAGTGCCTGGCTTCGATAGGGAGCACGACGCTCTCGACGAAGCGCAACAGGCCTTCGACGATGTCTTCGACCGCGTCGTCATCGGGAGTCTGCATGAGTTCGCGCATCGCGCGAGTTTACGCCCTCGAACAGGCGGGCGAGCAGGTCCATCCCCGCCCCGGTCCGGCGTCGGTCCGACGTCGCGCACAGGTCGAGCAGCAGGCCGCGCAATGCCGCCAGCAGCAGCGTGGCTTCGGTCTCGTCCACTTCGGAGCGGATGCCCATCGCATGCACGAGCTTGGGCCAGAACGCCAACGGCTCCTCCAGCACGCCGGGGTAGTCTCGTGGATTCCGCAAGGCGAGCGCATACAACTCGAATACCAGCCGGACTGCCGAGCGTGCCTGCGGCGCGCTGACCCGCCGCCAGTACCAGCGCAGGAACTCCGGCAGAGTGCGCGGCTTGCGTGCCGACTTCATCCAGCGCTCGACCTGCCCGGCTTCGCGGTCGCGCAGTCCGCCGAGAATTTCCCGCATCAGCCCTTCACGCGAGCCGAAGTGGTAGATCAGCATGCGGGCGTTGGTCTTCAATGCCTTGGCGAGCGGTCGCAGCGCCAGGTCGCCGATGCCGTGCGTCATGACGTAGAGGACAGCCTGCTCGCGCAGTCGTGCGCGGATAGCCGGATCGGCGGGTCGTGCCATGAAATCTCTTGCCCAGTTAGTGAAACGAGTTTTACATTAACTCAATCGCGGCGACCGTACCAGGAGAATCTCATGCGACGCCTTGCTCTCATGCTGCTTGCTTTGACCGTCGTCATCGGCGCGCCGGTCACGGCCAAAGACACGGAATCCCGCAACAAGGCCGTGGCCCGCAGCTTCTTCGAGGACGTGCTCGATACCGGCAAGCTGGACGACTACGCGAAGTCGCATGCCCCCGACTTCGTCGCGCACGGCGAAGGCCATCTCGCCTCGCTCGAGGAAGACATGGCCGCGGCGCGCGAGCAGCGCAAGGCGCTGCCCGACATGCGGGTCAAGGTGAATCACATCGTTGCCGAGAACGACCTGGTGTCGGTCTACTGGACTGCGAGCGGCACCAACACCGCGCCCGGCTGGGGCATGCCCGCGACCGGCAAGAGCGTCACCGTGAACGGCATGACGCTGTTTCGCTTCGAGGGCGGGCTGATCCGCGAAGAGTGGAGCGTGTTCAACGAATATTCGATTCTCAAGCAGCTCGGCCTGGTGCCGCCCGCAAAAGGATGATCAGGGTGGCTGCTTTTCGCTCTGCTCCTTGAGCGCCGCCAGGTAATCACGCTGCGCTTGCATCGACTCGCGGATGAATTTGAGCTGCGGCGGCGTCTTGCTGGCCAGCTGCTCGGTCTCGACCCGCTGGGTCAGGGCAGCGTGCAACGGCGTGCCGGCGATCGAGTCGTACGCTTTCATGTGACGATCGAGCTGGCGAAACTCTGCCGGAGTGAGCGCCAGGCAGGCGCTGCATCCGCAGCAATGCAGCCGCTGCTTGTAGACGAAGCGGAAAACCTTGATAGCCGAAAGCGACACCCACTCGGACTCGCTGACCGCAATCCAGTCAGTGGCACGGCGGCAGTCGTAGCAGAAGATCTCCCCGATCTCGCCGAGCGGTTTCTCCTCCTTGAGCCAGCCGAAGATTATGAACATGGCGCTATGGCCTCGCAGCGCGTAGTACTCGACCGTACCGGCCGGATTGCAGCGCCCCGCTCTCGCGCGCGACCTGCCCGTTCACGATGACGACGTCGAAGCCTTCAGCGAACGTGAACGGATCGACGTAGCTCGAAGTCGCGTGCACCCTGGCTAAATCGAACAGCACCAGGTCCGCCTTGGCGCCGACCTTGAGCGTGCCACGATCTGCGAAGCGCATGATCTGCGCGGGCAGGCCCGCGGCCTTGTGCACGGCCTGCTCGACGGTGAGCATTTTCTTCTCGCGCACGTAGCGCTCGAACAGCCTGGCGTAGGTGCCGGTCGAGCGCGGATGACGCATGCCGGGTGAGCCGTCGGTGCACACAGCGACTGATGGATCGCCGAACAGGACGTCCTGCGTCGCCTCGTCCATCGTGAAGTGCGCGCCCGCCCCGCCCTGGGGTCCTAGTTGAATCAGGAAGTCAACATAGTTCCTGCCGGCGACTTTGGCGGCCTGGCCCAAGGTCTGGCCGGCATAGGGTTGACTGCCGAACAGCATTGCCTCGGGTCCGCCCCGCTTCGTCATGCGCTTTTCGAGATACGCAGCCAGCTCCGGGCGACGAGTGGCAACGACGTTCGCGTAGTCCGCGGGCGGCAAAGCCCATTCCGGAAACAGGATCGCGATGCCGGTGTAGCCGGCGGTGTAGGGATACGCATCCGCGGTCAGGTCGATCCCGGCCTTGCGCTTGCTCTGGATCGCCGCGAGCAACTGGCGGCCACGCTCGGCGCCTTTGCCGAATACGATCTTCAGATGCGAGATGTGCACGCGGGCATATGCACCCTGCGCGGCGAGCTCATCGATGGACTCGTTGATCTTGTCGTCATCCTCGGAGCGCATGTGACTCATGATCACACCGCTCGCCGCACCCACTTCCTGCGCGAGCGAAATGATCTCGGCCGGCTCCGAGTAAATGCCCG
>DATBKP010000211.1:0-57498 GCA_036555785.1 Steroidobacteraceae bacterium
CGCGAGCTCAAGCTCGGCGTGCTGTTCGAGGGAACGCTCGAAACGGCCTATCGCGCCTGCCTGTGGTCGCGCACGGCCAGCCGCATCCTCATGCCGCTCGCGAATTTCCCGTCAGCTACGCCCGAAGCGCTGTACGCAGGCGTCGCTGCGATCGACTGGACGCAGCACATTGCTGCGAGCGGCACGCTGGCCATCGAATTCGGCGGCTCGTCCGCCGGCATCAAGCACACTCACTTCGGCGCGCTGAAGACCAAGGACGCGATCGTCGATCAGCTGCGTGAGCGCAGCGGACAGCGGCCGTCGGTCGAGCTCGAGCGGCCGGATGTGCGCCTGGATGTGCGCCTGGATCGCGAGCGCGCAACACTCAGCCTCGATCTTTCCGGCGATAGCCTGCATCGCCGCGCGTATCGCTCGCGCGGTGTCGCCGCGCCGTTGAAGGAGAACCTGGCTGCAGCCGTGCTCCTGCGCAGCGGCTGGCCCGCAATCGCCGAGACCGGCGAGTTCGTCGACCCGATGTGCGGCTCCGGCACGCTCGTGATCGAAGCCGCGCTGCTGGCGCTCGACATCGCGCCGGGGCTGTTGCGCAGCTACTTCGGGTTCATCGGCTGGCGCGGTCACGATCGCGAACTGTGGCAACGTCTCGTCGACGAGGCGCGTGCGCGTCGCGAAGCGACCGCGGCGAAACGCATCGTCCTGCGCGGCTACGACAACGACGCGACGGCCGTGCGTGCGGCGATCGAGAATTCCGAGCGGGCGAAGTTGCGCGGCTTCGTGCACTTCGAGCGCCGCGAGCTCGAGCAACTGGTCCGGCAGAGCGAGGCTGCGACCGGCCTGCTCGCCACCAATCCGCCGTACGGCGAGCGCATCGGCGACCAGGAGCGGCTGCAGTCGCTCTACCAGCTGCTCGGCGAAAAACTGCGCGAGCACTTCCAGGGTTGGAGAGCCGCGGTCCTGACCGGCAATCCGCCGCTGGCGAAGGCGCTCGGCATTCATGCGAGCCGCAGTCACACGCTGTTCAACGGTCGGATCGAATGTCGGCTGTTGCGGTTCGAGATCACGCCGGAGGATTTTCAGCAGCCGCGTCGCCCGCCGCCGGATGCGGCCGAAACGCGTGCGCGGCCGGGCGCGCAGATGTTCGCGAACCGGCTGCGCAAGAACGCCAAATCCGCTCGGGACTGGGCGCAACGCGAGTCAGTCGACTGCTTCCGCATCTACGATGCGGATATGCCGGAGTATGCATTTGCCATCGATCAGTACGGCGATGGCGCTGCGAACCGCTGGTTGGTGGTCCAGGAATACGCGGCGCCCCGTACGGTCGATGCGAAAGCCGCGCGCCAGCGGCGCGATGAGGCGCTCGCGGTGATTCCGCATGAGCTCGATATCGCGCCGGAGCGGATGTTCGTGCGCGAGCGGCGCCAGCAGAAGCAGGGCGCGCAGTACGAGAAGCTCGCGCGCGAGCGTGAGTTCGACATCGTGCGCGAGCAGCCGTATCGGTTCTTCGTGAACTTCACGGATTACCTGGACACCGGGCTGTTCCTCGATCACCGGCTGACACGGCGTCGGATCGGCGAGCTCGCGAGCGGCAAGCGGTTCCTCAATCTGTTCGCGTACACGGGCACCGCAACGGTGTATGCCGCAGGCGGCGGTGCGACTGCATCGACGACGGTCGACATGTCACGCACCTATCTCGATTGGGCCAAGCGCAATCTCGCGTTGAACGAGCTGGCGGGACCGGCGCATGGATTCGTGCAGGCGAACTGCCTCACGTGGCTCGCGGAACAGCGCGCAACTGCACGGCGCTGGGACCTGATGTTCATCGATCCGCCGACGCACTCACGCTCCAAGCGCATGACCGAGGACTTCGACGTGCAGCGCGACCACGTAAAGCTGCTCATGCTCGCGCGTGAATTGCTGACCCCGCGTGGCGCGATCCTGTTCTCCAACAACTACACGCGCTTCAAGCTCGACGCCGCGGGTCTCGAGGCATTTGAAATCGAGGATATCGGCCGCACTACAGTGCCCGAGGATTTCGCCCGCAACCCGCGGATCCATTCGTGCTTCCTGCTGCGCGCGCGCAGCTGAAAACACGGCGCTGCAGCGCGGAAAGCGGGCGAATTTCTCAAAATAGGGGGTCGTGCTGATTGCCATGACAGATGCGTTGCAGCACAATTGCGCCCGCGTTTCAGACCTCCCCCCGGCCCATTTTTGTCAACCGCGAAGTGCGTTATGAGCGGCGATGCGTTTCAGCTTTTTTTTCATCCCAAGCTCGGCGTGGTGATCTACGACCCCGTCGCGCAGATGGGTCTCGCCCGTGAGCAGATGCGTCTGTTCAAAGTCGGCGCCATGGGCGCCAGCACGTTCGTCCGCGACATCGTGAGCAAGGATCTCGGGGCCTGCGGCGACGAACAGTCGCGGCAGAACGCGGCGGCGGTCTCCGCCTACCGCACGGCCCGCAGCGGTCGTCGCAAGCCGTACTGCGAGCATTGCCGTCGCCACTTCGGCTCGGTGGATTTCACCGTCTGCAACGACTGCAGCTCGATCCGTTGCACGTGCGGAACGTGCAGCTGTGCCTCTAGCTCGCGCCGGCGCAAAGCGGCGTGATGTTCGTGGGTCAGGCTTCAGCCTGACGTCGATGCAGATCTTCCGCGCTTTCACCATCGAAGCTGCGCATCGTTTGCCGCACGTGCCGGCCGGGCACAAGTGCGCACGCCTGCACGGACACTCCTTTCGCATCGAGCTCCACGTCGCGGGACCGGTCGATGCACGCGCGGGCTGGGTGATGGACTTCGCTGACGTACGTGCGGCGTTCCAGCCCGTCTACGATCGCATCGATCATCAGCTGCTGAACGAGATTCCAGGGCTGGAAAATCCCACGAGCGAGAACCTGGCGCGCTGGATCTGGCGCGAGACCAGGCCGCGTTTGCCGCTGCTCGCGAAAGTCGTGATCCACGAGACCTGCACCAGCGGCTGCATTTACGAAGGCGAGTAGGCCGGGCTTGCGCCCGGCTACAACAGATCTCTCATCCGGTACCACAGCATTGCCAGCACCAGCGCCGGCATTCGCAATGCGCGGCCGCCGGGAAACCTGCGATGGCGCAGCTTCGTGAAGATGTCGAAGCGCTCGGCCTGGCCTGCGATGGCTGCGGCAACCAGTTGCCCGGCAATGCCCGTGAGCGCAATGCCGTGGCCCGAGAATCCCTGCAGGTAATAGACGTTGCTCGCGAGCCGGTTGAAGTCCGGCGCACGGTTCATCGTGATGTCCACATAACCGCCCCACGCGAATTCGATGCGTGCATCCGCGAGCTGCGGGAACACCTTCAGCATGCGGCGCCGTGTTGCCTGCGCAGTATCGAAAGCATCCAGCCCCGAATAGCTGACGCGCCCCCCGAACAGCAGGCGGTGATCCGCCGAGCGCCGGAAATAATCGAGCACGAAGTTCGAATCCGAGACGGCAACGTTCTCGCGCATCAACTGCTCGATGCGCGCCTGGCCCAGCGACTCAGTGGCGACGATGTACGTTCCGACGGGCATGATCCGCGCGCGCAGCGCCGGGATGAGCGGATCGCCGTAGGCGTTACAGCACAGCGCGACGAATCGAGCCCGCACGCTGCCGCGCTCGGTGCGAACGATGGCGGGATCTGCGATGTGCAGGGCCGTAACGGCAGAGTTCTCGAAGATCTGCGCCCCGGCTGCATGTGCCGCGGCCGCCAGCCCACGCGTGTAGTTCAGCGGATGCAGATGTCCGCTGCCGGCGTCGAACAAGCCGGCGCAGTAGCGCTGGGTCGCCAGCAGCGATCGGACTTCGGCGCGCTCCAGGAATCGCAGCTGGCGATAGCCGTAGCGATTCTCCAGGTCCCGCTGCTCTGCAAGCAGGTCGGCGCGTTGTCGCGCCTTGATCGCGACGTGCACCTGGCCCCAGTGCAGGTCGCAATCGATCCGGTGCCGCGCAACGCGCTCGCGGATCAGCTGCAGGCCCTCGACCGAGATGTCCCACATCCGCCGGGCATTCTCGAAACCGACCTGCTGCTCGAGCTTGTGCTGGCCGCAGGCGTAGCCGGTGATCGCCTGGCCGCCGCTGCGACCGGAGGCGCCGAAACCGATCCGCTGTGCTTCGAGCAGGACGACGCGGTAACCGCGCTCGGCGAGATGCAGGGCGGTAGAGCAACCGGCGATCCCGCCGCCGATCACGCAGACATCCGCCTCGACCTCGCCGGCGAGCGCCGGCCGGTCGGGCGCGGGCAGCGCCGAATGGGCGTAGTACGAACTCTCGGCGACCGCCATCGGGGAAACCCTGTTTAAAATTTGATAGCGATCGCAGGACCGCAGGGTGCCCGCAGGATAGCGATTGGCGCTCGCGCCGGGCAAGGGGCCGGCCGCCGCCAGGGCCGGCGCAAGCCCTTGTGCGGCCTAAAAATGGCCACATAGGGGCTTTGCCGGGCGGGCGAGGTGCCCGGTTTTGTGGTTAAATGCCGCGGCGTCCTCACGCCGGCCCCCTCGCCGGCTGTTAAAGATCTTAAACGTGTCAACTCGCAAACCGGTCATAGGAATTCCGGCGGATCGCCGTCTGCTCGGCAACCACTACTTCCACTGCGTCGGGGAGAAGTACATCCGCGCCGTGGCAGAAGGTGCGCATGCCGTGCCGGTGCTGATCCCGTCGCTTGGCGAGGGGATGAACCTGCGCGACATGCTGGCGGACTTCGACGGCATTCTCCTGACGGGCAGCCCCTCGAACGTGGAGCCGCATCGTTACAGCGGACCGCCCAGCGATCCCGGCACCCTCCACGACTCGTACCGGGATGCGACGACGCTGCCGCTGATTCCGCACGTCGTCGCAGGCGGCATGCCGCTGCTGGCGATCTGCCGCGGCTTCCAGGAGATGAACGTCGCGTTCGGCGGCACGCTCTGGCAGAAGCTGCACGAGGTCGAAGGACTGCACGACCATCGCGAGGACCCGAAGACGCCGCTCGAAGAGCAATACGGCCCCGCGCACGAGATCGAGCTGACGCGCGACGGCGTGCTGCACCGGCTGGCGGGCAAGGACCGCATCACAGTGAACTCGCTGCACTCGCAGGGCGTGCAGACGCTCGGGCGCGACCTGGACATCGAGGCGCGCGCGCCGGACGGCGTCATCGAGGCATTCCGCGTGCGCAATGCCCAATCCTTCGCAGTCGCGGTGCAGTGGCACCCCGAGTGGCAGTTCAGCCAGAACCCGTTTTCCGTAGCGCTGTTCGCGGCCTTTGGCGAGGCCGCCCGCGAGCGCGCACACCAGAATCGATCGGGGCAGCGCCTATGAGCGTCATCCAGCAGTTCTTCAAAGAGCACGGCATCTCGGAAGTCGAGGCGATCATCCCCGACATGGCGGGCGTGCCGCGCGGCAAGATCATGCCGGCGGAGAAGTTCGCCGAAGAGGAAGGCATGCGCCTGCCGGAAAGCATCTTCCTGCAGACCGTGACCGGCGAATATCCGGACGAAGAGCGCGCCATCAGCCCGTCCGAGATCGACATCGTGCTCAAGGCGGATCCGAACACGATCCGCGTCGTGCCGTGGGCGGCGGAGCCGACCGCACAGGTGATTCACGACAGCTTCTATTCGGACGGCCGCCCCGTGACCATGGCGCCGCGCTATGTGCTGCAGCACGTGCTGGAGCTGTACGCGCAGCACGGCTGGGAGCCGGTGGTCGCGCCCGAGCTCGAGTTCTTCCTGGTCGAGCCGAACGTCGACTCGGACTATCCGCTGAAGCCGCCGGTCGGGCGCTCCGGCCGGCCGGAAGCCGGCCGGCAGTCGTACTCGATCGCGGCGGTCAACGAGTTCGACCCGCTGTTCGACGACGTGTACGCCTTCTGCGAAGCGCAGGACATCGAGATCGACACGCTGATCCACGAGGACGGCGCGGCGCAGATGGAGATCAACATGCTGCACGGGAATGCGTTGTCGCTCGCCGACCAGGTGTTCCTGTTCAAGCGCACGGCGCGCGAGGCAGCGCTGCGGCACAAGATGTACGCGACGTTCATGGCGAAGCCGATGGCGCGCGAGCCGGGCAGCGCCATGCACGTGCACCAGAGCATCGTCGACCGGCGTATCGGCAACAACGTCTTCAGCGACGCCGAGGGACGGCCGTCGCCGCTGTTCTTCTCGCACATCGCCGGTCTGCAGAAGTATCTGCCGGCGGCGATGTCGCTGTTCGCGCCGAACGTCAATTCGTACCGGCGCATCACGCGTCACTACTCGGCGCCGATCAACAGCCAGTGGGGTTACGACAATCGCACCGCAGGTCTGCGCGTACCGGTTTCGACGCCGGCCTCGCGCCGTGTGGAGAACCGTATCGCCGGCGCGGATGCGAACCCGTACCTCGCCATCGCCGCCTCGCTGGCATGCGGCTACCTCGGGATGGTCGAAGGCTTGAAGCCGTCGGAGCCGATTTCCGGCAGCGCCTACGACCTGCCGTTCTCGCTGCCGCGGAACATCGAGGATTCGCTGCGCCTGTTGCGCGATGCGCGGCCGTTGATCGACATCCTGGGCGAGCGCTTCGTGATCGCCTATGCGGCGGTCAAGGAGAACGAGTACGAGACGTTCCTGCAGGTCATCAGCTCGTGGGAACGCGAGCATTTGCTGTTGAATGTGTGAGCTCATGGATTACTTCAGGCGATTTCGCTGATGAGAGTTGGACGCGGGCCGGCAGCGGTGCGCGCCGCGTCGGTAATGGTGGCGTCCGTTCTGGCCGCTGTGCTGTTGGCCGGATGCGGACAAAAGGAGCCGCGCGCAGGCGCGCCAGCGTCGCAGGCGCATTCCGCCGACAGCTCGTTGAACGTCGGCGCGCAGTCCGGGACGCTCGCGCCGCAGACACTCGAGCAAGTCCGCGCGAAGACCGGCCTGCAGTTGCGGCAGCCGCCGATCGCGTCGCCTGGCGAGCTCGAGTCGCGGCTGCTCGCGGGTCGCTCGGGTTTCGACGTCGTGGTCGTGCCGTGGCAGTTCGTCTCGCGGCAGGTTCGCGCCGGTCTGTTCCACAAGCTCGACAAGCGCGAGCTGCCCAATCTCGAGCACGCGGACGCGGAGGTCATGCAGCAGCTCTCGGCCGGAGATCCGGGGAATGAGCTCGCGGTGCCGTACCGGCGGCAGACCACCGGAATCGCAGTCGATCGTCAGCGGCTCGCAGCCGTGATCCAGGACGCGAACCCTCACGACTGGAACCTGTTATTCGATGCGCGCCACGCGCAGAAGCTGGCGGGCTGCGGCGTGTATGTCCCGGATGCGCCGCAGGAGATGATGAGCCTGGCCTTGCTGTGGCTCGGCCGCGATCCGAACAGCGACCGCCCGGAGGATCTGCAGGCGGCGGCGGGAGCGCTGCGGGCAATCAAGCCCTATGTGCAGCGATTCGATCCCTCGCGCATGGCACAGGAGCTGTCCGCAGGGAAGCCGTGTCTGGCCGTGGTCGACGATACCGCAGCGCTGCCGGGCGGCCAGCTCGACTATGGCGTGCCGCCCCAGGGCACGATCGCCTGGGTCGACGTGCTGGCGATTCCGGCGGATGCGCGGCAGCTGCGGCAAGCCCATGCCTTCATCAACGCCCTGATCGACGCACAGCGCGGCCCGCAGGCCGCAGCGACGGCAAAGGCGTTCGTGCTTGCGCCCCATGGCGAGGCCTATGCGGCCGAGGTCGCACGCCTCTGGGCGGAGTTCAGCGCGCACTGAGCGCAGCCGGCAAGCTACCCATCATCAAGCGGCTGCGTTACGCTCCCGCGGTCCGGGCATCGCCCGATGCGCCTCCAACATGGGGAGTTGAAACCAATATGTACCGCAAAGTGCGCGCCGTTCTGTGCGGCATCGTAATCGTCGCGGCTGCGGCCGCATGCGGCAAGAAAGAACCCGAGCAGGCGGCCGGACCAGCCGCGCCAGCAGCCGAAGAGAAGGTGCTGAACCTCTACATCTGGAATGACTACCTCGCCGAAGACACCGTCGCCAACTTCGAGAAGGAGACCGGCATCAAGGTCTCCGTCAGCAACTACGGCAGCAACGAGGAGCTCGACAGCAAGCTCGCGCCGGGCAATTCGGGGTACGACATCGTGGTGCCGACCTCGTCCTTCTACGAGCGGCAGATCAAGTCGGGCTACTACCAGAAGCTCGACAAGGCGGCGCTGCCGAACCTGAAGAACATGGATCCGGACATTCAGCAGCGACTCGCGCTGCATGATCCGAACAACGACTACGCCGTGCTGCACATGTGGGGCACGACCGGCCTCGGCTACAACGTCAAGAAGATCAAGGCGGCGATGCCGAACGCGCCGGTCGACAGCTTCGACCTGGTGTTCGACCCGAAGGTGGTGAAGAACTTCCAGAAGTGCGGCGTGGCGCTGCTCGATTCCGCCAGCGAGATGTTCAACATGGCGCTGGTGTACCTGCACAAGGATCCGAACAGCCAGAACGCCGACGACCTGAACGCCGCGGCCGAAACCATGATGAAGATCCGGCCGTACATCCGCTACATGGACACGCAGCGCATGATCGCCGATCTCGCGAACGGCGAGATCTGCCTGGCCGTCGGCTACAGCGGCGACATCCTGCAGGCCCGCGACCGCGCCGACGAGAACAAGACCGGCGCGGAGATCGCGTATTCGATCCCGAAGGAGGGCTCGATCATCTGGTTCGACAGCTACCTGATTCCGAAGGACGCGCCGCATCCGAAGAACGCGCACCTGTTCATCAACTACATGCTGCGTCCGGAAGTGATCGCGGCGGTCACGAACTTCGTGAACTATCCGAACGGCAACGCGGCCGCGACCGAGCACGTCAGCGAGGACGTGCGCAACGATCCCGGCGTGTATCCGCCGACGGAGATCCGCGTGAAGCTCACGCCCGACCTGGCCGACACCGAAGAGACGACGCGCATCATGACGCGCCTGTGGACGAAGTTCATGACGGGCAAGTAGCACGCATCCCATGGCAGCTGCACGGGCCGAGGAACGCAAGGAGCCCTGGAAGGATGCCAGGGCCGAGCCCTACATCCGGATAGAAGGGATCACGAAGAAGTTCGGCGAGTTCGCCGCGGTCGACAATGTCTCGCTGGACATCTACCGCGGCGAGATCTTCTGCCTGCTCGGCGGCTCGGGCTGCGGCAAGACCACGCTGCTGCGCATGCTCGCCGGCTTCGAGGTGCCGACCTCGGGACGCATCGCGATCGACGGCGTCGACATGGGTGGCGTGCCGCCGTACGACCGGCCGGTCAACATGATGTTCCAGTCGTACGCGCTGTTCCCGCACATGACGGTGGAGCAGAACGTCGGGTTCGGGCTCAGGCAGGAAGGACTGCCGCGGCCCGAGATCGAGCAGCGGGTCGCCGAGATGCTCGGCATCGTCAAGCTGCAGGGCTTCGAGAAGCGCAAGCCGCACCAGCTGTCGGGCGGTCAGCGCCAGCGCGTGGCTCTGGCGCGCTCGCTGGTGAAGCGGCCCAAGGTGCTGCTGCTCGACGAGCCGTTGGGCGCGCTCGACAAGAAACTGCGCGAGCACACGCAATTCGAGCTGGTGAACATCCAGGAGCGCCTCGGCGTCACCTTCATCGTGGTCACGCACGACCAGGAAGAAGCGATGACGCTCGCCTCGCGCATCGGCGTCATGAACCGTGGCCGCATCGTGCAGGTCGGCACGCCGCGCGACATCTACGAGTTCCCCAACACGCGTTTCGTCGCCGAGTTCATCGGCAACGTCAACATGTTCGAGGGCCGCATCCTCGACGACGAGCCCGATCACGTCACGATCGAATCGACGGAGCTCGGCGGTCGGCTCTATATCGGCCACGGCGTCAGCAGCGCGCCCGACGCTATCGTGTGGGCTGCCGTCCGTCCGGAGAAGATGATGCTGACGCGCGAGCAGCCGTCGTCGCCGTACAACCGCGCGGCCGGTGTGATCAAGGAGATCGCGTACATGGGCGACCTGTCCGTGTATCTGGTGCAGCTGGATTCCGGCAAGACCGTGCGGGTCACGCATCCGAATACGCTGCGTCATGCGCAGGACAGCCTGACCTGGGACCAGCGCACCTGGGTCAGCTGGGACGAGTCCAGCTGCGTGGTCGTCACCGAGTAGCCATGCCTACGCAAAGCTATATCACGCTCGGCGATCGCATTCTCGCTGCCGTCGAGAAGCTGCTCTCGACGGTGGTCAGCTCGGGTCCCATGCGCCGCTCGAGCGGCTTGCTGCGCCGTCTCGGATTGAGCGGGCGCACGCTCGTGATCGCTGTGCCGTGGATCTGGCTGCTGCTGTTCTTCGTGATTCCTTTCCTGATCGTGCTGCAGATCAGCTTTGCCGAGACTCGCTGGCTCGGCACGCCGCCGTACACGCCGCTCCTCGAATGGATCGATCACAAGTTCCTGCAGCTCAAGCTCAACACCGGCAACTACACGTTCCTGTTCGAGGATGCGCTGTATCGCGATGCCTGGCTCAGCTCGCTCAAGGTTGCGGCGATTTCGACGGTGCTGTGCCTGCTGCTCGGTTATCCCATGGCCTATGCGATCGCGCGCGCCGAAACCACCTGGCGCAATACGCTGCTGCTGCTGGTGATCCTGCCGTTCTGGACTTCGTTCCTGCTGCGCGTGTACGCGTGGATCGGCCTGCTCAGCAACACCGGCGTGATCAACAACACGCTGATCGCGCTCGGCATCATCGACGAGCCGATCGTCATGCTGCAGACCAACTCCGCGATGTACATCGGCATCGTCTACTCGTACCTGCCGTTCATGATCCTGCCGCTGTACTCGAATCTCGAGAAGCACGACCAGACGCTGCTCGAAGCCGCAGTGGATCTCGGCTGCCGGCCGTTCCGCGCGTTCCTCAGCATCACGCTGCCGCTGTCGAAGCCCGGAATCATCGCCGGCTCGATGCTCGTGTTCATTCCGGCGGTCGGCGAGTTCGTGATCCCGCGCCTGCTCGGCGGCACCAACTCGCTGATGATCGGCCGCGTGCTGTGGGACGAGTATTTCCTCAATCGCAACTGGCCGGTGGCGAGCGCTGTGGCGATGGCGATGCTGCTACTGCTGGTGCTGCCCATCATGGTGTTCCAGCACTATCAGGCCCAGGAAACCGGCGGACCCACGGCGCACCGATGAACGCGCGTCGCTCCACGTTCCTGCTCAGCGCGCTCGTATTCGGGTTCGCGTTCCTGTACATCCCGATCATCTCGATGATCATCTTCTCCTTCAACGAGTCGAAGCTGGTCACCGTATGGGGCGGCTTCTCGGTGAAGTGGTACGGCGAGCTGCTCCACAACCGTCCGATGCTGGAGGCCGCGTGGCTGAGCCTGCGGATCGCCACGTTGACGGCGTTCGGCGCGGTCGTGATCGGCACGCTGGCAGGGCTGGCGCTGGCGCGCTTCGGCCGTTTCCGCAGCCGCACGCTGCTCTCCGGAATGGTCACGGCGCCGCTCGTCATGCCCGAAGTGATCACGGGCCTGTCGCTGCTGCTGCTGTTCGTCGCGCTCGCGCCGCTGCCGTTCGTGCCGGACGCGCGCGGCTTCACGACGATCACGATCGCGCACATCACGCTGACGCTGTCCTACGTGACCGTGATCGTGCAGTCGCGCCTGTCGACCATGGACGATTCGCTCGAAGAGGCGGCGATGGACCTGGGCGCGCGCCCGGCGAAAGTCTTCATGGTCATCACGCTGCCGATCATCGCGCCGGCGATGATCTCGGGCTGGCTGCTCGCGTTCACGCTGTCGCTCGACGACCTGGTGATCGCCAGCTTCACCGCCGGGCCGTCGACGAATACGCTGCCGATGATGATCTTCTCCACCGTGCGCCGCGGTATCACCCCGCAGATCAACGCGCTCGCGACCATCATGGTGATGCTGGTGACGATCTTCGTCGTCATCGCCGGCGTGCTGATGGCGCGGCAGGAAAAGCGGCGACAGCGGGATATGCAGTTGGCGGCGGCGGGAGGGACGTGATGGAGTGATGTGGTGATGTGCGTGATGGGCAGGCACAGTGGACAGGTCAGCGACAAGGAGGTCGTATGCAGAGGTCTAGGACACGAGGTCACATGGATTTGGACGTTTGGAAGTTAGCTCGTGCTATGGCATCGGAAACATATCGAATGACTGCGCGGTTACCGGTTGAGGAGCGGTTCGGATTGCAGTCCCAACTGCGACGGGCGGCCGTGTCGATCGTCTCCAATCTTGCCGAGGGGCCGCTCGCGAAACTGCCGCAGACTTTCGGCGCTTTGTGGGGGTGTCGATGGGATCGCTGGCAGAACTTGAAACTCAGTACCTGCTCTGTGAGGACCTGGGATTTCTGCGTACCGATGCCGCTTTCTTGCGCAGGATCCGCCGGGTCCGCATGATGCTGGCCAGCCTGAGAAACGCCCTGCGCTGACTGTCAGTACCCTCATCACCCTCATCACCCTCATCACCTCATCACCTTTCCATCTTCTTCAAATGATCCGCTCCAAGCTCCCGCACGTCGGCACGACCATTTTCACGGTCATGACGAATCGTGCGCGCGAGCTCAACGCCATCAACCTGGCGCAGGGCTTTCCGGACTACGACGCGCCGGCCAAGCTGAAGGACCTGGTCGCGTACCACGTCGCGGCCGGGCACAACCAGTACGCGCCCATGATCGGCGTCGCGCCGCTGCGCGAGCAGATCGCGCTGAAGCTCGGCGCGAGTTACGGGCGGCTGCTCGACAGCGAGACGGAGATCACCATCACCCTCGGCGCGACCGAAGGCATCTTCTCCGCCGTGCAGGCGCTGGTGCATCCGGGCGACGAGGTGATCCTGTTCGATCCTTCGTACGACTCGTATGCGCCGGCAGTGCTGCTCGCCGGCGGGCGGCCGGTGCACGTGCCGCTCGAGCCGCCGCGGTTCCAGATCGACTGGCAGCGTGTGCGTCAAGCGCTCTCGCCGCGCACGCGGCTCGTGATCCTCAATACGCCGCACAATCCGACCGCGACGATCGTCGGCGCTTCCGATCTGGACGTGCTCGCCGATCTGCTGCGGCCGACGCCCGCGATGGTGCTGTCCGACGAGGTCTACGAGCACATGATCTACGACGGCGAGCGTCACGCGAGCATCCTCGCTCACCCGGAACTGTACGATCGCGGCGTCGCGGTCTTCTCGTTCGGCAAGACGATGCATGCCACGGGCTGGCGCGTGGGCTACACGGTCGCGAAAGAGGAGATCACGCGCGAGATCCGCCGCGTGCACCAGTTCAACACCTTCAGCATCGCCGCGCCGCTGCAGTTCGCGATCGCCGACTTCCTCAAGGCCTCGCCCGAGCACAACTCGCAGCTGAGCGCGTTCTACCAGCACAAGCGCGACCGGTTCCTCGACAGCCTGCACAACTCGAGCTTCAGCTGGACGCCGGCAGCGGGGACGTACTTCCAGCTGCTCGACTTCAGCGGGGTCTCGCAGCAGAGCGACGTCGAATTCGCCGATACGCTGCTGCGCGAGGCGGGGGTCGCGTCCATCCCGGTCTCCGTCTTCTATGCGACGCCGCCGAAGCTCAGCGTGCTGCGCTTCTGCTTCGCGAAGAACGATTCGACCCTGGAAGAGGCCGCCGAACGACTCTGTCGGGTGTGAGATGAAACCCCCGACCCGCGTCAATCATCCGCCGGCGGTGAACGTGCCGCCCGACAACCGGCCGCTGGTCGCGCCGATCTACCAGTCGGTCAAGTTCACTTTCGACAGCGTCGCCGAGAGCGAGCGGGAGTCGCGCGGTCAGCGCGAAGGCTTCCAGTATTCGCGCGTCGCGAATCCGACGCTGCGCCAGCTCGAGCTGACGCTCGCGGAACTGCAGGGGCGTGACGCGTGCCTGCTCACGGCTTCCGGCGTCGCGGCGTCGAATCTCGCCATGCTCTCGCTGTGCAAGCAGGGCGATCACGTGCTGATGTTCGCCGAGATGTACCAGCCGACGCGCTACATGATCCGCCGCGTGCTGTCGCGCTACGGAATCGCGCACACCATGCTGTCGATCGAGGACGTCGCCGGCATCGAGCGCGCGCTCGCGGAGCGGCCGACGCGCCTGATCGTGTTCGAGTCGCCGACCAACCCGGTGCTGAAGGTCGCCTCGCTCGAGCGCATGACCGCGGCAGCGCGTGCGCACGGCGCGCTGACACTGCTGGACAACACCTTCGCGGGATTTCACAACCACGGCCAGTTCGAGATCGACATCTTCAGTCACAGCCTGACCAAGTACGCATCCGGGCATGGCGACGTGATGGGCGGCGCGGTCATCGCGCGCCGCGAGCTGATCGACGCGATGCACACGGATTCGGTCATTCTCGGCGCGACGCTCGATCCGCACACGGCGTTCATGATTCAGCGGGGACTGAAGACCTACCCGCTGCGCTACGAGCGGCAATGCCAGAACGCAGTGAAGATCGCGACGTTTCTCGAGGCGCAGCCGCAGGTCGCGCGCGTCAGCTACCCAGGACTGCCGTCGCATCCGCAGCACGCGCTCGCCGCGCAGCAGATGCACGAGTTCGGTGCGATGGTCGCGATCGAGTTGCGGGAGGACGCGGCGCGTTTCAGCGAAGCGCTGCAGTTGTTCGCGATCTCGGCGAGCCTCGGCTCGACCGAATCGCTGGTGTGGCCGGGGCGGCTCATCAACCCGCGGGACTTCAGCGCGCAGGAACGTCAGTGGGCCGGCATCTCGGAGCGCACCGCGCGGCTGTCGATCGGCATCGAGGACGCCGACGACCTGATCGAGGATCTGCGCCAGGCCCTCACTTGCGGAACAGCATCAGGATAAGCGAGATCAGCACGCTCACGACGATCATGGTCGTGATCGGCAGGAACAGCCGGAAGCCGGGCCGCTCGATCAGGAAATCGCCGGGCAGGCGCCCGAGCGGCAGCTTGGAAATCCACGGCCACGCCAGTCCCACCAGCGAAATGCAGATCCCGAGAACGAAAAGCGCGCGTTGCATGAATGCACTATAAACGGGCAGGGCGGGAATTTAACAAGAATAAGCCCGCCCCGTAATTCCCCGTCAGCGCGAGTCAACCGCGGCGGTCGAGCGGCGTTGAACAAGCCAGAATCACCGCCTCAGGAGGCCTTGCGATGAAGACCCTTTCCGCAGCTATGTTGACGCTCGCCGGCGCGCTTGCCGTCGCGAGCGTCAGTCACGCCGACACGCGCCACACGCGCGATCCTGGCGTCAATCAGCGCCAGCACAATCAGCGCGAGCGCATTCAGCAGGGTGTGAAGTCGGGCGAGCTCACGCGACGTGAGACCGGCCGGCTCGTCGAAGAGCAGCGCGACGTCCGGCAGCTGGAGCGCGCCTACAAGTCCGACGGCACGTTGACCGGCGCGGAGCGGCGCGACCTGCAGCACGAGCAGAACCAGGCGAGCCGCGACATCTATCGTCAGAAGCACGACGAGCAGGAGCGTCCGCCGGCCGCGGTCCGCGACCCGGGCGTGAACGAGCGCCAGGCCAACCAGACTGCGCGCATCGCGCAGGGCGTGAAATCGGGCGAGCTGACGCACGACGAAGCACAGGACCTGCGCACGGAGCGTCGCGACATTCGCGACCTGGAGCACACCTACAAGTCGGACGGCGACCTGACGCGCGACGAGCGCCAGGACCTGCACCAGCAGCTCGATCAGCAGAGCCAGGAAATCTACGAAGAGAAGCACGACGACGAGACGAGAAAGTGATGAAGTGATGGGGTGATGAGGTGATGGGCTTTTCATCACCTCCATCACCTGCATCACGCTCATCACTTCTTCTTACAAACTGCCGAACACCCTCACTCTGTGCCGGTGATACGGCAGCACTTCCAGCAGCTCGCCTTCGGTCAGGCGCTGCTGGATTCCTCGCCACCAATCCGCCGTCAGCAGATCGGCGTGCACCTTGAGGAACGCTTCCTTGAGCTGCGGCTCGAAGCCGAGGAACTGCATGAAGGTCTCGGGGAACACGTCGTTCTCGTTGACGTGGAACCACGCCTCGGCGCGCATCTCGTCTTCTTCGTTCTGCGCCTGCGGGATGTCGCGGAAGCGGCAGTCGGTGACGGCGCACAGCTCGTCGTAGTCGTAGAAGATCACGCGGCCATGGCGCGTGACGCCGAAGTTCTTCAGCAGCAGGTCGCCCGCGAAGATGTTGGTGACCGCCAGGTCGCGAATGCACTGCCCGTAGTCGACCACGGCGCGCTCGGCGTCCTCGCGCGTGGCGTTGCGCACGTACAGGTTGAGCGGCGTCATGCGGCGCTCGATGTAGACGTGGCCGATCACCAGCTCGCCGTTCTCGAAGCGCACGGTGTTGGCCGCTTCGCTCTTCAGCTCGGCAATCAGCTCATCCGAGAACCGCGCAGTCGGGAACTGCAGGCGCTTGAACTCCTGCGCGTCGACCAGGCGTCCGGCGCGGTCGTGCTTGAAGACCAGCTCGTACTTCTTCAGCACTTCCTCGCGCAGCACGTTCTTGGGGTAGGCGAAACGGTCGCGGATGATCTTGAACACGACGTCGAAGGAGGGCAGCGTGAAGCAGATCATCACCAGCCCGCGATCGCCCGGCGCGTGCACGAAATTGTCGGTGCTCTGCTGCAGATGGCGGAACAGCTCGCGATAGCGTTCCGTCTTGCCCTGCTTGGCGCGGCCCAGCACGGTGTACAGCTCGCTGATCGGCTTGCGCGGCAGGATGCTCTTGAGGAACACCACGGCCTGGCCCACGTGCGGCAGGTCCGCGTGAAAATACGAGCGCGTGAAGCTGAACAGGATGCTGACGGACGCCTCGTCCATCATGACCGCGTCGATCAGCACGCCGCTCTCGGTGTTCTTCAGCGCCAGCACGAACGGCAGCACCCAGTCCCGGCCGGACATGCGGCCGACCAGGTAGGCGCGCGTGATCTGGAAGAACGGCGTGCGCACGAACTCGATCTGCTCGACCTGCAGCGGCGGCTTCGCCGCATCCGCGTCGGCTTCCAGCTGCGCGCGCACCTCGTTGGTGATGATGCGCACGCTGCGATCGAAATCCAGGTACGGCGTGCGGAAGCGGAAGTCGGCCAGCACTTCCTCGAACAGCAGCTCGAGCGAGCCGCGGTTGCTGTAGAGGTTGGTCTCGATCTTGGACGTGATCGAGCCGATCGGATCGAGGTCGAGCGCGATGAACTCGACCGCGCCGTCGACGCCGATCGTGCCGAACGTGCGGCGCGTGACCGAGTTGAAGAACGTCTTGTCGAACTCGAGGTCGGGCAGCTCGTCGATCAGCTCGGTGAAGCGGCGCTTGATGCTGCTCCACAGGGCGCGCTCGGTGGCGTCCTCGCCGAGCCGCTCGCGCATGTGCGCGACGGCACGGTTGACGAACTTGTCGTAGAGCTCGATGCGGTCTACGGCGTCGCGCTGGCTGTTACGCCAATCGCGCGCTTCGAAGCGCAGCGGCGCGCGGCGCGTGACGGCGCGGAACTCGGCGTTGTAATCGGCGAACGCCTGCACGAGCGCCGCGGCGCACTCCTCGACCAGGGCATCGCGGGAGGAGGCGGATTGGAGGGCGGACATGGTGATGAACGTGATGGCGTGATGGGGTGATGGGGTCAGTCATCACCCCATCACCTGTATCACCTCATCACAGGTTCTTGATCAACGCGTCGCCGAACTCGCTGCACTTCACTTCCTTCGCGCCTTCCATCAGGCGCGCGAAGTCGTAGGTGACCGTCTTCTGGCCGATGGTCTTGTCCATCGAGTTGATGATCGCGTCGGCCGCCTCGACCCAGCCCATGTAGCGCAGCATCATCTCGCCGGAGAGGATCACCGAGCCCGGATTCACCTTGTCCTGGTTCGCGTACTTCGGCGCAGTGCCGTGCGTGGCCTCGAACACCGCGTGACCCGTGACGTAGTTGATGTTGCCGCCCGGCGCGATGCCGATGCCGCCGACCTGCGCCGCCAGCGCGTCCGACAGGTAGTCGCCGTTGAGGTTCATGGTCGCGATGACGTCGAACTCGTCCGGGCGCGTCAGCACCTGCTGCAGCGTGATGTCGGCGATCGCATCCTTGATGATGATCTTGCCGGCCTGCTTCGCCGCGTCCTGCTCTTCGTTCGCAGCCTTTTCGCCCTTCGCGGCCTTGGTGCGCTCCCACTGGTCCCAGGTGTAGGTGTTGCCGGCGAACTCTTTCTCGGCGAGCGCGTATGACCAGTTGCGGAACGCGCCCTCCGTGAACTTCATGATGTTGCCCTTGTGCACGATCGTCACGCTCCTGCGCTTGTTGACGATCGCGTACTCGATGGCGGCGCGGAACAGCCGCTCCGTGCCCTCCTGCGACACCGGCTTGATGCCGACGCCCGAGCTGTGCGGAAAGCGGATCTTCGCGTACTGCTTCGGGAACGCCTGCTGGAACAGCTCGAGGAATTTCTTGTTGTCCGGCGAGCCGGCCTCGAACTCGATGCCCGCGTAGATGTCCTCGGTGTTCTCGCGGAAGATCGTCATGTCGACCTTCTCCGGCGACTTCACCGGCGAGGGCACGCCCTTGAACCAGCGCACCGGCCGCAGGCACACGTACAGGTCGAGCATCTGGCGCAGCGCCACGTTGAGCGAGCGGATGCCGCCGCCGATCGGCGTGGTCAGCGGACCCTTGATCGAAACCAGGTACTCGCGGCACGCGGCCACGGTCTCATCCGGCAGCCAGGTGTTGAACAGGTCGTTCGACTTCTGGCCCGCGTACACCTCCATCCAGTGGATCTTGCGTTTGCCGCCATAGGCCTTCTGTACGGCCGCATCCATGACGCGCACCGAGGCGCGCCAGATGTCCGGGCCGGTGCCGTCACCCTCGATGAACGGGACGATGGGCTGGTCGGGCACGGCGAGCTTGCCGTTGGCAATCGTGATCTTCTGTCCCTGCGGCGGGACGTTGAGCTTGAGAGCGGTCGACATCGAGGAGGGCTCCGTGAGCAGCGAAAACGGCCGAAAAGCGGGGCCGGAATCGTAGCAGATTCCTACCCAAATCCCACGCGCGCCGTGACCCCGGCGGGGCCGTTCTCGAGGCTGATGTTCCAGCCGTAGCGCTCGCAGATCCGCCGCACCAGATACAGGCCCATGCCGTGGCCGCCCGGGTGCGTGGTGAAGCGGCGCGCCGCCGCCGACAGGTTCGCCGTCGGCAATGTGCCTGCGTTCGTCACCACCAATTCGTGGCCCTGCGAGCGGCACAGCACGGCGCCGCCCGTGCCGTGCTGCACGGCGTTGCGCACGAGATTGCCGATCGTCATCGCGACCATGCTTTCCGGCGCCGCGACCTGCAGGCGCGCGTCGGTTGCGATCTCCAGCACGATGCGCTTGCCGGGCGACACGCTGCGTTGATCTTCCACGACGCGCGCCAGCACGGCGTTCACGTCGCAACTTGCGTCGACGGCCGCACTGGCTTGCTGCTCGCGCGACAGCGCCAGCAGCGCATCGGTGAATTCGGTCATCTCGCGCACTGCGCGCTGAATGCGAGCGAGCGCTTTACCAGCGCCTGGTCGGTCGGCAGCCGTGGTTTCCAGCAACTCGACTGCACCGCGCATCACTGCGAGCGGCGTGCGCAACTCGTGACTCGCAGTGGCGGTGAACGACTGCTCGCGCTCGACGAAGCCGTCGAGACGCTCCATGAACATGTCGACCGAGCGCGCGATCGGTTCGAGCTCGTTGCCGGCGAACTGCGCGCCGATGCGCACGTGGCGCTCGCCGGGATCGATCTGCGTCAGGCGCTCCGCGAGCGCGGTGACGGGCTCGACCAGCCGCCTGGAGATCGCCGCGGCAGCGAGCGCCGCGACGATGACGATCGCGATCACGCCGATCGCGAGTACCAGCAACGCGATCGCGTCCTGCGTTGCGTAGGTCGTGACGTCGTACGTGATGTACAGGCGGCCGAAATCGCCGTCGCGCACCAGCACATCGAGCAGGCGGCCGCCCGAGCGCACCCGATGCATTTCGCCGGGCTTCAGCATCGCGATGTGCCGCGGCAGCTCGGCCAGATCGCTGGACCGGTAGATGCTGAGACGCGCGGAACGCAGCGGCTCGGCGCCGCGATCGACGCGCATGCGCTGCTCGAAGTGCGTGAGCTCCTCGGACAGCAGGTCGAGCGTGATGTTGCGCTTGAGCTGCTCGTCGGCGAGATAAGCCCAGGCGCTGAGCACCAGCCCGGCGCTCGCGACGAGCGCGATCATCGTGCCGGCGATGCGCGCGCGCAGGCTGAGGCGCGAGTACCAGTCGTTCAGGCTACGAACGTACCGGTTCTGCCGAAAGTCGATAGCCGGTGCCATGGATCGTGTGCAGGAGCTTGACCGGGAAGTTCTTGTCGATCGCCGTGCGCAGCGCGTGCATGTGCGCACGCAGGAAATCGCCCTGCGGCGGCGAGTCGCCCCACAGCTCGCGCTCGAGCTCCTGGCGCGTCACCACGCGATGCGAATTCTGCAGCAGCACGATCAGCAGGCGGCGCGTCGTCGGATTCAGCTTGAGCCGCTCGCCGCCGCGCTCCGCTTCCAGCGTGTCGAGATCGAAGCGCAGGTCGCTGACGCTGAGGATGCGCGGCGTTTCCGGCAGCCGCGTCCGGCGCACCAGCGCCTTGAGCCGCACGTCCAGCTCGGCGAGCGAGAAGGGTTTGACCAGGTAGTCGTCGGCGCCGGCCTCGAAGCCTTCGATCTTGTCGGTCAGCAGGTCCTTGGCCGTCAGCATCAGCACCGGCACCTGGGTGCGGCCGGCGTGCCGCAGCTGCCGGCACAGCGTCAGGCCGTCGAGTCCGGGCAGGAGCAGGTCCAGGACGATCGCGTCGTATGGGTCGGCAAGCGCCCGCTGCAGCCCGGTGGCGCCGTCGGCGACGTGCTCGACGGCGTCGCCGCGTCCTTCGAAGAACTCGGTGATGTTCGCCGCGATGTCGGCGTGATCCTCGATCAGCAGCAGGTTCAAATTATCCACCAGATGTGTGACAGGGCTCGCAAATTCTGCTCCAAGTCGCTGAATCACAAAAGTGTCATGCCTGCGTCACCCCGGTGCAGCGTGCCGCCGGAATAGTACGCACACGGAGCAAACGTCATGAACGGCGTACGTACCGCAGAGCTCTTCAGGCGCGTGGATGCGATCGAGCATTCATGGTGCCTGCGCCTCAACCGCGGCTGCAGCCAGCCGGCGGTGCGGGACATTTTCGCCGCGATCAGCAAGCTCGGCGACGGTGTTTTCTGGTACGTGCTCATCGTGCTCCTGCCCGTCGTGTACGGCGAGTCCGCGCTGTATCCCGCGCTGCGCATGGCGGCGGTCGGGGTGGTCGGCGTCGGCCTGTACAAGTACCTCAAGTCGCGGCTGGTGCGCGAGCGGCCCTACATTGCGCTCGCCGGGATCACGCCCGGAACGCGCGCGCTCGACCGCTACAGCTTTCCTTCCGGCCACACGCTGCACGCAGTCAGCTTTACCACTCTCGCCGTCGCAAGCTTTCCTGAGCTTGCCTGGCTGCTGGTGCCGTTCGCCACGCTCGTCGCAGCTTCGCGGGTGGTGCTCGGGCTGCACTACCCGAGCGATGTCGCGGCCGGCGCCCTCATCGGAGCTGTGCTCGCAGTTCTCAGCATGGTGCTCATGCCTTAGATTCCCTGCCACGGACGGCGGGGGAATGGCATGGCCAGCTTCGGGGTGGAAGTCGATCACGTGTTCGTGAGCGCCGCGGTCGGCGCGCCGGAGGCGCAGCGCCTGATCGATCTCGGTCTGGTCGAAGGCAGTCCCAATCGCCACCCGGGGCAGGGCACCGCCAACCGCCGCTTCTTCTTCGCGAATGCGATGCTGGAGCTGATCTGGGTCGAGGACGAGCGCGAGGCGCGCAGCGAGAACGAGCCGGCGCGAAGGCTGCACTTGTGGGAGCGCTGGTCGGGCCGCGACGGCGCTGCCTGTCCGTTCGGGGTGTGCCTGCGTCCCAGCGAAGGACAGTCGGACGTCGCGCCGTTTCCGGCGTGGGACTATCGGCCCGCGTACTCGCCCATCGGGCTGCCGGTCGCGAATAATTCCATCGTCGACGCCGAGCCGCTGGTGTTCTACATCCCCATGCATCGACGCACGGACACGGCGCCGGAAGGGCAGCGGCAGCCGTACGTGCACGCATTGCCGATTCGCGAGCTCACGTCAGTGCGGATTTTCGCGCCCGGTGCGGCGACGCCTTCTGCGGCGCTGCTGGCGGCGCTGGAGAGCGGCGCATTCTCGTTCGAGCCTGCATCGCGGCCGCTGCTCGAGCTCGGCTTCGACGGCGAGGGCCAGGGCTGCCGCGCCGACTTGCGCCCGGCTCTGCCGCTGGTCCTGCTCTGGTAAGCTGACTGCATGCCTGAGAAAAGATCCCGGCCCGCGCTCGCACGCTATTGGCGCGGGCTCGTCAAGCGCGATCGCGCCGACGCGTACGTCGAGCATTTGCAATCGCAGACGTTGCCGCAGCTCGTGCAGCTCGCGGGCTTCCAGGACGCGAAGATTCTGCGGCGGGAAGTGCCGCAAGGCGTGGAGTTCCTCGTGGTCACGATCTGGGAATCGCTCGATGCGATTCGCGCTTTCGCCGGCAGCGACGTCGAGAGCGCCGTAGTGCCGCCCAAGGCTCAGGCCATGATGATCGAATACGACAGCCGGGCGCGGCACTACGAAGTAGTGGACTAAGACGCGCGACGCATGAGCGCCTGCTCGTGCTCCGCTGCCTGCCACAGGTGAATCAGCGCGTAACCGCGCCACGGGCGCCACGCTTCCATGCGCGCATCGAGCTCGCGCGCCGTCAGCGGCTTGCGTTGACTGCCGGCCATGCGGCGCACGATCAGGTCGCCGCGCGGAAATGCATCGGGTTCGCCGAGCGCGCACAGGGCGACGTACTGCGCGGCGGCGGAGTCGAAGCCGGGTAGCTTCGACAGCGCTGCAACGACTTCTTCTACACCGGCGCCGAAATCGATCGTGTCTTCGTGCGTTGCGCACGCCAGTGCGCGGATGGCTGCCGCGCGACTCGCGGCTACCCCGAGCCCGCCGAAGTCTGCCGTCGCCAGCGCGAGCGGCGTCGGGAAGAAATGCGTCAAGCCTTCGACCGCTTCTGCCACCGGCTCGCCGACGCGCGCGACGATGCGACCTGCCAAGGTGCGGGCGGCCGCGATATCGATGTGCTCTCCGAGCAGGGCGCGGACCGCGCACTCGAACGCGTCCCACGCTCCGGGAATGCGCAACCCCGGACGTCGCTTGACGAGCGGTGCGAGCAGGTCGTCGGTCTTGAATGCCGCATCGATGCGCGGCGGATCCGCCGACAGATCGAACATGCGCCGCGCCGTGCTGGAAATCTGGAACAGCATCGTCGGCACCGCGCCGCGTACGCGCAGCTCCAGGGCGTCGTCGCGATCCAGTGCGCGGACGCACACGATCGCCTGGTCCGTGCTCGACTTCACCGTGCGTGCATAGCCGCGCTCGTCGACCCGCTCGACCCCAGGTACGGCGCGCGCGGCCAGGAAGTCGCGCACCTGCGGCCAGTCGTACGGCGGCCGGAACGAAAGCTTGAGCACGACTTCGTCCGCATCGGCCGCGGCAATGCCGCCGCGGCGTTGCCGCCTGAGATCGCGCGGCGCGCGGTTGTAGGTCTGCTGGAACGTGTAGTTGAAGCGGCGCAGGCTGCCGAATCCGGACGCGAGCGCGATCTGCGTGATCGGCAGATCGGTCTCGTCCAGCAGCCGCTTGGCGAAATGCAGGCGGCGCGTCTGCGCGACAGCGATCGGCGACGCGCCGACGTGCTTGGTGAACAGGCGATGCAAATGGCGCGGGCCGATGCCGATGCGCGCCGCGAGCTCGTCGACGGAGATTTCGTCCAGCGCACCTTCCTGGATGAGGCGCAGCGCCCGTCGCACTACTGCAGACGTGCCGAGCCAGCCGGGTGTACCGGGTGCGGCTTCGGGACGGCAGCGCAGGCACGGACGAAAGCCGGCTTCCGCTGCCGCCGCCGCTGTCGCGTAGTAGCGCACGTTGCTGTTCTTCGACACCGGCGACGGGCAGATCGGCCGGCAGTAGATGCCGGTCGAAGTGATCGCGATGAAGAAGCGGCCGTCGAAACGCGCGTCGCGGCTGAGGCGGGCACGGTCGAGCGCGCCGCGATCGAGACCGAGGATCTCTTCCATGCGGTCACCATACCTGCCGCGGGCGGCGCCGACTAGCCGTTTTCGGACCCAGCCGCCCGCGCGGTGCGGGCTATGATTCGCGCAACTTCAGGAGGTCCGCGCATGGCCTGCTCTCAGTGGTTGTCGTCAGTGGCGTTCGGGGTCGGCCTGTGCAGCGTCGCGCAGGCGGGGGCTCCGTCGGCGACGGAAACCGAGCTGCGCAAGATCACCCAGGAAATGCTGGATGCGGTCGCGCCGGGCAATGCGGACGTGTGGCGGCGCTATCTGCACGAACGCGTGCTGCGCGTCGACGAGAACGGCAAGGTGCAGAGCAAGGAGGAGCTGCTCAAGGAATTCGCGCCTCTCCCGCCCGGCCTGGTGGGCGAGGCCAAGGTCGATACCTTCAAGGTGCAGACCCACGGCGACGTCGCCGTCGTGGCTTTCGAGATGCAGGAGCATCTCGACTATCACGGACAGATTCTGCGCAGCCGATTCCGCGTGAGCGACACTTGGCTGAAGACGGGGCAGGGCTGGCAGTTGCTTGCCGAGCAGGTGGCGGCGGTGCTGAAGGATCCGCCGTCCATCAAGCTCACGCAGCAGCAGCTCTGCGAGTACAACGGCTCGTACTCGCTGACCGCGGAAATCGTGACGACACTCGCGTGTACGCAGGACGGCTTCACTGCCGAGCGTAGCGGGCGGCCGTCGACGCAGTATCTCGCCGAGGTGCCCGACGTGTTCTTCGTCGCCGGCCAACCGCGCGCGCGGCGCATTTTCGTGCGCGACGCGCAGGGCAAGGTCGTCGGCTTCGTCGATCGACGCGAGGGTGAGGACATCCGCTGGCTGCGGAAGTCCTAGTGGTAGCGCCCGTGAAGTGGTTGGCTGCAGTGCTGATCGCCATGCTGGTGTCGACCAGCTGGTCCGCGGAGCCCGACGCCGCTGCGCGCGCGGAGATCGCGCACTTGCTGCAGTACCTGGAATCTTCGGGCTGTCAGTTCCAGCGCAATGGCTCGTGGTACCCGCCGGCGCGGGCCGCGACCGAGAGCAGCGTGAGCGGACCGTACTCGGTGAAATGCGGCGCAGCTGCGCCGGTCCCGAGCGCGGACTGGCTGCGGGCCGAGCTGCAGAGATTCAGAACAACAAAGGGGACCGACCGATGACGATCTCTCGCAAGGCACTGTGCGTCGTTTACGGCTTGATTGCGCTGCTCGCGCTCGTGGGGACGTGGGGCAACAACGTCGCGTATCTGTCGCTCGGTTTCGTGGGCGCGAACACGACGTTCTGGCAGCAGACGCTCGCCAATCCCGCCAGCCGCTCCATCACTGTCGACATCTTCTTCCTCGGTCTCGCGGTGTTCGTGTGGATGGTGCTCGAAGCGCGCCGCCTCGGGATGCGCGGCGTGTGGCTCTACCTGCTGTTCGGTATGCTCGTCGCGATCAGCGTTACCGTGCCGCTCTTCCTCATCAACCGCGAGCGTGCGCTAGCGCAGCGTGAGCCTTCGAGCGCCGCCGGCACGCTCGGCGTGTTCGACATAGCGGGTCTCGCGGCAGTCACCGTGGCAATCGCTGCTTACTCGGCCGTGACGCTATTCAGTACTTAGCGTAGCTCTTCTCTTCGACGATCTTCGAGCCGAGCCGCGTGTTGATGTCGCGCTTGACTGCGGCGCGCTCGTCGTTGGTGACATAGACCGCGCGCGCCAGCTCGACGAACTCCTCGTCGAACTTGCGGGCCCGCTCCTTGTCGCGGATGTCGTCTTCGATATCCCACAGCTTCTCATTGATCGCCCGCAGCGCGGCCCATTGCGACGTGATGTCGTGCGCTGCATAGGCGGAGGTGCGCCACGTGTCCTGCAGCAACGCCAGCTCCGTGCGCACGTTGGCGAGCTTCGCCGCGTCGGTCATCCGCGCGGACTTGATCTCGAGGATCGTGATCTTGTCGACCAGCTCGCCGGGCGAGATCGGCACCTTGATTTCGGCAGTCATGAAGAGAGGCTGTGGGCTGTAGGCCGTAGGCTGTAGGTCGGAATAAGAAGGTTCTCGTTCTGGCTACAGCCTACAGCCTGCAGCCTACAGCCTCCAGCCCCTACGCCTTCCCCCAATACCGAATCCTTCTTCTTATCTTCAGCTTGCGCCACCAGTTGCGGGGCTTGGGACGCGGGTTGCGGGCACCCGCGGCGATGAACTGGTCGACCGCGTCGAGCACGCGCTCGCTGGAGCGGCCGTCGCGATACGGATGAATCGAGTCCGCGTACTCGCGGATCGCGTCCATCAGCTCCGGTGGACGGGCCAGCGCGCGCTCGATCGACGGCAACAGCAGCCCGGGCTGGTCGATGTCGAGCAGCTGCGGCCCGGGCCGCCGGTTCTTGAAAGTGACGACCGGCTTGTAGGTCAGCAGGAACTCGTTCAGCGCCGAGGACGTGTCCGAGATCATCATGTCGACCTGCGGGAACAAGTCGAGGATGTTGTCCTCGGTGGCGAAGCGCAGATGCTCGCCTTCGAGCGCGCGATACTTCTCGACCGTCTCGCGCTCCGACTTCGGATGCAGCGTGACGATCCAGCGCCAGCGCCCGCTGCCGGACAGCTCGCGAATCGTCTCATAGAGGATCGGCGCAGCACTCCACGACGGCGAGAACGTCGAGTGATACAGGATCACCGGTTTTTCGCGCACCGGCGGCGGGCCGCCAGCGCCGTGCGCGCGCATGAACGGATCCAGCTTCGGCCAGCCGGTTTCGTGCACGGCGAAATGGCCGAGCTCGCGCGCCTTCGACTGGAACGCGCGCGTGTCGCGCGGCCCGGTCGTGCAGTACAGGTCGAAGAAGCCGCGGATGTAGATGTGGCGCGGCTTGCCGGCGTCGAAGCCATGGAACACTTCGGTCTTCACGCCCGGGAAGAAGTGCGGCACGGCGTTGCTGGAGGTGAGCACGGCGATCGGCGCGAAGTCGCGCACGCCCTCGGTCGAAGGCAGTAACGTTTCGCCGGGCTGCAGCTCCGCGCCGCCCGGTCCGTCGAAGAACCATGCGGGCTCGTGGCCGCGCGCGCGGATCGCAGCCTGCAGCGGACGCAGGATCGCCAGCGCGTAGCGCTCCGAGCCGTACAGGAGATAGTGCTTCGCGCTCATGGATCGAGGCCGTAGCCGTGCAGCAGTTTGGCCGCCATGTCGCGCGAGGCGGGGTTGCGCTTCATCTCGTAGTAGCGCATGCGCTTGTACACCGCATAGGACGCAGCGACCTGGGCGACGACATAGCCGCGCCAGCCGTCGAGGAACGCGAGCCGCAGCACGTAGTCCTTGAGAAAGGCGGAGACGTGCACGAACGGCGTGAGCCACATCTGCGCCGGCTTGCCGCGATCGAGCCAGTCGCGCGCCTTGAGCTCCGCGTAGCGCAGCGTCTTCAGGTGTTTGTGGACCAGCGTCGGATTGTTCAGGTGGATGAACGGCTGCGCGAACGTTGCGGTCGGGCCGTCGAAGCGCAGCGACTCGTGCACGCGCACGTCGGTCCAGCGCGCGCGGCCGCGGTGATAGAGGCGGCCGAGCCGCTCGCCCATCATCGGGCGATACCAGCGCATCGGTGCACCCATGTACCAGGTCTGGCGCCGCAGGATCGCGCCGGCGGACTGCGATTGCATGAGCGTCAGCAGCCGGCGCTGCATTTCTTCGGCAAGTTCCGGGGACAGGGCCTCATCCGCATCCAGCGCCAGGATCCAGTCGTGACTCGACTGCGTGCTGCCGAAATTCCGCTGCGGGCCGAACCCGAGCCAGTCCTGATGCACGACGCGCGCGCCGTGACGTGCGGCGACTTCCTGCGTCCCGTCGGTGCTGCCGGCGTCGACCACCAGCTTCTCGGCCGCGAACGGTACGCTGTCGAGGCAGCGCCCGATGATCGGCGCCTCGTTGCGGGCGATGACGAGGAGGGTGACGGGCAGGGCGGGCATGGCGCGAAGTCTACGAGAAATGGGGACATTCCTCATTTCGCTTGGCCGGCTTTGTCACCCGAGAGGTCGCCGCCGCGAAATGAGGAATGTCCCCATTTCTCACCTCTTCCTGGCCAGCGCCAGCATCACGCTGTGCAGCTTCTTGATCACGTCGTCCGGCGTGATCAGGTCCATGACGCCGGGCCGCTCGATCTTCGTCGTCCACGGCAGGTCGACCGCGGATTTGCCGAGCAGCCGGCGCGCCGCGACGTCGTACTTGTCGACGCACCATTGACGGCTGAGATACGGACCGGAGCGCTGCGGATTGGTCGCGGCGTACAGGCCGATCACCGGCGTGCCGACGGCGGTTGCCATGTGGGCCGGTCCCGAGTCCGGGGTGATGATCGCGATGGCGCGTTCCAGGGTCGCCAGGAATTCGAGCAGCGTGTCCTGACCGATGGTGTTCTCGCAGGTCTGCGTCATATGGCGCTGGATCGTATCGCCCATGCGCCGCTCGAGGTCGCTACGCCCCCCGCACAGCACGACGCGCATGCCGAGCGCGCTCACCGCATAGTCGGCGATCTGGGCGTAGTACTCCGGCCGCCAGTTGCGCAGCGGGTGGCTGGAGCAGGGGCTGATGACGATCGTCTTCATGTCGTCAGGGATCACCCGTCGCGCGTACTCGCGCGCCGACTGCGGGATCGGGATGTCCCAGCGCAGGAGCTTTTCGTAGACGTGAAACTTCTCCGCGAAGCCGAACAGCGCGTCCATCACGTGCTGCCGTTCCGCGGGCCGGACGCGGTTGGTCGTGAACAGCCACTGCAGCTCGCGCGCCCGCTTGCGGTCGTAGCCGAGCTTGATGCGCGCCGGAATCAACGTCGACAGCAGGCTGGCGCGCAAGGCCAGCTGCATGTGCATGAGGACGTCGAAATGGCGCCCGCGCATCGCCTCGCGCAGCAGGCGATAGGAGCCCGCCAGGCTCTTCTTGTCGAGCACGATGAACTCGATGTCCGGAATGTGGCCGAGCAGCTGCGCCTCGACGCGGCCGATGATCCAGGTGAAGCGCGCCTGCGGCCAGGCACGCTGCAAGGTCCGCACGACGGGCAGCACATGGCAGGTATCGCCGATGGCGGACAGACGCAGGATGCAGACGCTGCCGGGAGGAGTGTCGAAGCGGCTAGAATTGTTGCGACGTGGACTCAGACTGGACTCGAGCGAGGTTGAGTGGAGCGATTCGAACCGGTCACCGGCGGCGGCATCCTATACGACGCTTCGCGCTTGCGTAAGCCGGCCAGTGAGCTGTTCGAGATCGAGTACTGGCAGGCGCAGGGCGGTCTGCAGCAGTTGGCGGGCGGGCGCGCGTCGGTTGCGATCGTGACCGCCGGCGCCGAGCGCTGGGTTCTGCGGCACTATCGGCGCGGCGGTTTCATCGCCCGCTTCGCACGCGACAGTTACGTCTGGCTCGGCGCGGCGCGCACGCGCTCGTTCGCCGAGTGGCGCCTGCTCGCCGAGTTGCGCCGGCGTGGGTTGTCGGTGCCGGCGCCGATTGCGGCCCGTTATCTCCGAGGCGCGCTGACCTATCGCGCGGACCTGATCACCGAGCACTTGCCCGACTGTCGCACGCTGGCGGACGCGATAACGGGAGCGCAGCTGCCGCGCGAGCATTGGTCCGCAATCGGCAGCACGATCGCGGCTTTTCACCGCGAAGGCGTGCATCACGCCGATCTCAACGCACACAACATCATGGTCGAGCACGCCGTCGCGCCGCGTGTGTTTCTGCTCGACTTCGATCGCGGCCGCATCCAGCAACGTGGCTCGTGGGAGCAGGACGTGCTGGCCCGCCTGCGGCGCTCGCTCGAGAAGATCAAGGCTCAGCGGCAGGACGTCGCGTTCACGGATGAGCAGTGGAGCTGGCTGCTGCAGGGCTACGACTTGCGGCCGTAGTAGTTCGGATAGTCGGGCGTCAGTCCCTTGAACCGCCGGTGGATCCACAGGTATTGCGCCGGCACGCGCCGCACTTGTGCTTCGATCAGCTCGTTGAAGCGACGCGCGTCGGCCGCCGGATCGTCCGTCGGAAAATTCTCCAGCATCGGCTGGATCACCATGCGATAGCCCTGCGAGCCGGGCAGCCGCTCCGGGAAGTAAGGCAGCACCGCGGCGCCAGTCATGCGCGCGAGTCGCGACGTCGCAGTGTTCGTCGCGGCGGGCAGATGGAAGAACTGCACCATCTCCGCGCCTTTCTTGCGATAGCTCTGATCCGGCGCGTACCACACGGGCTCGTTGCTCTTCAGTGCCGTGATCAATGTGCGGATATCGTCGCGCGGGATCGCGCGCTTCGCGCGTAGCCCGCGGTTGCGCATCAGGAAACGTTCGAGCACGACGTTGCTGGTGGGGCGATACATGATGCTGAGCGCCATGCGCGACGCTAGCGCGCGTGCGCCGATCTCGAGCGTCGTGAAGTGCGCGCTGAGTAGAATCGCCCCGCGGCCGCGCGCGAGTGCAGCGTGCAGATGCTCTGTGCCTTCGAGCCGGGTCAGTTGGCGAATGCGCTCGTCGGAGCTCCACCAGCTGATCGCTGTCTCGAAGATGCCGATGCCGAGGCTGCGGAAATGCTCGCGCAGGATGCTTTCGCGCTCGGCTGCCGACAGCTCCGGCAGACACAGCTCCAGGTTGCGGCGTGCGATGCGCACGAACGCGAGGGGCAGCCGCACCATCAGTCCGCCGAGGCGATGGCCGAGCCAGACCAGCAGCGCAAACGGCAGCGGCTCGAAGAGCCGGAGGATGCCGAGCGCAAGCCATGTCGGCCAGTAGCGCGGATGGACGCTCATCGTCGGTACGGGTCTCCGTCAGGTCCGGGCCGTTTGAAGCGCTTGTACGTCCACAGATACTGCTCGGGATGGTCGCGCACGTTGCACTCGATCAGCTCGTGAAAGCGGCGCGTGTCCGCGATTGGATCGTCCGTCGGGAAGTTGTCGAACGGCGCATGGATCTGCACCAGGTAGCCGCTGTCGTCGGCACGACGCCTGGGAAAGTACGGCAGCACCGGCGCGCCGGAAATCTTCGCCAGGCGCGAGGTCGCCACGTTCGAGGCGGCGGGTTGGCCGAAGAAGGACACGATCTCGCTGTTCTTGCCGGTGTAGCGCTGGTCCGGCGCATACCACACGGGCAGGTTGCTCTTCAGGCTCTGCAACAGGTCGCGCACGCGATCGCTGGATATCGCGCTCACGGTGTGGCGACTGCGGTTGCGCCGCGAAAGCTCGGCGATCAGCGCGTTCTTCGGCGTGAGATACATGATGCTCGTCGGTCCGAGCAGCGTCAGCGCGCGGGCGCCCATCTCCAGCGTGGTGAAGTGCGCGCTCAGCAGCAATGCGCCGCGGCCTTTCCGCAGCGCCTCGCGCAAGTGCTCGATGCCCTCGAAATCGACCATGCTCTGCAGGCGCTGCGGGCTGGCCCACCAGACCAGGCCGGTCTCGAGCAACGCGCAGCCCAGCGATTCGAAGTGGCTGCGGACGAGATCGGTGCGCTCCTGCTGCGTCAATCCGGGCAGGCACAGGCGGACGTTGATGTCCGCGATGCGCCGGTCACGCCGGCTGAGGGCGTAAGCGATGCGACCCAGGGTGCGGCCGACCGCCATCTGCCCTCGCAGCGGCAGTGTGTTGACGGCGCGAACCAGGCCCAGGCCTAGCCACAGCAGCCAATACCGGGGACCCAGGAAGCGATAGAGCGGGACACGTTCGGGATCGTGCTCGTGTTCGAGTACCATCGGCGCGCATGTTAGACATCTATAAGAACATGGCAACATGCTGAGGCTCCTGTACTCGGCCCTCCTGTACGTCATCGCGCCGCTGGCTTTCGTTGCAACTGCCCTGCGCGGGCTGCGCGACCGGTCCTATCGCGACCGGTTGCCGGAGCGTCTGGGGTTCACGCAGCTGCGCCTGGCGACACCGCCGATCTGGATTCACGCCGTTTCGGTGGGCGAAGTGCAGGCCGCTGCGGCGCTGGTGCGAGCGTTGGCGCAGCGCTACCCGCAGCAACCGATCCTGCTCACCACTTCCACGCCGACCGGTGCGCAGCGCGTGCGCGCGTTGTTCGGCGATTCGGTGCGGCATGCCTACTTGCCCTACGACCTGCCGGGAGCCGTGCGGCGCTTTCTGGTCCGCGTGACCCCGGCGCTGGCGATCGTCATGGAGCGCGAGATCTGGCCGAACCTGTTCCGCGCCTGCTTCGAGCGCCGCATTCCGATCCTGCTCGCGAGCGCGCGCATCTCCGAGCGCTCCGGCCAGCGCCATCGACGCTTCGCCGGATTGTTTCGCGAGGCGCTCGCGTGCGACGTCACGATTGCGGCGCAGACGCAGGCCGACGCTGAGCGGTTCCGCGCCATCGGTATCGCGCGTGAAGCAGTCCACGTCACCGGCAACGTCAAGTTTGACTTCGAGGTCCCGGAAGAGGCGCGGCGTCTGGGCGCACACATCCGCGCCGAGTTCGGATCGCGGCCGGTATGGATCGCCGGCAGCACGCACGAACGCGAGGAAGACATCGTGCTCGATGCGCACGAGCGCGTGCGAGCTGCGCGCAACGACGCGCTGCTGTTGCTCGTGCCGCGGCATCCGAATCGCTTCGACGCAGTGAAGTCGTGGCTGCGCGCGCGCAAGGTTCGATTCGTCGCGCGCTCCACGCGCGAGGCGGTGGCGGCTGACACCTCGGTGCTGCTGGTCGACACGCTCGGCGAGCTGCTGAGCTTTTATGCGGCGGCGAATGTCGCGTTCGTCGGCGGCAGCCTGGTGCCGATCGGCGGACACAATCTGCTCGAGCCCGCCGCGCTCAACCGGCCGATCATCGTCGGTCCGTACAACTTCAACGCAGCGGACATCGCGCAGATGTTCCTGCAGAGCGGAGCCGCGTCGCAGGTTGAATCCTCAACTGCGCTGGCCGCGGCCGTGCTGGATTTGCTGACCAACGCTGCACGTCGCGACGAAATGATCGCGAAGGCGCACGCAATTCTCGCGGCCAACCGCGGCGCGCTCGCGCGCGTGCTCGCACTCATCGAGAAACTGCTGCGGCGTTAGGCAAGCGCAGGAGCAGCGTCAATATCGAAGTAAATATAGATGGGTAGACTCGGTCTGCCGGCGCACACTGCGCGCGCTCGTTTTGGCAAACCCATCGAAAGATGGGGACGCAAAGCCTCCGGTCCTGACGGCAGTTGTGGATAGCGGGGTTGCCGGCAGATCCAACAGGCATATACGAGCGCACGCGCGATCTGCCGAACCTCCTCGTCTCTGCACGACCTCCTCTCGCACCGTCGGCGCGCGACAGTGCCCCGATGGGAATGCCAACTCCGGGCGGGTCGATCGACACAAGCAACATCGAAGAGACTCGAAAAGGGGTTTTCATATGGAAGCTCAGCATCTGTTGAGGAGAGCCGTGTGGGCGGGCCTGGCCGCAGCCGCACTGGCGACGACAGCGCACGCACAAGTAGTGGATCCGGGCGTGCGCGGCGGCGGGCCGGGAGCGGGCCAGCCGTTCGGCGACCTGACGACGAACGAGCGTTCGTTCTTCGACGTGGGACGGGAGGACTTCGAGGAAGCGGAAGGCGTCGGCGAGGGCATGGGCCCGCGCTTCAACCTGGACGGTTGCGCCGGCTGTCACCTGCAGCCCGACGTCGGCGGCACCTCGCCGGCGGTGAATCCGCAAGTCGCAGTGGCCACCGCGTTCGGCGCGCAGAACACCGTGCCTTCGTTCATCGCGGCGAACGGGCCGGTGCGCGAGGCGCGCTTCAAGTTCAATGCGGACGGCAGCCGCGACGGCGGCGTGCACGCGTTGTTCACGATCCGCGGCCGCATCGACAGTACCGGCGATGCGAGCGGCTGCACGGCGGCGCAGGAGGACTTCGCCGCGCAGGTCCAGCGCAACAACGTCATCTTCCGCATTCCCACGCCGACCTTCGGCCTGGGCCTGATGGAGATGATTCCGGACCAGACGCTGGTCAACAACGTCAATGCCAGCCCGAACACCAAGGCAGCGTTCGGCATCAGCGGGCGTCTGAACCGCAACGGTAACGACGGCACGATCTCGCGCTTCGGCTGGAAGGCGCAGAACGAGTCGCTGCTGCTGTTCGCGGGCGAAGCGTACAACGTCGAGATGGGCATCTCGAACGAGCTGTTCCAGGTGGAGCGCGACGAGAACGGCACCTGTCAGTTCGCTGCGCACCCGAACGACGTGACCAATGTCGACGGACCGGCGCCGACCGACACGATCAGCGCGATCGAGAAGTTCGCGTTCTTCATGCGCTTCCTGGCGCCGCCGACGCCCTCGACGAATTCGCCGGGCGGCTCGTCGTCCATCTCGCGCGGTCGCGTGTTGTTCAGCGCCATCGGCTGCGCGCTGTGCCACACACCGACACTGCGCACGGGCACGTCGACGGTCGCGGCGTTGAGCAACAAGGATGCGAATCTGTTCTCCGACCTCGCCCTGCACCAGATGGGGCCGGCGCTGGCGGACAACGTGCAGCAAGGCGGAGCACGGGGCGACGAGTTCCGGACCGCGCCGCTGTGGGGCCTGGGGCAGCGCATCTTCTTCCTGCACGATGGTCGGACCTCTGATCTGAGAGCGGCGATCGCCGCGCATCGCAGCTCCGGCAATTCGCAATTCGGGCCATCCGAGGCGAACGCTGCGGTCAACAACTACAACTCGCTGGGTCAGGGCAACAGGCAGGACGTGCTGAACTTCCTGCGCTCGCTGTAAGAACAACAGGAAACGATTAGCGGTTGGCGGTCGGCGGTTGGTGCAGAAACCGCTGGTCGCCAGCCGCTTTCTTTTGTGCTTACCATACGCGCCCCGACAAGCAGAGGCCGCGGAGAAAATTCCATGAAGAGAATCGTGCGAAGCGGACACTTGGTGCTCACGTTGCTCGTCGCGGGCGCTGCCACTGCTGCGGACAGCGGTACGTTGCAAGGCATAGAGGCCGGCGACATCGACCGCAAGGCCGAGCCGTGCACGGATTTCTTCCAGTACGCGAACGGCCGCTGGCGCGCCGAGAACCCGATTCCCGCATCGATGCCGCGCTGGAGCCGCCGCTGGGCCGCGGGCGAGGCGAACAAGGATCAACTGAAGGAGATCCTCGAACAGGCCGCGGCCGCGAAAGCGCAGCGCGGCAGCATCGAGCAGCTCACGGGCGATTTCTACGCCGGGTGCATGAACGAGCAGCGGGTGAACACCCTCGGCGCGAAGCCCATTGCGCCGCTGCTCGCGCAGATCGATGGAATCCACAGCACCGCCGATCTGCAGAAGACTCTCGCCGCGTTACACGAGGTGCAGATCGCCGCGCCGTTCGGCGTGGGCGCCGATTCCGACGTCCACAATCCGTCCTTCACGATCGCGCAGGTCTATCCCAGCGCGCTCGGCATGCCCGATCGCGACTACTACCTGAAGGACGATGATCGCTTCAAGGAAGCGCGCGACCGGTATGGCGCGTACCTGCAGCGTCTGTTCGAGCTCGCCGGCAGCAACGAGACGCAGGCGCAGGCGGCTGTCGAGACCGTGATGCGCATCGAGACCCGCTATGCGCAGGTAGCGCTCGACAACGTGGCGTTACGCGATCCGCAGCAGACCGATCACAAGATGAAGTTTGCAGAGCTGCAGCAGCTCGCGCCCGCGTTCGACTGGAACCGCTACTACAAGGCGACCGGCCTGACGCAGGGCGATCTGAACGTCACGGAGCCGAAGGTGCTGCAGGAATTCGACCGCCAGTTGCGCGCGACCTCGCTCGCGGACTGGCAAACCTACCTGCGGGCCCGCGTGCTCGATTCCGCGGCGCCGTCGTTGTCGGCCGAGTTCGTCGCAGCCGAGTTCGATTTCCGCGAGGCGTTCCTCAACGGCGCCCAGGAGATGAAGCCGCGCTGGAAGCGCTGCGCCGAGGCGACCGACGCATTGCTCGGCGAGGCGCTCGGCCGCAAGTACGTCGAGAAGTATTTCCCGCCGCAGGCGAAGGCGCGCATGCAGGAGCTGGTGAAGAACCTGCTGCTGGCCATGCAGGACACGATCGAGGGGCTGGAATGGATGAGCCCGCAGACCAAGGCGCGCGCGCTGGAGAAACTCTCCACCTTCAATCCGAAGATCGGCTACCCCGACAAGTGGAAGGACTACAGCAAGGTCGACATCCGCCGCGACGCGTACTGGGAGTCGGTGCTCGCGGCGCGCCGCTTCGGCGTCCAGGACGACCACCAGCACATCAACAAGCCGACCGATCGCGGCGAGTGGTACATCACGCCGCCGACTTCGGACGCGTACTACAACCCGACGTTGAACGAGATCGTGTTCCCCGCAGGCATCCTGCAGCCGCCGGCGTTCAGCATGCAGGCGGTCGACGCCGTGAACTACGGCGCGATCGGCGTCGTCATCGGCCACGAGATCAGCCACGGTTTCGACGATCAGGGTGCGCAGTTCGACGCGCAGGGCCGGCTGAAGAACTGGTGGACCGACACCGACCTGAAGAAATTCCAGGAGCGCGGCCAGTGCGTCGTGAAGCAGTTCGAGAACTACTTCATCGCACCCGGCGTGCATCACAACGGCAAGCTGGTGCTCGGCGAGAGCATCGGCGATCTCGCCGGCGCGAAGATCGCCTATCGCGCCTTCCACATCGCTCAGCGCGGCAAGCCGCCGGCGCCGACGATCGACGGCTTCACGCCGGACCAGCAGTTCTTCATCGCGTGGGGCCAGTTCCGCGGCGACGAGATCCGGCCGGAGTATCAGCGCACCATGGTGCAGGGCGACCCGCACCCCATCGCCAAATACCGCGTCATCGGCCCGATCTCGAACCTGCCGGAATTCCAGCAGGCGTTCCAGTGCCCGGCCGACGCGCCGATGGTGCGCAAGCCCGAAGAACGCTGCGAGGTGTGGTGAGAGAAGAACCGGGCATAACTTTCGCAAAGACGCGAAGGAAGAATCCGGAATCTCTGAAATTCAGAATTTCCGAGCTCCCCTTTGCGTCCTTGCGAGCGTCATCGCCTCATCCCTTGCTCTTGATCCATCTGTCGATCTTGGCCTCGAGCACGCTCAGCGGCAGCGAGCCGTCGCGCAGCACGACGCTGTGGAACTCGCGCACGTCGAAGCGTGAGCCGAGCGCGGCCTGCGCCTTGTTGCGCAGCTCGCGGATGCGCAGCTGCCCGATCTTGTAGCCGAGCGCCTGGCCCGGGATCGCGATGTAGCGCTCTACTTCCGCTTCCGCGTCGCTCGGCGCCATCGAGGAGTTGTCGAGCATGTACTTGATCGCCTGCTCGCGCGTCCAGTTCTTGGTGTGCAGGCCCGTGTCCACGACCAGGCGCATCGCGCGCAGCATCTCGTCGCTGAGGCGGCCGTAGTACTGATACGGATCGGTGAACATGCCGAGCTCTTTGCCGATCGACTCCGCATACAGCGCCCAGCCTTCCTGGTACGCGACGTAACCGTTGCCGAAGCGGCGGAAGCGCGGCAACTGCTCCAGCTCCTGCTGGATCGACACCTGGAAGTGATGGCCGGGCGAGGCCTCGTGCAGCGACAGCGTTTCCATGCCGAACTTCGGCTGCGCCTTCAGGTTGAACGTGTTCACGTAGAAGATGCCGGGCCGCGAGCCGTCGCCCGACGGCGGCTGATAGAAGCCGCCGGCGGCGGACTGCGCCCGGAACGGCTCGACCGCGCGCACCTCGTAGTCCGCTTTCGGAAAGTCGTTGAACAGTTTCGGCAGCTTTGCATCGATGTTCTTCTTCAGGTCGCGGAAGCCCTGGATCAGCGCGTCGCCGTTGTCGTAGTAGAAGCGCGGGTCTTCCTGCAGGAACTTGAAGAACGCGGGCAGGTCGCCCTGGAAGCCGACTTGCGCCTTCACCTGCTCCATCTCGCTGCGGATCCGCGCGACTTCCTTGAGCCCGATTGCATGGATCGCGGCCGGCGTGAGATCGGTCGTGGTCGACTGGTCCGCGAGATAGGCATACCAGGCGCCGCCGTTCGGCACCGCCGACATCCCGACCTCGGTGCGCGCGCCGGGAATGTAGGTGTCGCGAATGAAATCGTGCAGGCGCTGGTACGCCGGATTGATTTCCTTGGTGATCGCGTCGCGATACGCGGCCTGCAGGCGGCTGCGGTCGGCCGGCGAGACGGCGTCCGGAAACTTCTTCAGCGGCGCGTAGAACAGGCTCGCCTGCGGATCGGCAACGACCAGCTCCTGCAGCTGCGGCAGCACCTTCTGCATGAGCACGCGCGGATAGGTCACGTGCTGCGCAAGACCCTTGCGCATATTGGTGATTGCCTGGTCGGACCAGACGATGTAGCCGCGCATGCGTTTCAGGAAATGGTCGTAGTCGGCCGCCGTCGCGAACGGCTGGGCGCTGCTGCCCGAGCCGAGCACCGGCATCAGCGTCGGCAGGCTCTGGAACTGATTGATGGGTGCGAGCTCACCCGGAAACTTCGCGCCCTCGATCGAGGAGCGCAGGTCGTACATGAAGATCTCGACGCTCAGCCGGTCGGCATCCGACAGCTGCCGGGCGGCGAGCCGCTGCGCGTCCTCGAGCGCCTTGCGATCGACGGCCTCCGCCATCTTGATGAACTCGGGCGAGATGTTGTTGGTGAGCTGATCGTCATAGCGATGGTCGCCGATGAACGTGGCGAGCAGCGGATTGAGCTGCAGCTGGCGCTCGAAGTAGTCCTCGAACAGCTTGTTCAGTGCAACGGAGTCGGCGCTTGCGCCCGCGCCCGCGGGCGTGGATTGCGCAGCGCAGGCGGGGGCGGACACCAATCCGGACGCGACCACCGCGGTTGCCAGCACAACATAGTTTCGCAGCACTGACCTGATCCTCGAGCTGACGCGGAGGCGGGCAGTTTCGGCAACGCGCGCGGTAAAAGAAAGCCCCCGCTTTGCTATTTCTCCACGTCCGCGCCGGGGGTGGCGCCAGTGCTTGCCGTCAGCCGGATGCTGCCGCCCGAGGTGTGAGCGTAGATCTCGTTGCCGCCGCCGTTGATCGAGCCGGTGAGTTTGCTTTCGCCCGCCTCCGTGGTGGTGACCGGCAGCTCGGTGCGGACACTGCCACCGCTGGTCGATGCATTGAGCTCGCCGGTCGTGTTCTTCGGCATGCGCACGGTCAGGTCGCCGCCCGAGCTCGATACGGAGATGCCACGATTTGCGCCGACGAGCTCGGCCGTGACGTTGCCGCCCGAGGTGTGCGCCGCGATCTTGCCGTCGATCGTGGCGCGGATGTCGCCGCCGGAGGTCTTCAGGTCCGAATCGCCGCGGATGCCGCTGGCGATGACGTTGCCGCTCGACGTGCGCGCCACGACCTTGCCGGCGATATCGCTGAGATGGATGTAGCCGCCGGAGGTCTTGGCATCGAGATCGCCTTGCAGGCGTGTCACGTCGATGTCGCCGCCGGAGGTTCCGAGCCGCGTGTTGCCTTCGATCTGCTCGGCCCGGACGTCGCCGCCAGAGGTCTGCATGTCGACCGGCCCGTGCATTTCGCTGACGCGGATGTCGCCGCCAGAGGTCTTGGCGCGCGCGTCGCCCTGCAGCTGCGCGACGATGATGTCGCCGCCCGACGTGCGGATGTCGATGTTGTAGTTGTGCGGCACTTTCACTTCGACCTTGCCGTCCATGCTCCAGCTGCCGAAGAAGCTGATCCACTTGCTGTGGCCGTGCTTGGCGGTGACGGCGACGTCGTTACCGCTCTGTTCGGCGGTCAGCGTGATGCCCTCCAGCGAGCTCTCCGAGCCTTTGAGCAGGACGTGCACTTCGACCTGGTTGCCCGAGGTGCCCTCGACCCGCAGGTCGCTGCCGTCCGAGTCGATCGTCAAGCGGCCGCCGGGGGCGACGCTGAAGGTCCGGTCGAGCCGCTTCTCGGCCGCCTGCGCGGCGAAGGAGCAGGCCAGGAGACCGAGAGCGAGCGTGGCGACGAAACGAACGGGCATGGAAATTCCCCTCTGGCGAGATGTTCTGCCATTTGGGACGCTAACACGGTCCCAAAGGTTGCAGCGGACACTATTCCGTCCGGACGTCATGAAAGAGCGCAATCCCCAGGCCGAGCAGATGGCCGACGAGTCGATGCTGCGCAACCTCGCGGCACAGGCCGAGGCGATCTGGCCGCAGGAGCAGGCCCTGTTCGATCGCTACCGGTTGCCCGCGCGGGCGCGCATCGCCGACATCGGTTGCGGCAGCGGCGAGATCACTTCCCGACTCGCCGCGCGCTATCCCGAGGCACAGCTGGTCGGCGTGGACATCCTCGAAGGCTCGGTCGCGTATGCCCGCCGTCGTTACGCAAACCTCGCGCCGCGCGTGCAGTTCGAGCAGGGCGATGCGTTCGAGCTCGCGTTCGCCGCGGCGCAGTTCGACCTGGTCGTGTGCCGGCACATGACGCAGGCCGTGCCCGAGCCGCAGAAAGTGCTGGCGGAGCTGCACCGCATCTGCCGGCCGGGCGGCTGGACGCACGTGCTGAGCGAGGACTACGGGATGATCCACGCGGCGGTCGACCGGCTGCATCCCGACCGCCTGTGGGACGAGGGCGTGATCACGTTCGCGCACGCGACCGGGACGGATGCGCAGGTCGGGCGCCGCACCTGGACGCTGATGAAGCACGCAGGCTTCGAAGAGCTGCACGTCGACTACATCGTCGTCGACACGATCCGCGTGGCGCGCGCGACGTTCGGCGCGATCATCGCTGCCTGGCGCGATGGATACACGGAGGCGCTGGCGCGACATACCAAGCTCGGCGTCGCAGAAGTGCGAACGCTGTTCGATCGGGTCGTCGCTGCGATTGCGGATCCGCAGCAGTATGTCGTGTGGCACATACCGGTAGTGAGCGGAAGGAAGGGAGTACCATTGGCGCCATGACGCAATCGCCCGCAGACATCGGTCTCATCGGACTCGCCGTGATGGGCGAGAACCTCGCGCTCAACATGGAGAGCAAGGGCTTCCGGGTCGCGGTGTACAACCGCACCGTGACGCGCATGGAGGAATTCATCGCGGGCCGCGCGCGCGGCAAGAACTTCGTCGGCGCGCGCACGCCGGCCGAGCTGGTGGCGGCGCTGCAGCGGCCGCGCAAGATCCTGATGCTCATCAAGGCGGGGCCGGCGGTCGATGCGGTGATCGACGAGTTGCTGCCGCTGCTCGATCGCGGCGACATCCTGATCGACGGCGGCAACAGCCTGTACACGGACACGACGCGCCGCACGCGCAAAGTCGAGCAGGCCGGCATGCTGTACGTGGGATCGGGGGTGTCCGGCGGCGAGGAGGGCGCATTGACCGGCCCGTCGCTGATGCCGGGCGGCAGTGCGGGAGCGTGGCCGCACATCAAGCCGATCTTCCAGGCGATCTGCGCGCGTACGCCGGACGGCGAGCCGTGCTGCGACTGGATGGGCGAGGACGGCGCCGGACACTTCGTGAAGATGGTTCACAACGGCATCGAGTACGGCGACATGCAATTGATCGCCGAGACCTACGACGTGATGAAACGCGTGCTCGGCCTCAGCAATCAGCAGATGCACGAGGTGTTCGCGGAATGGAATGCGCGCGAGCTCGACAGCTATCTGATCGAGATCACGCGCGACATCCTCGCGTACCAGGCCCAAAACGGCGAGCACACCATCGACGTGATCCTGGATGCCGCGGGCCAGAAGGGCACGGGCAAATGGACGGTGATCGAGGCGCTCGACCAGGGCATTGCCTTGACGTTGATCGGCGAAGCCGTGTTTGCGCGCGCACTGTCCGCGGCCAAGGAAGAGCGGGTCGCGGCTGCGAAGCAGATCAAGTACGACGGCGGCGGACTCAGCGGCGATCGTCGCGCGCTGGTGGACGATCTACGCCAGGCGCTGTACGCGTCGAAGATCATCAGCTACGCGCAGGGCTACCAGCTGTTGCGCTCGGCCGCGCAGGTCAACAAGTGGAGTCTCAACTACGGCGGCATCGCGCTCGTCTGGCGCGGCGGCTGCATCATCCGCTCCGCCTTCCTGGGCGATATCAAGAAGGCGTTCGATCGCGAGCCCGGGCTCGTCAATCTGCTGCTCGATCCGTTCTTTCGCGACGCCGTGACCAGCCGGCAGGGTGGTTGGCGACGGGCAATCGTCGCAGCGGTGCAGAGTGGCGTGCCGGTGCCGTGTCTCAGTGCCGCACTCGCGTACTTCGACGGTTATCGCTCCGAGCGCTTGCCGGCGAACATGGTGCAGGCGCAGCGCGATTTCTTCGGCGCGCACACCTACGAGCGAGTGGATCAGCCGCGCGGCAAGTTCTTCCATACGAACTGGACCGGCCACGGCGGCACCACGACTTCGCGCTCGTACAACGTCTAGCTAGGTCTTCAACCGCTGCAGCACGCGCTCGACCAGCTGGTCGCAGCGCGCGCCGAGGAATGGGAACGTCTGCGGGATCGTCGCGTCGATGTTCTCGCTCAGGTAGGCGCGCAACAGGTTGCGGGCGCGATGGTCGCGGGTCTTGACCGTCGCCGCAGGAATGCCGAGATACTCAGCGGTTTCCTCCACGGACAAGCCCTCGACCTCGCGCAACACGAACGCCGTGCGGAACTGCTCGGGCAGGCGCTGGATCGCGCGCTCGAGCAGCCGGCGCAGCTCGGAGTTCGCGGCGAGTGCCTGCGGATCGGTCAGAGACTGCAGGAGGTCTGGTGCCACTTTCGGCTCATCTTCCTCGGACTGCCCGCCGAGGTCGGCTTCGATCGTCACGTGATTGCGGCGGCTCTCGCGGGCACGCACGCGGTCGATGGCTTCGTTGCGCACGATGCGCGCGAGCCATGCGCCGAGACTGCCGGCGCCGGTGTAGGTCGAGAACGCGTAGAACGCGCGCACGTAGCTTTCCTGCAGCACGTCTTCCGCTTCGCTGGCATCGCCCATGACGCTGACCGCGAGGCGATACAAGCGCTGGTTGTAGCGCCGCATGATGTGCGCGAACGCAGCTTGATCGCCCTGCGCAGCGCGGCTCGCCAGCTCCGAGTCGTCGCCGGCGGCGGCGACGACATCGGCTGCCGCGAGCGCGGCGACGTTCTGCATGGATTCGGATTCGCTCATGATCAGAACTTGTCGGGGAACTGCTTGGCAATGCCGGCAATCAGCGCATCCGCGAGCGTGTAGATGTGGCTCTTCATCGCGTCCCAGGTGCGCGCTTCGCCGGCCATGTCATGGGACGCGAGCTGCTGGTTCTGCTGCACGTGATGACCGCCGTGCATGGCAAGCAGGCTCTGCAGCGTCGCTTCCGGAAGATTCGGATTGGCGCCGCTCAGGAACTTCGCGATCTCGTTCGCATTGCTGGTGAGATCGGCGATCGCCTTCTTCGCGCCAGCCGCATCGCCCGCGACAGTCGCTGTCGCATGCGCCTTCACCGCAGTGTAGTGGCCCGCCAGCAGCTTGAACAATTGATCGGTGGCAGCCTTGCCGTAGAACGGTTCGATCGCGCCGGCGAGCTGCTTGGCGTTCGCGACCACCTGCTTCTCGGCGAAATCCGCGGCCGCCGGGTTCTTCTCGGCGAGCCCGCGCACCACTTCGCGAACCCAGAAGATGTGGCCGACCCACAGGTCGCGCTCGGCGGCCTGGGTCGCCGCAACTTTGGCCGGCACGGCGGCGGCACTGCTCGGCGCGTCCGCCGCAGCGGGTCCGCTCAGGGACAACAGCGACGAGCACAGCGAGGCGGCCAGCACGATACGTAGTGACTTCATGGACTTCTCCGCAGTTAGGGTTCCTGCTGCGAGTGACGGAACCCGATCGGCGGAGGTTCCCGGTCGTTGCCGGGGGTTTATGGCGGCCGGTTGCCGAACTGCATCTCCAGGGCGATGCCGATCTCGGGGCTCGGCTCGCGGTCCTCGCTCAGCTTGCGCCGCGGCCATGCAACGCCGCCGCGCAGCTCGAGGTACAGCCAGTCCGGTTGCAGCTGACGGCGCAGGATCAGGCGCGCAGCATGCCGGGTGAGCGGCACTTCGTTGTCCGTCTCGCCCTCGGTCTGCCACTGCCAGGCCAGCCCGGTGCGCTCGTTCAGGTTCTGGAACAGCGTGAGCTGTGTGAACCATTCCAGGCCGATCGTCTCTTCGGTGAACTTGCCGAGGTTCGCCCAGCGCAGCAGCAACCGGTCCGAGAGCGCGCGGTCGAGGTAGGTGCGCGTGGTGGTGCCGAAACCCTCGGAGTTCTGCCAGAACACCGTCTCGCGCGCGGTGAACACCCAGTGCTCGCCGAACTCGCGCACGATTTCGTAGCGCGCGCGTGCATAGGGATCGAGCGGCAGGTCGACGCGCACGCCGACGCCGAGGTCGAAGTCGTTGCCGGTACGCTCCGGGCTGGAGTAGCCGAGGCCGACCAGCACGCTCTCGTCTTCGAGGTTGCCGAACTGCCGCGTCGGCAGCGCTTCGAAGTCGCCTTCCGTGTCGCTGATGTAGTCGTCCTCGCCGACGCGTCCCGCGAAGGCGGTGATGCGCTCGTTCCACTGCGGCAGCTGCAGGCGCACGCGGAAGCGCAGCCGCGGATCGAAGCCGTCGTAGTCGCTCCACAGGCCGCCGGCCGAGATGGTGCCGTACGTCGCGCGATATTGGTCGTAGCGGAATTGATCGCCGAACAGGCTGTCGAGCCACGCGGACGAGGCGCATGCGGTGACAGTGAGGCGCCGGCGCACGCGCTCCAGCACGGTCGAATCCGGCCGCTCGTGCTCGGCGCAGCCTTCCATCGGCGTGACCGTCGGACCTTGCTCGTCCGGGGGCTCCTCCTCGTCCTGCGCCAGGCTGGGCGCGCACGCCGCGAACGTCCCGGACAGCAGCACCGCGATCACGGCTGCGGCGCGGGAGCTGGAGCTAATCCTTCGTGCGAGCGCGGCCATGACCCCTGTGGACATTCACTTCACATGAACGGCGAGCGTTCCTACCCGGTTCCATTATCATGGAGCGCCGGGGCCCGAATCAGTCGAGTGCGTCGAGTAAATGCGATGAAGTACCTGCATACAATGGTCCGCGTCACCGACCTGGCCGCCTCCCTGCGGTTCTACTGCGACGCGCTCGGATTGCGCGAATTGCGTCGCCGGGAAAACGACAAGGGGCGCTTCACGCTGGTGTTCCTCGCTGCCCCGGGCGACGACGCAGCGCAGGTGGAGCTCACCTACAACTGGGACCCGGAGAACTACGGCATCGGCCGCGCCTTCGGTCACCTCGCCTACGAGGTCGAGGACATCTACGCGACCTGCCAGCGCCTGACCGAACATGGCGTGACCATCAACCGGCCGCCGCGCGACGGCCACATGGCGTTCGTGCGCTCGCCGGACCGGATATCGGTCGAGCTGCTGCAGAAGGGCGGCGCATTGCCGCCGCGCGAGCCCTGGGCCTCGATGCCGAACAGCGGCGAGTGGTGAGCACCGTGTCGGGCTGAAGCCCGACCTACTTCAGCAGCTCGAGCAGCAGTCCGCGCAGCCATTGCGAGCCGGGCTCCGCGTCCACGTTCGCGTGCCAGTAGAGAAACATCTCCAGCGGCGGAATTTCCACGGGGAAGGGCAGCAGCTGCGTGGCGCTCTGGCGGCTGCCGAGCTGCGCCTGGCTGCGGGCCATCGTCGCCAGCAGGTCGGAGTGGGCGACGATTTCGCAGGCGGCCGCGTAGTGCTGGCAGCGCACGCGGATTCGTCGCGACATGCCGAGCCGGCCGAGCGCGATGTCTTCGTAGCCGCCGCCATGCCGGCGCCCGGTGACCAGCACGTGCTCCAGCGCCAGATACGTGTCGGCCGACAGCGTGCCGCGAACCGACGGATGATCCTCGCGCGCCAGCACGGCGAGCGGCTCCGCGGTCACGCGTTCGCGCCGCACGTCGTGCGATAGCGGCAGGCCGACGTCGAAGGCCAGGTCGACAGCGCCGCTCTGCAGGTCTTCTTCCAGGTCGCGCCGATCGATGCGCACCACGGCGATGTCGATGTGCGGCGCTGCGCCTTGCAGTCGCTCGATCAGCAGCGGCAGGAACGGCAGCTCGTTGAACTGACGCATGGCGATCGTGAACGAGCGCTGGCTGGTCGCGGGCTCGAACTGCCCGGTGCGGCGCAGGAGCTGCTCGAGCCCGCCGAGCGAGGTTGCAACGTTCGCGGCAATCGAGCGCGCGAGCGGCGTCGGCACCATGTCGTGCCCGCGCCGCTCGAACAGCGGATCGTCCAGCAGCTCGCGCAGGCGGGCGAGCGCGTGGCTCACGGCGGGCTGCGACAGGTGCAGGCGTCTGCTGGCCGGCGTGATGCCGCCGTCGCGGTAGATGGCGTCGAAGATCGTGAACAGGTTCAGATCGACCCGGGAAAGTTGCATTGGCGCGCCCCCTGCAGGACTCTTGAGGTCCAGTATGCATGCGGTCGATCCGGGGCGATGCAGTCATTGCATTGGCTTCGGCCGGGCCGCCCACGCACTCTTTCCATATCCGGACCAGCAGGGGAATCGGCCATGGACTTCGAATACAGCCCGCGCGTGCGTTCGCTGCAGGCGCAGCTGACCAGGTTCTTCGACACGCATATCTATCCGAACGAGGCGCGCTACACGGCCGAGGTCGCCGAAAACCGCCGCGCCGGCAACGCGTTCAAGGCGCTGCGCCTGATCGAGGAGCTCAAGCCGCGGGCGCGCGACGCGCAGCTGTGGAACCTGTTCCTGCCGCGCTCGCCGCGCGCGCCGGAAGGGCTGTCGAACCTGGAGTACGCGCCGCTGTGCGAGATCATGGGGCGCGTGCCCTGGGCGCCCGAGGTCTTCAACTGCGCCGCGCCGGACACCGGCAACATGGAGACGATCGAGCGCTATGGCTCGGAGGAGCAGAAAGATCGCTGGCTGGAACCGCTGCTCGCCGGCCGGATCCGCTCCGCGTTCCTGATGACCGAGCCCGCGGTCGCGTCCTCCGACGCCACCAACATCGCCTGCAGCATCAAGCGCGACGGCAACGACTACGTCATCAATGGCCGCAAATGGTGGTCGAGCGGCGCCAACGATCCGCGCTGCAAGATCTTCATCCTGATGGGCAAGACCAGCACGGACGAAGACCGTCATCGTCAGCAATCGATGATCCTCGTGCCGTCCGACACGCCGGGCGTCAAAGTGCTGCGGCATCTGCCGGTATTCGGTTACGACGATGCGCCGCACGGCCACGCCGAAGTCCTGCTGGAGAACGTGCGCGTGCCGGCGAGCAACCTGCTGCTCGGCGAAGGGCGCGGCTTCGAGATCGCGCAGGGGCGGCTCGGCCCGGGCCGCATTCATCACTGCATGCGCTCGATCGGCGTCGCAGAGCGCGCGCTCGAATTGATGTGCCAGCGCCTCACTGCGCGGGTCGCGTTCGGCAAGCCGATCTCCTCGCAGTCCGTCTGGCACGAGCGCATCGCCGAGTCGCGCTGCGCGATCGACCAGGCGCGGCTGATGGTGCTGAACGCCGCGTACCTGATGGACACGGTCGGCAACAAGGTGGCGCGCAAGGAAATCGCGATGATCAAGGTGGTCGTGCCGAACATGACGCTGAAGGTGATCGACTGGGCGATCCAGGCACACGGCGCCGGCGGCGTCACCTCGGACTTCCCGCTCGCGCAGCTGTGGGCGGGCCAGCGCACGCTGCGCATCGCGGACGGGCCGGACGAGGTCCATCGCAACGCCATCGCAAAGCTGGAGCTGGCGAAGTATCTGGGCAAGTCGGCCGACGACGTTGCGATGCCGGTCACCCGCGGCGGCTGACCGGCCAGTCGTTCCCCGCCAGCAGTGCGGGTGTCCTATGATGGCTCCGGTTTCGATGACCGGAGCGTCAGATGCAGTTCCTGCTGATCGTACTTGCCTGGTGCCTGCTGTTCGCGATCGCGTGGCCGCTCGCGGTCCTGCTGGTATTCGCGCTGCCGCTGCTGTGGCTGTTGTCGATTCCGTTCCGCATCTTCGGCATCGTGCTCGGCGCCGTGCTCGCCTTTATCAAGGCGCTGCTGTTTCTGCCGGCGCGACTGCTCGGCCACCGCGGCTAGTCTGTCGGGTCGAACCCCGACCTAACGGATCGCGGCCATGATCGTGCGCCGGATCACGGCCTCCAGGACCGGCACCTTGTAGCTGTTCTTGGCCGTGGGAGTCGCATCCCGCACGGCGAGGCGACCTGCCTCCGCCGCGAGCTGTTCGTCGATTTCGCGTCCGAGCAGCAGCTTCTCGCTCGCAGTCATGCGGCGGGGCACGGGCGCGACCGCGCCCACGACGATCTTCGCTGCGTCGACCTTGCGATCACCGGTCGTGAGCACCACGGCGACATCGCAGATCGGCCAATCGTAGCTGTCGCGCTCGGTCTGCTTGTGATACGCCGCGGTCGTTTGCGCGGCGACCGGTGGCACGCTCACGTGCGTGAGCACTTCGTCGCCCGCGAGCGTCGTATCGCGGTCGCGATCGAAATCCGGCGGCAACAGGAAATCGCTCAGCGCGATGGTGCGCGACTTGCCTTGCTTGCCGACGACATGAACGCGCGCGTCGTAGGCGACCAATGCAGTCACCGGCGTCGATGCGTGCACCATCGTCGACGTTGCGTTGTCGAAGATGGCGCCGTATTGCGCTTGTTCGCGGCCGATTTCGTTGCGGGCCGCATGAAACAGCTCGTTGCGGAAGTACCAGCAGCGCGGTCGCTGCAACAGGTTGCCGCCGATCGTCGCCGCGTTGCGGACTTGCGGAGTCGCGGCATGCACGGCAGCGGCGGCGAGCGCCGGATAGTGCCGGCGGATCGACGCATCGTTGGCGATTTCCGCGAGGGTCGTGAGCGCGCCGAGGCGCAGGCCGCTCGCGTCGCTGAACTGCACCCCGCGCAACGCATCGATTCGCTGCAGGTTGACGATACGCGCGGGGGTGACGATGCCTTCTTTCATCAGATCGAGCACGTCGAGACCGCCGGCCTTGGCGATCGTCCCGTTCGCGGCGGGCGCCGACAGCAGCGCGACTGCTTCCTCCACGGACCGCGCATCGATCCATTGGACGGTGTTCATGCGGGCTCCTCGTCGTCCGCGGCATCCGCCGCCCGCAGGGCAGCGAGCACGTTGGCGGGCGTCATCGGCAAGGTGCGGATGCGTTTGCCGGTCGCGTTGTAGAACGCATTGGCGATCGCCGCCGCCGTCGCCACGTTCGCCGGCTCGGCTACGCCGCGCGCGTCCGTCGACGACTGGCGGCCGAGCTGCTCGATGATGTGCACGTCGATGTCGGGGGTTTCGCGCGAACCCACGATCTTGTACTGATCGATGTTGGCGTTGAGCTGCACGCCGGTGCCGGGATCGAGATGACGCTCTTCGTACAGCGCATAGCTCACGCCCTGGATCACGCCGCCGTAGATCTGGCTCTCGATCAGTTTCGGATTGATCGGCCGGCCACAGTCGTGGACCGCGACGATGCGCTCGACCTTGACGACGCCGGTCTCGGTGTCGACCGCGATCTGCGCGAACTGCACGCCGCCGATGCCTTGCTTGCTGATGTGCAGGTCGCCGAGCTTTGCGCGATAGCCGTCGTAGTCCTCGCGCCGGTCCGCACGCTGCACGATCTCATCGAAGCTCGCTTGGCGGACGGCTTCCTTGAACGTCAGGCCGCGCTCGGGCCGGCCGCGCGCGAACACGCGACCGTCCTGGAACACGATCTCTTCGGCTTTGGCCTCGAGCGCGGGAGCAACGCGTGCCGCAAGGTCGCGCGCCGCGGCGTACGCGGCATTGCGCGCTGCCGGGGTGATCGAGCTCGTGACGCGGCTGCCGCCGGCGGCGGGGCCGGCCGGGTAGCGCGAGTCGCCGATGCGAGCCTCGACGTCTTCGGTCTGCAAGCCGAGCTCTTCCGCAACGGTCTGCGCCATGATCGTGCGCGTGCCGGTGCCGATGTCCTGGGCGCCGGTGATCGCCGCGACCGAGCCGTCGCCGCGAATGCGCACTTCGCAGGTCGTAGTGCCGTGAACGATGTACGCCCACTGCGATTGCGCCATGCCGAGTCCGCGCTTGACCGGTCCGGGATCGGCCGCCGGCGGACGGCGTTGCGACCAGCCGGCGCGCTCGGCGCCGATGCGGCGCTCGACTCTGCGCGCGCGGGCGTCGTCGGTATCGTTGGTGTCGATCTTCTCGCGCAGTGCCAGCGGATCGACGTCGAGCTCGACAGCGAGCTCATCGAGCGCCTGCTCGAGCGCAAAGATTCCCTGCACCTGTCCCGGTGCGCGAAACGCAGCGCACGGTCCGGCGTCGGTGAACACGTCGTAGTGCTCGGTGAGCAGGTTCGGGATCGGGTACATCGTGGACTGACAGAAGCCCACGCCCGCGCCCGCTGCCACGCCGCCGGTGCCGTAGCTCTCGACCTGCAGCGCGGTGAGCGTGCCATCGCGCTGCGCGCCGAGCTTGACTCGCTGGATGCTGCTCGGCCGGTTGCCGACGCTGACGTGCTCTTCGCGACGATCGAGCACGACGCGCACCGGCGCGCGCGCCTTGCGCGACAGGTGAATCGCCAGCGAGCCGTAATTGCCGATGCCGAACTTCGCACCGAAACCGCCGCCGGTGAATTCGCTGATGACGCGGATCTTCTCTTTCGGCAGCTGGAAGATGTCGGCCGCTTCATCGCGGACGCTGAGCACGAACTGCGTCGAGGCGTACAGCGTCAGCTCGTCGTCGCGCCAGTCGGCGACGAGCCCGTGCGTCTCCATCGGCGTATGCGTCTGGACCTGCGTGCGGTACTCGCGCGTGAGAAGGCGCTCCGCCTGTGCGAATCCCTGCTGCACGTCGCCGCGCGGGCCGCCGCCGAGTCCACCGCGCGCAGGCCCGCGAAGATTGCCTTCCTGCGGCAAGCCTGGCGCCGCGCCGCCACCGCCCGCCGTCGCGGCCTGCTCCGTCGGACCGGGGAACACGACCGGTGCATCCTGTTGCATGGCTGCTTCGAGCGACGTCACGTGCGGCAGGCGCTCATATTCGATCTTCACCAGCTTCGCTGCAGCTTTCGCAGCGCGCATGCTCGTCGCGGCTACAGCGGCGATCGGCTGTCCGTGGTAGCGCACGAGCGGGTATCGTTCGTTCGCTTCCGCTGCAGGATCGCGCAGCTGCGCGATTCCGACGATGCGATCGAGTATGTGCACAGCTCGCACGCCGGGATGCGCCTGCGCTGCGGACGTGTCGATCGACTTGATGCGCGCGTGCGGCACGGTGCTGCTGACGATGCGACCGTACAGCATGCCGGGCAGTTGTACGTCGAACGTGTAGCGCGCCTGGCCGGTGACTTTCGGCACGGCATCGACACGGTTGACGCGCTTGCCGATGACGCGCAGCTCGGAGTTCGGCGGCAACTCCGGCGGCTCGCCGGCGGGAATGCTGCGCGTCGCGGATTGCAGCGCATCGCCGACGATGCCGGTCAGGATCGTGCGACCTTCGCGCGGATCTTCCGAGGCGCTCATGCGGAGTCGCCTTGTTTGCGCTGACGCAGCGTCGTGGCCGCTGCGAGCGTCGCCTTGAAGATGTTCGGGTACGCGCCGCAGCGGCACAGGTGGCCGCCGATTGCGCCGCGCACGTCATCGAGCGTGCAGTCCGGATTGCGCTCCACGAGATGCGCGCAACTCATCACCATGCCTGGCGTGCAAAAGCCGCATTGCATGGCGTCGTGCTCGACGAATGCCTGCTGCACCGGATGGAGCCGGTCACCCTGGGCGAGTCCCTCGATCGTCGTGACGCTTTTGCCGCGAGCGTCGAGAGCGAAAGTCATGCAACTCGCGACGACCTCGCCGTCGAGCCACACGGTGCAGGCAGAACAGGCGCCGCGGTCGCAACCGACCTTGGTTCCGGTCAAGTGCAGCTCATCGCGCAACACTTCGACGAGCGTCGCCGCCGGGTCGATCCGGACCGTGCATGGCCGGCCGTTGACAGTGAGCGCCAGGGAAACGGGCTCGGCAGCAGTGGAATCGTCCATCGCGGGCTCCGGTGGCGAGCGGGGTATGGGGATGATACGCGCGACGCGGCCCCGGGTTCATTTCGCGACGGAGTCGGGCTAAAGCCCGACCTACGGCAGGAGCGCGCCGTCAGGCGGGTGCGCGAGTGGCGGGCGTCGGAGCGGGAGCGGCGCGAGCGAGCGGTTGCGGGCGGCCGAGGTGGTAGCCCTGCACGAAGTCGACACCCATGCGCTTCGCCGCCTCGAAGGCACCGGCGTCCTCGACCTGTTCGGCGATCACCTGGAAGTTCAGCGTGCGCGCCAGCTTGATCATCGCCGCGACCATCGCCTGGTTCACTGAGTCGACCGCAAGGTTGCGGATGAACGTGCCGTCGATCTTCAGGTAGTCGAGCGACAGGTTCTTCAGGTTGCCGAACGAGGACAGCCCGCGGCCGAAGTCGTCGAGCGCGAACTGGCAGCCCATGCCGTGCAGCACGCCGATGAAGCGCTGCGCATGGTCGATGTTCGTGATCACCGAGTTCTCAGTCACCTCGAAGCACAGCTGCGTCGGCAGCACGCCGGTTCGATCGAGCACGTCGACGACGTATTCGAGGAAGCTCGGATCGCCGAGCGTCTGGCCCGACAGGTTGATGGCGAGGCTGCGGTTCGGCGGCAGGCGGATGCCGCCGCGTCCGAGCGCGGTCAGCGCAGTCTGCACCACCCAGCGGTCGACGTCCGACATCAGCCGGTAACGTTCGGCGGCGCGCAGGAACTCGGCCGGCGAGATGCCGCCAGGCACGCTGTCGTCCTGCAGGCGCAGCAGGATCTCCAGCGCCGGACCCTCGCTCGCATCGACCGCGGTCGCGACGATCGTCTGCGCCATCAGCTCGAAACGGTTTTCCTTCAGCGCCGACTGCAGCCGCTGCAGCCACTGGATCTCGCCGCGATGGCGCGCCACTGCTTCGTCGCGCGCCGAGTACACGTGCACGTGATTGCCCTGGCGCTTCGCGACATAGCAGGCGGAGTCTGCGGCGCTCATGACTTCTTCCGGCGCGCCGCTCTCGCGCGAGATCTCGATCAGGCCGACGCTCACGCCGATGTTGAAGATCTTGTCCTTCCACACGAAGCGGTAATCGTTGACCTTGCTGACGACGTCGTCGGCGATCTGCCGCGCCTTCTCCAGCGGACAGCCGACCAGCAGCAGGCCGAACTCGTCGCCGCCGAGACGCGCGACCGTGTCGGAGTCGCGCACGGTCTCTTTGATGAGCGCGGCCACTTCGCGCAGCATGCCGTCGCCGGCCATGTGGCCGCAGCTGTCGTTCACGACCTTGAAGCGGTCGAGGTCGAGATAGCAGAGCACGTGGCGCGCTTCGTTCGAGTGCGCCAGCTCGAGCGCTTCTTCCAGCCGACGCTCGAACTCGCGCCGGTTGACCAGGCCCGTGAGCGCATCGTGGCTCGCCTGGTACGACATCTGGCGCGTGATGCCGCGCAGCTCGCTGACGTCGCGCACCACGATCACCGTGCCGATCAGGTCGCCCTTCTGCGAGCGCAACGGAGTAACCGTCAGCTCGACCGAGCGCTCTTCGCCGCCGCCGCGCGAGATCATCAGACCACGCCGGCCGACGGTGACTTTCGTCTGCGTCGTCAGACAATGCCTCACAGGATCGCCGAGCGAGCGGCGATCGCCTTCGTCGAGCAGCGTGATGATGTCGGTGATGCTCTTGCCGATCGCATCCACCGCGCTCACGCCGATCAGCTGCTCGCCGACCTGGTTCACGTAGTCGATGCGTCCGCTGACGTCGGTGGTGATCACCCCTTCGCCGAGCGAGTCGAGCGTTTCCCAAGCGGTCGGGCGGGAGCGCGAGGGCAGGGGAACGGCTGCCGCGCGCGGCCCCATTTCGACGAGGTTGAGCAGCAGCGCAGGGCCGCCCTGGTAATCGATGCGCACGGCCGACAGCTCGGCGCGCGCGGTTTGGCCGGATTGGGGATGCAGCTCGACTTCCAGCCGCTCGAGCCCGGGCTCGCCGGCCAGCGAGCGGCGCAAGTGCTCGCGCACCAGCTCGGTGTAGTCGGGATGGACCAGCTCGGGCAGCGTCTTGCCCTGGAGGCGCAGCGGATCGTTGCTGCCGACGAGCGCGGCGAAGCGGTCGTTGGCGAACACTACGTGCTCGCGATGCACGGCGAGCGCCTCGTGCAGACCGCCGAGCAGGCCGACCAGCGAGCGCTCGCGCTCGTTGATCATCAGGTCTTTCATCGCCAGCTGCTCGAGCAGGCGGTTGGCGTTGTCGGCGAGCCGGCCCGCGATGCTGCCGGTATGCACGCGCTCGGCAAAACGCCCGTCGCGCACGATCGTGGCGAGCTGATCCGCGGCGCGCGTCAATGCGGTGGCGCGGCGCTCGCGCCAGACGAGCACGCCGAGCAGCACCACAACCGCCAAAGCCAGAGCACTAGCTAAAGTCCCTAAAAGGGCGCCCACATTGAACCGCCGGTCTTGTCCTTCATCCCCTTCGTTTGCGCGACCCGCGTCCGGGTGCCGCTCCGCAGCGCGGCAACTTCATCCGCAGCGGCGAATTCCCGCGCAACGTCTGGATTCTCGTTTAAGGGAGCATAACGAACGGCCCTGACGAAATACGCAGGGATTGACCATATTGTACGCGGCAAACCGACGTCCGCCGGGCGACCCTGCGTTCACCATAAACTTGTGTGACGTAATCAAAGCCCTTACCCTTTGCGACCCTCCGGTCGCATGCCACTACCCGCCTACCGAACGATGAATCTCCAAGCCGCGCGCGAGCAGATGGTCGAGCAGCAGGTCCGCGCCTGGGACGTCCTCGACGAACGAGTCCTGCAGACGATGCTCCAGGTGCAGCGCGAGGAATTCGCGCCGCTGCGTTACCGCGACGTTGCGTTCGCGGACGCCAGCATCCCGCTGGCGCACGGCCAGACCATGCTGCCGGCGAAGGTGCACGGTCGAATCCTGCAGGCGCTGGCGATCGAGCCGGGCGACGTCGCCCTGGAAGTCGGCGGCGGCAGCGGCTATCTCTCCGCTTGCCTCGGCAAGCTGGCGTCGCGCGTGCGCTCGCTGGAGATTTTTTCCGATCTGGCCGAGCAGGCTCGCGCCAACCTGCTCGCCGCGCGGATCAACAACGTCGCGGTGGAAGCCGCGGACGCCCTGCAGCTGAACGAGCAGGCGAGCTACGACGTGATCGCCGTGACCGGCTCGCTGCCGCTGTACGACGAGCGCTTCCAGCAGGCTCTGCGCATCGGCGGCCGCCTGTTCGTCATCGTCGGGCAACCGCCGATCATGGAAGCCTGGCGCGTGGTGCGGGTTGGCGAGCGCGAGTGGCAGCGTCAAGGGCTGTTCGAGACGGTAGTCGAGCCGCTGCTGAACGCGCCCAGGCCGTCGGGATTCGTGTTCTGATTCCTGTAACCTTTCGGTCCTAGCCGGGTCCTTCGTCCGAGTAACTACGTCATGGCCGTCGCCGAAATCACTCCGACCGAATTCGTTGCTCGCCGCGAGCGCGGCGAGTCGCTGACGTTGCTTGACGTGCGCGAGGAGTGGGAGCTGGGCGTCGCCAGCGTGCCGGACGTCGTGCACATCCCGATGGGCGAGGTGGCGGATCGTCTCGGCGAGCTCGATCGCGGCCGCGAAGTGGTGGTGTTGTGCCGCTCGGGCCGCAGAAGCCTGCAGGTCGCGAACTTCCTGCAACAAAACGGCTTCCGGGCGGTCAATCTGGCCGGCGGCATCCTGGCCTGGTCGCGCGAGCTCGATGCAACCATCCCGACGTATTGACGCGTCTGAAGAGAGGGTCGGGACGGCACGGTGAGGATGTGTCCGCGGTGTCCGCGCCCGACGGCGGTCGCCGGCAGCTGCGCGCTGTTCGCCGGTCGTTTCTAAAATTAAATCGCGGTCGTGTCATCATGGCGTGACCTTGCTCTTTCGGAAGCGGTGGCCGCGAGGCGCCGACGGGAACAACAACCATGACGTTACGTGTGCGGATCCTTGCGGTTTGCGGTTTGTCGCTGGTTGCCGGCGCGTCTCACGCCGCCGACCTGCTCAGTGTCTACGAACGGGCGCTGCAGAACGATCCGCAGATACGCGAAGCGGATGCGAACCGGCTCGCGAGCCGCGAGTCGAAGCCGCAGGCACTCGCAGCCTTGCTGCCGCAATTCAGCGCGAGCGGCTCGTACTCGAAGGACGAGCAGAACGTCGGGCAGACCACGCTGATCAATTCCGATCCCAACGACGAGAACAGTCCGCTGGTGCCGGCGACGATCAGCCGCGACGCCGACGGTCACACCAAGAGTTGGGACCTGAGTCTGCGCCAGACGCTGTTCCGCTGGGACCAGTGGTCCGCGCTCAAGCGCGCCGACGAGCAGGTGGCGCAGGCGGAAGCGGACTACCAGGCAGCGCAGCAGGATCTGATCCTGCGCACGTCGCAGCGCTACTTCGACGTGCTCGCCGCGCAGGACACCGTCGACGCCGCGGAAGCAACGCTCGAAGCGTTCTCGCGTCAGCTCGAGCAGGCGGACAAGCGTTTCGAAGTCGGCCTGATCGCGATCACCGACGTGCAGGAAGCGCGCGCCGCCCACGACCAGGCGGCGGCGTCGGTCATTCAGGCGAAGCGCTCGCTGGCGACTGCCAAAGAGCTGCTGCGCGAGCTGACCGGCGAATCGTTCGACACCCTGGCAGGTCCGATCGACGACCTGCCGCTCGAAGCGCCGAGCCCCGCGGACGAGGAGCAATGGGTCACGTCGGCGCTCGATCAGAATCTGCGCGTCGTGTCGGCACGGCTCGCCACAGACATCGCCAAGCAAGACGTGAGCGTCGCGCGCGCCGGGCATATGCCGTCGATCGACATCGTCGCCAGCCGCCAGGACCAGGATTTCGACGCCACCCAGGTCGGGCGCAACGCCGCCGGCGAGACCACGCCGCGCAGTCCCGCCGACCAGACGCAGAAGCAGGATTCGATCGGCGTGCAGGTCACGGTTCCCATCTACTCCGGCGGCGCGACCTCATCGCGCGTGCGCCAGCGCGTGTACCTGCATCGCGCGGCGCGCGAGCGACTGGAGCGGACCAATCGCGAGACCGAGCGCGCAGCCCGCGATGCGTATCTGGGTGTGTTGAGCGAAATGTCACGTGTGCGGGCGTCGAAGCAGGCGCTGGAATCCAGCCGCACGGCGTTGCAGGCAACTGAAGCCGGCTTCGAGGTGGGCACGCGGACGACTGTCGACGTGCTCCAGTCGCGCCGGCAATTGTTCGATGCCCAGACGACGTATTCGCGCAGCCGCTACGACTACATTCTCAACGTCCTGAACCTGCAGCTCGCCACTGGCACGCTCGATCGCGCGGATCTCGAGAAGATCAACGCGTTTCTGAAAGAGCGCGCGATCTCTCGCTGATGTGACCCGCGTCGGTAGCTGAGCCGAAGCGAGACGGGAGATCTCGGCAGGTCAAGGGGCGAGCGCGCACGGAAATTTCCGCGGCGGACCGCGAAAATTTCCGGCGAACCTGGCGCGACGGAGGGCGAGGCGAAGTTTGGTCACCGCAGCGTCCGACGTCAGTTCCGCCTCGCCGCAAACCGTCGCGCACAGGCGCTCGCCTATTGCCCTGCCGAGACCTCCCGTCTCGCTTCGGCTCGTCACGGTTCGCTGGCAATCACTCTGCTCTGCAGACGATGCTTCAAAAGTCACTGTCGTGACTGGAGCTGATGCTGATCTGGCTTTCCCGGTCCGCCATAGGCGGTTGCCTGTGCG
>DATBKP010000212.1:0-19110 GCA_036555785.1 Steroidobacteraceae bacterium
GGCTTGTCCACCACCGCTGCGTTGGTAGTCCTGGCCCGCAAGCTGGCGCGTATCGCCTTCTCCATCGTTAGGCACAACGTCGACTTCCGTCCTGAACTGGTGCAAGTCGCTTGCGCTCAACCATAGAATCTTGGCGAGATACTCTGGTTCCGGATCATGGTGGTAACTCAATGAACATTCGCTCGCTGCTGGCGCTGGCGCCGGTCGTTCCGGTTCTGACGATCGAGAAGGCCACCGATGCCGTGCCGCTAGGCCGCGCGCTGAGCGCGGGTGGATTGCGTGTGCTGGAAGTGACGCTGCGCACGGCGGCGTGTTTGCCGGCGATCGAAGCGATGCGCAAAGCGCTGCCGGATGCGATCGTCGGCGTCGGCACGCTGACGCGGCCGCGCGATTTCGTCGATGCGAGCAACGCCGGCGCGCAGTTCGGCGTCAGCCCCGGTCTCACCGCGGAGCTCGCCGCCGCAGCGGCGGAAGTCTCGTTCCCGTTGTTGCCCGGCGTGATGACCCCGACGGAGTTGCTGGCGGGCCTGGGCTGGGGCTACGACACGTTCAAGCTGTTTCCGGCGCAGCAGGCCGGCGGCGTCAACATGCTGAAGGCGTTCGCGGGCCCCTTTCCGCAGGTCGTGTTCTGTCCGACCGGCGGCATCACGCGCGCGACCGCCCCCGACTACCTCGCCTTGAAGAACGTCGCGTGCGTCGGCGGGTCATGGGTGGCGCCGCCCGAGCGCGTCAGCGCGGGCGACTGGAAGGCGATCGAGGAATTGGCGCGCGACGCCGCTTCGCTGCGGCGCTAGCAAGGTCGGCGCCGTCAGCCCGAGTGGCGCACCGGCTCGGGCAGCAGCTCGAGCTGCAACTCCGGTTGCGACGGTTGCGCCTCGGTGCCGAGCAAGCCCATCTGTTGCGGCTGCCCGGCCGGCGCTGATTCCAGCATTGCGAGCGCTGCGAGCGGCTGCGTGACCGACGCGGGCTCGGTCGGCGCCGGCGTAGCTTTCGGTGGCTCCTTGGGCGGCGGCGGCTGCGGGGTCACGGCGGGAGCGGCGGCGCCGGCTTTCGGCGCAGCGATCGCATCCATCGACAGCAGCTCTTCGCTCTCGTCGGCGACGCCGCGAGCGCGCTCCTCGAACGCCGACTTCGGGCTGTTCGGTTGCGACAACTGCGCCTCGAAGACCTGCAGCACGTCGCCGCTGGCTTCCGACTGCGACTCCGAGATTTTCTGCGACAGCTCCTGCTCGCGCTTGTTGCGCGCCTGTTCCTGCTCCAGGCGCCACTTCGGCAGCGACTCGGCCGCATGCTCGGCGACTTTGGCTTCGAGCGAGTCCGGATCGGCGAGCTCGGCCATCGCCACCATCGGCTTCTTGGTTTCGGCGGTCGCGCCGACTTTTGCCGGCACCGGCACGGTGGCATCGATCTCCGGCGTCGGCATCTCCTGGCTCACCAGCGACTGGCGGCCGATCAAGTCGTAGTAGAGCTGCAGGTAGCGCTGCAACGACTTTACGTAGACAAAATTCTGCAGCGCATGCTTGCGGGCGCCCTGCGCCATCGCGGCCCGCTTCTCCGGCGTGAGCGCCAGCACGCGCTGGATGCCTTTCGCGAACGCCGCCGAGCTGCCGGCCTCGATCGCGACGCCGTGGTGTCCGATTACCTCACCCTGCGCGCCCATACCCGTCGCAACGCACGGCACGCCGCACAGCATCGCGGCCACGAGCGTCATGCGCGCGCCGTCGTTGAGCGCACTCGAGCAGACGACGTCGCAAGCGTTGAAGAGGGACGCCAGGTCGGACCATTCGCCGAGCAGCTGTACGCGCGATCCCAGCGTGCCGCCGCCGACCAGCGCCATCAGCGGCGCATTGCCTTTCTGCACGCCGTGACCGGCGAGCACGACGGCAACGTGCGGATTGCCCTTGATCAGCTCGCCGACGGCCTTGAGAAAGGTCGGATGGTCGTATTCCGGCTGGAACGGCGCGACCATGCCGATGACGAACGTTTCGGGCGCGAGATGCAGCTGCTCGCGGATCTTGCGGCGCGCGGCCGGATCCGGCTTGAAGCGCGTCGCGTCGATGCCGGCGGGAATCGTCAGGTGCTCGCCGTCCGGGAAGCCGACGCGGCGGTGCTGCGCGCCGCCCGATTCGGATGCATAGACGATGCGATCTGCGGTCGCGGCAGCCTTGGCCGCGTACTTGACCTTCTGGCGATCGATCATGCCCGCGCCGCGCGGCAGCGGCGTCGTGGCGCCGACCGTCCAGACGACCTTGATCTTGCGGTCGCAGCGCTTGCGCACGGCGTTGGCGACGATCTGCGCGGTGTAGCCCCACGCCTGGATCACGTCGGGCTTGAATGCCTTGGCAGTCTTCACCAGCTCGCCGAAGCCGCCGAACGAGAACTTCTTGCGTGACAGGGCGACGTCGTGCACGGGCACGCCGCTCTGGCGCAGCACCGCTGCCGGGACCGCACCCGGCGCGAGGCAGACGACCTGGGTTTTGACGCGCTGCTTGGGCAGGCGCGTCAGAACCGGCATGAGCAGGGACTGCTGCAGGCTCGCGGCGACGGCCGCCGAGCTCACAACGTGCAGGATGCGAATTTGTCGAAGATTTGCTTCGGACACGAGCAATGTCGCGCGCTGTTTTAACTGGCGCAAATGCTAGCAGTCCTGGGATTGAGGACATCCTGGCACAAGCAGGAATTGTTAAACCGGGCACAATTTCCGGGGTGACAAGATTTGGCAGAGCGAGACGCGGATCACATGCGCTCGCTCACGGCCCACAAATAGGTGGCGGCATAGGCGCGATACGGCCGCCAGCCGTCCGCCAGGGCGAGCAGCTGCGCGGGCGAGGCGACCTGCGCCGCGCGGATCAATCCAAGATCCGTTTCCGGAAACGCATCCGGGTCGCGCCCGAGCCGGATGGCCAGGTAAGCGCGGGTCCACGGGCCGAATCCCGGCAATTCCTCGAGCGCCGCCTCGACCTGCGGCCACGGCAACGAGAAGTCCACGCGATTGTCGGCCGCCGCACGCGCAAACGTGCGGATCGTCTCCACGCGTTTGCCCGGCATGCCGATCGCGGCGAAGTCCGCCTCGGCCACGCACTCCGGCGTCACGGTGCCGCAGCGCTCGACGAGGCGGCGCATGAGGGTGCCGGCCGCAGCGACTGTGACCTGTTGCCCGATGATCGTACGCACGCACAGCTCGAACGGCGACCAGGCGCCGAGCGGCCGCATGCCCGGCACCGCCGCAATACGCCGCTTCAATGCGGGCGAGCGCCGCAGATGCTTCTGGATCTGCTGCGCCTCGTGGTCGATGTCGAGCAAGCGCGCAACGTTGGCCAGCACTTGCTCCGTCTTCACGCGTCCGTTCGACATGACCTGCAGCTGCGTAGCAGCAGCGTCGTACGCAACGCTGATGGTGCGGGCACCGACCTGCCGCACGAAGCACCCGTTCTCGATGCGCTCGAACTGCGGGATCAGCCGGTGCGCAAAATAGTCGAGCAGGTGCTGCCAGGGGAATGGCTGGCGAACCGCCAGCTGACCGACGAGCATGACTGCGCCGCTAGCGGGCCGCGGCCGCAGCCGGCGCGGCCGTGGAGCTGGTGACGCCGCCGATCAGCGCCATGCGCATCGCTTCCTGCACCGAAAGATCCGTTTCGGTCAGCTCGGCCACCGGCAGGTACAGCGTGTAGCCGCCGATCTGGTAGCTCATGGGAAAGTAGACCGCGACGATGCCCGAGGAGTCGCCGCCGAACAGCCGCGGATGGACGTGCTCTTCGGTGACGAAGCCCATCAGCTGCGCGCTGCCGAAGCGCCACAGCACGACGCGCTTCAGATCGCGCTCCTTGCCGCCCGCCGGCAGGAACTGCGTGATGTCCTTGAAGGCGCCGAAGATCGTCTTGACGATCGGGATGCGCGCGAGGAATGCCTCGCCGATGCGCAGCAGGTAGCGCACGACATAGGCGTTGACCAGCACGCCGGCGAGCAACACCAGCAGGAAGCCGACCACCAGTCCGAGCCCCGGCCAGTAGCGATCCGCGGGCAGCAGTGCGCGCAACGGCCCGCTGAGAATCGATTCGGCCGTGCTGCCGAGCCAGAACACCAGGTAGACGGTCAGCGTCACCGGCAGGACCGCGACCAGGCCCTTCAGAAACGTATTCCACAACCGACGCATTGCGGCTCCGCTGCGGCCACGAACGAGGTGCGCGCAGTATAAACTCATGGCCGCTCAGCTTCGGGTCGAAACGTCGTCCACTGTTTCCTGCTAATGGCCAACCGTCTCATCGCGCTCGCGGCGCTCGCAGCGCTCGGCATTCATGGTCCTGCCCAGGGCGCGCAGCTGCCGCCTGCGGTGTCGCGCGCGATGGCGCGCGTCGGCGTTCCGGCGCAGCACGTCAGCATCTACGTGCGCGACGCCGGCACCAACGAAGTGGTCGTCGATCTCGCCAGCGACACGCCGCGCAGCCCGGCTTCGACGATCAAGACCCTGACGACGTTCGCCGCTCTCGACTCGCTCGGACCGGCCTACACCTGGAAGACGCGTGCCTATGCGGCGGGCCGCTTCGAGCGCGGCGTGCTGTACGGCGACCTGTACCTGGTGGGCGGCGGCGATCCGTACATGACGGACGAGCGCTGGTGGAGCTTCGTGCAGGGACTGCGCGAGCGCGGCCTGGCGAAGATCACCGGCGACATCGTCATTGACAACAACTTCTTCGCGCCGATCGTCGACAGCCGCGCCGACTTCGACGCGCAACCGTTTCGCAGCTACAACGTGTTGCCGGACGCGCTGCTGGTGAACTTCCAGAGCTCGCGCTTCACCGTGAATCCGTTCGGTCAGCACGCGCGGCCGCAGATTGCAGTCACCCCGCTGCCGGCGAACCTGGTGCTGAAGAACGAAGTGCGGCTGGGCACCGGCCGCTGCAATCCGGCGGACGGCGGCCTGGTGTTCGACATGCCCGACCGCACCGATCCGAACACGCTGGTCGTGCGCGGCACGTTCCCGGTCTCATGCGGCGTTTACTCCGTGTCGCGAGCCATCATGACCGCACCGGATTACGCATACGGCACGTTCCGCACGATGTGGACGCAGGCGGGCGGCGTGATCGATGGCGCCGCGCGCATGGCGCCGGTGCCGGCCGACGCGCAATTGCTGTTCGAGTTCGATTCGCTGCCGCTCTCCGAGATCATCCGCCTCGTCAACAAATTCTCGAACAACGTGATGGCGCGCACGCTGCTGCTGACCCTCGGCGTCGAAAGCTTCGGACCGCCAGCGTCGGCCGAGCGCGGCCGCAACGCGCTACGCGCGTGGCTGGCGAAACGCGGCATCCATGCCGGCGGCTTCGTGCTCGAGAACGGCTCCGGGTTGTCGCGCACCGAGCGCGTCACCGCGCGAGGCATGGGCGAGATGCTCGACATCGCCTGGCACAGCCCGTTCATGCCGGAGTTCGCAGCGTCGCTGCCGCTCTCGGCAACGGACGGCACGCTGCGCAATCGCTTCAACTCTCCCGGCATGCACGGCCGCATTCGTCTGAAGACCGGACGCATCGATGATGTCAGCGCGCTCGCCGGCTTCGTGAACGCAGCTTCGGGCCGCACCTACGTGCTGGTGATCATGGTCAATCATCCCGGCGCGCACGCCGGCTCCGGCGAGGCGATTCAGGCGGAGTTGATTCGCTGGGTGTTCGGTCAGTGATCTGCGCACGCTGATTGCGACGGAATATTCCTACGCGCCAAACGTTGTTTTGCGGCAGCAACGCGGAACCGCTCGCGGCGCCGCACCGTTTTCCTGTCACGAGCGTGCGTCTCGCAAACCGTGTTGCGAAAGCTACACGCATGCTCCACACCGAAGGTACGCAGGAGATATGGAATGAATCGAGCAGTAGTGTTGGCGATGATGGCCGTGGGCGCTGGCACCGGCTCCCTGGTCTGCGGAAGCGCGCTCGCGCAATCGGCCGCGGACAATGAGCGCGGCTTCTATCTCGGCGGCGGCGTGGGCCAGTTCAATCTGAAACTCGATGACGTCGACCAGACCGACGATGCGATCGAGCGACTCGATGACAACGACACGGCCTGGAAGGCGTTCGTCGGTTATCGCTTCGCTCCGTTCCTCGCGCTCGAAGTCGCGTATGTCGACTTCGGCCGACCGAGCGATCGGGCGGAGGCCAATGGATCGGGCGGCGACTTCAGTGCCTCGCTCAGCGGCTTCGAGCCGTCTATCGTCGGCACGATACCGGTCGGGCCGCTCGAGTTGTTCGGCAAGGTCGGCTATTTGTTCTATGACGTCGACGCGTCCGTGGATCTCGACAACGGCCCCGGCTTCAGCTCCAGCTCCAGCGAGCAGGACTTTACGTACGGCGGCGGCGTCGGCATGACGTTCTTCAGCCACCTCAACGCGCGCCTGGAGTACCAGCGCATCGATTCCAGCGTCATCGACGACGCGGATGCGTTCTGGTTCACCGGACAGTGGCGCTTCTAGCTAGACAGCAATCCTGACCGGCAAGCGCCGGGCACCCCAGGTGCCCGGCGCGCCTGCAAATACGCCAGGGAGCTGCGCGGCGCAATTCAGGCAGCGGCCCTGCGCATCCAGCCGCCACTCGCCCAGCTCGTACCAATCCCGCTCGATCACGCGACTGCCGCAACTCGCGCAGTACGTGCTCGAACCGGCGGCGTCGTGAACGTTGCCGGTGTAGACGTAGTGCAGCCCATTCTTCAGCGCGATCGCGCGCGCGCGCGTCAACGTCGCTGCCGGGGTACGCGATTTGTCCAGCATCTTCCAGTCGGGATGGAACGCCGTGAAGTGCAGCGGCACGTCCGGCCCGAGCCGGTCCGCGATCCAGCGCGTCATCTGCTCGAGCTCGGCGTTCGAGTCGTTCTCGTCGGGAATCAGCAGCGTCGTGATCTCGAACCACACGCGCGTCTCGTGCCGCAGATACTGGAGCGTTTCGAGCACCGGAGCGAGCTGGCCGCCGCAGATCTTCCAGTAGAAGCGCTCGGTGAAGCCTTTCAGATCGACGTTCGCCGCATCCATGTGCCCATAGAACTCGGCGCGCGGCGGCGCGCACATGTAACCGGCGGTCACGGCCACGCTGCGCACGCCTTGCTCGCGACATGCATCAGCGACGTCCATCGCGTATTCCATGAACACCACGGGATCGTTGTACGTGTAAGCAACGCTCGCGCAACCGAGACGCTGTGCGGTGGCCGCGAGCATTTCGGGAGTAGCGCGATCCGCGAGCGTGTCCATCTCGCGCGACTTGCTCATGTCCCAATTCTGGCAAAAGGCGCAGGCAAGATTGCAACCGGCCGTCCCGAACGAGAGCACTGAAGTGCCCGGCAGGAAATGATTGAGCGGCTTCTTCTCGATCGGGTCGACGCAGAACCCGCTGGAGCGACCGTAGGTGTAGAGCTTGACCTCGCCGTCTTCGACTCCGCGTACGAAACACAGGCCGCGCTGCCCGTCGTGCATCTTGCACGCGCGCGGACAGACGTCGCACTGCACGCGGCCATTGGCCAGCTTGTGCCAGTACTTCGTCGAGTGATACATACGTGAATCATGCTCCGCGACCAAGGAAACACAAGCGTCCGTTTGCCCGCGGTTGCGGGCCTTTTCTATCCGGACGATGTCGATGAGCTGCGCTCCACAGTGTCGGCATACCTCGCACAGAACCGCAGCCAGTCTCCTGGCGCGCCGCCCAAGGCGCTGATCGTTCCGCATGCTGGCTACATCTATTCCGGCGGCATCGCGGCGGCCGCGTACGCCAGCGTGGCCGCATTGCGTTCGACGATTCGCCGCATCGTGCTCATCGGTCCGAGTCATCGCGTGTATCTGCGCGGCATGGCAGTGCCGGCCGCGGATTGCTTCGCGACGCCGCTTGGCAAAGTCGCAGTCGATCGCGCGCTGAAATCCACTCTGCTGCAGCGACGCGAAGTGGTCGAGGCAGATGCGCCGCACGCACAGGAGCATTCCCTCGAAGTGCAGCTGCCCTTCCTGCAAATGCTGTTCGACGAGTTCACGCTGCTGCCGCTCGTGCTCGGATCGGTTGCGCCGGAGCACGTCGCGGCTGCGCTCGCCGACGTGTGGGGCGACGCGGCGACGCTGGCACTGGTGAGCTCGGACCTGAGCCACTACCACACGTACGAGCAAGCCCGGCAGATCGACGCTGCCACCAGCGCGTCGATCCTGCGCCGCGAGGCAACGCTCGTCGGCGAACAAGCGTGCGGCTCGGTCGGCATCAATGGACTGCTGTATCTCGCGGGACAGCGCGACTTCGTGGTATCGCAGATCGCGCGCTGCAATTCCGGCGACACCGCGGGCGACCGGTCGAGAGTCGTGGGGTACGGAGCATTCGCCGTCCATGAACCTGGCCACGCCTGAACGTCGCGAGCTGCTGGCGCTGGCGCGAGCGTCCATCGATTCGGCGCTGGCGAACGGTCCGACCGGTCAGCTGGTGCCGTTCACTCCCGCGTTGCTCTCGCCCGGGCTGACGGTGCGGCGCTCCTCGTTCGTGACTTTGCGCCGCGGCGAAGAGCTGCGTGGCTGCTGCGGAACGCTCGACGCGCCGCGGTCACTGGCGGAAGACGTATGGCGCAACGCCTGGGCCGCTGCATTCAGCGACTATCGGTTCCCGCCACTGACGGCAGCCGAGTGGCCGCAGGTGAGCCTGCACCTGTCGCTGCTGACGCCGCCGGAGCGCCTCGAAGTCAACACCGAAGCGCAGCTGCTTGCGGCTTTGCGACCGTCGATCGACGGCCTGATCCTCGAATCCGAAACGGGACGCGCGACGTTCCTGCCGGCGGTGTGGGAACAGCTGCCGGACCCTGCCCACTTCGTACGGCAGCTCAAGATGAAAGCAGGCTGGCCGGCCGATTACTGGTCCGAGCGCGTGCGCGCCTGGCGCTATACGACCGAGAGCTTCGATGAGCACTCGCTCGAGAGTTGAGCGTCAGCCTGGAGCCTGCCCGACGAGAGACAGCAAGGCACGAATCGGTACTTCGACCCACGCCGGCCGCCGCTCCAGCTCGCGGCGCAACTCGCGCAGCGCGCAGTCGAGCTGGAACAACGTGGTCAGTCCCGCGAACGTCGCGTCTTCCGCGGGAACGCATTGCGACTCCAGCACCGCGCGGCGATAACCCTGCAGGAAGAACTGCGTCGTCTGACGCAGCCACTCGTCCAGCGCCGGCGCCAGCGGATCGCGCAGATCCGGCCGACCCATGCCGACACGCTCCAACGCAGTCGCGCGCGCATAGTCGAATGAGCGCAGCAGCGTGGCGACATCGCGCAGCGGCGAGTCCTTGCTGCGTCGCTCCTCGATCGACAGCGATGCATCGCCTTCGAAGCCCGTGATCAGCAGATCGTCCGCGACCAGCAGGATCTTGCCCAGGTGCAGGTTGCCGTGATGACGCATCTTCAGGCCGGCGACCGGGCCGCTGCACAGCTCGCGAATGCGGATCAGCAGCGGTTCGGCGCGCGCCAGCAAATCCTTCGCCGCAGCTTCCGCTCGCTCGCCGAGTGCGGGTATGCGCTCGCGCACCTGGCGCAATACCGTGTCGGCTTCGTAATGAATGGAGCTGTACCAGCGCGACTGGTCCGCGGTTCCGATCGGCTCGGTGGCAAATGCCGGGTCCTCGGCCCCGGCGCGCGCGAGCACGCAGTGCAATTGGCCCACGCGTCGACCGAGCGTATGCATCTGCGCCGTGAACAACGCGTGCGGTGAATCGGCCGCGGTGCCCGCCTGCGCGGTAAACAGTGTCGTCGCGAATCTTTCCAGGTGATTCAGGGTGTAGGTCCACACGTCGCCCTGGTGTCCGACTGCGGCAAAGACCGCTGCGAGCACGGTCGATTCGCTTGCGACATGCGTGACGCTACCCGCGAGCGCTGCGATCGATCGATACCCGGCCCGCGTCAGGAACTTCGTCATCTCGACGTCCGGATTGGGGCCGGGCTCCGCGCGACGATACGCTTTCAGGAACACTGCGTCGTCGAGAATCACACTGGTATTGGTCGGGTCCGCGCCGACGTGCGTGGTCGACTGGCCGCGCACCGTGCCGAGCGCCGGCACTTCGCCGGTCGACCGGAACTGCAGCTCGCCGCCCGCGACCGGCACGTTCGCATTCGCCGCCAGGCAGTGCACGAGACCCAGGCAGAATGCGGGATCGGCAAAGGCGTCGATCAGCACGCCGATTCGCGCATGCTCGCGCACCTTCGCGAGAGTCCACTCGGCCGTGCGCAGTGCTCCAGTGTCCTGTGCGTCTTCCCAGGCGAGCGCGAGCGGCATGAAATAGCGCTGGCGCGCGCCGCCGAAGTCAGCATCGACGAACGAAAGCAGGAACGTGCGGTGCTCGTTGCGCCAGAGCGAGGCTGGTCCGAGGCGCGTCGCGGTGACGCCGCCGTTGTCTCGCGCGAACCAGCTGCGAGGCCGCAGGAACTCGGGCAGGACTTCCTGCTCGAGCTGCTGGCGCGCGCGGCGCGCGACACTGCTCGGCGCGGCGCCGCTGGCGCTATCCGTCAGGAACGTCGCCAGCTCCTGGGACAGCACCAGCACGGGCAGCTCGGTCGCGGGCAGGCGCTCGACGTGCCACGCCGGCGGCGGCGCGGAGTCGCTCAAGAGCATCCAGAAGAAGCCGTGCGCCGCGAGCGTGAGGAAGTACGGCAGCTCGCCGATCGGCGGAAACGCATTGCGGCCCATGAGCTCGACCGGCACGCGCCCCTTGTACTTCGACAGGTCGAGCTCGACGGCCTGGGCCGTCTGCGAAAGATTCGCCACGCACAGCACGATCTCGGCGCCGAAGGTGCGCACGTACGCGATGATCTTGCGGTTCTGCGGCCGCACGAATTCGAGCGCGCCGCGGCCGAAGCACTGGTGCTGGCGGCGCACCGCCAGGATGCGGCGCGTCCAGTTGAGCAGCGAGCTGGGATCGCGGCTCTGCGCCTCGACGTTCACGGCCTGGTAGCCGTAGATCGGATCCATGATCACCGGCAGGTACAGGCGCTGCGGATCGGCGCGCGAGAAGCCGGCGTTGCGGTCGATACTCCATTGCATCGGCGTGCGCACGCCGTTGCGGTCGCCGACGTAGATGTTGTCGCCCATGCCGATCTCGTCGCCGTAGTAGATGATCGGCGAGCCGGGCATCGACAGCAGCAGGCTGTTCATCAGCTTGATGCGATCGACGTCGTTGCCGAGGAGCGGCGCGAGCCGGCGGCGGATGCCGACGTTGACGCGCATGCGCGGCTCCTGCGCGTACATGCGGTACATGTAGTCGCGCTCGCGATCGGTGACCATCTCGAGCGTCAGCTCGTCGTGGTTGCGCAGGAAGATCGCCCACTGGCAGTTGTCGGGGATGTCCGGCGTCTGCCGCATGATCTCCGCGACCGGGTAGCGATCCTCGAGCGCGACCGACATGAAGATGCGCGGCATCAGCGGGAAGTGATAGGCCATGTGGCACTCGTCGCCGTCGCCGAAATACTCGCGCACGTCCTCGGGCCACTGGTTCGCCTCGGCCAGGAACATGCGCCCGGTGTACTCGGCATCCATCGCGGCGCGCATGCGCTTCAGCACCGCGTGCGTCTCCGGCAGGTTCTCGTTGTTCGTGCCTTCGCGCACGCACAGGTACGGAATGGCGTCGAGCCGCACGCCGTCGACGCCGATGTCCATCCAGAAGCGCATCACCTGGATCACCGCCTCGACCACCCGCGGATTGTTGTGGTTGAGATCCGGCTGGTGCGAGAAGAAGCGATGCCAGTAGTACTGGCCGGCGACCGGGTCCCAGGCCCAGTTCGAGCTCTCGGTATCGGTGAAGATGATGCGCGTGCCGGCGAGCTTCTTGTCGTCGTCGCTCCACACGTAGAACTCGCGCTCGGGCGAGCCGCGCGGCGCGCGCCGCGCGCGCTGGAACCACGGGTGCTGATCGGAGGTGTGATTGATGACCAGCTCGGTGATGACCTTCAGGCCGCGGCGGTGCGCCTCGGCCACGAACCCGCGGAAGTCCTCCAGCGTGCCGTAATCGGGATGCACGTTGGTGTAGTCGGCGATGTCGTAGCCATCGTCGCGCAACGGCGACGGGTAGAACGGCAGCAGCCACAGCGTGTTCACGCCGAGCTCCTGGATGTAGTCGAGGCGCTGCGCCAGGCCGGCGAAATCGCCGAGGCCGTCGCCGTTCGCGTCGTGGAACGCCTTGACGTGCATCTGGTAGATGATGGCGTCCTTGTACCAGAGCGGGTCGTCGATCATGGTGTCGCTTAGCCCGTACCGCTGATTCGCAGTAACGCCCACGGTAGGCCGGAAGGTTCCCGCACAGCAGGCCCGGGCGCGGCACATTGACAGCCGCGGCGGGCGGCTCTTACTTTCAGGTCCGGACCGTTCCGGGAGCTCCCATGGCCGATGGTGACATGCCGCGCGCACGCTTTCATTCGATGTGCGACGGGACGAAGCAAGACTGGGACTGCATCAGCCAGGCGATGAAGCCGTTCGCCCTCGAGCTGCCCGACCGCGTGCTCACGCACCTCAAGATGCTGCAGGGGGACTGCGGCGGCTTCGCCATCGACCGGCTGGAGCACTGCCTGCAGACTGCGACCCGCGCCTACCGCGATGGCCGCGACGAGGAGTACGTCGTCTGCGCGCTGCTGCACGACATGGGCGACATCCTCGGGCCGCGCAACCATGCCGACGTGGCGGCGGCGATCCTGAAGCCGTTCGTATCCGAGCAGAACCATTGGATGGTCGAGAAGCACGCGATCTTCCAGGGCTACTATTTCTTCCATCATCTCGGCCTCGACCGCAACATGCGCGATGCGTTCCGCGATCATCCCTGCTACGCCGCGACCGAGGAGTTCTGCCGGCTGTACGACGGCCCGGCGTTCGATCCGCGCTTCGTCAGCATGCGGCTCGAGGAGTTCGAGCCGCTGGTGCGGCGGGTGTTCGCCACGGTGAAGAACTCGATCTATGTGCCGCAAGCGGCGCCGGCGCCGTTCTGACGATTTCGCCTGCTGATGACTAGTCAACTGTAGCGTACGGGCGGCGCCGTGCGTCCGCCGCCGCTGCGGCGCGGACCTGGCAGGTTCCTCACAGCAGCGCGCCGGTTCCCGGCCGGGGTTTTGCCGACCGCTTGTGCCGGGACGCCGCAGACCGTAGCCTGTCGCGGATCGGTCACCGAGCGTAGATCCCCGCGATTCATGCCGCGTCCGTTTCCCGTCGTCGTCGCGACCCTCGTGGTTGCCTGCGCCGCTGCGCAGGGCGCCGAGCCGCCGCGCCGGCCGGAATCGCAGCAGGAATACTGGGCCCAGGTCGATCGCAAGGACTGGAGCGCTGCGATCGCGGCGGCCGAGCAGCTGGTTGCCGCCGCGCGCGCGCAGGCGGCCCAGGAGCCTGTGGCGCTGTCCGAAGCGCTATCCCTGCTCGGGAACGCGCAGTTCGCTGCCAAGGATTACACGTCGGCCGAAACCACGTTCACCGAAGCGCTGAAGATCGCCGAGGTGCACGCCGGCGCGGCCAGCCCGAAGCTGCTCGATCCGCTGCGAGGTCTCGGCTATACGCTGGCCGCCAGCGAGCGGCACAAGGAGGCGATCCCGCCGCTGGAGCGCGCCCTGCTGATCGACCGGCGCAGCTACGGCCTCTACGATATGGCCCAGCAGAAGGTGCTGCGGCAGCTGGCCGAGAGCCTGGTGAAGGTCGGCCGGCCGGCCGACGCGGGCCGTCACGTCGCTTATCTCCTGCAGCTCGGCGATCGTGTCTACGGCCGGCGCGATCCGCGCCAGGTGCCGATCCTGTGCTTCGCCGCCGGCTGGTATGCGGATCTCGGCGACTTCATCAACGCGCGCGGGATTTACCGGCACGCCATCGACATCGTCGAGCAGAAGCTCGGGCCGAACGACCCGGCAAGCGTCGAGCCGCTGCGCGCGCTGGCGGGCACCTACACGCAGGAGCTCTACTATTCGACGCTCGGGCTGCGAACGCAGACGATCGAGCGCCAGCCGACCAGCGCCGACGGCAGCAGCAACCAGCAGAAGGAGATCAACCCGCGCTACCTGAGCAGCGAGGGCGAAAAATCCCTGGATCGCGCGGTGAAGATCCTCGAAGCGCAGCCGCCTTCGGCGCGCGACACGCTGGTCGAAGTGTTGATCCAGTCCGGCGACTGGTTTCAGATCAAGCACCAGCCCGACAGGGCGCTCCCCTACTGGCGGCGCGCCGCAGCGCTGAACGCGACGCTGCTCGCTGAGACGCCACCGCGCGCGGCAGGGACGACTGCAGCAGCGGGCTCTGAGCCGGCGCCGTTGAGTTTCCCGGTGCGCGTTTATTACGCGACGCCGTCGCAGGCAACGCGCAACACGACACTGCCCGCAGACCAGGTGGACGAGCGATTCGTGGAAGTCCAGTTCACGGTCACCGATGCCGGCGATGTCTCGGACGCCAAGGTCACCGAGAGCAACGGCACGCAGCGCGAGACCGCGGACGCATTGACGGCAATCCGCTCGGCGCGCTTCCGTCCCAAATTCGTGAATGGCGAGCCGGTCGTTACGACCGGCATGACCCACCGCGAAGTGTTCCGCACACGCAAAGAAGGCGTGAACGGCGGTCGCTGATCCTCAGCTGCCCGGCGGCGACTCTTTCGCAGCTGCTGGCGGCTCTTCCTGCGGGGCCTCGTCCTGCGGCGTTTCGTCCTTAGGCGTTTCGTCTTTCGCAGGCGTTGCCTGCTGCGAGGCGTCGTCTTTCGCGTCTTCCTGCTTCGGGCCGGCTGCGGGCGCCGCACCCGTTGCCACCGGCAGCGGTTGCTGGGTGTTGACGGGCTGTTCTTCCGACTTGTCTTCCGCCTTGAGCGAGTCGGCGGTCGCGCCGCCCGGCAGGAGTCCGCGCACCGTCGCCTGCTCGCGGAATTCGACAGCCAGCTTCGCGCCAGCGTCGCGCATCGCGAGTGCAGTTGCAGTCTGCAGCGGCGGCGCGCTCGACAAGCCCTGCGCCGGCGCCGTGCCGTAGCCGGTGAAGCCCCACGAGTCCGCGAGCTTGCCGTTCGGCAGGTAGATGTTGACGCGGTACTTGATGCTCACCGCGAAGAACGGCGAGCCGGCGTCGCGCGGCGTGACGAACGCAAACTCTTCGACGCTCGGCTCGAGGATCGCCATCACGCCGGCGTCGGCGTGCGCCTGGCCGGCGCTGACGCTCTCGACCTGCACCACGCGCTCGAACATCGCGTCCATCAGCCGCGAGATGCCCTCGGACTGTGCCTTGCCGAGCTCGACGTGCCAGTCGGTGCTCCAGCGCTCCTCGTTATGCACGTAGGTCGAGAACTCCTTGGGGATGAACAGCGCCACCGCGATCGGCATCTTCACGACCAGTGGGGTCGGGATGTTGGTGTTCGCGACCAGCGTCACCGGGCCGCAGCCCGCCAGCACGACCAGGGCGAGCGCGCCCAGGCCCGAGGCCAGCGCAGCGCGTAATGGGCGGAAGCGGCTCATGTTCACGATGACCTCGGTTGCGCCGCAGTGGCGACCGGCTTCTGCAGCGCGCCGATCTGGAAGCCGGTGCGCGAGCGCTCGGGTTCCTGGAGACCGACGAAGGTGCCGCCGTTGCGTTGACACAGTATGCGCATCAAGGTCGCGAACCGGATGCTGGTGTATTGCGGAGCATCGGGGCGTACCGGAAACCCGATAGCATGAATACGCACACGACGCTCGCCGGTTTCATCTTCGCGGTTGATGATGTCCACGCCCTTCACGACCGAGTCGATCGAGGAGCCCGTGAACTCGTCACCGAATACGTACACACTAATCTTTTTGTCCTTGTCGTGATAGGTACGAATGGCCTCGACGATGCCCTCGATCGGGCTGGAATTCGAGAACGCGTTCCAGGTGCGCAACCGTTCGAGCACCGTGCGCCGCTGCGAGGGCGTGTCGGGAATCCACTTGCCGCGGTAACCCGTGAACATGTAAACGCCTTCGTCGTTCATCACCTGAAACCCCTTCACTTTCGGGTAAGCGTTCAGGGTCTCCTCGACCTTCTTCAGCATCAGCGGCCACGCATAATTGAACATGCTGCCCGAGGTATCGATGCAGAAGATGATGTACTCACTGTCCACCGGGATTCCGCCTATGGCGTCGTCCTTCTTGCGGCGGAAGCCCTGCCCCAGCAGGCGCTTCATTTCCTCGGTCAGCGTCTGCTGTGCGGAAGCCAGCCGGCCTTCGAGCTGATTGGCGACGTCCGCCTCCTGCTTGGACGCGCGGTATTTGCCGCGCACGTCGCTCAGGTCGCCCTGCAGCCGCGCGATGCGCTGCTTCTCATCCGACAGCTGGATCTGCTTCGCCTTCAGATCGCGATTCAGGATGTCGCTCTGGCCCTGGATGTCGATCAGCTCGTCCTGGAGCTTCAGCAGCTGCTGCTGCATGTCTTCCTTGGACTGCTCGATGTCCGGCGAGCGCATGTTGCTGAGCACGAGCAGCAGCACCACCGAGCCGAGACCGCAGGTGATGCAGTCCAGGAACGAGATGCTGAAGATCTCGGTTTCGCGGCGTTTGAGTCGTCGTGCCATAAGTTAAATGCGCCGGCTACGGCCAGTCCTTCGAAGGACTCATGTACGAGCCGCCGGTGGCGCGCGCCGCGACCCAGAACGCGCTCGGCGCGTTCGGATCGCCTTCCATCGGCATCAGGATCACGTTGAACGGCACGCCGCGCGGATATTTCGCGAACGCGCGCTGGAACAGCTTCAGGCGATCGTCGCCGTCGATGGTCTTGCGGATCAGCGGCGCGCTCGCGCCCTGCGTCGGCAGGCCATCGGTGATGATGATCACGTTGTCGGGCTTCGGATTGAGCGCGTTCATGGCGACGAACGCGTTCTCCAGGCTGGTGCCGTCCTTGGGCACGAGCTTGTGCAGCGCCTGCAGACCTTCGCTGAGGGCGTTCGGATCGTTGGTCTTGAGCCATTTGCCATCGCTGGTCGGCTGCAGCGCCCAGGTCTTGGTGTTGAACGCGTACAGCTGGAATTGCGATTCCAGCGGCAGTTGCGAGGCGATCCAGTCGACGGTCGAGAGCGTGCGCCGCCACTTGTCCGACATCAGCTTGCGCGTCTCGGACATGTTGCGCATGCGCAGGATGTTCACGACGGTCTCATCCAGCATGCTCGCCGAGACGTCGACCAGCACCAGGATGTGCTCGCCGCCGACCCTCAGGCCGGTGAGGTACTGGCGATCGCCGGTGCCGACGAAGCCGCGCACGCGGGTGCCGGTGGCGCTCGAATCGCGACTCGCGCCTTCCAGGCGTCGCGCGCCTTCCTCCAGCGACTTGAGGTCCGCCTTGAGACGCTCGATCGCCTCGCGCCGCGACAGCGTTTCCTTGTCCGAGTCCGCCAGCTCCACTTTCAGCCGCTCGGTCTCGCTCATGACGCGCGTGCCGAGACCTTCGGTCTTCACCTGCTCGGCTTCGGTCATGATCATCGAGTTGCGCAGCTGCACCAGGCGCTGGTAGCCCTCGAGCACCTGCTCTTCCAGCTTCGCGACCTCGGCGCGCTGCGCCTGGTTCTCGCTCACTTTGCGCAGGCCGCCTTGCGCGTTGATGAGCGTGTAGACGAGCACCACCGACCCGAATGCACAGGTGATGCAATCGAGGAACGACATGCTGAAGACTTCAGTCTTGCGGCGCGCCATCGTCGTTCACCAGTTGAATCAGCTCGAGCGTGACGCCGGGCGAGCCCAGGCGCAGACGATCGCCCACCGTAAGTGCCGTGCGGCCGGCCACGCGTTCTTCGTTTACGTATGAACCGTAGGTACTGTGGTCTTCGACCATGACGGCGCCGTTACGCCGCACGACCGTGCAATGCGCGCGCGACAAGCCGGGCGAGGCACTAGGCAACGTCAGCGAGCGACGCTCGGTGCCGACCGACCAGCCGATCACGAGCGGCTGCTCGGAGATGCGCCACGCGCGGCCCTGAAACAGCAGATGAGTCGGCCGCAGCGGCGCGGGTGTCGCTTCCGGCTCGGCAGCCGTCGCGGCTTCGCCGGCGGCGCGCGCGATCGGCAGGTGATAGACCAGCGCCAGCGAGTCGGGACGGCTGATCGTCGCTTGGTGCTGCAAGGTTCCCATCGCTGCTGCGCCGCGCGGCAGCTCGCGAATCTCGCAATCGCGCAGCGTGCCGAGACGGTCGAGTAGTCCGGGAAACACAGCGATGCGCGGCGACAGCCGCAGCTCGATCTGCATGCCGGCCACGCGCGCACTCTGCACGAGGCGCAGCAGCTCGGCATAGTGCCGCTCGACTGCAGCGACCAATTCCGCACGCTCGATTTCGATCTCGAGCGGACGATCGCCGAACTCCATGCTGACTGTGATCCGCTCCTGTTCGCGCAGCTCGCCGAGCCACGCCGGCAGGCGATCGACCAGGCGCTGCTCGGTGCTCGCATCGTGCAGCGGATCGAAGCGCGTCTTGCGGATGAAGGTTTCGGCGATGAACTGCAGCAGCGTCTGCTGGATGTCGAGCACGCCGTGGCGCAAAGCGATCTCGTAGCGGCTGCGCTTGAGTCCGGAGCGCTCGCCGCCCGAGTATTCGAGCACCGTTAGAATCGCCTGGTGCAGCTCCAGATCCAGGTGCAGCACGCGCGGCGGCGCGGGCTCCAGGCTGCACGCTGCGAGCGCCGCGTCGACGAGACCCGCCACGTTCACGCCGGTTTCGTTGATCACGCCGATCAGCAGCGCGAGCTGCTCGCGGCTGTAACCGGCCGGCACGGCGAGCAGAATGCTCTCGCCCTCGGCCTTGTACGGCGCGAGCATCGCCTCCGCTTGTGCGAACGCGATGTCCGCGGTCGTGCGCACGAGGCGCGACGGCCGCGTGATCTGGTCGGTGCTCAATCCGCGCCAGAAGTTGCTGTGCGCCAGCAGCGGCTTGAGACGCACGCGCTCGGCCGCTTCGCTTCCCGTCCGGGTCCGATCGTCGTCGAGCACGGCGAAGCCCGGCACTTCGGCCAGCACCTCGCCGGTCTCGCCGCGGGCGCGGGCGAGCAGCAGGCCTGAATCGATGAGTTCCAGCGCGAGCAACTTATCTCACCTGCATGTGCCGGATCAGATGCTGATCGATCCAGTGATCCGTGTTGTGCACGAACCCTTCCTGCGCCTGCTGCAGCTGATGCATGAAGAACATCAGCACGATCGTCAGCGCCAG
>DATBKP010000213.1:0-5353 GCA_036555785.1 Steroidobacteraceae bacterium
GATGGCGACGATGCCGAGCAGGGCGATGATGAGCGCGGACTGCAGGCCGCCGAAGCTTTCGGTGCGCGTTTCGAGCTCACCGCCCGGCACGTAGGAGTAGCCGCGCGGCCACTGCAGCTGATCGAGCCGGTCGAGCACTGCTTTCGTCACCCGATCGGTGTTGTAGCCGTCCTTGACTCCCGAGTTGATCGTGACGGCCCGCTGGCGGTTGTAGCGGCGGATTTCCGTGGGAGCGGAGCTGAACTCGACTCGCGCGAGCTGTGCCAGCGGCAACGTTCCACCGGCGAGCGTTGCGACCCGTACCTGGTCCAGTGCGCGTCCATCCGGGCGCGCATCGATCGGCGTACGTACCACGATGTCGTACTGCTCGCCATCGCTGTCCTTGAACCGCCCCGCGGGAATGCCTGCGACCGCGAGCCGCACCGCGCGGTCGAACTCGACTGATGGCACGCCAAGCAGCGCGGCTTTCTGCGAATCGATGTCGAGACTCAGGTTCGTGCGGCGCATGCGCACCGGGTTCTGCACGTCGCGTGTGCCCGGCGTCGCCCGCATCGCCTTCTCGACGACGCCCGCGAGCCGATGCAGCTCGTCCAGATCCGGGCCGATCACGCGGATGGCGATCGGCGCGCTGATCGCCGGGCCGTTGCTGAACTCCCGCACATAGATGCGCGCGTTCGGGTACTCGTTGAACTGCCCGCGCAGGCGCTCGAGCACTCGCGGCGTGCTGCGCGGGTCGTAACTGCGCAGCTTGACGAACAGATCGCCGTAACTGATGTCGCCGTCATGGCTGGCGACGTTGTAGTAGACGATGGGATTGCCATGGCCGAGGTTGGTGAAGAACGACGCCACCTCCGGCGTCTCACGCAATCTGCCTTCGACGAAGCGCAGCGCGCGATCGGTCTCGGCAAGGCTGCTGCCGTCGGGCGTCTCGACGGTGATCAGAAAATACGGCGTATCGGCCTTCGGAAACAGGCTGAAGCCTACGACTTTGCCCAGGACCACGACCACGACCAGGCACGCAGCCAGCGAGCCCCACACGGCCGTGCGCGGCCTGGCCAGAGCCTTGCGCGCCAGCGGCTGATAGAAGCGGCGAATCATCCCAGTCAGCCACTGCAGCGCCAGATTGCCGCGCGGATCTTCGTGCTCGGGCAGCAGTCTGCTGGCGAGGAACGGAATGATCGTGAGAGCAATCAGGAGCGAGGCGCCGACGGTGACGAACACGCCGACCGGCAGCACGCGGATGAACAGCCCCGAGTTGCCGCCGATCATCGTCAACGGCAGAAACGCCAGCATGATCGTCCCGGTGCAACCCAGGATCGCCTGGAAGATCTGCCGCGTCGCGCGCATCGCAGCCTGCATGCGCGAGTGTCCTTCGCGCAGCAAGCGCGCGATGTTCTCGACTACCACGATCGAGTCGTCGACCAGCAGGCCGAGCGCCACGACGAAGCCGGCGATCGAGATCTGGTTGAGGGAATAACCGAGGAAGTACAGCGCCGACAGGCCGATCGCAAGCGACAGCGGGATGGAGATCATCACGATGCCGGCGGCGCGCAGGCCGAGCGGCAGCAGCGTGAGCGCGACCAGCGCGATGGCGATTGCGAAGTCGGTGCCGAGCCCGCCGAGCCGGCGCGCGACGTTCTCCGACTGATCGAACCCGGTCTGCAGCCGGATGCGCGGCGGCAATCCGCCCGCGAAGCGCTGGGCTGCGGCGAGGATCCGCTGGCGGACGTCGAAGATGTTGTAGCCGTCCTTCTGATTCGCTGTCACGAACACCGCGCGCTGTCCATTGAAGCGACCGATGTAGCGATGCTCCTGCGTGCTCCAGCTCACCTCGGCGATGTCGCGCACGCGCACAGTGCGACCGTCCGCGACGGCGACGACCGTGTCGCGTACCTGGTCGAGTGTCTCGTAGCTCCCGGAAGTCTTGAGACTGAAGCTACGGCTGTCGACGTCGATCGACCCGCCGGGAATACTGCTGTTCTCGCTTTGCAGTGCCTGCAGCACGCGTCCTGGTCCGAGCTTCAGCTCCGCCATGCGCGGCAGGTCGAGCGCGACTCGCAACTCGCGCGCAGGGTATGCCCACGTCTGCGCATTGCGTACGCCGTCGACCGTCTTGAGCGTGTCTTTCAGATCGCGCGCATAGTTTTCGAGCTCGCGATACGGCGCATCCGCCGCGAGCAGCGCGAACTGCACGATGTTGACCAGGCCGGGGTTCACCTTCTGGATCGCGATCTCGCTGATCTCCGGCGGCAGCGAGGGGCGCAGCGCGCTCACCTCGCGCACGACCTCTTCGTACTTCTTGTCGGGGTCGACGAAGGAATAGAACTCCGGGATCAGCACCGCGCTGCCGTCATTGCTGCGCGACTCGATGCGCTTGACGTCGTCCAGCTCGCTCAGCCGGTCCTCGAGCGGCTTGACCACGAGCCGCTCGATCTCGCGCGGCTCGGCGCCCGGATACAGCACGTTGATGCGGAAGCGCGCTACCGGGAAGTGCGGATCCTCCTGCCGCGGGATATTGACGAACGACGTGAGGCCGAGCGCGACCAGCATCGCGAACGCGACGAGCGTGAACTGATAACGGCGGATCGGGAACTCGAGCCAGCTCACAAGCGGGCACTCGCGACTCGCTCGCCGTCTTCCAGGTACTGCGCGCCCTGCGTGATGACGTGCTCGCCGGCTGCAATGCCGCCGGCCAGCGCCACGGTCGCGCCGTCGATGAATGCGACCTGCACGTCGCGGCGGCGTGCGTGATCCTTGTCGAGCACGAACAGGCGCGCGCTGCGGCCATCGCCTTCGACGATTGCGCCGATCGGCACGTAGACGCGCGAGCCGGCGCTCGCCGACGACGGTACGATCGTGAGCTTCGCCACCAGACCGCTCTTCAGCGGCAGCGCGGTGCCCTCGATCGCCACTTCGACGTCGAACATGCCGCTGGCGCGATCGGCGGCGCTCGCGATTTCGGTCACCTTGCCGTCGAGCGTCGCGTCCGGCAGCGCGTCGAGGCGCACTTGGACGGTATCGCCAAGTCGCACCTGCACGATCTCGCGATCGGCGAGCCCGGCGCGCACCACGAAGCCTCGATCCTGCACGCCGAGCACCAGCACCGGCGCGCCGGCCGCGACCAGTTCCCGTTCTTCAGCGAGCCGGCGCAGCACGGTGCCATCGCGCGGCGCGACGATCGCCGCGTAGTTCCAATTGAATCGCGCTGAGTTCAACGCTGCCTCGGCTACTGCCGCTTGCGTGCGCAGATCCTGCAACTGCTCGAGGCTGATCACCTTGTCGGCATACAAGCGCTCGCCGCGCGCGACGTCCCGCGCCGCTTTCTCCGCTGCCTGGCGCGCTTGCTCGACCTGCGCATTCACTTCCGTCTGCTCGATCTCCGCCAGCTTCTGCCCCTGGCGGACCGGCTCGCCTTCGACCGCGGACAGGCGCTTGATCACGCCGCCCACTTTGAACGCGAGACGGATCTCGTCCTTGTTCGCCAGCAGGCCGTTGGTGCGGATGAAGGGCGCAGCAGGCCCGACGGTGGCGACTGCGTAGGCGACCGGCGTCGGTGGAGTCGGCTCGTCCTTGGCGACGCTGTTGCAGCCGGCGGCGACGATCGCGCAGGCGGTCGTGAGAAGCAAATGAGCGATGCGCATGATCAGGCTCCTGGATCGAGCGGCAGGTCGCCGGAGGAAGTCGCGTATTCCAGCTCGGCGCGCCGTGCCAAGACGTCGAAGCGAGTGACGTTGTGGTTGAGCTCGGCGCTGGTGAGCGCACTGCGCGCGTCGATGAATTCCACCTGGTTGATGACGCCTTCGTCGCGCTTGCGGCTGGCGATGCGGAACGCGGCGCGGGCGGCATCGGCCCGCGCGGCTGCAGTCGTGAGAGAGTCGCGGGCCGTCGTCAGACGATCGAACGCCTGCTGGACTTCGAGACGGATTTGCTGCGCGATCTCTTGCTTGCGCAGCACCAGCTGGCGCTCGGTCGCGCGGGCTTGTCGCGCGCGAGCGGAATCGCCGCCGCCGTCGAACAGGCGCCACGTGAAGACGAGCGATGCAATGCCGAAGTTGTAATGGTCGCCGAACCGGTACTGCTCGCCTTGCGTGCCCGCATCCAGTCCCAGCGACAGCTCCGGCCACTGCTGCTTGCGCGCGACCGTCAATTGCTCCTCCGCCGCGCGCCGCAGCTGATCGACACGTCCGATCTCCGGGCGACGCTCCAGGGCATCGCTCCACAGCCGTGGCAGGGCTCCATCCTGTCGCGCTGCTTCGACGGGCGGCGCCGAGGTCTCGATCGGCGCCTGCAACTCGCGATTCAGCAGGAAGTTGAAGAAGCTCTGCGCTTGCGTCGCGAAGTTCTCGGTCTCGCGCTGCTGCTGATCGACCGCGAGCAACTCGGCCTTCGCGCGCAGCACCTGGTCTTCGGTGACCTTGCCGTTGTCGAACAGCGATGCGCTCACGCGCAGGTTCTCGCGCAGCAGCGCCTCGCTGGCCGACACGATTTCGACGGCGCTGCGGGCTTTCAACCAATCGAGGTAGGCGATGGTCACGTCGCGGCGCAGAGCGCGGGCGACCGCCATGCGATTGAAGCTCGCGGCGTCGAGCAGCGCTCGCTGGGCGCGGACCGCCGCGGGAATCGACGGCGCATAGATGGGCTGTCGCACGCTGACGCGCGTGTCCTGCTCCTCGCGGCGCAGGAACGGCACGCTGATGTCCGCGACCTGTGCGAACCGCGCGGGCTGGCCTTGTGCCGCCAGCAGCTCGTTCAGCGTCGAGTAGACGGGATTCAGCGTCGTGCCGATCGGGATCGTGAATTCGCGTCCGCCTTCGGCCCGCGAGTAGCGTGCCTGCAGCGACACTTCCGGGAAGAACCGGGCGCGTGCCGCGGCCAGCGCCTCGGTGGCCTTGTCGACTTCGAGTGTCTCGCCCTGCAGAGCGAGATTGCTGCGCAGACCTTCGGCGACGTAGCGCTCCACGACCACGTCGAGCTCTGCCGTATTGTCAGCATGTGCGACCAGCATCGGTGCGAAGCCGATGCAGCCGATGACGACCACCCGCCCGATCACGCTCAGACCCCGGAACGACCCTTCAGTGATCGTTAGATCGTATTGCGCGGGGAAAACCCGACCTCAAAAAAAGCCCTCCGTGAGGAGGGCGAGTGGGGGTTCGGAACGCAGCCGGATCAGCCGGGCGCCGGCGCGATCTGTGCGCCGCCCGGCGTTGTCGCGACCGTTGCTTGCACATCGATCGCTGGCGGGATGAGTTTGTAGATGGCGGGGGTGACGATGCGGGCGACGAGGGTGGAGGAGAGCAGCCCGCCGATGATCACCCAGGCGAGCGGGGAGTACATGGCGGAGTTCTGCAGCGCC
>DATBKP010000214.1:0-4994 GCA_036555785.1 Steroidobacteraceae bacterium
CTTCGCGATCGCGTCGTAGTCCATCGTAAGGTTCATCATGATGTCGGCGGGAAGCACCGGCGCCGACGATCCGCCGGGGATCACGGCCTTCAGCGTGCCGCCGTCGCGCATGCCGCCCGCCATTTCGAGCAGCTTCGCGAACGGCGTACCGAGCCGGACCTCGAAGTTGCCGGGGCGCGCGACGTCGCCCGACACCGAGAAGATCTTGGTGCCGCCGTTGTTCGGCAGTCCGAGATCGAGGAACCATTCGCCGCCGTTGCGAATGATCCACGGCACCGCGGCGAAAGTCTCGGTGTTGTTGATGGTCGTCGGCTTGCCGTACAGGCCGTAGCTGGCCGGGAACGGCGGCTTGAAGCGCGGCAAGCCCTTCTTGCCTTCGAGCGACTCGAGCAGCGCGGTCTCCTCGCCGCAGATGTAGGCGCCGTAGCCGTGATGGTTGAAGAGGTCGAAGCTGAAGTCGCTGCCGAGGATGTTCTTCCCGACGTATCCCGCTTCGTACGCCTCTCGCAGCGCCTCTTCGCACTGCAGGTAGACGTCGAAGATCTCGCCGTGGACGTAGTTGTAGCCACGCGTGCACCCCATCGCGTAGCCGGCGATGACCATGCCCTCGATCAGCGCGTGCGGGTTGTAGCGCAGGATGTCGCGGTCCTTGAACGTGCCCGGCTCGCCCTCGTCGGAATTGCAGACGAGGTACTTCTCGCCCGCGAACTGCCGCGGCATGAAGCTCCACTTGAGGCCCGTGGGAAAGCCCGCGCCGCCGCGTCCGCGCAGCGCCGACTTCTTCACCTCCGCGACGATCTGCTCGGGCGCGATGCGCTCGTTGACGATCTTCTTCAGCGCGTCGTAGCCGCTCCGCTGCACGTAGTCGGCAAGCCGCCAGTTGCGGCCGTTGAGGCCGGCCATCAGCACGGCATCCGGGCCGTAGTCGAGGAATTCGGAAGGGGCGTTCATGCGGTCTTCGCCCGATCGGGCGCCGGCGCGCCTTCGCCGCGATCCGCGGCCGCGGACAGCTCGTCGATCAGGCCGTCGAGCGCTTCGGGGCGCATGAAGCTCACCATGCGCTTGTTGTTGACGAGCACGACGGGCGCGTCGCCGCACGCGCCGAAGCACTCGCCTTCCTTGAGCGTGAACTTGCCGTCGCGGGTCGTCTCGTTGAAATCGATGCCGAGCCGCTTCCTGAGATGCGCCGCAGCGACACTGGCGCCCTGAAGCGCGCACGGCAGGTTGGTGCAGATGGCGAGCTTGAAGCGCCCGGTCGGCTCGGTGTTGTACATCGTGTAGAACGTCGCGGCCTCGTACACCGCAACGGGCGGCATGCCGAGGTAGCGTGCGATCTCGTCCATCGCCTCGACGGGCAGCCATCCGAGCTCGTCCTGCGCGATCGCGAGCGCGGACATCACCGCGGAGCGCTTCTGGTCCGGCGGATATTTCTGGACCTCGCGGTCGATGCGGCGCAGGGCGTCGGTGGAGAGCATGGTCAGCGGATGTAGTACCCGGAAACGCGCCACGTTTCCTCGTCGAGCTGCCAGGTGATCTGCTCCTCGGCGCGCTTGCCGTTGGCGAACGTGGTCTGGAACGCGACGAGCACGTAGTCGCCGTCGGGCGCGCCCGGCATCTGGTGCGCACGCGCGAACTTGTCGGCGGTGCGCGTCTGCACCTTGCCGAACGGCTTGCGCGCGTCGCGAATGCCCGAGATCCACTTCGCGCGCGTGACCGACGACTTGAGCAATGCTGCCGAAAGGTCCCACGCCGCACCGAGCTTGCCGTCGTCGAGGAGCCGCAGCCATTTCTCGGAGGCCGCGATCACGGCCTTGTCGTCGCCGAGCGTCGGCTGGACGCGGCTGTCGGCAGAAGCGGCCGGCGACTTTGCGGCCGGCGTCGCTGCCGGCGCCTGCGCGAGCGCCAACGATGCGCAGAGCGCCATCGCGAGTGCGACCGCGGCCGCTCGCGTGCTGCCTGACGGAACACGGCCCTTCGGGCTCGCTTGATCGGGTCGCCTCATCGGTCGACGCTCCCGAACACGATGTCCTGCGTGCCGATGATCGCGACGACGTCGGCGATCATGTGCCCGCGCGACATCTCGTCGAGCGCGGAGAGATGCACGAAGTCCGGCGCGCGCAGCTTGAGCCGATACGGCTTGTTGGCGCCGTCGGAGACGGCGTACACGCCGAACTCGCCCTTGGGATGCTCGACCGCCGCGTAGACCTCGCCCGGCGGCACGTGGATGCCTTCGGTGAAGAGCTTGAAGTGGTGGATCAGCTCTTCCATGTTGGTCTTCATCGCCTCGCGCGATGGCGGCGCGACCTTGTGATTGTCGGTGATCACCGGGCCGGGATTCCTGCGCAGCCAGTCGATGCACTGCTCGACGATGCGGTTCGACTGGCGCATCTCCTCGATGCGCACGAGGTAGCGGTCGTAGCAGTCGCCGTTCACGCCGACCGGCACGTCGAAATCCATGCGCTCGTAGACCGCGTACGGCTGCTTCTTGCGCAGGTCCCACGGCACGCCGGACCCGCGCAGCATCGCACCGGTGAAACCCAGCGCGATCGCGCGCTCGGGGGTGACCACGCCGATGCCGACCGTGCGCTGCTTCCAGATGCGGTTGTCCGTGAGCAGCGTCTCGTAGTCGTCCACGCAGCCGGGAAAGCGCCTGGCGAAATCGGCGATGAAGTCGAGCAGCGAGCCCTGGCGGTTGTCGTTGAGCTTCGCGACCTCCCGCGCGCTGCGCCGGCTCGTCACCTGGTACTGCGGCATGCGATCCGGCAGGTCGCGGTACACGCCGCCCGGCCGATAGTACGCGGCGTGCATGCGCGCCCCCGACACCGCCTCGTACATGTCGAAGAGGTCCTCGCGCTCGCGAAATGCGTACAGGAAGGGCGTCATCGCGCCGATGTCGAGCGAATGCGACCCGAGCCACATCAGGTGGTTGAGCAGGCGCGTGAGCTCGTCGAACAGCGTGCGTATGTACAGCGCGCGCTCCGGCACGTCGATGCCGAGCAGTCTCTCGATCGCCAGGCAGTACGCATGCTCGTTGCACATCATGGACACGTAGTCGAGCCGGTCCATGTACGGCAGCGACTGGATCCACGTGCGCGTCTCGGCGAGCTTCTCGGTCGCGCGATGCAGCAGGCCGATGTGCGGGTCGGCCCGCTCGATGACCTCGCCGTCGAGCTCGAGCACGAGCCGCAGAACCCCGTGCGCCGCGGGGTGCTGCGGGCCGAAGTTCATCGTGTAGTTTCGGATCTCCGCCACGCGTCAGCCCTTCCTGAACCCCGGCTCGTCGGCGTAGTTCTCCTCGCGGATGATGCGCGGCGTGATCTCCCGCGGCTCGATCGACACCGGCTGGTAGATGACGCGGCCCTGCTCGGGGTCGTAGCGCATCTCGACGTGACCCGAGACCGGAAAGTCCTTGCGGAACGGATGGCCGACGAAGCCGTAGTCGGTGAGGATGCGCCGCAGGTCGGGATGTCCCGCGAACACGATGCCGAAGAGGTCGAACGCCTCGCGCTCGAACCAGTTCACCGCCGGCCAGACGCCGACGATGCTCGGCAGCACCGGCATGTCGTCGTCCGGCGCGAACGTGCGCACGCGCAGCCGCCAGTTGTTGGGCAGCGACAGCAGGTGAACGACCGCGGCGAAACGCGGGCCTTCCCGCGCGCCGTCGCCGTACGTGCGGTAGTCGACGCCGCAGAGGTCGATCAGCATGTCGAAGCCGAGCCTGGGCTTGTCGCGCAGCGTGCGCAGCACGTCGAGGTACGCGTCGGCGCCGACGACGATGGTCGCTTCGCCGCGCGCGATGTCGAGCGAGCGAACCCGATCGCCAAGCGCGTCCTTCAGCGCCGCCGCCAGGGTTTCGATTCGATCGGCCATCAGCGCGCGATGGTGTTCGTGCGCCAGATCTTGTTCTGGAGCTGGATGATCCCGTAGATCAGCGCCTCCGCGGTCGGAGGGCAGCCCGGCACGTAGATGTCCACCGGCACGATGCGGTCGCAGCCGCGCACGACCGAGTACGAATAGTGATAGTAGCCGCCGCCGTTCGCGCACGAGCCCATGGAGATTACCCAGCGCGGCTCGGCCATCTGGTCGTATACCTTGCGCAGCGCCGGCGCCATCTTGTTGCAGAGCGTGCCGGCGACGATCATCACGTCGGACTGGCGCGGGCTCGGCCGGAACACGACGCCGAAGCGGTCCAGGTCGTAGCGCGACGCCCCGGCATGCATCATCTCCACCGCGCAGCAGGCGAGGCCGAACGTCATCGGCCACATCGAGCCGTTGCGCGCCCAGTTGATGACGTTGTCGAGCTGCGTGGTGACGAAGCCCTTCTCCATCACGCCTTCGAGACTCATCGCGGATACCTCATTCCCACTCCAATGCGCCCTTCTTCCACTCGTAGATGAAGCCGACGATGAGAATCGCAAGGAACACCATCATCGCGGCGAAGCCGAAGAAGCCGATGTCCTGCAGCACCACGGCCCACGGGAAGAGGAACGCGATCTCCAGGTCGAACAGGATGAACAGGATCGCGATGAGGTAGTAGCGCACGTCGAACTTCATGCGCGCGTCCTCGAACGCCTCGAAGCCGCACTCGTACGGCGACAGCTTCTCCGGGTCCGGCCGGTTCGGCGACACGAGCCGGCCCACGCCGAGCATGGCGAGCCCCAGCACGATGCCGAAGCCGATGAACAGCAGGATCGGAAAGTATTGCTCGAGCATCGAAATCAGTTGCGCAGTGTGCTCAATGCCGGCTGCGGCATGGATGCTTGCGCGCCGCCTGCCGCCGGGGGCTGCGCGCTGGGTGCTGCTGGTGCCGACGGGGAGACTCGAACTCCCACGGCTTTCGCCACTGCCCCCTCAAGACAGCGTGTCTACCAATTTCACCACGTCGGCGTTCGGGTCACAGAGGTCAGGCGACAGGCAACGGTACCGACGGCGTACGCGGTTTCGACTGTTGCCTGTTCCCTGTTACCTGTTACCTGAATCACTTCGGTACTTCG